>JBEKSC010000005.1:0-97745 GCA_049517415.1 Bathyarchaeia archaeon
GCACCGGCGCCAGCACAGAGCTTGCCGTACTTTTTCCCTGGATAGAATAAGGCGGAGTTCGACCTCTAGCTACTTTGGAGTTCTGCGAACGGTAACCTCGCCGTTTGCAGTCAGGTCTTGAAGTTTAATTCTCTTCGCTCCCATAGCAACCATCTCCTGCAAGGCACGTTCAGAGTCGCCAAGGTTCACGTTCACCCCTTTTGAAGCGTCGTCGAGGTGGAAGACTTCGAAACCGTACTTCAGCCCATCCGACACGGTTTCTTTCACGCAATAATCAGTGGCTAGGCCACCTACGAGTAGCCGCCTGATCCCGCGTTCCTTAAGTTTCCGGGCCAAGTCGGTACCTTCGAAGAACGAGTACGCCTCATCCTTCTTGTCCGCTTTCGAAATAACCTCACCCTCAGTCGGGATGTGGAGGTCGGCGTGGAATCTTGCGCCGTCGCTGTTTTGGACGCAATGTGGAGGCCATGGTCCTCCCTGAGCCTTGAAGGAGCTGTGGTCCGGCGGGTGCCAATCCCTAGTGAAAAGTATCGGCGCGCCAATCTTCCTAAACCTTTCAATGTACTTGTTCAAGATCGGGATCACCTTATTGCCATCCTTTACGGGCAAGGCTCCGCCTGGGCAGAAATCATTTTGAACATCCACGACCACCAACGCGGTTTGCTTGTCGATTTCTACTTCCAATGTTTCGATCGGAGTTTTGTGGAAAAGGCCGTCGAAATTAAGCGTTGCTTCGAAGTTTTCTCATCGAATCCCAAGCTCGGTTCTGATTTTGTAAACTAAATGCTGTAACCGGAATCCTAATCTACTGTTAGACGAGAAACCGACCGAACCCAAAGAATTGGCAATACCGTTTCGCTGAGGTGCGCTGGGAATGGATTACCTGACCGCTATCATATTGGCCGTTGTCGAAGGAATTACAGAGTTCCTGCCAGTTTCCTCAACGGGTCACACAATCTTGGCGGCCGCGCTTCTCCACGTAGCGCAATCACCGTTTGTGAAGAGTTTCGAGTTGGTACTGGAGTTCGGTTCAATTTTAGCGGTTGTCGCGTTGTACTGGAGATTATTCCTGAACATGGATATTCTCAAACGACTAGCAGTGGCTTTCATTCCGACTGGAATCGTGGGGCTCATCATCTACCGATTCTTCAAGGACGTGTTGTTCGGAAATGTGCAGATTGTTTTGTGGGCTCTGCTCTTTGGGGGAATCTTCATCATCTTGTTCGAATGGCGTTACAAAGAGCGGACGCATATTGATGAGATTGCGAAGATGCCCTACAGGCATTGCCTGCTGATCGGCCTCTTTCAGACGGTTTCAGTGATTCCCGGTGTCTCGAGGTCAACAGCAACGATCTCTGGCGGACTGTTTTTGGGCATGAAGAGGGAGACGATTGCTCTCTTCTCCTTCTTGCTTGCTGTTCCGACCATGATTGCAGCTTCAGGATTCGACCTCCTAAACTCATACAATGCCTTTTCACCAGGAGAAATCAACCTACTCGTGGTCGGATTCGTAACCTCCTTCCTTGTTGCCCTGGTCGTGATTAGGCTGTTCCTGAATTTCATAAGGAAACATAGCTTCATGCCATTCGGAATCTACAGAATTATCATAGTCCTATTGTTTTTCTTCCTCGTGATTGCTTAGGCGACCAGAGCCTGTTCGCGAGGGTTACTAACCTATATGATGGCAAGCCGCATGGCGCGGGCCAGCTAGGTGGAGTCTGACGGTCGCGAAGCCAACTGTTCGAACGTATCACGTTTCCAAGGTGCTCAATGCGCCGCTTTCTTTTGCGTTCAAATGGTGCACGGACTACCGAGAGAACGATCCTAGAATGACTGGTTCGAAGAACAAGAGGTCAATCTTAGAGAAAACCATGGAGAGAGTGATTTACACTATTCGTTACAGTAGCGGTGAGAAGACGATGAACGCGGTGAACATTGTCACCCTGAAACCGCCGAAGGCTTGGTACCTTGACTCCAGAGGAGACGAAGACGACACGATCGGTGAGTATCACCTAACAAGCCTAGGCCCTCGAAAGACCAGGTTGGAGATGACGTTTGTGGAATCTTGGAAGATTCGAAATTACCCGGGAAAAGCAGAATACCTCAGTGACGTCCACAGAATTTGGGACAAGTACGCTGCCGCACTTGAAAGAGACTACAAGAGGCATAGGTGAACTTTGGGTTGCCCAGACTCGTAGTTCGCCTGCTCTGAGGTTGGGATACTCTAATCTATTTGCTTTAGTATTGATGCTTGCCTCGCGGGGGTTGCCAAACCTTCAGGCATACTGAAGGGGTGAGGCCAGGTCAAAGGCGCAGAGCATTCGCATATGCGCGGAGGGCTTAGGACCCTGTCCCGTAGGGGTTCAGGGGTTCGAATCCGACCCACCGTAAAAACAACGGGACCCCCCGTACTGGGGGGACGGTGCCAGTCGGCGAACGTCCCCTCCCCCGCACCACCGCAACCATCCTAGAGCACTCCCTATGGATGAGCCGCCAAGGATCCCCCCAGCACCATCAAAGCCAGCGTCAAAACCCAAGCTCTACCAAAGCGCTATCAAAGCGCTGCAACTTCCTCATCCCCAGCGGGTTCAAAAGCTACCTAGCCAGCGCAAGCTACTCTGAGAACAGCAAAGACAAGATCATCAGTGACGTTGACCGCGTTTCCTCATTCTTCTTAAGCTCAAGACAACTGCAAATACGATGACTATCAATGAGAAAACTATCGCGTATCCTAGCTGCTGTTCGTTCGCTGTAAAACTCGAATTGGCTGGCGACGTTTCATTCAGTCCTATCCCAATAAGCATCTTGTGAGGGATCTCCTCAATTCCAGCATTATCTACGCTCCAGTACTCCAGAGTGTTGTTGCCGCCGGGCATAGTGATCCGTGGCTGTCCGTTCTTGTCTACGTTCAGAATTGAGCCGTCATTTATTTTGTAATAAATATCCGTTGCCCCGCCAATGGCGTTGATTGTTGCGAGGTTGACGTTGAAGTCATTTGAATGCCATTTACCATCATAGTCGTTGAGGGTTTGCAGATTTATTTCTTCGACGCGATATATTCCCCACCCGTATGGAAACGTATACGATCTCACCAGTTCGCCTTTTGGGTTCACCTCAACTAATACTGCTCCTGAACTATTGGGAACGTAGTGGCTTTGGGAGCCGAAGGTTCCTAGTCTGTCTCCGTTGGTGAGCCTGTCCTCCTTACCCCAATATGGAGTCCAATACGCACTTGGAGCCGTCCAGCTCCAGCTTACTCGAGCAGTCATGTTCTGCTCGTTCACGGCGACTTCCAGCATCCGGCTATGCGATATCGTTCCATTGAGGGTTTGCTGGCAGGGCCTAGTTGTGTTGTGATAATCATTATCGAACATCGAGAAGATGCCGGGTTGTACTTCCTCCACATCATGGGAATGATACCATAGGCTGGGGACTCTTTTCCCGTTCGCGTCGTAGAGAGTGAAGTTGCCGTGTTCGCCCAGACACCAGATCGTCTGACTCGTTGTCTTGTTGATCTTGCAGAAAGTGTTCAATGCTCGCATATTGACGTAAATCACGTTCTCATCGAAGATCCATTGAAGGCTATTCGAATGGGTTAGGTCTATCAAGGTTTGGCCTGGAAGATACCCGGACGATGCACCAGTAGTGTCGTTGCATGGGCACTCGTCATTGAGACTGAAATGACCGTCCGAATAGGTGTCCCAGGTCCACAGGACGTCTCCGGCCGCGTTAAGCTCTACTATCTTATCCATCAGAACATTCCTTCCGTCAATCACCCTCACGTAGTCTCTGAGTGTAAGGAAGGTCCCCGTGGACGGGTTGAAGATGATATCATGATGCCCCCAGACGTTTGGGAAATCAGTTGTCTTGTTCGTCTTCATATTCCAGAAATGCGTAGCCAGCGAATCTGGTTCTCCCATGAACATTAAGGTGTCCGATGAAATGTATTTGACAGGCCAATAACTTGGGATTTCATTAGACCTCCGGATATCGAGCAGTTGGCCTTTAGTGTTCATCACGACCAAGTAACTATGCAGCACGCTTAAGTCCGTTGAATTAAACTGCCACAATCCAAATGCGAGATACCCACTCCATGCGTCACCGTAAGTGTCAATTTTGACGGGAACAACAAAAGGGCTGTCGTTTTGATTGTCGGCGACAACAGAAGGATGGTACACGGAAGGACTAGCGACTTGGGAGACTGCTGTGAGGATCGCAAGTGAAACCAACAAAAACGCCAAGGATATTCTCATTCAGGTCGCTCCCGTCGAAAAGACGTAGATACATAACGCTTTGGGTCGCGCTAGGCTGAAACGATGGTTTTTTGAAGAGCATCGTTGAAGCTTAGGAATTTGGAGAACAATTCTTTTCTGGAGTTTATCGCGCCTCTTAGTCTTCTAGCAATGGGTCTACATTGCGTTGGGACGTTAGTAGAACCTGTACCAGTTTACAAACAAGGCGGTCCCTATGACCAACAGAATGAGAAAGAGAGTGCAAATCAGAACTCTTGCAGCGGAGTGCTCCGACCATCTCGAAAAACTCCAGTACATCGGCAATAGTGTGATCGAGTAGCGAGGAAAGGAATCTAAGGGGGAGATCAGATAAGCTGCAAGGAGGCAAACAGCGTATAGACCGATCGCGGTTTCATCTCTGTTTTTCACTCTCTGAATATATGTCACTACAGCACTGAGGCTCAGTACCAAGTATGGCAGTATTATCGGGTTAGCGAGTATCTCACGCAGATCTCCCATGAGCCGATCATATGGGTTGAAGTAGACCAACCAGAATGAGCGTTCAGCTATCGAGCTAGCGAACATAGTTCCAGTCATAAGTTGACTGTACGCAACAAAACTCAGAAAACCGAGCATGATTCCTACTATGGGTAAATAGGAGCGAACAGCGTTCCGGCGAGATGAGTCTTGCAGAAGTCTATACACGATTGGCGCTACGAGAAGAACTCCCACCGGTCTAGTCAAGGAAGCAAGAAAACCAAGCACTGCACTCCTGCCAAGATTATCCCTCCAGCAGTAGTACAGTGAACTAATTGTGAGTAGCAGAAACAACGAGTCAGAATAGACGGCGGAAAGAAAAACTCCTGCCGGGTAAAAAGCAAGAAGAGCCGCAGATATGTATGCTAATCTCCTATTATTCAGAGTCATAACGGAAAATCTGCTCAGATAATAGACTGCTCCGAAGAATGTGACGTTACTTACCAGAAAACCGGCCAGGTAGACTGCAGGAATGAGCCTCAGTTGGACCGTGATTGTGAGAAATCGTCCGAGCAATCCTATTAGAATCGGGTAACCCGGAAAAAAGGCCCATCTGGCGGTGATTTGATGTGGGTATCCAAACATTGCAATGTTGGCGTAGTAGGCACTATCCCAACGCGAGAAGAGGTCTAAAAATGGAACACCAATATCCCAACAATGCGTGCAGGGACGCATGGGCAACGTGTTCCTTGCAGCTACGGCGATGCCGAATACGAGAACACGAGAGGACAGAGCAAGGGCGGCAAGTTTCATATTAAGACGGGCGGCGGTTGGCGCCAATTATCCATTCACCAGGGTTAGGGATCTTGCTCTGAGTGATGAAGCCCTCTTAGCAATTACACATTTTACTCTTCCAGCCTTCTAAGCGACCAGCCCGCCTCTTCAGGAACTGTCTCTTGGCCCAACTGATGATAATTCATTGAGGCGCTATTTTCTAGGCTACTGCATAGCAAGGTTTGATGGAGATGAGAGGATTAAGCTAAGTCGGCCTTCGAGAGAAAACCTTAAGCATACTCCGCGAAATGCGTACTCACACATAGGAGAAGAAAACTTGAGCCGTCCCACAGCGAAGGAAAACCGAAAGGGTGACCGTATGCACCTGAGTAGGGCTGAGAAAATCGCCATACCTATCATACTAATTGTCGCCGTTTGGGTAGTCTATTCTGTTGTACAACCCTCCGCACCGGCCCCTCAGCCCACTGCGACTACTGCGTCGTCTAGTGGTTCATTAGCCCCAGATTTCACCCTCCCCGTAGTTAGTCCTAATGGCCCGAATTATCTAACCGGCCAGATTAGCCTCTCATCCTTCCGAGGTAAAGTTGTGTTCCTCGAGTTCATGGAACCTTGGTGCCCACACTGCCAACATATGGCTCCGATGCTGGAGGATATGTACACCAAATATCAAAACAACCCAAATGTTGTCTTCTTATCAGTTGCCGGACCATGGAATGGTCCGAATGGGACTCCAGCATCGGCCAAAGACGCTGCAGGATTCATTAGCACCTATGGGTCAGGGTGGACGTATGTCTACGATTCCTCGGGCACTGTGATGAATACTGAGTATGGAGTTAATTCGACTCCAACCTTCTTCATCATCGCCAAGAGCGGTGCAGTTTTCTCATCTTTTCAGGGCGAACAAACCGAAGACACCTTAACGGCCGCCATCAACAACGCTATCAACGCCAGCTGAGCAACTCAACACAAAAGGAATCTCAGTTGGCAAACGATCAGTTACTCTAGTGAGCAAAATGTTGAAACATGCTGTGATTGGAGCCATTGTGGTAGGGGTAATTGGCGCATATTGGAGTTGGTACTTGCTTCAATGGTACATATCCGCCAATGCGCTAACAGCATGCATCCTAGGTTCGCAATGTCCAGCTGTATTTCAAACGTCCTTCTCCTATTTCTACAGCATCCCAATTCACCTCCTTGCGGTTGGATGGTTTTCGCTGTTAACCTTGCTAGCTGGAATGAGGGCATACGGCTTTCGAAGGGCGTCAACGGTCGGCTTCGCCGTGGGAGCGCTATGCGTCCCCGCGATTATCTACTTGGACTACATTCAACTTGCCATAATACACGCCATATGCTCAGACTGTGAATTAGCCCATCTACTTGGCCTGATATTGTTCGTGCTGTTCATAGCTATCTACAGGTCCGACAGAAGAAGCAAGAAACGCTAAGCGCAGAGAAAACTTCGGCGTATGCGGCGGTTTTTTCGATCGTAAAGGAGCATGTGTTCAAGGTTTCCGGCAGGGGACGCGGACTTTCAGAATTTAGGTTTCCTGCCTACCGTCACTATTGTAACGGCTGTACCAGGTGACCGTGCCCTTGGTCCAATAGGCTGGCGGTTTTGGTTTGGGTTTCGATCGCATGTATGGCAATGATAAAGCTCCATTATAGCTTAGGCGCTTGCTCACTCTTAAGGAAACAGCCCTAGTTTACCGGCCGAATTTTGAGGGGGCTTTCCCACTTTTGGGAGCGGGTGGTGGGGTCATCGTTACTTCGCCCCGGGACGTAACGGCAGCAGTAAAATCTTCTTTCTCGCCCTCTTCCGTAACGAAAGTCCCTTTCACAATCCATACGCCCTTGTCATCTGGGCCTTTGGGTTCCTCTTCAATAGTTATGGAAGCAATTTTTCCGTGCCTAGACCTAGTTCCAATTATGTACTTCCTCACGACGCTTTTCGCGTCATCCACACTTCCGATTCGCAATCTAAATCAGCCCCCCATTACCAAAGAGGTTGTTATTAGAATTTGGAGTAGGGGTGACCGGTATGGATTTCAAGCAACTCGGGAAGAGCAGCGTCAAAATCCCAGTGTTAGGGTTGGGAACTTGGGGTATGGGAGGTCTCAGCAACAAACTCTTCGGAGGGGAAGAGGAGTCGGTGCGGGCGTTGCGTCTGGGTTTGGAACTGGAAATGCGATTCATAGATACCGCAGAGGTGTATGCCGCGGGGCATTCTGAAGAGATTGTAGCCCAAGCCAGTACGGACGAACGAGAGAGCGTTTTCATCGCGACTAAAGTTTCAGCCGAGAACCTCTCGTATGAGCACGTGCTACGTTCTTGTGAGTCCAGCCTAAAACGCCTCCAGACAAGTTACATAGACCTGTACCAAGTGCATTGGCCAAATCCGAGCATCCCTATAGCGGAAACCATGAGGGCGATGGAACGCCTCGTTGCGAAAGGTAAAGTGCGCCATGTCGGGGTGAGTAACTTCTCTGTGCAACAAACCCGTGAAGCCGAAGCAGCACTTTCCAAAATAGAGCTTGCTTCTAATCAGGTCGAATACAGTTTGCTGGATAGGTCGGTCGAGGAAGATTTGCTTGCCTTCGCCGCAAAAGAGCGCATTACCATAATCGCCTATTCCCCAGTCGGACGCGGGGAGATTTCAAGAGGAGGAGCTGGTGAACGCTGGCAGGAGCTCGAGAGGATTGCAACCAAATATGGGAAGACAAGATCACAGGTTGCATTGAACTGGCTCATAATGAAAGACCCTGTCGTAGCCATACCTAAAGCAGGTCGATTGGATCACGTTAGAGAAAACGCTGGAGCTGCGGGGTGGAAACTAAACAAAGCGGACCTGGCTGCGCTCGATTCCGCATTCGCATGAGCCAGTATACCGCGCAACCTAAGATGTGCGCCCGATTGCCAATACCTGATTCCGAGTACCTTGCCCGAGTAAGCTCACGAATAGTACGAATGTTTGAACGGTACATTTGTAATATCGACCCGGAAGAGGAGCGGTTCCAAGCCTTCCTTTCAAATTACATCGCCGAAAAAGGCGTAAAGGACATACAGGCTCTTCCATACTCAGAACTTTACAAGGTCATCAAAGAAGGAATTCGGAAATATTTACCTAAACAGGAGCCGAGGCCACGGTCAGAAAAATGAAAGTGCCTAGAAAGACGCGCAGAGCAATCATAGTCACCGGAACTCCGGGAACAGGGAAAACAACTTTCGCTAAGAAGCTCGCAAAAGAAATTGGCGCAGACTGCGTTGCACTCACACAATTTGTCTCGGATAAGAAACTGTACACAGGCTTTGATCGGGAAAGAGAGTCGAGAGTGATCAACTTAGCTCGTGTATACGCAAACTTGAACCGTCTCTTATTGAAGACAAGGCGCGCGACAATCGTCGATACGCACATAACTGAATGGATAATCCCGAAGGATTTAGTGAAACTCGTCTTCGTGCTTCGGTGTCACCCGAGAATTCTTGAGAGGCGTCTAAGTAAGAAGAAGTGGAAGCAGAGTAAAGTTCGAGAAAACGTGTTGGCAGAAATGCTGGACGTGTGTCTTATCAATGCAGTAAAGTGGTTTGGGTCAAATCGAGTAGTTCAACTGGATACGTCTCACATTAACGCTAGCAAGTGCGTGGCTACTGCAAAGCGAATTCTCATTCAGCCGGCGCAAAAAAGGGTAAAAATTGATTGGATTGCGACATTGGACAAAGAACATTCGTTGGCCCGATACTTGGAGTGGTAGATCGATGTCCAAGCCGAAGAAAAATTACCTCGTGGTCGCCTGTACGAACTGCGGCCGCCTTCTTCTCGCTGTTTCGGATAAGAAAACTCGCTCCTGTCCATACTGTGGGCGACGAGTCAACCTAGAGGACGCGAGACTCATCGCTCGCTCCGAGAAACCCAAGGAAGCAAGACGAGTCCTACAGGAAGCGAAAACACAAGCCCAACACCCGAATGCTAACAATAACGCCGAACGCCGATAACGTTACTAACCTGACGCGCCATGAGTGGGGGCGAAATTCAATGTCATCTTTACCGGATCGCAGGTTTATGGAGGAAATTACAGCCCAGCTCCAAAAGATGATTACCGTCGTAACGTCGGACGGAAAGACCTACACGGGTGTTCTTTCAGGAGTTGACTCCCACTCCCTCAACATCTGCCTAAGTGGTGCCAGAGATGACTCGGGCCGAATTCTCAACAAACTCTTCGTCAACGGCAATTCTGTGTTGCAGATTTTCAGCACCGAGAAGCCTTTCAACTTACCAGCCTTAGCGGATAGGTTAGAACGAGTTTTTCCCAGAATGGTAAGAGTGAACGAAGGGGCCGGAATAATAGTCGTAATGGATCGAATTCGAGTCTCCGAAAAAGGAATAGTTGAGGGCACTGGACCAGCAGCCGAAAGGGTCCAAAAGGTTTACGATGAGTTCATTAAAGCCCAAACCCAACCCTAAGCAGCCGAACCCCAAGAAAATCGATAGTCAACTGAATGAGCGAAGCTCGACTCTGAATGGCCTTTGAGATTCGTAGCAAGGATCTTCTAGGCCGAATCGGGCTACTGCGAACGAAAAGAGGTACACTGCAGACACCGTTACTTCTGCCTGTTGTAAACCCAAATTCTCAGATAATTCCAGCAAAAGCCTTGCAGGACACTTTCGGATATGACGCCCTAATCACAAACTCCTACCTTGTGTGGCGTAAATTTCGTGGAGAAAAGGACGTTCCGAAGATACATCAACTCCTGAACTTCGAAGGTGTGGTCGAGACAGATTCCGGAGCTTACCAGATTCTTCAGTACGGCGATGTGGAAGTTCGACCGAACGAGATCATCCGCTTTCAGGAACGTTTGGACAGTGATATGGCGGTCATACTCGACGTGCCAACTGGGCAAGATGCATCCAAGGACCGAGCCAAGTGGACGGTTGAGGAGACCTTGCGCAGGGCAGACCAATCATTGAAGGTGATCGAGCGGCGGGACATACTCTGGGTAGGCCCCGTCCAGGGAGGCGTTTTTCCGGACCTTGTAGCCTACTCCGCCAAGGAAATGGCGAAGCGGGATTTTCAGATTTACGCCCTCGGAAGCCCAACTCCGGTTATGCAACAATATCGGTACGACGTCTTGGTCGATATGGTAATGGCCGCAAAGATGAATTTGCCACCAGACAGGCCATTTCACTTGTTCGGGGCGGGCCATCCCATGATGTTTTCATTGGCGGTGGCGTTAGGTTGTGACATCTTCGATTCCGCCTCCTATGCGCTCTTTGCTCGGAACGGGCGTTACATGACCACGCAAGGTACAGCAAAGATTGAGGATTTGGAATATTTCCCCTGCAGCTGTCCCGCCTGCCATAAGAAAACTCCTGATCAGGTCAAGAAGTTTCTCCTGATGGATCGGGATCGTTTCCTGGCATCCCATAACCTACACACGTGCTTGGGCGAGCTGCAAACCATCAAGCAGGCCATAGTTGACGGAAGGCTCTGGGAACTCGTTGAAACAAGGTCGCGAACTCATCCCGCCCTCCACACCGCATTCAACAGGCTACTAACTTACGCTGAGAATCTGGAGGAAGGTACGCCAGTAAGAAAGAAGAAGGGCCCCTTCATCTTCACTGAGACCTCCCTACGCCGCCCAGAAATTCTTCGCTACCAAAAGCGGCTACTTGAGAGATACCGTCCACCGACTCGCGCCACGAAACTGATTCTTTTCCCCGAATCCCAACTGGAGCCATTCCAAGAGGATTCTACCCTTCAAAACTCGCTACGAAGGTTCGAGAGGCGAAGCGATGTTCACATTTGCGCATACGGGCTCACATTTGCAGTAGTCCCTCAAGAACTACTCGATGTCTACCCTCTTTCCCAAACGGAGAGCGCCCTCTCACCAACCAACATGGCGATCAACAACGCCCTGAAACGGATCACGGAATACCTGAAAGCAGCAGCATACGCACGTTGTTTAATCTTTGTAGAGGAACCATGGCAAGTGAGAGTTGGGCGAGCAATAAGAACCAAGTTTAGGAGGAAAATGAAAGTTACGATCATCGAAGCCAAGAGCTACGACAAACAACTGTTTTCGAAAGCCATGGAAGCGCTGAAATAACGAATCTTTCCACTATTAGAATAAGCTAAAATGTAATTCTCGAAGCATATGGGGGTTCGGATAGCGAACCTATGAACTTGGAACAAGTGAAGCGTGAGGTCAAGGCGCTGGGGAAATCTCCGATAACGGAGAAGGCTTACCCGATAACTTCTGATTGGGTGCCCTTACCCGACGTGCTCGCAATATTAAACCGGTTCGAGAAGCATTGGAAGAAATATGAAGATAGCAAAAAAGGTGCGAGCGAGGCAAAGCTGATTACTGAAATTATAGGAGAATCATAAATCGCACGCGAATTTCCTAATTCGTAGACTTTAATTGAATTAAATATAGATTAGTTGGCGGAAACATTGCAGCGAGAAAAAGTTCTAAGGCATCCTACCCGACCTGTCGAAGTTCAACCGGAGAAAACAATCAGTGAATTACTTGGGGATATGGCGCTCACAGGGTTTCAAGGTCGGAAACTAGGTGAAGCCGCGGACGCTTGGACGGCGGTCCTCAAGAAACGTGAGGTGGTGATATGGTTAGGCCTTGCTGGGGCCATGGTTCCCGCAGGGATGCGTGGACTAATCACCTACCTAGTACGGCGGCGAATGGTCGACGTGCTCGTAACGACAGGTGCAACACTCTATCATGATGCTTACGAAACTATCGGTGGCAAACACTTCCAGGGAACAGATCAAATAGATAACGTAATGCTCAGGCGAAACAGAATCGACCGGATGTACGATGTGTATGCCGACGAGCTAAAATTCTACCACTTAGACGTAATGATCGAGAAGGAATTCTCTTCACGCCTCCAATCCGGACGGCCATATTCCTCGCGTGAGATTATGCATGAGTTTGGCAAATGGATTTCACGAATGGCAAAAGGTAGGGACGGAATATGTGTAGCTGCGTACGAAATGGGCGTCCCCATATTCGTCCCGGCATTTTGCGACAGCGGGTTAGGTTTTTCGCTCATGTTCGCTAACAGGAGAAGGAAACGCCGTATCATTGTAGACCACATGCGGGATGTTGACGAGAGTTCTAAGATTACAGAGAAGTCAAGCCACACGGCCGTGATTATTGTCGGTGGCGGTGTTCCGAAGAATTTCATACAACAAACGGCCGTGATAGCGAGTTACCAAACCCGCCACGACCGAACGCACGACTTTGCGATCCAGTTTACTACTGATGTCCCCCAATGGGGAGGGTTGAGCGGGTCGACCTTCGAAGAGGCCCAAAGCTGGGGTAAGTACCACCGTCATTCTCGGATGGTTCAGTGTTTCACCGACGCGACAATTGCTCTCCCAATAGTTACCCACGCGCTTAGTCAACGGTTTAAGAGATTCAGGCGGCACGTGCCGAGGTTTCACTGGAGCAACCAAACCGAGATGTTACAGGTAACTTACGAATCGGTCAAGCTATAGCGGGATGGATTTCACCCGTACTTGTAAGAAATTCCAAACCCGCCCTTCGGGTTCTTCCAACCTATGTCATAGCAAGCAATCCTGCAGGCCCCGCATTCCACGCAGGCATCGTAGGTAATCGTGATTTTGTTTTCTTCCCATTTGTATACATCCGTGGGGCAGACCCTGATGCATGCAAAGTCGAAAGGGCATCGCAGGCACATTTTGGGATCTTTAATCCATAGGTGTGATTCTTCGTCGACTTTGTAGCGGTTCCGGTACAGCTTGTCCTCGATAGACAGAACACGCTGTGTCATCAGAACAGCCTCCAGACATGGTAGAAATCACGGATTAGACTAATTCGTGAGCGCCGTTTGAAAAGCGTAGCCTTCATACGCTTAATCCTGTCACCCTTGAACTCATCGTCCACGACATGCCACATGTAGAAGAGCTCGTTAAGAGCTTCAGGGTAAACTGTGAAGAAGTCAGGGTTTGATGAGAAGAATTCTGGGATGCCCCTATACTTCTTCAAATCCTTCAGAACGAAGCTTTCTTCCAATCTCTCCCTGTACTTCTTTAGTGTTCTCGATGAGAAGTCATTCTTCTTCTTGGCCTCGATGACGGTTTCACCTGCTATAATTCCCGAAGTCATAGCCAAGTTTGTGCCCTCCCAGTTCACAGCGTTGACCAACATCGCAGCATCTCCGACGACGAGCATGCCATCCGTGTAAATGTTGGCTACGTAATCGTAGCCGCCTTCGGGGATTAAGTGGGCAGAGTATTCTTTGAGTTCCCCATCCTTGATTAGCGGGGCTATTGACGGGTGGTTCTTGAATTGTTCAAACAAAACGTTTGGGCGTTGCTTGCTCTTGTCTAGGTCACGCATGCTGACGGCTATGCCGATGGAAATCGTATCTCGGTTAGTGTACATGAACCCAGCGTGCATTCCAGGTCCCCAACCAACCAGTAAGGCGGCTACTCCCTCATCCGTGCCGAGGTTGAAGCGCTCTTCAATTCTTTGTTTTGGAATCGCGATGACTTCTTTCACGGCTAGTACGACGGCTTCTTGCGGTAGCTCTTCCCTTATTCCCGCTTGTTTGGCAAGCATTGAGTTGACGCCGTCGGCAGCTATTACAACATCCGCCCGAATGTCGCCCCGTTCAGTTTTGACGCCGGCAATTTTTCCATCTTGAACCAGAACATCATCTACAGTGGTTCGGTTGATGATAACTGCTCCCGCATCCTCCGCCAGCTTGGCGAACCAGGGGTCAAACTTTGCACGGTGGACTGTGAAGGCGTTGTATTGGCCGTTGAATTTTTGATTTCTATGACTCAACAGTAGGTGTGAGTCTTTTGAGAGAAACCAATATTGATATTCGATCACGTGCCGTTCGACTGGCGCTGTTTTCCAGAATTCGGGCGCAAGTTTCTCAGTGTGGTGCCTGAAGATGATTCCGCCGAACATGTTCTTGGCGCCAGGTTTCTCCCCTTTTTCGAGAACGAGAACCTTCAGTCCGGCTTTAGCCATCGTATAGGCCGCTGCGATTCCAGCGGGGCCGGCACCCACGACTACTGAGTCGAACTTCTCGGTCATGGTGCCAACTCAGCTGAGTGGACGTTCTTGAGCTCCTCAATTAGGGCTGGGACGACTTTGAACAGGTCGCCAACGATGCCGAAGTCCGCCATTTTGAAGATGGGCGCTTCGGGGTCTCGGTTTATCGCAACGATGTAGTCGACGTTCATGATGCCGACAATGTGTTGGATCGCTCCGGAAATGCCAATGGCGATGTAGAGGCGCGGCCTGACCGTGAACCCTGTTTGGCCAACTTGGTGTTCGGGGCTTATCCATCCGGCTCGGACTGCTGCCCTAGAGGCACCTACTTGTGCTTGGAGAGTTTTCGCGAGTTCCTCGATTAGTTGGAAGTTCTTGGCTGCTCCTAGCCCTCTTCCTCCGGAAACGATAGCCTGAGCATCTTCCAGGCGAACGTTTCCCTTCTCGATCGGGGCGAAATCCATCACTTCGGTGTTTAAGTCGGTGGGTTTGAGCGAGATGTCCACGTTGATTATCTCCCCGTCTCTTCCCGCCTCTGGAGGCAGGCTCTTCATCACGCGGGGGCGGACGCTGGCCATAGTCGGCCTTTCCTTGGGGCAGATTATGGTGGACATGAGGTTGCCGCCGTAATCGGGCCTCGTGCCCATGAAAGTTCCAGTCTCCGTATCCACATCCAACCCAGTGCAATCCGCAATAAGACCTGTGCCCAAGAAGGTGGCTGCTGAGCCCGCTAGGTCCCTTCCCCTAATAGTTCCGCCGACCAAGAGAGCCTCCGGTTTGAATTTCCTAACGGCCTCCTCCATGGCAACGGCGTAAGGCTGCGTCCGGTAATTCTCGAGGTGCTCATCCTCGACCAAATAGGCCTTGTCCGCGCCGTGAACAAACGACTCCTTCGCAAGATGTCCAATATCGTTGCCGATGATTATCGCACCGAGTTTAGTTCTGTAAATCTCTGCGAGCCGTTTTCCTTCGCCTAGAAGTTCCCATGAAACTTGGGAGGGTTTCCCATGAAGGTGTTCAACGAAGACCCAAACCTCGCCGTACTTCCCGGAATTCTCAACTTTTCCCCTCTCTTTTGGAAGCTCGGGCACGGTTTCGGCGGGTTTTGGTGGTGGGGGTCCGAGTGCGTGAACTCGGATGAGGTTTTGAAGCAGCCATTTTGCGGCGGTTTTCGGATCCGTATTCCCGTCAAAGACTTCCCCTTGTTTCCTTCCGGGGGGAGGAAACACTTTCTTGACGATTGTCGGGGAACCCTTGAGGCCTAGAAGATTTGAGTCGGCGTTTATCGCTTTTTTGTCCCACACTTCGATGTTTGTTCTCTTTGCGTTTAGCATGCCTTCGATCGTGAATTTTCTCGGTTTGTTTGCTTCCTCAGTAATAGTTAGAACCGCTGGGAGGCTCGCCTTAACCGTCTCAATGCCGTCGTCGAATCTATGCTTCGCCACTATGGCTCGTGATTTCAGGTCGACTTGCTCTATTTTCGTGACGTTCGAAATGATGGGAATGTTAAATCTCACAGCAAGGCCGGGTGGCACTTGGCCTGTTTCACCATCGATTGCAACCTTTCCAGTTAGGATCAGGTCGAACGGGTCGGCCTGCTTTATTGTTGCTATGCTCCTCCAAAGTGTGTAGGACGTCGCTAGGGTATCTGCTCCCGCCATTTCCCGATCGGAGACCATCACGGCCCTATCGCCGCCCATAGCGAGGGCTTCGCGCAAGCCCTCCTGAGCTTGCAGCGGACCCATTGCTACCGCAGTTATTTTCCCGCCAAGCTTCTCCTTCAGCCGAATCGCTTCTTCGAGGGCGTTGAGGCAGAAGGGGTTGACTATCGAGGGGACGCCTTCCCGGATCAGATTGAGCGTAATTGGGTCAAAACGAATGTCCGTGGCATCAGGAACATGCTTAACACAGACAACGGTGTGCAATACGTCTCAACCTTATCCAGCGGAATTTGTTCCCTGCGCCCATTGCGGCCCGATTCGAATTTTTGTTCGGGAGAGCATAGACTGCCCTTTTAGTGTTTCCCGCAACGAAAAATATTGGGGATAAGGCTATTGTTTCATTCTTCGTCTGGTCCCGCTTCTTCGGGTGCCTCAACGGCAACCTCAGTTGCGGCCGCGCGTTCCGCTTCGACAACCTTCAGCCTCGTCACGTACCCTGCTATCCTATTACGCAAGCGCTTAGACTGCGTAGACACCAAATCATTAACGGCTTGCTTATCGGATTCAAAGTCTCCAGTGAAACGTTCAGGGAATCTTCTAAGTACCTCTCTAGAGGTTCGCTTCACTGTATCAGTCCGAACTTTCCCCAAACGCAACAGCTCTGAATCGAACCATGAGCAAGGCGCACTCAACATAAACTTTGCTAATGCGGGCCTTGTCAAGTCTCCGTCGGTTCAGCGGATTTCAATCCGTTGTCAAAGTTCGTCGGGTACAAAACTCCAAATCTGTCTTGTTACGTCCTTGACGTGCGCGTTCAAGGCTGGTGTGAAGTAGGTTGGGCTTCGAATCTGAATTCAGGAATACGCTCATCTTCGCCATTGTCTATGTCTTTGTGGAGAAGGGGCTAACATACTTGCTTACCCTCCCAGTGGTCCCCTCTCAACTGTTGTTCGCCCTAACGGGGTTCTATGATGTTGGAACCTTCGCGGTATCTTTTGTATTGGCTCTTGGCCTGTTTTCTCTACTTACGATTAGGAGAACGCCCAAAGGACTGAGGGCTTACTTATTCTTCCCAAAGGGGACGACACCAAACAACAAGAATCTTGATTTTCATGGGCAGAACTTCAATCACAGGCTGATAGTCAACTTCAAGACGACACCACCAGCCGCTTTCGTACTTACTCCCGATTCATACGCGTGGAAGCTAGTTAAGAAACAGGGAGAAGCGGTGTTATCTAAGGAGATTGATACCGCTCCGAACGACCCAAACTTCTTGGAGAGATGGTGCAAGAAAAGGGGGTACGTTCTGAGTCCAGAAGTTCCCGACCGTACGCCACTACTTGGGAATGGGCGAATCACTAAGCCGCATCGTTTGGACATTCACTACGAGCACATGCGATACGAGGGCTTCTTTCCATTCTATTGTTACCTGCTTCCAATGATGATTAAGAATACACCACATAGGCGCGTGATGCTGAATCTTTCAAGCATGAAGGCATTCCCGATGGATTCCGAACAATGGTATTGGGCAACTTGCGGTAGGATTAAGGGACATGTGGGAATCGCGAGTCCGAGGCTTCAGCACGCAAAGAAGTGGGCAACAGAACATGAGTTCGAATGGGTTCAATTTCCAAAGAAAGGTGAAATGTTCGAGAAGAATGACGAGGAAAGACAAGCCAACAAATGAGAGGTTGTCCCTTAGACTTGAAGTACTCTCCGAGTACGGCTCTTACGGCTTCTGGAATGGTTTCTAGTTTTCTAGCCCTCCGTTCTCCTTCTAATGCTTTGAGCATGTCGTCGGATACGGAGAGCATCATTTTCTTCATAGCCATATTCAAATCGACTTTACAGAACCGTATTGCCTGTTCAAATCCTAATGCGGAATGAGTTTCCGGAAATTGCTCCAGACCGCTTCCCGCACTTCGTCAATGTGAAGGCCCTTAAGCTCAGCCACTCTCCGTACCACCTCTATTACGAATGAAGGTTGCGTAAGCCGGCCTTCGAAAGGTCCGCGGTATTTCACCGGACCGTCGGTTTCGCTCAATATGATGTCCAATGCTCCGTTACTTGCAACTTCATTTATCGCCCGAGAGTAGAATACTGCTGGCCCGATCGAGATCAGGTAACCTCTTTCTGTGATCACCTCAAGTTTGTCTAATGGTCCATCATACCAATGTAACAGGACTTTGGGCAGGTGGAATTCTTGCAAGGCTCCCAGTACTTCATCAACTGCCAACCTTGAATGGACTACCACTGGCAATCCATTACGCTCGGCCAGGCCCAGGAAGAACCTGAAAACCTCCAACTGACGTTTTCTAACCTGCTCATCTTGGGTGTACTTTCCGTCAAGCCCTACCTCTCCGATTGCGGCAACGTACTCTGCATCTTCCTCAATTAGCTGCTGAAACTCGTCCAGACGTTGGTCCTTTGTGTTCATCACCGTCGATGGATGAACTCCTATGGCCGCGAGAACCCTTGAAGAGTATCGTTTCGCCAGGGCTATAGTTTGGGTTGACGTCTCATAATCCACGAGTTTGAGAGAAGGCACATCACCTTATTCTTGATCGCATCATCAAGGGCCTGTTCTATCCGGCCAGCAAAGCCAGGTTCCGCTAGATGTAGGTGGGCGTCTACGTAGCTCAAGGCAGTTCTCCTGGTTTCATACTTTCAATGTGTGAGTTTCGCATGTCGAAGGGAGGCATTTTTTGCAATAAAAAAGTTAGTTTCGCTCAATGTAAGCCAAGAGAATACAAAACGCCCATCTATCAAGCCGTGTTAGGCCTACGGGGCAAGTTTTAATAGCCCCGAACCGCACGCGTTAAAAATCGTGTTCTTTCATGGCTCCTGAAGAACTATCGACGGCCGCAGTCCGTCGCCTGATAGAAATGGCCGGTGCTGATAGGGTCGGAGATGATGCCGTAGAGGAGCTGGGTAAGATATTGGAGGATTATGCTGTTAAGGTTGGGACGGAAGCAACTGGCCTAGCTCGCCATGCGGGAAGGAAGACTGTGAAAGCTCAGGACATACAACTGGCCGTCAAGCGAGTGTCCTCGCCGCAGGGCCCTTAGGCGAAGGGCGTAGGGCAGCCTCTAAAAGCTGTCTAGCGTAGGTTATACACGGTTAGGCGTCTTCTTCGTTCAGTGGCAGGGTTTAGGTTGTGCCATTTCGGTCTTCTGCGCTGTTTTGAATGATAGGCCGCAACCGCAACTTGCAATAGCGTTCGGGTTGTTGAACTTGAACCCCGATGATTGAATGCTTTCGTAATAGTCGATCTGCATTCCCTTCAATAGTTCCATGCTCTTCGGGTCGACAACGATCTTGCAGCTATCACTCTCGAGGACGTAATCGTCAGCCTTAACGAAACCAATGGCCATACCATAGTTGAGGCCCGCGCAACCGCCCCCGAAAACAAAAACTCGCAGGGCTTTCCCAACGTTCTCAGGCTTCTGCAGCACTGCCTTCGCCCTATCCAATGCCTTCTCCGTGAAATTGAGCTGTGGTTGCGAAACTGTTTCCATTTTTCTGACCCGTTTATGCCATATGGATTAACTAATCGAGAACCTGCAAGCTTGGCTAATAAAAATCCTTTGCTTCCAACAGAGCAGGCACATTCCAAGGTCTGCCTAGGCGGGAATCCAGTATGTCGTGATTCTCGTTCTGAGAACTATCGCAAGGATGAGTAGTGAGAACAGAGTGATCGTTGAGACATAGTCTCTTGGCTTGAAGGAGACGGTTCGGTACCACGTGCGGTTCTTTTCGGCTCCGAAGGCCCGAAGCTCCATGGCGTCGGCCACATCGTAAATGGAGAGCATTGCGTTGATTGCAACCGGGACGAGCAGCGGAACTGTATTGAGGATACGTGCGAATAGCCCGCCTCTGGTTTTCACCTTGAAGCCTCGTGCCATCTGAGCGTTCATCGTAGTTTCCAATTCATCAACGTAAACTGGCAAGTATCGTAAGGCAAGGTCGACGACGAATGCACCTTTGTAGGGCATTCTGAGTTTCGACAGAGCTGGGGCGTAAAGGCCTGGGTCAGTCGTCATGATCACGCAAAGCGAAATTATGGCCAAGGAGAGGAAACGCATGATTGACGCTAGGGCGAAGAAAATTCCTTCAACTGTGAACTTGAAGACCCAGAATGCCGCGATGATGTGGGGGTGTGGGACGGAGGCTCCGAGGAACGTGAAGAAGGCGTTTATCGAAGAAATGATGACTATGATCGTAAGTAGGGTCTGCCATGTTCCTTTCACTTCTTTGAAAGGTATTCTTGCTGATAGGTAGAGAAGTATGGAGGCGGTGAAGGGGAACAGCAAGATTCTGATGTCGAGGAAGGCGACTTCTGAGAAGATGAATAGAATAAGAAGTAGGAACTTTGTTCTCGGGTCCATCCTGTGCAGGAAGGTTGTCCCGGGAAAGTACTTGATCCGAATCATTTAGTTTCTGCTAGACCCGTCGTGCGCGCCCAGCTGAAGCTGTTGCGTAGGCGTACAGAAGAATCGGCGTCAGAATAGCTCCGTTCACTGCGTCGGTTGCTCCTGCAGAATAGAATTCAGCAAGCGCGGCGTCCATCGTGCTAAGGCCGATTTGCAAGGCGAAATCTGTCATCGCTGCAAATCCCATCCCGACTATTGCCCCGATTATTGCGAGTACAGACGCGGTGACTAGAGTTCGCGCCTTGGTCCAGTTGGTGCGTTTGACTATGAAGTACCCGATTCCAGGGATAGCGCCTAGTAGGCCGTTTCCGATGTCCCAGTTCCAGAAGAATCCGCCGAATGAGACTGCGTCGGACAGTATGTTGCCAAGAAAGCCTGAAACGAACCCTGCTAACGGTCCGAAGACGAAGCCGAAGAGCATCGGGATCGCGACTGTCGGCCTAACGGCCACCAAGCCCACGCCCGGAATTTGCAGTGTATTGAAGGGAATCGTTAGTGCTGCGTAGAGCGCTGTGCCAACTGCCATTGCGACGATTTGTTTGGCTGAGAACATCGATTCTTTCATTTCTTTCATACCCAATTTTCTTCACTGGCAACGATTCCGTGTTTTATCTATTTAAGAGCTAGCTCTTGCGAGCGGCCCGTGCGAGTTCGGTCAGAGTCAACACCGATTTGCCGCCCGTGATTTTGCGGGAGATTTCGATTAGGGAAGTTTCTCGAATAGCCCCTGCCGCGAGGATGGAAGGGTCAGCTAGAATATTGTGAGTTGGGCCGTCTGCTATGACGCAGCCAGCGTTTAGGACAATCGAACGGTCCGTATACTCAATCGCTAGGTCCGGGTCGTGAGTGATTACCACGAAGGACTTTACTCGTTCGCTTAGTGAACAGATGAAGTTCATGAAATTGGAGTAGCTCTTGAAATCTTGACCTGCGGTCGGTTCGTCTAATATTATGCACTTCGGTTCCATGGTTAGTACAGAACCCACGCAGATTCGCTTCTTTTCCCCAAAACTTGAGGCGAATGGAGAGTTTTCAAGCAAATGGCTTATCGAGCATTGTTTTGCAGTTTCAGGGACGATCTTTGAAATTGCATCGGGTGGAACGCCTATGTTCTTTGGGCCAAAGCTGAGTTCGTCGCGGACTGTTTTTGCGAAGAGCATCGAGAAGGGGCTTTGAAAGACGAGGCATATTGCACGTGCGATCTCGGCAGTCGTTTGGTTGCGTGTATCTTGACCCGTTACTAGAACTCGGCCTGATGTTGGTTTCAGTAACCCAACAAGGCTTAGGGCAAGTGTCGATTTTCCCGCGCCGTTGTTACCAAGAAGTGCTATTCTTTCGCCCTCGCGAATGGTTAGGTTTAGGCCCTTAAGCGCCATTATTCCTCCGGGATATTCGAAGTTGAGGTTCTCAACTCGAATCAGCTCCTGGCCTAACTGTTCATTCTGTGGAGGAGTGGTTTCCGTGGTGGGGGCTGCGAGTTCATACTCGCTCGTGAGAATCCTACGCAGAACATACTCGGCAGGAATCTTGATGACGTCGCCGAATTCGATTAGGACCTCGGGGTCTTTCTCGTCGGCCATAACGCGGCCTTTGTTGATTACTACAATCCGAGTTGGGTTGGCGCGTAGGACTTCCTCTGTTCGATGTTCAGCTACGATTATGGTTTTGCCCGAGTTGTGAAACTCGCGGAAAATGCCTTGCATGAGCTTAACGCCATTCGAGTCGAGGTTGGCCAATGGTTCGTCGAACAACAAGATGTCCGGCTCCATTGCCAGAACATCAGCGATAGCTAGCCTTTGCTTTTGGCCGCCCGAGATTTCAAAGATAGACCTTCTCTGTAGCTGAGTAATGTCCATGGATTCGAGGCTGTGCCCAACGCGGCGCTCAATCTCATCCCTTGGTAGCGCCAAATTTCCGGGCCCAAAAGCTACGTCATCTTCGACTATTGATGATACGAGTTGCTTGTCGGCCTCTTGCAATACCGTACCCACGGTCAAGGAAAGTTTGAGGAAGGGAGATTTCGGTACAGGCTGGTTTCTTACTTTCACTTCGCCCGAGTATTGGCCGAGGTACCGGTGGGGAATCAGCCCATTGATGCATTTTAGCAGGGTGGATTTCCCGGAGCCACTGGCGCCTGCAAGGAGAACAAAGTCGTGATTATCAATTGCGATGTCGACTTTGTCTAGGGCTGGGTCAGTACGATTCTCGTAGGTGAATGACAGGTTATTGATTTCGACCTCGTGCAACTGTCTTCAGACCCAGATGCTTACTTAACCCACCTATTTCATTACCCTTTTAACCAGACTCGGATAGGAGGGCAAATTGCAATGTCAACGAGTATTATGTTAAGCGGCAACGGAGAACTTTCCTCCTTGCGGATACCCGAGATTAGTAAAGAAGCTGAAGCGAAGGGCTTCGGCGGGATATGGTTTGGTGAGACGACATTGCGCGATGCTTCAGTGCTCGCGACGATTGCGGCATGTTCAACCAAAAAAGTCCCGCTTGGGACATCTATTGTGAACGTTTTTACTAGGTCGGCGAGTCAGTTGGCTCTCTTCGGGGCCACTCTAAATGAGTTCAGCGGAGGAAGGTTCACACTCGGTCTTGGTGTGAGCACAGCGGCAATCGTGGAGAGCTGGCACGGCCAACGCTTCAGGAACCCAATGCGGAGGCTGGAGGAAACCGTAAAGCTAGTTGACCAATATTTCTCCGGGGAAAAATTCAGTCACCAGGGCCCATATTATTCACCCGTTAACGCGAGATTGAGAACTAGGCCACCGCCCAAGGTCGCCCTGGCAGCCTTGAATGACCAGATGATCAAGAAGGCGGCCAAGCTCGCAGACAGGGTGATTTTGAATCTATACCCAACAGACCGAATCAAACACGCGCTTTCACTCATGAATGAAGGATGCCGAGAGGTCGGGGGAAAAGAGCGTCCGACATTGTCAGTGATGCTCTACTCCTACGTTCTGGGGGACGATAGCAAAGGCTTGGACGCTGCTAAGGATTTGATCAGTTTCTATGCTAGCGCACCGCCCTACTCTGCGCTCTTCTCAAGCCTAGGGTTCGCGACCGAGGCAAATGCAATGATGGCTGCTTGGAAAGCGAAAGATCGAGACGCTGTCAAACGAAGCGTGAGCCGTCAGATGATTGACAAACTAGCGGTTCTTGGCACCGTCCGTGAACTAAGAGAAAGGGTGAAGGAATATCACGAGAATGGTGTGGATGATGTTTTCATTTCGCCGTCGCCCTTCGGAGACTATGAAGCCAACGTAAATGAGATCCTTCACCACTACTTTTAGCATGTTCTTGTCCCGCTTGATGTGCACCCGGTGCTACCGAGCATTTTCTTGAAACTTGTGGGCGTCTCACTATTGATTTTCGGCGTATACGACGCCAAAGTCTACTGGTATGCATTAACCAAAGGAGAAGGGGCCTTCGACTTCTTCGGGAGGGAGTTGCCAGCAAGGCATAGGGGCGTCAAGATAGGGTTCACCTCAGTCCTCGTATTCTATTTTGCAGTGGGAACCGTCATGTTGATCTTTGGTTAGCCTACGCTCAGCGAATATCCGGCGGTCTCTGTGTGTAATCTCGGATGGCTCCAGCAACGGCATCTCCCTGGAGGGACGAGTTAGTGTTTATGCGTGGCGAGGGCTGTTCCTGCGAGCAGAAAACATGCCCCCAACGCTGTGAAGGCGGAGAAGTTCTCGCCGAGCAATAGTATTCCGCCTGCTAGACTTACTAAGGGAACCAAGTAGAGTTGAACTGAAAGTCTGGAGACAGCACGATCGCTGATGAGCGTGTAGAGTATCATGTTGGCAACCACTGTGCTCAGAACCGCGAGATAGAGCACAGAGAGCCATCCCCAGACTGAGAGAGTGGAAACCTGATCGAGGAAGTTCCACGAGAGCAAGGGCAAAGTGAAAACCGTACCGATTGCTGCAACCCATATTGCTATGGGCAAAGCACCATACTCCTTCACAAGCGGCTTGGAACCCACCGAGTATATGCTGTACATGAATGCCGCTAATACGACCGCAGACGGGCCCGTAATCTGTAGAAAGCTTAGATCCGTATTAATCGAGAGTATCACCGCGCCAGCTACTGCTAACGCGAGCATCAACCTGTTTCCAATCTTTTCCTTCAAGAAGACCGCGGAAAGCAATACGATGAAGATGGGGCCAAAGGAAATTAGAAGTCCTGCAAGACCGGATGACACAATGGTCTCAGCGTAGTTCAGGGAAAGATGGTATCCGACCACACTCGCAAATGAAACTAAAAGTATCCTCGGGATGTGCCGTCTCTTGATTGGGTTCTTAGGCCTACCAAAGACCGGAGCCAAGACCAAGAAGCCCCCAGACGCGATCAGCCATCTGAGTATGGTCAAGTTGGCCGGACTTAACTCGAACTCCGCTCTTTTGATTGCAACAAAAGCCAAACCCCAGATTATGCTGAGAGCTATTACAAGGTTGTAATTGAAAATTCGTGCTCCGGCATTGGCTGTGGTTGGATTCTGCAGTGTCCCCTTCGTAGGGAATTTCGTTTTCATGAGAGCCACAAATGCCTGCGTTAGACAACTTTGACAGTTTCACGGTGAGCCGTCTGTTCGAGGGCAAGTAGAGCGTGTTTTCTCTTCTTGCCCCAGCGATATCCATG
Source organism: Bathyarchaeia archaeon (assembly GCA_049517415.1). Taxonomy (GTDB): domain Archaea; phylum Thermoproteota; class Bathyarchaeia; order 40CM-2-53-6; family 40CM-2-53-6; genus FEN-987. The sequence goes on from JBEKSC010000005.1 coordinate 25,297, forward strand.
CAGCCCACCATCTTCACCAATGACTCGGTGGCATGGGATCAAAATCGATACTGGATTCGTAGCACAAGCCCTGGCCACGGCACGGGCTGAGTCTGGCTCGTTTAGGGCGTTTGCAATCTTGCTGTAGGTGGTCGTGTTGCCATATGGGACAGATTGAATTTCCCTCCAGACCTTCCATTGAAATGCGGTGGCCCGAACGTCCACAGGCAAGTTGAGATCGAATTCTTCACCACTGAAATATTTCGTAAGCGTACAAACCCAACTCCCCAATGCCTCATCGTTTCGGTGGATATCTGCTGAAGGGTAGTCGTTGGTGAGCGCCGCCTCGACCACTTCATCCGAATCGCCCATGCAAACAGCACATATCCCACGCTCCGTGGCCCCCACGAGTAAACGACCTAGAGGGCAGTCCACGATTGCGTATTCAATTCTTAGTCCAAGCCCGCCCCGGCGAAGCGTTCCCGGATTCACGCCAAATTGATTGGAGGGCTTTTCATAGATTCGGCTCCTGGAGCTGAAGCCAGCTCCGTAAAGCGCCTTCGCGACCGTTTGCCCATCCCTTAGCGAACGCTTCATCTTTGATAATCGACGAGCTTTAACATACTCGCGTGGGGAAATACCGACGACCTGCTTGAAGGTTCTTTGAAGATGATATGGGCTAATTCCCGCTTGAGCGCTAAGGTTTGAAAGACTGAGTTTTCTGTCTAGGTTGGATTCTATATATTTGCAGACGCGCGCAATCAATTCCGTTTTCGGGGAGGGTCCAACATCCCGAGGTCGACAACGTAGGCATGGTCGAAAACCAGAAAGTTCAGCCATATCGGGCCCAGCAAAGAAGACCGCTTGCTCCCTGCGGGGGCGCCTAGCAGCACACGATGGCTTACAATAGATTCCCGTTGACCGCACGGCAAATACGAACGCCCCATCAAACTTCCCATTTCTAGCTAACACCGCGTTCCATTTCTCATCCTCTGTCTGCAGATTCTCCGTAGACTCTCCCCTCCTTCTTTGCAACTCGGTGCTGCTAGGTTCCATGGTAAACATGTCGGAATGTTGTTCGCAACAAAATAAGTAGTTTGACTCCGAATCTTGCTATCAAATTCAGAATTAACCGTCTGCAGAGTTTGAGCTTGAAATTCAGAGTCGTCCTTCATATACACGTTTCTTGATTTCGGTAGTTTTGCGTTGAATTCTTTCGTAGCTTAGTTGCTAGTTTCCTTCTTCGACTTGCCAGGCTATGTCAATATGCTTTGCTCGGTAGATTCGCCATTTGATGTGGCGCACAACATTAGCTAAGAACACTTCTCCTTGATGGTAGGTTCTCTCCAGAATCGCGTCTCTAGACAGGAAGGCCTCTTTCAGTTCATGTTGCTCTTTCTTTGGCGCAAAGAACACATACACAGGGACACCGACAGCGAGCAGTACAGCCGAGACCAAGATTTGTTGTGGACTGACTTGGGTCATCAAGAAGAGGGAAAAGATCGCACCCAACCCTGGCACTAGTGCTCTTTCCCAGACCCCGACTGGTTTCTTTGCGTACTTTCTCTCCAAGAGGACCGCTGAGACACAGGTTGCGAGGTAGGCGAAGGAGAGCAGGAATACCGAGCTGTTGATCAAGGCTGACAGGCTGTCTGTGATGCTCGCAACAAAGGCCGTTGAGCAGAGGACGATTATGCCGATGTATGGTGTATGAGACGACTTCTGCAATTTGCTGAAGACTTTCGGTAGCATGCCGTCGATCGACATGGCTAGGGCCAACCTGGATGTGCCAATAGTTCCAGACTCATCAGCACCCAAAATCGAGACCAGCGCACCTACAGCGAGAATCAAGCCTCCCATAATCGAAAGAGTGGGTGAAAAACTGAGTACGTTAGAGGCGGCAACAGTCAAAGGTGCGGTCGAAGACACCAAGGTCCGCTGATCTACAACCCCTATCACAACAAAATTCGTTATGATGTAGAAGGCCCCCACGATCAGCATTCCGAAAAGCAGGGCTTTTGGCAACGTCTTCTTTGGATGTTCAATTTCATCAGCTGGCAAGCTGGAGAGTTCAAAACCAGCGTAGGCCCAAAAGATCAGCACTAAGGCTTGCCCTATGTTCGATACGCCCCCGACAAAGAACGGTTGGAAATGAGAGGATGCTAGATGGGGTTGAAATGCGATGAATACAAAACCTAGGCATATGAGCAGGAATAGAGGACCTAACTTGAGTACGGTCAAGAGGTCGTTGATCTTTCCCGCCGTTTTGACCCCGTAAATGTTCGTCAGTATGATGGCGACGATGAATACGGCTTTGAGTAGTAGCTGAGATGGTTGGTTCAGGTTTGGTACTAACGCGACGAAGTATTGTGTGAAGGCGACGGGAAATACGGCGAGGGAAAACCATTCCGCTATCAGTAGAGCCCAACCCACCATGAAACCGGCGTATGGCCCAGCTACGTCTTTCGCATAAGCATAGGAGCCGCCGACCCTGGGCAGAAAGGTGGCACAATAAGCAAAGGATAGGGCTATGACAATTGCGATTACTGCGCCAGCAAGCCAAATCAAGAGGGAGGCTGGCCCAAGGAGCTTCGCGCTAAGAGCTGGCACCACAAAAATGTCAGCTCCAATAGCTGATCCGACCACGAGGCTTGTTGTATCAAAGGTGTTCAGCTGTCTTCTGAGAGTAACTTTCCGACTCAAACCAGTCAGCTCGACGAGCCCCGCTGAGTCATATGGTTTGCGTCTTCAATAATTCCCTTACTTATCACAACAAAATCTCTCACATGCGCAATGCGCATCGCTTGCTTTGGCAAATTGCTCTTGTTGACGTCGACTTCGCGCAACATCTTTTAGCTATGAATGAAAGTAACCGTTCAGCGGGTAACTTCTTGGAAAAACGTTTGAGTATTGAGGATTTGAAACGTTTCTCACTAGCCTTCAACAAGGATCCGAAAAACACACTCGCCTTGAACGCCGTCACAGAGAATGGCGTAGCCGCAGTTGCCCTAAGCAGAAAAGAGGTGGACAGAGAGAACTTCACCTTTAGTCATCTTATCGAATCTCCAGAAGCCACTAATCAGGAAAGATCAGGAAGATGCTGGTTATTCTCTGGACTCAGCGTACTGACTCTTGAAGCCATGAAAAAACTGAACCTAAAGACTTTCGAGCTCTCTGAAATATATCAGATGTTTTGGGACAAACTCGAGAAAGCGAACTACTTCCTGGAAAACATAATTGAAACACGAGAAGAGCCACTAGATGGCAGACTGGTCAGTTCGCTTCTTTCAGACCCAATATCCGACGGTGGTCAGTGGAACATGTTCGTGAACATTGTAGAGAAATACGGAGTAATTCCCAAAACGTTCATGCCGGAAACAGCCAACAGCAGCAATTCCGACCCAATGAATACTCTACTTGCATCGAAATTGAGAGAATATGCCAAGTTACTGCGAGACACGAATAGGAAGGGGGCCTCCATGACTGAACTGAGAGAGAGGAAAAGGGAATTCATGGAGGAATTCTATAGGTTGCTTTGCATCAACCTCGGCGTTCCACCGGAAACTTTCTACTGGGAGTGGCGCGATAAGGACGGTGTTTTCCACAGAAAGGGGAACACGGACCCGGTGCAGTTCTACAAGGAATACATCGGTACGCAACTGAATGATTTCGTGAGCCTCATCAACGCTCCAAACAAGGCGTTCAACAAATTATACACGGTGAAGTATCTCAGCAACGTGGTAGGGGGCCGGGAGGTTCGCTTCCTAAACGTCGATTTGAAAACGATGAAGACGGCAACGATAGAAATGATCAAACACAATCACGCAGTATGGTTCGGCTGCGATGTAGGCAAGATGCTTCAAACGGACATGGGCGCGATGGATCTGAACATCTACGATTACGAATCAGTCTATGGCACGAAATTCCAACTTGACAAAGCGGCTAGGTTGGATTACGAGGATAGCGATATGACCCACGCGATGGTGATTACCGGTGTAGATCTTGATGAATACGACAAACCGATGAAATGGCGAGTTGAAAATAGTTGGGGAGCGGCCATCGGAGACCAGGGGTACATGTTCATGCTGGATGAATGGTTCGATGAATACCTGTACGAGATCGTTGTCAGGAAGGAGTACCTGGCTCCAGATCTTCTAAAAATTCTTGACACCGAGCCCGTTGTTTTACCTCTCTGGGACTCCATGTGCTCATTAGGATCTTGCTAACTCATCGACGCGATCGTGAGAGTTGTTTGGGTGAAGACAGTCAGCAAGAAGTAATGCCTGCATAAGAATGTTGGCGCCGGGGGTGGGATTTGAACCCACGAGACTCAGAGAGTCATCGGCTTACGGCACTCGTTTTGCGAGTTTAGCAAGCCGACGCCATACCAGGTTGCCCGACCGGATACCGGTCTCTTGGCTACCCCGGCAAACCGGCCGTAATGCTCAGTGGCCTACTTCTAGAATAGCATGTCGGAAGTAACGGCCTGCCCCGCTAGGACTCTTGCAGCTCGCCTCTTCGCATCACCCAAACTTCAAAGCCTCTACTTCATCGCAAGGATCTCTTTTCACACTCTCTCGACGCTGATGAAGACGTATACTTCATGTCAAGCCGAAGAAGGTTGATTCGCTTCTACTAACCTAATTCGGTCAACTCGTGGGCTGTGTAGTCGGCTCTTTCTTAGGTTGGATTAATGCGTCCGTCGTAGCTTTAGCGCCGGCTCCGGGTGGCTTTGGAGGAGCGGATTGCGCAGGTGTTGGCTGTGATGGTTGTCCAGCGGGCGGAGGCTTAACTGGGGCAGCGGGCGTGGCCGGTCTAGGGACAACGGGCGCTGGTTTTCCAGTAGCGGGCAGGGGCGGTTTGGCTGGGGTAACGGGTGGAGGCGGAGCTGGTGTAACATATTTCACTCCGAGATATTCGTACAATAATTCGACGCCTTCTTCGGTCGTAGCAATGAAGATCTGGTATTGGCCGTGTAGGTCGCGTGCGATTTTCGCAATTCCTTCTGGTTCAAGGCCTAGGGATGAAGTGAACTTTGACCATCCGCTCATCTTCCTAGCAATAACGTGAGTGACGCCATTCCATAGCATCTCGGAGAGGCCGCGGGGTAGCTTCGACGGCAGTTTCGCGAATCCGACAATGATGTAACCGTGCTTCTTGACCAAGTCCTTGAGGTGCGCGAAATCCAACGGGCGGTTAAAGCGAACCCAGAACTGGTCACCCGTAGGGTAGGGTACGTGCTCAACTTTCTCGATGCCTTCAATAAACCTCAGCTCAACCACTCTGCGTCCAAGGTCTCCAACCACAAGGCATCGCCCGAATTTGTTTGGGCTGAGCAGCCTAGCGCTTAAAAATCGAGCGTTTTCACGCCTACCAGCGCATCAGCGTCCAGAGTGCATTCTGGCCGATAATCGTTTCATGTAAACGGCCTTTCACAACCCACAGAAGACACAACTCATAATGCCCAAAGGCATGGCGTGAGGAAATCGTGTCGGTGTAAATGGTACATCCCAATCACTGAAGAAATGCTTCGCCGAATGGGTAAGTTAACGTGACTTGGAACACTTAGAGCAGGGTTAGAAAAAGGAAAATGTTCCACCTTTCTACCTAAGCCCTATCCCAAAATGGCCTTGTCGTTATGAACTTGAGTTTCGCTTCCAAGAGATCCTTGTAAAACAACTTGTCATCGTCGTGCATCTTCGCGAGGATTCGGCTGGCTGTTTGCGGCCCGATGCCGTAAACGCACTGAGCTATTATGGCCCGTTGTCCGTATGATAGGACCAGGTCGGCTGAGCGTCTGGCTCGGGCGAGCGTATCTCTTTCCGCGTCCTCCAGAGTCTTAGCTTTGAGTTTCTTCTCCAATAAGCGGGAGAGATAGTCTGTGGACCACGTAGAAACAGCCAAGAGGCCTGAGCGGCAGGACGAGCACTTTGGCTTGTTTGGGAGAGCCTTGACAACTTGGGCTTGCATCAATTCTCCACATTCGAAGCAGAGCAAATCAACAGTCATATTTCCCAAGCTGTACTGGAGCCTCGCAATCGTATCCCTCTCCACAGTCTCTGGAGCGATTAATTCCGGTACGTCGACGTGTTTGTTGAGAAGGTGAAACCCTAACGGGGTCGGCTTCTCTCCGGCCCTATAAAGTGCAACCTCCATCTCGCCTTCTCTTATCATCCGGTAGATTTCTCGCACGCGAGGGTAATCCACATGAAGCATTAACGCTTCGCGAATTGTTTCATCGTAAATTGGTGTCATCCGGAAACGTAAGCCAAGTTCCCTGAGGTTGTCACCTGAGAACATTAGCCCGCGCCGCATGGCCCCGAAACGTTCGGCGATGAATTTCATGTAGTAACCAAACGGAAAGTGTCTGTGCAAAACGCCTTTGAATACGCCTTCAAGAACGCCCGCATCAAGATCGAAGATTGTTGCGCGCATTTCCTCCAAGGAAAGGTCGTCGGTGGGGCTGGTTAATTCTAGTAGGATACGGTAGGCATCAGCCCACCACTGCCTTACCAGGCCCTTCCTGGAGAGCAGTTCCTCGTAGACTTCACCAAGGGTATTGTTCACGGTTTCGCCGAACGAGGCGTGGATTATCAGGAACCTATCAAACGCCTCAAGTACAATCCGTCTGTCGGTTGGAACCGGTGCACCCATTTTTCTATGGCCGTCAATCTCCTCGACGATCTTGCGTATACCGAAACGTTCTGTCGGCCACTTACCGCTGAGGAGTGTGACCGCGGATGTCGGTGCGTTGGTTTCAAGTGATTGCACGACTTCTAACCGTAGGTGGCCGACTCTTTGAGCTAGCTCAAAAGGGATAGGCAGCATCTCTCCGTCCCATCCAGGGACGGCGGCAGTTGGGTCTTCAACCGGAGTCACGTAGACACGTGCATCATCAGAGATCTGCTCGATCTGCCAAACCTTCCCTTTTATGATGAAATGCAGGCCTAACCTAGCCTTGGTCATCATGAATTCCTCGCCTAGAATTCCGACAGACTGCTGAGTTGAAACATCGATGACTTGGTACCTTCGTTCGTCGGGGATCATAGAGAGATTTTCGAAGTAGTATTGACGGGTTCTGCTCCCGCGAAATAGCAAGCCCCCTTCCTCTCTGAGGTAACGCATCGTCTCCATGTAGGAGGCCACTCGGTCGAATTCTTCCCTAGACAACTCTCGATACGCGTGGGCTCGTCGTATCAGTGCAAACGCTTCGTCAGCCTTGATCCCATTTTCCGATTCCAAGACGGTGCCTGTTATTTGGTGCGCGAGCACGTCGAGTGCTTTCTCATGGATTTGCACTGGTTCAATTGATTTCTCCTGTGCTTTTTGAACCGCGGCGACAGATTCTAGGATGTCTTCCGTTGACACAGCCAAAATTGAGCCTTGGGACACTCGGTCCAGTCTGTGTCCTGACCGTCCCACACGTTGGATAAGGCTCGAAACCTGGCGAGGTGACATGTATTGGATTGTCAAATCCACATTTCCAATATCAATTCCGAGTTCAAGCGTTGAAGTGCAGACTAAGGCTTTGATTCTGCCATTCTTGAAATCATCCTCAACTCGCACTCTTTCTTCCTTGGGTAGAGAGCCGTGGTGAACGCCTACGTTCCGTTTAAGTTGATGAAACTTCGAGCCCAAGGTTTCCGCGTTGGTGCGGCTGTTGACGAAGATTAAGGTCGATTCATGGTCCTCGACTAATTCCCATATCCTATTCAGTCGGGCGGCTGCCTCAGGGGCGGTGTACAGACTCTGTGCTACTATGTTGTCCTCGTCGGTTGGGTGCGGAAATTCAACGAAGTACTTTGCCTCTTTCGGAGGTAGAACCTGGATTACTTCATATGGCCTGTTTCCAGCTATGAATGCCCCGATTTGATCCGGATTCCCAACAGTGGCTGATAGGCCGATCCTCTGGAATTCATGGCCCGTTACTTTTCTGAGTCTCTCAAGCCCAATCATCAACTGGACGCCACGTCTGTCGCCCGCAAGTTCATGAACTTCGTCGATGACAACCCACCGAACGTGCTGCAGGTGGGAACGCATCAGTCTGCCGGGAAGGATTGCTTGTAGCGTTTCAGGCGTTGTAACCAGGAAATCTGGTGGCTTGAGTGCCTGTCTGCGTCTCTCCTTCTGCGGCGTATCGCCGTGTCTCACCTCAACTGTGAAGCCAAGTTTTGTTCGCCAGAAATCGAGGCGTTTCATAAGGTCCCGGTTCAATGCTCGCAACGGCGTTACGTATATTACCGAAATTCCTTGTCGCTTTTCCAGTTTCGTGAGCTGGTCTAGGATTGGGAGTAGAACTGCTTCAGTTTTTCCCGAACCAGTCGTGGCAATCAGCAGAATATTCGTACCACTCATGATCTTCGGAATAGCGACCAGTTGTGGGGGCGTTGGCTTCCTTAAGCCGGATTCGGCTAGGGCTTCCTGAATCGCTTTTGAGAGGTTTGAAAAAACTTGTTCAGTCAGCTTGCCAACCAGCCCTCACGTAGTTGCCTATTTTATAGAATCTGAAACAAAAAAACATTGAAGGGAATCAGTAGGATTGGGGCGTCTCGGTCACAGAACTGTGTCCTTTTATAATGAAAGGAATGCCTACTATCTTGGCGGTCTCAGAGATGTACGAGTACCAAAATGTCAAACTGACCTGGTTAGGACACGACGGCTTCAGAATTCAGGACGGGCAAGTCCTATACATTGACCCGTATCAAATCGAAGGCGGGCCCAAAGCAGATCTTATTCTCGTCAGCCACGAGCATGATGACCATTGCAGCGTCGATGACTTGAAGAAGATCATCACTCCCAACACAACGATCGTCGCGCACGCCCAATCCAAGAACGAATTATCTAAGCTGAAAGTGAAAGAGATCAAGATCATAAAACCGGGCGACAAGGTCAAGTTCGGTGATATTGAGGTTGAAGCCGTCCCGGCTTATAATCTGAACAAGTTCCGTGAACCAGGAAGAGTCTTCCACCCGAAAGAGGATGGGAAATTAGGGTTCATCGTAACCGTGAAGGGAGTTCGCATTTACCACGCGGGTGACGCGGATCATATTCCTGAAATGAAGAACATACGGGCTGACGTCGCTCTCATCCCGGTGTCAGGCACTTATGTAATGACTGCGCAAGAAGCGGCTGAAGCGGTAGGGTCAATTAATCCAAAAGTCGCCATTCCCATGCATTACGGCGCAATAGTAGGCAGCAGAAAGGACGCTGAAACCTTTCAAACGCTCGTTAAGTGTGACGTCAAGATCCTGGAAAAAGAACGCTAACCTATCCGCGTCGGAAGTCATTCCATAATTATTTTGGCAGTTGCCGCTCAGGTGGCCCTGTGTATACGATCTCATTCCATCGGGCAGACTTGTACGGTTTCTCACTATACATCTGCTCATAGGCGTGTGCAATCAGGCCTGGTGTTCGACTTACAATGAAGAAAGCCTTTCCCAACCTCCAATCAAATCTCATATCTGATATTATGGCAGCGATGCAACCATCTACATTCAATATGAGGTGTTTACCGAAGAACTTCTCAGTCAACGACTCGATGGCCTGAGCAAGTTCAACGTGTCGCCCAAGGAGCTGAGTCTCTTTCGCAATCTCCAGAAGCCTCATGGTTCTGGGGTCTTTAGTGTGGGTCGGATGCCCAAACCCAGGAATTCGCTCCTTGCGGCTTGTAACTTTCCGTAGAATTTTCTCAGCGCATTCTTTCGGTGAGAGCTTTGTGTCCTTCATGTCGGCGATCCCTTCCTGGAGTATTTTCGCCGCCTGCTCTATAGCGCCGCCGTGCCAATCTCCAATCGCGGTGACCCCGGCAGATACGGCAGATTGCAACGGGACGCCGCATGATGCCACGAAACGTGTCGCGTCGACTGAAGGCGAGTTCAGGCTATGTTCGAGGCAGACTGTGAGCAAAGCGTCCATCATGCGGGAGTGGTTAGATGATGGAAGTTCCCCTTGCCAGAGAAGATATGTCAAGTCAGAGTAGCTGTATCTTCCAACAAGATCCGTGAGGTTGTAGCCGCGGACCACGATCTTGTTTGGTTCCACTTTTGAGATTGAGGTTTTCCAAAAGGGTTCAGGCATGTCTTTTGACCTGATTGGTGGTGTAGATTTCTACACTTTTGAAAACTTCGGCAGATACTGGAAGGTGTTGTCAGGAAGTTTCGTCTTTGAAAAGTCCGAGTATAGGAGCGGGTAATCCCGGATGCAAATTTCTGCTACCTGACCGAAAACCTTACGGATTTCCACCTCTGCGCTAGGGTCTGTTCGCATTTCTATTATCCACCTCAAGGTTCTATGGTTCGCAGTCCAAATAATGTTGGTCGCAATGCCGTCTGGCAGGATACGGCGCAGGGCCGACGTTACTCGCTTCTTCTGTTCGAAGCTCATCTTGTCCCAGTCAAACCCCGATTCCAACTCACGATAATGCTTCTCAATATCCTCAACCGTTTCGACAAACCTCTTAGCGACCGGTTCGATATCAGGCGGAACCCAGACATTGACTTCTTTGGGGCGCACGTAGCGCAAGCTCTCCTGACTCATTGCTGTCCCGGCGCGATGCCTAACCAACTCATGGGTGAAAATCCTACTCACATTAAGAAAGGCAAAGGTTACTGTCGCGTGTTCGAGGATGCTTCCATCCCCCTTTTCCAAAACGTTTGCGATGTAATCCTCGGGATTATCGCGAATCTTAGTCACATTAGGGTTGAGACCAACACCGAAACTCTTGTAGCAAGCACGGCCCGAGAGTTCAATGAGAAACTCGGATTCGTTTGGTTGAAGTTTCTTTGCTTTTTCCAACCACTCCGTTGCGCCGTAGTGCTTCGCTAATCGTTCGACACCCTTTGGGTCGAGCCGCGTTTCAGCGAGTTTAATGACCGTAGGCTCAATACGAGTCAAACGAAGGTCACCATGTCGAGCCCCTTTCTAGGGGGGATGAAGGGCTTCGCTCTTGAATTAGGTTTCGCAAGAACATGGGTCGTTCGAGCGGTGAGGACTACGGGAGATGCAAACATTAGTCATGTATGGGAGCGACGAATCATGCTGAGCCCATTTCATATCGGGAATAAGGCTAAATTACGGCTAGGCGAGTGGAAGTGAATTAGAAGGTGCCTCGAAGAGTTTGTCATGGAGTGAAGAACGAACAAAGGCTCTCGACGACATTAAGAAGCTTGAGCCTGCCGACCGCTTGGGACTCTACGCTTGTCTAATTCGGATGAATTCAGCGCTTTTTGAGAGCGTTCGCGGCTGGGACAGCTGGCTGAGAAACCCATCTTTCATTGACACGTTCACCGAGGAGGAATTGAAAGACATTTTCAAACAATTCAAGGACGTTTGCCTTCGCTTCTTGGAAGAAGATGTAAAGTGGACTGGAAAGAAAGAGAAGAGCATACCAATGGCCTCCAAAACACCTAAGGTTGAACGTTCTGAAAGCGAGAGACGATACGCATAAATCACCCAGTCAAGGCGAGGTTCGGGAAGGTTGAATTCATGAGCATCGCACCTTTTGTTCAAACTCCCCTCGAAGTTGCGAAGAAAATGTTGGACCTATCGCAAATCAAACAGGGAGAAGTTCTTTACGACCTTGGTTGTGGTGACGGTCGACTGATCATCCTAGCTGCGAAAGATGTTGGGGCGAAATCCACTGGCATTGAGTTGAGGGAAGATCTTGTCGAACGAGCCAGAACGGAGATCAAAAGATTGAACTTGGAAGACAAAGTGAAAGTGATTCAGGGAAACTTTTTCGACGTGAACATTTCGGATGCGAATGTGATCACGCTGTACCTTACTTCAAGTGCGAACGAGCGTCTTCGGCCAAAGTTAGAGGCAGAATTGAAGCCTGGCGCGCGCGTAGTGTCCCATGACTTCAAAGTCCCCGGTTGGAAACCTGTCGGGGTTTATGATGAATTGCTCGGGCACACGATATACACATACAAAATCGGCGAGCAGCTCTAAGAGACTCCCGCGCTAATTTCATTGATGCCTTAAGTGTTTTATAGGAATGCGAAGGACTACGCAAACCCGCCGGTGTTAGAAATGAAGATGGGAAGGCAAGCGTACATAGCTGAATTCATCGGAACATTCGTGCTAGTATTTTTCGGCTCCGTTTCAGTAACCATCTTCTTTCCAATTACGGGGCTGGCATCGCCTGCTGCCACGTTCATAGGAATTGCCCTGGCCACCGGTCTAATACTAATGGTGATGGTCTACGCGATCGGCTCCATCTCAGGTTGCCACATTAACCCAGCCGTCACGATTACAGCTGTTGCGCTTGGAAAATTGGAACTTGACGACGGCATCGCATATGTTATTGCGCAAGTTCTAGGCGCAACTTTCGCTGGCTTAACTCATAAGCTAATTTTGCCCGGTAATGGGGCCTTAACGGGTTTTGGTTCACCATACCCCTCAGCCTACATAGGACAAAGCGATGCTGTGGCGGTGGTCGTGGAGTTGATTATCACTTTCTTCCTAATGTTCTCCATGTACGCAGTGTTGTATACGAATAATGTCCCTGTTGGTGCGTCAGGGCTGTTAATCGGCATGACTTTGACTGCAGACATTCTGATTGCGGGACCTTTGACGGGTGGCGCAGCGAACCCTGCCCGAGCACTCGGGCCCGCAATAGCATCTGGCTCATTCGGGAGTTTGTGGGTGTATTGGGTTGGGCCCATTGTCGGAGCCCTACTCGCGGGCTTCGTCTACCAATCCCTACTGACCCCGAAAAAGCGAAGATAGAGCGACAACTTGTGGCTGTCGTGGCTACTTTCCATAGGCCTCATTGACATCTAGGTTCCGGTAGACGATATTGACGGTTATCCCTTCTCGTTCGAGGAGTGCCGGTAATCGTCCAGTGGCTGGCCGTCGAATTTCGGTAAGCATTTTCATTATTGCAGATTTCGGCGGAATTACGTGCTCGGCGCCTGCGCGAATTAGGGCGGTCTCGTAATCGTTCAACGTGGCCTTGATGCTCTTAGCCCAGTGCTCTTCCCTACCTTTCTGGGCTTTTTCACGCGGGATTTTTCCTTCCAATAGCAGCTTGTAGGGTTCGAAGCCTTCATCCAAAAAGACCGTGCGCTTGACGCTGGGTGGGTTTATGTCAGGGGGGCGAACGCCAACGAACCTGAAGGATTGTTGAAGTTCGTTCGTTTCGAATGGCACGCCTTCTAGGAAGAGTATCTCAGGAGCGAGTGATTCTGCGTGGCGTTGGCCGTTATATGCATTGTACACTGCGTTCGCAATCACGCGGAAGCTATCACTCATTGTGCGCACCATCTCCTCATCCCCTTCTGAGTAGACTTGAATTGTCCGCATTGCTTCGCGGTAGTTTTTCTCGGAAGGTGAAAATTCGAACATGAGCTCCAATGCTTGCTTGATGACATCCAAAGCCGAGTACTTAGCAAGGGACTTCTGGGGGACCCTGAACCTTTTCAGGTTGAGTTGCATCAGGGAGTTTACGGCTCTTCTCATATCTCTGACGAGTAATGCGTCGAAAGGGCAACTCTCAGCTATCGCGTAGATCACCTTTGGCTGATTCGCCAATCACGTATCCCCCCTCCCATACCGTTGTCCAAAATCTGAATTCGGGTGGCAATTTAAGTAGCCGGATTTTCCGAAGATGCAAGATCAGATGTTTCGAGACTCGCAAAGGTCCCGTTCTCTTGCGATTGGCGGAGTTACGCAGAAGGCATAAAGAACTGGCTTGCGAATAGCAAGCGCAGTTGAGTGCAGCTTGGCGACAATAACTCAGGTGAACGAAATATCGGAGAATGACTATTCGAAGCATGGCTTGACGAAGGAAATGCTTCACGAAATGCTCCGCAAGATGCTTCTACTGAGGAAGTTCGAGGAGAAAGTTGAGGAACTCTTCATGGTAAAAGGCCTCTTAATCGGCCCATCACACCTCTATCTTGGCCAAGAAGCAATCGCGGTAGGCGCTATGTCAGCTCTAAGGCCAGACGACTTGACGATAACAACGTACCGTGGGCATGGACACGCCCTCGCGAAGGATGTTCCTGCAAAGCTCTGTATGGCCGAGTTGTTCGGAAAATCTACAGGCAACTGCAAAGGCCTAGGGGGCTCAATGCATGTAGCAATCTACCCCAAGACCGGTTCTTTGTATGCCACGGCGATTGTCGGGAGCGGAATACCCATAGCCGCCGGCGTCGGTCTCGGCCTAAAGCAACAGAAGAGCGGGAAAATAGCAGCCACGTTCTTCGGGGATGGCGCCTGTAACACAGGCTCGTTTCATGAAGGCGTAAACCTAATCGCGCTTTGGCATTTACCCGTCCTCCTCTTCTGTGAGAACAACAAGTACGCTATGTCAACCCCGGTGGAGAAGGCGGTTTCCAGCCCAAGCATAGCCGAGAGAGCCCATGCTTATGGAATGGAGACCACGGTCGTAAATGGAAACGATGTAGTCTCAGTTTATGTAGCCGCAAAGAACGCTGCTGAAAGGGCGAGGAAACTTTCTGATCCCACTTTCATCGAGTGTGTCACCTACAAAATGAAGGGCCACGGCGTATACGACAAAGGCGACTACCGCCCGAAGGAAGAAGTAGCCAAATGGTTAGACCGAGACCCAATTCTCACATTCAAGAGTCGAATGCTCCAACTGGGCCTGTTAACGGATAATGAAGTTGTGAAAATGGAGACGGCGGTGAAGCAGGAAATTGAGGAAGCCGTAGTCTTTGCAATGCAGAGTCCCGTTCTGCCGTTCGAGGAAATCAACCAGTACGTATACGCGGAGAAGTGATTTGAGTTGCGAGAGCTAAGCTACGCCGACGCTCTTCGAGAAGCATTGCGCGAAGAAATGATACGTGATCCGAACGTAATATTGTTGGGAGAGGAGATTGGCGTTTTTAACGGCGTCTATAAAGTCACGCGCGGTTTGCTTGACGAATTTGGCCCTGAACGTGTAAGAGACACCCCGATCTCTGAAGCAGCCATCGCCGGTGCAGCGGTCGGACTTGCACTGGCCGGCCTTAAGCCGGTCGCCGAAATCATGTATATGGATTTTCTTCCAATCTGCATGGATCAATTATCCACGCAAGCAGCCAAAATGCGGTTCATGAGTGGAGGACAACTCAACGTTCCAATGGTCCTGAGAACGCAGTACAGCCTGGGGCGACAACATGGCTCGCAGCACTCCCAATTTACACCTGCATGGTTCTTGCAGGTCCCAGGGTTGAAAGTAGTTCTTCCTTCAGACCCGAACGATGCCAAAGGCCTTCTGAAGTCGGCAATCCGTGATCCCAACCCAGTCCTGTTCGTGGAGGGCGGGCTACTCTACCGAACGAAAGGCCCAGTTCCCGAAGAGGAGTACACCACCCCACTCGGAAAAGCAGCCGTGAAGAAGAAGGGCGATGACATAACGATTGTTGCTGTCTCAAGAATGGTTGGTGAATCTCTGAGCGCAGCTAGGAAACTTGAAGACAGGAATGTCTCAGCTGAAGTCATAGACGTGAGAACCCTTCAACCCCTCGACCTCGATGCAATCGTCGAGTCGGTAAAGCGAACTTCTAGGCTTGTTATCGCATCCGACGATGTCAAGAGGGGCGGCGTGGGCGCTGAAATCTCCGCCTCCGTCACCGAGACCGTCTTCGACTATCTAGATGCCCCAATAATGCGAGTCGCTTGCCCAGATACACCCATACCCTTCTCACCTCAACTTGAACAACTGTATATGCCGAGCGCCGAAAGCGTGGTTAAAGCGGTTGATACGGTGCTTGGTCGGTGATCTGCCATGACTGATGTTGTGATGCCCCGTCTCGATCCTGGGATGCAGAGCGGAAAAATCGTTGAATGGCTCAAGAAGGAGGGTGATCAGGTGCGCAAAGGCGAGGCGATACTAGTTGTCGAAGGGGAGAAGACAACCTTCGAGATAGAAGCACCCGATAGCGGCGTGTTAAGCAAGATTCTTGCACAGGTCGGAAACGATGTACAGGTTGCAGAACCTGTTGCGGTTATCGGCGAATTCGGCAGAACATCGCAGTCAGAAGGGTCATCAAAAATGATTCGACAGGAAGGCGCCAATCAAGGTAGCATGGCTTCCACACAGAGCTACGTTCCCCCAGTATCTTCCTCTGCAAAGGCTCCCACTACTGCTGACCGAATAGTAGCGTCCCCAGCAGCCCGGAGACTAGCACAGGAGCATCATGTTGAACTCGCAACTCTTAGCGGCACGGGGCCCGGCGGCCGCATATCACGAGAAGACGTTATCGCCGCAATCGAGCAGGCTCCAAAGGCTGCGGCCGTAGCCTCCAAGATGGTTCAGCCGTCGGTTCTAAGACGGGTGAAACTTGAGGGAATCAGAAAAGCAGTTGCTGAAAGGTTGTCTTTCAGCGCGAGAACGTGTGTTCCCGTTACTATTACGATGGAGGCTGACGCAACGAAACTTGTCGCCATGAAGGAGAAAGAAAGCCATGTCTCCTTCACAGCTTTCGCGGTGAAAGCAGCCGCAAAAGCACTCGAGAAACACGCCGCGATTAACTCAACGATAGAGGGAGATGAGATCACAACTTACGCTCAAGTGAACGTCGCTGTCGCAATCCACACTGAAGAAGGGCTCGTTGCGCCTGTCGTTTCGAAAGCGAACGAGAAACCCCTTAAAGAAATCAACTTAGTGATTGATGAGCTATCGCGCAAGGCTAAGGAAAAAAGGTTGTCAATAGAAGAGTTGACTGGAGGAACTTTCACAATAACAAACCTCGGCGCCTACGACATTGAATCCTTCGCACCCGTCATCAACCCGCCCCAATGTGCGATTCTCGGGCTAGGGCGAATTGTTTACAAACCATTTGCGCTGGGCGGCCGAGTGTCAGCAAGGCCTTCCACCATGTTGACCTTGGTCTTCGACCACCGCATCGTGGATGGCGTGCCAGCAGCGAGATTCCTGCAGGATTTGAAACGCAACCTAGAAGACCCCGAGTCTCTGCTCTAAGAAACGCTCTTCCAACCAGGTGGGCGAAGCGCAATCTTCAACGCTTTCCCCTCCCCCATCAAACGCAAAGCCTCCTCCGCCTTCTCCAGAGGCATTTCATGGGAAATTAACGGTTCAATCGAAACCTGCCCAGAGACTATAAGGCGAAAGCCGCGTTCGACGGCAGCTGGCGTATGGTGGAATGCTCCCTGAATATGCATCTCACCATAGTGGATTTTCTCAGCGTTGAAGGATACCATTGTTCCCGAAGCGCAACCGCCAAAGAGAAGAATCTTCCCGCCTTTCCTGACTAAGCCGATAGTTGACTCCCAAGTTTCACGGCGCCCAACAGCCTCAACCACAATATCAGCGCCTCTGCCATCCGTGAGCCTCAACACCCGCTCGACTAGGTTCTCGTTTGCAGAATTAATCGCCGCGTCGACCCCGATTTTCTCAGCTTCCCGTAGCCTTTCCGGAATCACATCGCACATTGCTACCTGCTTCGCACCATTAAGACGTGCGAGTTGCGCGTGAAGTAACCCAATGGGTCCACCGCCAATGATGACCGCCGTACCGCCCGGGACTTGGCCAACCAAATCCCAACCATGAACGACGCACGCCAGCGGCTCCAGGCTTGCGGCACTTTCCAACCGCACACCGTCAGGCACTTGGAAAGCGTTCTGCCGCACGATTCTTTCGGGAATCCTAACGTATTCTGCATATGAGCCTGGCCAAGTGAAGCCTACAATGCTCTCATCCAAATGCTCACAGAGGTTCGGTTGATGCATTAAGCAGTAGAAACATTTGTTGCAGGGCGCAGAATTAGCCGCAACAACCCTCATGCCCACCTTAAAATTCCCAACGCTTGATCCAACCTCCGATATGATCCCCGCAAATTCATGCCCCATGATTTGAGGTGGCTTGGCCAACGGGTGGCCGCGTTTGAACATCTTCACGTCCGTTCCACATGTCAAGGCAACGTGGCTCTTGACAATCAGTTCCCCCGGGCCAGCTTTTGGGATGGGAACTTGCTCTGCTTTCAATTCCCCGGGTTTGTAAAAGCGCACTGCGAGCATTGAGTTTGGCATGAGGAATCAGAGCTTACGTAAGGCTATTAAATTGACTTCTGTGACGGCCCGTCACATGCTTACTTGTTCTCAATAACAACCTTGACAACGTTCACGCCTTTCTGAGCTAGGCTGAAAGCCTCTAATGCTTTCGCTAGTGGCAACCGATGCGTGATAAGTTTCGACGGATCGACCCGCTTTTTCTCGATCAAGTCAATCGCCATTTTCATTTCGGTTTCGGAGGTTGAGTAACTTGATTCGACCTTTATTTCATGTAGAAATAGGCGACTGATGTCAATGGAAAGTTGTGCACCTTTTGCTGGGGCTCCAAATAAAACAACTTTTCCGCCTTTGCGAATGGAGCTGAAAGCTTGTTCCGTAGCCCTCAAGCTCCCAGTTGCAACGATGGCGTAGTCGACACCAAGACTTTGAGTCATCGAAGAAACTGTCTTTGGAACATCGTCAGTTGTGGGATTGAGTGTTCTGTCCGCCCCAAGCCTAGCCGCAAGCTCTCTGCGGTTCTCAAGGATATCGATTGCGATAATCGGGGCAGCCCCATACAATTTTGTTAACTGCAAATGCATTAGGCCGACGGGGCCGACACCGAATATAGCTACGCTGTTTCCGGCTTTGACTCCCGTCTTGCTTAGCGCCCTGATGCAGCAAGCGGTTGGTTCCACTTGCGAACCCTCTTCGTAGGTCATCGATTCGGGCAGTCGGTATACCGTACCCCCTGCGACTAGTGTTGAGGGTACTCGAAAATAATCTGCGAAACCGCACGGGTCGAGGTTACTCTTAGGGTAAGCCTCGCAGAGTGTCTCGAGCCCATTCTTACAGTAGAAACAACTTCTACACGACACGTGATGATGAACTAATACTCTGTCTCCTTTCTTGATTTCCTGCACCTGTTCCCCTGTTTGTTCAACCTCTCCAGCTACCTCATGTCCCAGGATAGGGGGTGTAATGTTTTCACCATGAATTTTCTCCAGGTCTGTTCCACATACGCCACAGGCTCGCATGCGAACGAGAACTTCGCCAGGGCCAATGTTGGGTGTGGGTAATTCTTTGAGTTCGACGATTCCCCTGCCAGAAATTACAACTGCCTTCATCCCACACATCCCTGTTTATTCAAAAACCTATAGCCCTGTCTTATCAACTAACGCCATCCGTTCAAAAGGAAGCTGCCTAGTCGTTGGCGTCGAAAGTCCGAGTCTACATTGAGAACGCACCGAAACTTCGCAAGCCGATAATGGTTTGCGGGCTTCCCGATAGTGGAAACGTTGCGAAGTTGGTCATCGAACACTTGGTGAAGCAGCTGAACGCGGAGAAATTCGCTGAGATCTATTCAAACTCGTTGCCACCGCGGGTTAGAATTCACGAAGACGGAACTGTTGACGTCATGAAACATTCAATGTTCTTCTGGAAAGATGGAGGCGGAAAGGAGATTGTTTTCTACACGGGGGACGCTCAACCTTCTAATCCAGAAGCTGCCTATGCCTTAGCCGACAAGGCTCTCGAGATAGGCCAAAACCTTGGAGCGGACACTGTTCTCACAGTTGGAGCCTACATAACGGGTGAATTATCAAAAGAACCTAGAGTGTTCGGAGCCGCAACTGACAAGGAATTGCTCAGAGAGTTTGAGGCAATAGGCGTATCTCAGATCAACGAGGGGAGTGTAACGTGGATGAATGGATTGCTAGTGGGCCTATCGAAACTGCGCAACATGAAGGCTATCTTCATTTCAGGCGAAACGTCAGGGTACATCGTTGATAATAGGGCAGCACGTGCCGTCTTGCAAGTGTTGAGCAAAATACTCGCAATCCCTATAGACCTTACAGAACTTGATTTGAAGGCAGCGGAATCTGACCACCTGAAGTCAATGGGAGCAAAGAAAGAGCGCGTTGAGCAGGACAAGAGGGGTTACATAGGCTAGCTTGAACTTAGTAGCCTTCGCAAACGAATTTAGGCAGCTAACCTGATGAGATGAAGCATCCCTTGGGCCCGTAGTCCAGCTGGTTAAGACGTCGCCCTCACATTATCGATGATATGGGAACGGCGGAGATCCCCGGTTCGAACCCGGGCGGGCCCACCACCCTAACTGTCATGATGGTCCCGTCTCAAGTAGGCAAGAGTCTCATTATCTGAGCTTGAGTTCTACGAGCACGTCTTCGTGTTCTCTCTTTGTTGTGAATCCAAGTTTTTCGCAGAGGCGTATCATCTTCAAGTTCTCCCCCATGATTATTCCGTAAATGCTCTCCACACCTTTCTCTTTGGCAACTTCAATTAGCATGTCAACTAACTTAATTCCAAGGCCCTTCGCTTGATAATTATCAGATACGACAACGGCAAACTCCCCTTTCTTTTTGTTGGGCTCCAGAATCAGGCGGCTTACGCCTACCTCCACCTTGCGATCTCCCTCTCGTGTCTCTGCTATGAACGCCATCTCTCTGTCGTAGTCAATATTGCAGAAACGTACCAGTGCCTCGTGAGGGAGGTCTTTGATGATTTGAAAGAATCTGAAGCGACTTGTCTCCGACGACAGGCCTCGAATGAACTCTAGTTCCATGGGTTCATCCTCGGGCCTAATAGGGCGAAGGGTCACCTCGGTCCCGTCCTTTGTCCTCCAAAGCGTAACCCACTTCGTCGGGTAGGGCATTATTACGAGGTTGGGATATGCCTCAGTACGATCGAGGGCATTCTTATCCAGTATAATCCTCGCATCTAGAACGCACAGTCTTCCTTCCGAGACAACTAGCGGGTTAAGGTCCATTTCCCCAATTTCAGGGAAATCGACGATCAAGTTTGAGAAGCGTACCATTATTTCTTCTAGCAAGCGGAGGTCTAGTGGCGGTTTATTTCTGAGGCCTTTTGAGAGCGCCTGGTAGATTTTTGTTTCCTCAAGGACCCGCCTAGCTAGGACTTGGTTTAATGGAGGAAGGCCGATTGAAACATCGTGTAGTAATTCCACGCCTATTCCTCCCATCCCAAATAAGATGACTGAACCGAAATCTCTGTCCTTCTTTGCCCCGAGTATCAATTCGTAATCGATATTACTCATCATATTTTGGACGTACACACCGTCTATCTTCGCATCAGGCTTGGCTTTCCGCGCTCGTTCAAGGAGCGTAACATATGCGTCCTTGACTGCGTGCGATGAGTCAATGCCCGTAATCACGCCCCCGATGTCTGTCTTGTGCAAGATATCTTCGGACGCGATTTTCATAACGATCGGATAGCCGATGTTCGAGGCAACCATTGCAGCCTGTTCCACGCTTTTGGCTAACGAACCTTTCGCTCGTGGAATATTGTAGGCATCTAGGAACCTATCAACTTCGGGCTGGGTTAACGCTGTTCTATCCTTGGCGGCTTTGCGGATCAAGACTTTCAGGTGGCTCTTCGGAGGCGCAAAATCGACTGGAAGTTCCTCCGGGGTCTCGTAAAGAAGTTCAAGGTTTCGTTTGTAGCGATACATGTACATGTAGCTCTTGATGGCTGCTTCTGGGGTTGCGTAAGTGGGTATGTTATTCTTGTAGAACACCTGTCTAGCTTCGAGGACGCTCTTCTGTCCCATCCAAACGGTGAGCATTGGCTTACGGCGGTCGGCGGCTATCTTCGCCACTGCTTCTGCTACAAGAGTAGGTTGCGTCGTTCCTTGGGGAGTGTAGATGACTAGGAGGCCGTCCACGTTGGGGTCGGCGATGCAGGTTCTCACGGCCTGCTCGTATCGTTTGGTGTCCGCGTCCCCTAGTATGTCCATGGGGTCTCCATGGCTCCAGTACGGTGGGAGGACAGCGTCCATTGCGCGAATGGTACTGTCCGAAAACTTTGCCAGTTCGCCCCCATTTGTAATAATCGAGTCTGCCGCTAGCACTGCTGGTCCTCCAGCATTCGTAACTATTGCGAGCTGAGGGTCCTGGGGTAGAAATCTGGAGTCCAAGACGGTCGCACAATCGAAGAGGTCTGCTATTTCGTCAACCATCACGACACCTGCTCGTTTGAATGCTGCGTCGTAAACGGCGTAGTCTCCCGCCAATGCGCCAGTGTGGGATGAAGCTGCATTGGCACCTGCTGCATACTTTCCCGCTTTGATGACGATAATTGGTTTGGTTCGGGCGAAACCACGAGCAGCGCTCATGAATTTCTTGGCGTTTCCAACGCCTTCCATGTAGATAATTATGCTTCTGGTGTGGGGGTCTTCACCTAAGTAGTCAATCATATCTCCGTAGTCGATGTCCAAAGTCGAACCAAGGGAGGCGAACATGCTAAAGCCGATTTCAGCACTGACAGCCCAATTGAGCATCGCGGAACCCAGAGCGCCGCTCTGAGAAACAAAAGCTATCTGGCCAGGCTGTGGATTATCCCTCAGAAACGTCGCATTCAGTCCGACCTGCGGCCTTATGAGGCCGACGCAGTTAGGTCCCAGCACTCGAATGCCATGTTTTGCCTGAATGCTCTTGATTTCATCCTCTAGTTTAGCTCCCTCTGGGCCAACCTCCCGAAATCCAGCTGAGATTATCACTATTCCCTCAACTCCGGCCTTGGCGCAATCTTCTACCAAGGCGGGGACCGTTTTGGCTGGTGTAGCGATAATGGCTAGGTCAATGTGCTCTGGGACTTCAGCAATGCTGGCGTAACATTTCAGGCCCATAATGCTGCTTCGTTTAATGTTGACAGGATAGATCTTTCTTCGATCCTTCCCTAAGAGGAGATTCTTCATTAACGATTGACCGACGGACCCCTCCTCTTCAGAGGCACCAATTGCAGCAACAGCCTTCGGGTTGAGCATTCGCTCAATGTTAGTCAATTTTCATTCGACCTGTTGAAGCATGACGGTCAGATAAGCGAATTCGCTGGTTCTTGTGAGCGGCAATGTGTGGAACAGAGGAGCTTCGGTTCCCAAAGATAGGAATAAATTCGTTGACGGTCAGTAGGCATGGACCGTGCTTTGGACAGAATCGCAATAGGTTTCAACCCGACTATTTCGGGAAATGAGGCTGCAAAGTACGCGCAAACTGCGGAGTTGCATGGTTACGAATCCTTTTGGGTTCATGAAAATCCCTTCATAAAAGACGCAGTTTCCCTCCTCTCAAGCGCGATATCCGCAACCAGTAGAATCAAACTAGGTTCTGGTTGCGTAAGTGTGGTCACTCGTCATCCTCTACTCGCAACTACCACGTTCTTGTCCCTGAACGATATTTCAGAGGGAAGGGCAATCATGGGTATTGGCCTAGGGGGGTTCCCTTGGCTTCCCAAACTTGGCGTTAACGTTTTCCCCGTGCAGGAAACTCAGCCTCTGAAGAGAATCAGAGAATTTCTGAGCATAACCAATGGACTGCTCAACGGCGACACGGTCTCGCTTAACGGGGAATTCTTCAGGGTTCAAGATATCAAGCTTGAGCCAAAACCTTCTAGAAAATTTCCAATTTACCTCGCAGCGTTCGGGCCACTATCCCTCAAAATGGCCGCCAAGTTTGTCAGCGGAGTAATCATCTCCCCGGCCTTGATGACGCCTGAAGTCACTGGTGAGAAAGTTAAGTTTGTCAGGCAAGGAGAAGTAGGAGGTAAGAAAGTTGATGTTGCCTCATACATTCTATCCGCGGTCTCAAATGATGCTCAGCAGGCCCGCAAGCTGATGAAGTCATACTACTTCCTACAATACCAAGTCGCAGAGGTTCTCAAACCGGAGATATTCGAAATCTACGGGCTCAAAGAGAAAGATCTTGAACCCATAAAAGAGGCTTGGCGCAAGAGGGACTTTGCCGCGGCTGCTAAGGTCATGCCTGATGCGGTCGTCGATGCCCTGACGCTGGCTGGGAGTGCAGAGCATTGCGTTGGGCGGTTAAAGGACTACAGGAAAGCTGGAGTGGAGTTGCCGATAATAATGCCAATCGGAGACATCAACGCAGCGGTACGAGCATTCGCCTCAAAATAAGTCAGAACTCAGCCGCCGAGTAATTGTGGGTCAAGCCTTGCGTGCCACCTCGTTCGAATGGGCCGTTCTCTCGCTTGCTTTAGCCGCCAGCTTGTGGGTTCTGGTATTCATTGTCCGCCCCCTCCAATTCTGGATGATGTTAAGCCTCTCTACGCTCGTTCTCCTAGTTGTTGCGCTCGCCATCAATCGCGGCAAGAAGACAGTTCGCATAAACAGCAGGCTGGTGCTTCTGGGCGTTGTAAGTGGTTTACTATTGTATTTTCTATTCTACTTTGGTTTTCAAGCGACTAAGTCAAACCCGATCTTCAGTGAAGGCGTGGGCCGAGTCTACGAACTCCGAACTGTACCAACCTACCTTATCGCGTTAGCTTTAGTTTTCCCAATCGGACCTGGTGAGGAAATCTATTGGCGGGGATTGATTCAGCGCAGATTCTCGGAGCGACTGGGATCCAGCGCTGGACTCCTAGCTGCAACTTGCGCTTATGCTTTGGTTCATCTTCCTACGCTGGACTTGCCCCTGATCATGACCGCATTTATCGGAGGCCTTGTGTGGGGATATATTTACGAAAGGACAGGGAGTTTGCTTGCGGTTATAGTTTCACATGTCTTGTTCGATTTGCTAATCTTCGTGATCGTTCCATTAGCCTAACCGATCAGAAGGCCTAACGTGAGCAGCAGGCCGAAGACTACCGAGAGCGCGAAGGTCGTCTGGGTTAATTTCACGTAGTGCAGAGGGGAATTCGCGGGGGTTTGGTACAATCGGATTTGAATCAAGTAGAGGGGGAGGGTTAAGAGAACCAAACCCGTAGACGCGGGGAGGAACCGCCAGAGAATAGCTCCAAGTATTATTGCATATGCGATTAGAGTTAGCGCAAAGGAGGTGACAACTGCCTTCTTGCGCCCCACGGTAACCGTGTAACTTTTCTTGGCACTCTTCTTGTAAGCTTCGAAGAAGATTTGGTCATGGTTGATGAGGACCGTCGTGGTCAGGCACCCTAACGGTAACCCTGCGAGCGCGGGCAGTGGAGATACGTATCCAGCCTGCACATAGAAACATCCGATTACGGGTAGGACGCCGAACGATAGAAGAACTCCAAGCTCACTCAAACCTAACCCTCGGTACCCTAGTCTAAGAGGCGGAGCGACATGAAAGTATGCAAAGAACAGACCAATTGCACCAAGCAACAGGATAAACGGACCTGTCAGAAGAGTCAAATAGAGACCCACAATTATGGTCAAGATGAAAAACATATAAGCGGTAAACTTCGCTTGGCCGTAACTCATCAATCCTCGCGGCAAGACCTTCCATCCGCCAAAATCGGGTGGGAACATATTGTTTGACACAACATCCACTTGGCTCTCAAAATCGTAAACATCATCAACCGTGTTTGCGGCCAGATGGATCGAAATGCTTCCTAACACAACTAACCCAAACAGGTACGGGCTGAAAGTGCGGTTGGTCCACCATGCGAGTGCAGTGCCAACAAGAACTGGCGAGAGAATCACCGGCAGGAATTGGGCGCGGCTTAACCTGAGTATTATTGATGCTGTGGTCACGATCGAGTTCCTCAAACTCAAGAAACGTGCGCTGTCGAGAGTCAAATTATAACTGAGAGGGAGTTATCTGACCGTTCCTCGGGAGTTTAAGTTGCAGGATCCCAGAGTAATTAACAGCCACACCATTATCTACCTTGACGTAATCGCCTTTCTGAACAGGCTTTACCAGGTTTCTGTAGTTGTACCTGACGAAAGTTCGGCCTGACTCGTCGTCAAGAACGAGCATGAATTGGTTCATGTCGACGATCTTGCCCTCGATGTGTATGTTCCTCATACCGTTGCGGATGTCTTCAATTCTCACGTAACCGAGCCCCCAGGGTAATGCCGACTTTAGACCGCCATAGGCGGGCTAGCAACATTAAGGCCTAATCCTTCCGTTCTTTCCGGTCCTCCTTGGATGGGTTACCTTCCCGACGCCAATACCAATAACTGCTTTTCAAATCATTCACCACCGCAAGCCCGCTTCAGGATTGAATGCCATACAAGCTGAGGGTAGATGTAATCTTCACGGTTTTTCCTTAGGAATTGCCCTGTTTAAGGGTCCCTTACAGCAGAAAACAGCCCTTTTGCGTGGAAAAACGTCAATTTCACTAAGCAAGGGCTCAGGATGGGTTTCTGCTATAGCTTTAATTACGGTTAGGTGCTTCCTAGGGTTCGGTACGCTGCGGATTCTACTTTTGAGTATTATCTTGGGCGTAACTAACCTGTAAAGTGGTGTAAGTGGATTATGAGTCAAGAAGGATACGGCGGCCGAACCATGTACAAAGTTACGTGTTCTGATTGCGGCGCTGAAACTGAAGTGCCGTTCAAGCCAACACAAGGCCGACCAGTATATTGTAGGGCATGCTACCAGAAGCACAGACGATACTAGGTTCTAAACCTGCAGTTATCGTCGTCCTCTTTCCTTTCTAATTTTTCATTGCATTTTTTGCAATAGTTCAAATCCGAATGTGAACAGTAACTTAACGATTCCAATTGGAATTTGAGAAGCTAGTTCGAAAACGCAGAATGGTGCGCAATTTTCGACCAGACCCAATCCGCGCTGATTTGATCAACAGCCTATTTGAGTTGGCTCTTCATGCGCCAAGTGCCGGTTTTAGCCAAGGCTGGGCCTTTGTAGTAGTAACCGAACATGAACTGAAGAAGAAGATTGGTGAGCTTCAGGGAGAGCTTGATTATTACGCGTCCAGTCGTTTTCATAAGTTCGTTTCAGAGGCGCCAGTGCTGGTCGTTGCCTGCATCAGCGAGAAGATCTATCACGACCGTTATCGAGAACCAGACAAGCTGAATGAAGATGGAACCGAAATTGAATGGCCAACTCCTTACTGGTTTTTCGACATCGGATGCGCTTGCATGTTGATCTTCCTCGCAGCCGTCAACAAAGGGTTGGCCGCAGCCTTTACAGGCGTCTTTCGCGTCGACCAGATGAAACAGCTTCTCGGGATCCCAAACCACTTCCACCCAGTCGGAGTCCTCTCTTTAGGCTACGCCGCAGCGGATGTGAAATCCTCGTCCCTTAAGCGGGGTCGAAGGCCCATCAAAGAAGTCGTTCACTATGAACATTGGTGACGGGCGTACATACGATCCACAGCCTGATTAGAAGAGTTCAAAGACTGGTGAGCTGAGGCAAGTCACGCCACCATCACCCTTCTCAAACTCTGAGACATCGATTTCGATGGGCCTGTAACCCGCATCTTCCAGTTTTGCTACGGTGGTAGGAAAACCGACGGGTATGATGACCTTGCCTCCACCGATGTATAATGCATCGGCAGCATAAGCTTCATGCTCAGGTATTCTGATGAACCTGAAACCCGGGAATGAATCAGGATCTACTAAGTCAGGCGCTATTATCATCGTTCCATTGTTTAGGTATGAGCATCCGCATAAGAGGTGCATAAGCTCCGTCCTTACCCCGGTTACAAGTTGATTGGCAAGGAAGTTCTTGAACTGCTTAATGCCGTCTGAGTTAGTTCGTTTGGAGTCACCCACAAAAATGCCCTTGTCAGTAACCACCACGTCGCCCCCTTCCAAAGTACCGGGAGCGTTCACGAAATTCAGCACGCCAACTTGGGCTCTTTGGCTTGCTAGCTCGTCGGTGAGAGCTTTCGCCTCACCCCTGCGAGTATCTTCTCCGAACCGGCCCATTACGGAGCGAGAGGTACCTAATATGGCTGGGTCTTGCATGAAAACCGAATCTGGGTACGCTTCTAATGGCTGAAGCGAGATTACTTCAACGCCCGCTTCTTTCAGGATTGAGCTATACGTTCGGTGTTGTTCTCTCGCTAGCGTTACGTCGATATCGCTTTTGCTTGGGTTCGTAGAGACGCAGTTAATGTAACTGTCGGACGGAGGGCGAACGAAGGCAACATCGAATAATCTATCAGACTCGCTCATAGCGTTCCCCATCGCTTAGTATTTTCCCGGTGACAATTCGTGTATGCTACTCTTGGATTCTAGGGAAGTTCGATAGATATTCGGTGCCCTTTTCCGTATCTAGTATATCATCTTCTATTCTGATTCCGCCAATCTTTGGGCCGTAAACTCCAGGTTCAACACTGTGTACCATTCCAGGTTTGAGGAAGTCACTTGACTCGACGTGTAATGCGGGGATCGGTTCGTGAACTCCCACGCCAATTCCGTGCCCAAGCCGATGCACCAAATACTCTCCAAGTCCGTGGCGCCGTATGACATCTATCGATACTCGTGCAATCTTCGCTGCGCTGACTCCAGGTTTTATTGACGCTATCGCTGTGCTTTCCGAATCGAGAACCGCTTCAAGAAGTGATGTCTGTTTTTTGTTAGGTTTTCCGACAACGAAAGTTCTTGTGGTGTCAGAACTATAGCCGTCCGCCACCACATCAAGTTCCAATAGTGCGAGGTCGCCGTGCTTCAACTTGCGCCGCGTATTCCCAACAACGTACTTGTAGGCTTCCGAGGTCGACGGCCCTGATACTACGAAAGCGCACGCGACGACACGATTAGCCCGGTGCTCCATCACACCTCGCGTGACTATCTCGTGCTCAATCTTGGTTGATAACTCAATTTCGGTGAGGCCCGGTTTTAAGTATCGTTCGAATGTTTCCAGTCCGATGCGTGCGATTCGATTCGCTTTTTTGAGGGCTTTCACTTCTTTCACAGTCTTTATTGAACGTGCTTGGGTCAGAAGCCCAGAAGCGTCCTTCAACTCATACTCTTTGAGTTTCGCCCTAAGAGCCGTCAGCGTCTTTTGGCCAATCACGTTCAGTTCATACCTTAACGGTGAGGATAGGATGAATTCCCAGGCCTCCTCAACTCCAATGGCGCCGGAACCTATTCCGATGTCGGTTAGTGCCTTGAGAACCTGTTCCGGCCCCACGTTAAGAGCGCTCCCTAGATGTTCGAATGTCTCCCACTTGTACAACCTAACATCCGAAACCCAAGTAGGTGGCAGCGTCTCTCCTACAGGGTGTATTAGGACTGGATCTCTTTCGAGCGGGAAAACTAGGTAACTTAGGCCCCTGCCGCTCCAAGCATCCGATAAGTACGTGACGTTTTCAGGCAGGCGCAAGACTAAAGCCGCGAGGCCTTCCGTGCGCATCATTTCCCAGACACGTTTGAGTTTCACTTCGTCGCGAACCAAACCTGCACCACCGAAACGGGTTGTGATTGTTTTAGAGTTAATAGGTTTCCCGTAAACGGAAAAGAAAAATTCACGCGACCTCGAAGATAGCAGTGTTGGAATGATTTCTTGGAAGATCGAAAAGTCGAGATGCCACAGGAATGGGCAGGCGTCGTCCCTACCCAGGTCTTTATCGATGAAGGCAAGCGTTTAGTCGACGAAGCTGCGAGACGAGAAATACCACTTAGGCTTCTCGGAGGCGTAGCAATTCGCATCCACTGTTTAGAATTCCTAGATTTCGCTGGAAAACTTATGCGACTAGGAGAGGGTCAGCAGGAGTATACCGACCTGGACTTTATGTCTTACATGAGATTCCGAAAAAGTAAGATGAAAGAATTCTTTGGAGAGATGGGTTATGAGAAAAGGCCTACAACAATGTCGACCGCCGCTACCCAGAGGCACATTTACTTCCACCCCAAAGGTTGGTTTTACGTCGACGTCTTTTTCGACAAATTGCTTGCCGCTAACCATCCGTTGGATTTCAGAGGACGATTGGAGCTAGATTCGCCAACCATAACGCCCGCAGATTTGCTACTCGAAAAGTTACAGATCGTATTCCCCGCTGAGAAGGACATCAAGGATCTACTCTTAGTTCTCAGGGCGCATGACATTTTTCGGGCGGAAGAGAAGAATAAGATAAACACGAAATTCATCGCCTCCAAACTTGCTTCAGATTGGGGTTTCTGGTATACCGTAACGTCAAACTTGACCGGTCTGCTGCAATACGTCGAAGAAGCTCAGAGTCTCACAGTTGAGAAGCAGGACCTCACCTCGAAGATAGACCGCCTTCTCCGAGCTATCGAGACCGAGCCCAAGAGCACAGGTTGGAAGATGCGCTCAATCGTCGGTAACAGGAGGAAATGGTACAACCCTGTAGAAACCTCTCAAACGGTTGGCGAATTCGGAATCTGGAGACTGCGGGAACGGAAATGATCGCGCCAGCCTCTTGACAGGAGTATATATTGCCGTCCAAATGCGATAGCTGCTTCGAACCGGAAGCCTCACGACATGGATGACCTATTGAAATACTCAGTCGCCCGAGCAAGTGACTTGGGCGCTCAATATGCCGACGCCCGCTTTCAAGACCTGAGGCAGACACTCATCATCGCGGAGAATGGTTCTCTACGGACCTACGAGTCGGACCGTTCGACTGGGATCGGGATCAGGGTTCTCGCAGGAGGGGCATGGGGCCTCGCATCATCAACCCTTCTAGAGAAAAGGAATCTGCGGCAGATGGCGTCGGAAGCCGTCAGGCTGGCGAAAGCCACTAAGAAGTTATCCGCTCGCGTACAGCTCGCCAAAATTAAGCCCATGGAATCAACGGTAAAGATTCCCGTGAGAAATGACCCAGACAATGTACCGCCTGAAGCAAAAGTTAGGCTCCTTTTGGAGGCTAACAAAGCAGCTCTCACAATAGCAGGCATCAAGAACTCAACTTCGCGATTAGGATTTATGCACGACGTCCGAGTTTTCGTTTCATCTGAAGGGACAAATGTAAAGACGGATGTTACGACGTCTGGGTTCAGCCAACTTAGCGTCGCCGCTGCCAACGGCTCTATGGAACGCGTACCCGAGCAACGGTCCCAATGTGCCGGATACGAATTCATTGAGAGTACGGATTGGAATACATTCGCAGCCGATGTCTCTCAACTTGCATCCAAGGTCGTTGCGGCACCTATGCCCCCATCTGGAACCTACCCAGCGATACTCGACCCTGAACTCATAGGGCTATTCCTACACGAAGCCTTGGGACATGCGTCGGAGGGAGACCTCGTCGCCACCAAGGAATCAGTCCTAGAAGGAAAGCTTGGCGCCCCAATTGCAAGTGAAGCCGTGACGGTCTATGATGACGGTGGAATCGCAGGCGGGTACATGGTTCCATTCGATGATGAAGGAGTACCAAAGGGCAAAACAACTGTGGTACAGAAAGGTAAGCTGCAAGGTTTCCTTCTATCGAGAGACACGGCAACCGAATTAGGGCTTAAACCAACGGGAAACGCCAGAGCACAGAACTTTGAACATAAACCCATAGTTCGCATGACGAACGTCTACATGGAGCCCGGTGACCTATCCTTCGAAGAACTTGTGAAAGGCATTGACCACGGATTCTACATTCGTGGAAGAGGCAGCCTCGGCGGCCAGGTTGATGTCGGCGGTGGGACGTTCACATTCCGAGCCGGCCCATCATATCTAATCGAGAAAGGAGAAGTGAAGCACATGGTTCGAGCGGTGAACTTCGCGGGGAAAGTTCTGGAAACCTTGAAAACCATCAATGCCGTCGGAAAGGACTTCTCCATTTCAACCAGCGTATTCGGCGGGTGCGGGAAAGACGGCCAAATGGCGAAGGTCGGCGACGGCGGCCCACACGTACGCCTCGGGAAGATCACAATAGGCGGAAGGGCTGAATGACAGAAATTCTATCAGCCGCAGAGCGCGCAGTAAGGCTTGCAGTGAACAAAGGGTTCGACGAAGCAGAAGCCTTCGCGACCAAGATTACTCGGCGTGATATCATCTTCCGCAACACTATCGAAGCAACAAGGCGCAGCACAGTTGCGGGGCTGAGCGTCAGAGGCATCGTTGGCCGGAGAATAGGGTTCTTCTCAACATCCTCACTCGAACGCTCGGACGTCGAGACAGCGGTTGACGAATCTCTTAAGATCGCAAGAGCGAACAACGAGGATCCAGCATGGAGGTCACTTCCGCGAAAATACGGAAAGGCCAGCGTTCAGAAAATTCGGGACAAGAACATCGAGCATGCCACCGCAAAGGACCTTGTTGACGAAGTGCGTCTTGCAATCAATACCGTACATGAGGTAGGTTCAGCCGACATTACGCGAGGGTTCCTCCTAACTAACGTCATGTCGAACGCTATCGCAAACTCCCATGGATGCAGACTGGAAAGAAAGGAGACATTCGCCGCAATGTCACTTGCCGCAAAAGCGGGCACAGCGGACAAGAAGGGAGTTAGCAACGAATTCAGCGTGACACGCCTATGGAAGGGACTCAAAACAAAACAGCTCGCACACGCAGCCGCCGAAAGGGCAGTCAAAATGGTGGACGCGGTTCAGATTCCGAATGGAAAATTGAACACTGTTTGGCGAAACGACGCATTCTCAAGCATAATTGACGCTATGCTCACCCGCACAATCACAGCAGACGCCATTCAGAAGAACAGGTCACCATGGACTGGGAAAATTGGCCAACACGTAGCTAGCGAAGGCGTCACGATTGTCGACGAAGGCAGAATGGAAGCTGGAAACGGAACACGACCGTTCGACGACGATGGGATCCCACAGACACGCACGCCAGTTATAGAGAAAGGAGTTCTGAGGGGATTCCTATACGATAACTATACCGCGAGCAAGGAAAGCCGACTCTCCACGGGAAATGCCCACCGAGACGTTGGAACCTTCGGCTCCCAAGCAAATTACATGAGAACTCCGGCCCCGTACCCGAACAACCTAGTACTTGAACCCGGAGATGCCACTGCCGAGGAACTAATCAAGGAAACTAAGAATGGTCTCTATGTTGTGGAAACCATAGGGGAATGGCTGTCAAACCCCATTAGCGGAGAGCTAAGCGCGACCCTCAGCAGCGGTTTCCTAATTGAGAACGGGGAACTCACGAGGGCCGTCAAAGGTGTGATAATTGCGTCGAACTTCTTTGATATTCTCAAAGGAAAGATGGACTTGCGCGCAAATGACCTTCACAGCGCAGGAGCAGTGTACGCACCGACCACGCAAGTCAATGACATGACTGTTGCTGGAGAATGAACCCGCCTGACAAACCGGACCTGAGCTTCAGATATTTGGTGGACGTTCACACTCTGCGATGTTGAAGCCAAGATCCTTCGCACGCAGTCAGGATTGCTGCGGGTTCTCCCGGTTCATGTGCGCGAGTTAAAATAACTAAACAAGCTGGCACAATGTGGGGGAAGCCTAGATTTGGTGGAATGGGTCACCCTTTATTGTGAAAAGTGCAAGGCCGAGACTAAACACAATTTAAGTTGGGAAAGGAAAAAACCGATGGTGGGCAAACCTTACCGGGAGGCAACATGCGCGCGTTGCCGGAATCGCACCAAATACTACAAGAGATGGTGAGCCAAGGTTCGCAAGTTGCTAGGTATCACCTTTGGCTATAACGAGGCTTTCTTTAGCGGTTGGTAACCTAGTTGAGATCGCTGGTATTCTCTTCGCCCTAATACCTAATTGTGTTGGCTCCTGCGATTGCCCTCGTTCCCCTGAAGCTGATTATGTACTTGGTTGCAGCTCAGATTGGTACCGCTTTAATATGGCCGCCTCAATCTGGGGGATCGTGAACAAGTTATGAACTATAGGCGTCTTGGTAGCGCAGGGCTGAAGATTAGCGAGCTTTCTTTGGGAGCTTGGGTTACGTACGGAGGCCAAGTCGGCGAAGATGCCGCGCTGAAATGCATGTCTGCCGCCTACGATGCTGGAGTGAATTTCTTCGACAACGCTGAAACTTATGCACAGGGAAACGCCGAGAAGGTCATGGGAAACGTACTCAAGAAGATGGGTTGGCCACGTGAGAGTTTCATCGTGTCTAGCAAAGTCTTCTGGGGTGGAGAAGGCCCTAACGATAGGGGGCTCTCCCGCAAACACGTCTACGAAGCTTGCCGGAAGTCCCTGAAACGCCTCCAGCTCGATTACCTAGACCTATTCTTCTGCCACCGTCCCGATCCGACTACTCCAATTGAGGAAACAGTTCGGGCGATGGACGATTTGGTCCATCAGGGTTTGATCCTATACTGGGGTACCTCAGAGTGGAGTGCAGCTGACATAATGCGAGCCTACGGCATTGCAAGAGAACAGCACCTGACCACGCCGCAAATGGAACAGCCGCAGTACAATATGTTGCATCGGGACCGAGTGGAGAAAGAGTACATTCCCTTATACCGTGAAATTGGTTTGGGCACAACGATCTGGAGCCCGTTGGCGTCTGGGTTGCTATCAGGCAAATACAACAAAGGCATTCCAGCAGGCACTCGAGGATCGCTTCAAGGCTACGAGTGGATGCGTGAATTCATTCTCACACCGCAGAACATTGACAAAGTGAAACAGTTGCAACCCATTGCCTCTGAACTGGGTTGTACGATGGCGCAATTGGCTTTGGCATGGTGCCTGAAGAACCCGAATGTGAGCACGGTAATTACGGGCGCAACCCGACCGGAACAAGTCGTAGAGAACATGAAAGCCCCAGGGATAGTTTCAAAGCTGGATTCCGAGGTTACGGAGCGAATCGATAAGGTCCTGGGAAACAAACCGGTTATCGAAGAAGACTAGCCCGCTGCAGAGTCGAGAAGTGCACGCAACTTCCTGAAATCCTCCAGCATCACCTCCCTCAAACTGAAGGTGTAGAGGGCAGCAGCGGGGTGGTACATAGGAAAGTACGTCTTTCCACCGACCTCGAAGGGTATACCGTGAACTTCCGTTACGGGGTCATCTGACTTGACTAGTGCATGTATTGCTGAGTTGCCCATCGGACAGATTACGCTTGGTTGAATGAGGGCGATCTGTCGTTCAAGGTATGGTCTGCAAGCTGCCGCTTCATCCTTTCTGGGCGGCCTGTTGTTCGGGGGCCTACACTTCGCAAGGTTCGTGATGTAAACTTCTTCTCGCTTCAGATCTACGGACGCAAGGAGTTCGGTGAGAAGTTTACCAGCAGCCCCAACAAATGGGCGACCTTGAAGATCCTCTTGCTCTCCTGGGGCTTCCCCGACAAACACCAGCCTCGTCTTTGATGACCCCTCACCGGGAACTGCTTTCTTCCTAGTCTCACAAAGCCGGCACTTCCTGCAGGAGACCACTTCGCTTGAGATCTTATCCAGGGAATCTTCGGTTTCCGTCGAAATCACATCCGGGTGAGTTGGATTGCGCTTACCGGAATTTTGTTAACGCACGGTATATATTCCTCTTTTTAACTTATCGGTACGGTGTATAATAGCGCAGACTACTATGCGGCCTACCATTCGAACGGACATACCGGATTCTCGCATTGATGTAGCCCCGCATGTCCCTTTTCTCGCCCGCAAATATGCTCCTTGTGTAGGCCAGCAATGGCTCCGCATTTCTCCGCTTTCTCACGCCACGAAGTTATAGTTCCTGCTGCTGGGATATCTGACAAATTCCCTACTCACCCTCATGGAGTGGCAGACCGCATTTAGGACAAATCGCAATATACACAGGCCCTTGTCTCCCATCAGGTAGCCTGACATATTCCCCGAACCACGCCGGATAATCGAATTCCTTTTGGCATCCAAATACACAAAGCACCATCTTCTATCACCACAAAGAGAACCCCAACGGGATTGGGTATAAGTCTTGTCACCTAACTATCGACCTAAATTAGCCTTATTTTGCTATAGAGATACGTGAAAGCTATTTTGTTTGCCAAAAGAAGGTAAGTTTGGCCTATATATGACTAAAGGAACAAGAAAAGCATACGAGAAAAAAATGAGTTACTACTACTGTATATGTATTCGTATATAATATAATATAGGTATTGTACTTGGATGGTAGCAAGTAGCTAATGGAATATGGCGAGCAAGATGTTGCGAGCATATCAGTATATCAGATTGCAGTGATATATGATATTATATATTATTGTTTCTTAATTGATTAGATGTATTCCGCCGCCCCCCCTTCGGGGCCTCCAAAAATGGGGGGGCAGTATAATGAGGATTTGGGGGGGCATAACCGAATAACCAATTTAGAAAGGCATAAAGCTATAATTTTCTATACTATTCTGTCTAAAACTATTAAAGTGCACTACATGGTATAGCGACAGCCTCCATATATAGAGAGTAGAAGGATATAATCATAATTAGGCCAAAATTCGACGATATTAATAAATGCGGCAATCTGCACGCAAATAAGAATCATATAATGATAATCTGAGACATATAGAGTAAATAGAGACTAATATGAGATGATTACATATATTAGTAGGGGGCCATAAGTTGGAACAATACATATTCAAGCAACTGAATGATAAATTAGATATCATAGACCTATTGCTCTACGATAATTGGAGTATAGGAAGATTTTATGCTTGCCCCAAATGCGGGGCCAGAGGCAGACTAGGCATGGGAAAAACCCCTCGCTATGGTGTGTACTGTGTATACATGCTTCATCATAACTCAGAGGAATGTCACTTAGGAAGATTTGACTTGAGAGCATTGGGCCCTGAGAAGTTAAGGGACAATGCGAGGAAAATAACCACTATCATAAAGACTAGAAGAGCAGAGCGACTAAATAAGAAAAATAATATCGAGAGATTGATAAATGGAAATAAAGATGAAACTTAGATATAGAGCACATAAAAGAGGTATATTATATCATATATTACATAGAGGCAAGCATAAACATGAAAGATAAGCCATTAATAACAAAGGCTGAAAGAGAACTTCTAGCTAAACTTAAGGATAAAATGTATAGCCCTAAAGATAAGAAAAAGTTGGAAAAGTTAGAGGATATATATGAAGAAAGCAGTACGGAAGAAGAAGCCCGATAAAGCAAAAATGAGTAATTCAACTATTGACCACTTCTATAATAGCGTAATATATACCGATGATAATGAGTATAGTAATAAAGATTAAGAGATAATATAATATGAATCCTTTAAACTACTCCCAAACGGCAACACTAGCTAATTCGCAAGCAAGAGCATCTGTTGCCAGTGCCACATCTAGCGCCGCAAATAGCCCCAATGCTTCGGTCAATCAAGGGACGAGCAAAACTACAGCCGCATTGTCCGGTGCAAGTGTTACCAATAAGAATCCGAGCACAGGTAC
Organism: Bathyarchaeia archaeon; assembly: GCA_049517415.1. Taxonomy (GTDB): domain Archaea; phylum Thermoproteota; class Bathyarchaeia; order 40CM-2-53-6; family 40CM-2-53-6; genus FEN-987. Next base: position 62,215 of record JBEKSC010000005.1, read on the forward strand.
AACCTCAAGCAAATCGCTCAGTGCCGCTAGTGGCTTCACACAAGGCGGTTTCTACGGAGAATAAAACGAATACAATTAGCATATAAGGAGTGATATATAATGACAACATATTATACTGATACAACATATACAAGCGCAAGAGAAATGCAAGCGGCCATAAATGCTATGGATACATCAGTAACAACCATAGTATTTATTTTCAAAGGCGGATTGGCGGATTTTCACCTAATAACAATGCCAGCAGCATAACCTATGATATATTAATAATATAAGGAGATGATATATGATGGCACATCCAGATACAGCAACCGTTGACCGTGTTGTTCCTGAAAGACGTAGACGAAGGCAATATGCACCTGTCAACAGTTATAATCTAACGAGTTAATTATTATAGTTTTATACTATAAATATATAATATAAAAGGAGATGAATATCATATGAATGATATAAAAGAACAAATGCAAAAAGATAAGAAAGACAGACTATTAAGACAGACTAAGAGTGAATACCACCTCGACCAAGGTTTAGACCAAACTAAATTTGCTGGTCAGCCAAATGGTTATATTAGCGAATCTACCAACAACCCCAATCCCGTATTAGTAAGCCATAGCATTATCGAAGCTAAAGAGGATAGAGTTAAAGACATGTTGGCAAAAGAGGCTATGAATAAGAAAATAGCAATACAAGAAGCATATAATGACTATAGTACACCTAATACCATTATGGACACGGGACAGCATGTAGATTTGGCTTATGGACGGTCTAAAGCTCCAAATGATAGGGGATTTAAACATATTTCAGACAGTACACGTAGATATGCACAACCTAAACTTATAAAGAACATACTACAAGGCCATGCATCTATATACTATTGCACAAGCCATGATGAGATATTAGGATATAACAATAGGTCAGTATTTGATAATAGACTACATACAAAAGAAACGCATTGTGAAGTAATGAAACTATCTGATGCACAAATACTATCAGAGTTCCCAGAAATTCGAACCCTCTTGGCAAACATTAACAGCCTGAGTACGAATTTGAGTGTAGCGCAGCCAAGCTCCAATTCCGACATATCGGAGTCAGGATGCTATAATCCCCTTAAGCGGAAAAGAGCATAAATTCCCTATATTTTTTAATATATAGGTAAAATAACGCAAAATAATGCGAAATAAGGTGAGTATATAAAATAAAAGTTGCGGTATGGAGCCTTATGCATCCCACGGCATAAGACTCTGTACCAATACATTAATCCATATAGGTGTGTCTATATGAACAGTAGTATATATAGTAAGAACGGATATATAAATATATCGGACAGACATAATAGACGTTCCAAAGGAGCATACTTTGAACGTATAGTATATGACTTTTTATATGATTTAGATAATAAAGAATTAATACATAATCAATTTAATGATAAGATAGCTGATATTATATATAAAGATAATTATATTGAATGTAAGAATTGGGAGAATACGACTAACTTAACTGGCTTGCTCATAGCTACTCAGATAACGCCCAAATTTAATGACAGCAAAAACAAGCACCGGATAGCCCTATTCAAGAATAAGATGAACCTAACCCGTAAGGCTAAAGACTTGCTCGCCAAGCACAACATAGCGTACATGGCTTGGGACACATTCAAAGCATGGATTAGAGCTAAGATTAAACCAAAAACAGCCAGTTTAAGGCAGGTCATTTACCGTAGCTATAATGATAGATACAGTAGATGTAATAGCAATGATGGACAGCCTGCGTATGGTATGGCTAACTGTGATAGGACAATACCTATAAATGGCTGTTCTAATGAAAGAGATATTATATATATTAATTATTTATCTAATCCTATTGACAGCCCCCCCAAAAACCCTGAATTAGCCGAATATGAAAGCAATCTCGGTATATTGTCTCGATTGAAGCTATGGAAATCATATTGGCCTTTAAAGAAAGAATATGAGAGGTATTTAGAGGTTTTGGGCGGGTATTATAATAGGTTTGAGGGTCATAAAGATATAACTATAACTAAAGAACAATATGGTTATAAAGTCAATGATAAAGTCTACTTCTATTCATTCTATGAAGCATTAGAATACATATATAGGGTATATGGAACAGATATTAGTATTCATAGATTAGATTAATATATCATATTCCCACACAGACAAAAGACATACAAAGGGATTAGTCGATGAAGGGTGGTCGGTCAGTCTCACCTCTCCGATGAACACCCAGAGGCTTTTCCCCTCTCAAATTATGCTCATATGAACGGAATACATGTGAGGGCCGTGCCTGTATTGAATAGCATTATTCAACCTAGTAATGCCTTTCCTTACCCACGTTTGGAATAGATGCGGGGTTAAACACGGTCGAACGTCCGGCATATGAAAGTATGCCATAAGAAGGCGGCTCAGTTAGTAAGGCAGATACCCCTTCGGCTGCAGCCGTCTTACTTCTAATAATATAATAAAGAGATATAATATATGACCTATTATACTCATACTAAGTATACTACTATTATTAGACAATATCTTGAGAAACCAGAAGGTGCATATCCAATAGAAGAACCTCTAAATCAATATCAGGTTTATGAGTTAAATAAGGTCATTAAGAAACTTAAGCTATATGATTCTATAAGGACGTTCACGGTTAAAGGCACTCCATTCATTAGGCGTATAGGCATAGGTATTATCCCCTCTTGGTTCGATTTACCAGAGCCGAGAAAGAGGCATGTTAAGCCTATAGCTCCCCCAGAAAACTATTCTGTAGTTGGTCAAGAGAAAGAACCATCATATATGCCTATAGCTAATCCATCCGGTTCAATGAGTGAGGTAGCTAATTATTATGATACTGCTTGGGCACGGTTGAAGCGTAGGCAAGCCTCATACTGAAAAAAGAATATAACATCATATAAGTGGTATCTCCCATACCACCCTAATGACTTTTGGAAAGCAGTTTTTCCTATAATAGCGATAGCCTTACACGCTATCAGGTGTAATTAATAGTATTAAGAAGAGAGAGAATTATCATCTATAAGTCTTATCTTCTATGTATATCATATTATATATAGGCGTTTTTCTGCTTTATTGTTGTTTTGGGGGGGTAAAGATGTGGTTAAACCTATTCCATACAGTCAGAGGGGGGCATTACCACAATTAGTAAGATAAGATATATAATATACTATACCATAGTTATAAATCAATTCAGTTTGGAGTAAAGAATATCACCCATTTATGAGGACTTTGGGGAAGAGACTCACACAAGCACGCACGCACGTATTTCCAATCAATATCACTAATGGTCATGGGTAAATTGCTATATATCACTAATTCTATGTCTAATATCCATAATTTAGGTATATGAAAAACGCTAATATATACATAAATCCCTATTATTGAGGCTCTAATACCACTAATAGATACTTATAATATCACTAATATGACCTACGGTATAGCCTATAATATGGGTTATAAACGGACATAATATAGATTATAAGAGGATACAACATAAGGATAAGATGGGGCGTGATACCAGCCCCAAAGGGTCTATACGGTGTTTCGCATCTTTCCTTTCTGAGCCTTACCTAATGCTGTGACTCTATCCTTTTGTGTTTGTAGCGCACGCAATTCCTCTTTGTCTAAGGCTCGTATGTCAACGAAAAATCGGCCAGTAGCCTTATCCCGTTTCTTGATTGCCTTATAGCCTAACCATTTCAAAGCCTGTAGCAATCCTGTATATTCCCTGTTTGAAGACAAGAAGTATGCTTCTTTGCCTTGCTTCTCAATGATGCTCTTGGCTGTCGCCTTGTTTGGTGTTTCTCCGGTCTTTGCTTGCTCAGACTGAGTAGGCCATTTCTCAAATCCCATTCTATATCACCTGCCTTTGGATATTGGCCAGAGATAGATATGATATAAGATATAAGGATTATCTATTTAGAGCCTTAAGTTGTTTGTCTATTGCCTCAATTTTGAGCCTTATTCGTTTCATTTCCTCAGATTCTTCAAAACCTGCCATGCCTACAGTATCAGGCCTAGAAATACCCGCTTTAATGGCTTTCTCTTGCAATTCTTGATATTTAGCTTGCCATTGTCGCTTTTCTTCCTCTAATCTAGGAATGACGACTTCTTCCAGCGCCCTATATTTCTGTTCGAGTGTTTCAACGTCCTTCTTAGTTGGCGGTGCAGTGTATGACCATAGCTTCTTTAGCTCATTATACACGTTTGTTTCCTCATAGTATTCCCTTCGATACCCGAATTTGTCTCCCCCTACAGAATGGCCTCTTACATATTCGATAGTGCCACTATCTACCTTGGCTAATCCGGCTGTGCTTTCGAAGGTTGATACTAGGACATGGCAACCTAGACCAGCATACCACAGTTTAGCCTTCTTAGCTCCCCTTCTGAAATTCTCCCGTAGGTCATATGCAGTAATTGGTGTGCCCCCTCTTTGTTGTTTGTTTGTTGGCTTGCCCTTCCTATCAAGACCGCCTACGATATGTGTAAGTAATGGGAGTGTTTTGGGGAATAGGCTCTTAGGTATCAACGTGTAGAATACAGTTGTACCGGACTTACGGGGTTTGAGGTCAATTCTGATATAGTCTTTCGTATTGTTCCATTGTTCTTTGATATTCTCGATTAGCTCGGAGTTGGTGTTTAGTTCTTCTATCTCGTCTGCTCCCATGCCTGATATTCTCATAACTCGGTATAAGGTTCTATAAGGCTCATCTGTTTCTATGATAATCTTCTCGGAATCGTCAAAATTTAGATATGCTTTTCTTCGTTTTTCCTTTACATTTAGCTCATCTAAATCAATGGTAATGTTCTTGATTTTATGCTTCTTTAGGAAGCTCAGTATAGCATAGGCTGTTTGGTTGGCCTTAGAAGTGCTTCGTTTCCATAGAACACTGAGTTTGTCGTCTATGTCTGAACCGGCTTTTTCTGGGTTATCTTTGCATTGTTGTAAGAATTCGGCGGGTGCTTGAGTGCCCAAGTATTGCATAAAATATTTGGAGTAGAGGTTGAATGTGCTTTTCTCGCCTTTGAACTTCGCTTCCCATATTTCTATTTCTGGTATCTTCTGAAATTGTTCTAATCGTTTTTTCGTGCCGTTACTTGAGGCCATTCTGAATGACCTCTTGCTCATTTCCTAAGACCTCATCTAATTTCGAAAGTTGAGACTTGTAGGCTCGGCCATGATTTGCATGATGGCACTGGCAGGTACACTTAAATTTCTTAGCTCGCTCACAGCGCCCATTCCCACAGTGACAGGCGACAGAGGCAAACATCTGAGGCTCAACTGGCTTGACTTCAAAAATTTCAAACCATTCAAGACCTTCCCCACGTTCACGTTCAATTCGAGTTTCCAAATTTATACACGCTATCGGTATAAGAAAGATTCCTCTTTTCGCTTGTAGCGAATTCGCTTCAAGGTAATCGCAAATGCCCATCACCGACGTTGTGAAGAAACAGCTCGCGCAGAAGGTAAGGCTGCACTACAAGGTCTGCCGCGACTGCGGCGCACGCAACCCGGGACCGTCTAATCGGTGCAGAAAATGCCACGGCCACAACCTGCGCTGGAAGAAACGTGAGTTGGGCGCCAAGTAGAGCAACTCGCACTTGTTCGCGTAATCAACAAGCACACTTGGCACCGTTTGGCACCACCCCCTCAATGGGTGGATCCACCCGTTTCCACACGTGCCGAGCGTTTATTCTTGCAGAGAACTGTCCGCCTGAATTTCAAAGAGGAAAAGAGAAGTAAAAGAGGGTTGGCCTAGGTTAGGCTATTCCCATCTGTGCTTTTGCTTCTTCACTCATCTTGTCTGGTGACCAGGGCGGTTCCCACACAAGATCAACCTTCGCATCCTTGACGCCGTTCATGGCCTTGATCTTTGATTTTACTTCTTCAGCAATCATTCCACCCATCATGCAGCCTGGAGCGGTTAGCGTCATTTTGATCCCCACGTTACCATCATCTAGAACGTTGATGTCATACACTAATCCTAGGTCCCAGATGTTGATTGGGATTTCGGGATCGTAGCAATCTTTTAGCACAGTTATGATTTCATCTTTAGTAACCAATCTTCAATTCACCTCCACGTTCGGGAGCGAACAAGTCTTCCGCGATAACTCGGCATTTGCCTCCCCTATTAATCTTAGTCTGTTCTCTTAAACCCGCGAGGCAACCCTAAGCCTTCTGTTCAGACCAAGCTATTGGCATGGCGCCGGGAATCGGTTCGAGCAACCTGTTTGCGTTCAGCCTCACAGCCCTTGTAACGTCTTCGAATAGTGGGTTGGCGTATTCCTCTATTTTTCCCTCGTCAGCTAGCTTTGCAATTTCAGGGTCGATTGGGACGGCGCCCAAGAACGGTATCCCAGCCTTCTTTGCAGCGTCCGCTGCTCTGGTCCGGCCGAAGACTTCGATCCTCTCACCGCAGTGTGGGCAAACCATGTAGCTCATGTTTTCGATTAGGCCGAGAATCTTCACAGAAACGAGTTGCTCGCTGAGCGTCTTCGCCATATTGATCGCTTTCCCTACAACCATTAGTGCGAGGTCCTGCGGCGTCGTAACCACTACAACCCCCTGTAATGGGAGCGATTGGAAGACGGTCAACGGGGCGTCAGAAGTCCCCGGAGGGAGGTCCACGAGAAGAAAGTGTAGGTCTCCCCATTCGATGTCTTGAAACATTTGGCGAATCACGCTGTTGATGATAGGACCTCGTACGATTACAGGCATCTGTGGTTCTTCGAGAATGAGATTCATCGAGACGACTTTGATTCCCAAATGCGACGTTGCTGGGAGGACATGTTTGTCGGGTGTTACGAAGAGTGGGCCTTTCAGCCCGAACATTTTCGCTATGCTTGGGCCCGTGATGTCTGCGTCGAGTATGCCTACCTTGTAGCCCAGCCTTGTTAGTTGAACAGCCAGGAAGCCTGTTACGAAGGATTTTCCGACTCCGCCCTTGCCCGACATTATTGCGATGACGTTTCGAATCCCTTTCCGTTCCAATCGGTTAATTCCAGGAGGCATGCCTCCAGGCCCTGCCTTTTGCGTTTGGGCCGCAGCCATCTGGGACTGAATTTGCTTGCGCACTCCTTCAAGTTCTTGCTTCGTCATCACACTTGTTTCAACTTCAACAGCGGTGACGCCCGGAAGTTTCGTTACTGCCTTTTCGATGTCGCTTGAGATTGTCTTGGAGAGTGGACAACCGCCGACTGTGAGCGCGACAAGAACCTTCACCCTGTCTCCTTCAATGTCAACTTTCTTGACCATTTGTAGGTTGATTATCGAAATGTGCAGCTCCGGGTCCATGACGTCTTTGAGTGCCGCCATGACCTGGTCCTTTGAAACCACTCTTGCATTCCCCAGAGTTTGTCGCGGTATCACGGAACAGTGGCAGATAACCGTTGTTAATTTTTCATGTTCCAAAACTCTGTCTGTTTGGTAAGAAACCTAACACACAGGCATAGAGAGGCGGGGAAGCTAATTTTGTGGGGAAAAAATGGCGCAGTTACTTCGGGCAGAGAGGTGGGTTTTCGTCTGCCGATAATCCGGTTTTCGTCCGACGGAAACCCTTCAAGAATTTGGCGGATTATGGACTAGTGTCGTGTAAAGAAACAGGCCGCCGCGAAAGCTGTCGCAAAAACCAGCAGTGTTCCAATGTAGGTTATGCCGGGAACGCTCCGCAGATCCTGCAATAGTTCATAACCTGCATGAGCCACGCCCCGCATCCTTTACATTTCTTAGCGCCTTCACCCATTCCGCGTGGTATTCCGAATTCTTCCTTGAATGCCTCATAATACGCCAAGTGTTCCTTATCATTGATGCGTACACCATCGCGCTCGAGGCAATTCTTTTTCTGGGCTTCGAATTTATCATCAGACATCCGTGATGCAAAGTATTCTGGAAGTTTTGACGTCCCTGAACCTTGCTCTATCGGCATTTTCATGCGCCAGACCACATTGTCTGGCAGCGATCCCTCGAACGCCTTTCTCAGTATCCACTTACCATAGACCCTCCCGTGTTCTTCGTGAACTTTCAGTTTAGGATTCACGCTCATGGCGAACGCTTGGAACTTGTCTTCGAGAAAGGGCAGCTTAGCCTCCATCCCGAGGCTTCTTGCGAGTGGAGCTGACGAGAATCGCATAGTCTTCCACATGTTTTCAAGTCGCTGACCGAGTTGATCATACCCCTTCTCGAATAGGAAGCTGTATCCCGCAAATAGTTCGTCTCCTGCGTCGCCCGTGAGAACTCCACTGAGTCCTTCTTTTTTTGCGGCTCGTAGACCAATCAGAAGAGTCACGTCGTTCCTTACTTCCATAGGATCGAAGGTCCTCATGACTTCAATGACCTCTTGCGTAGCGTCCTCAGCCGTCTTCAGGTCGATCCTTACGATGGTGTGTTGCATACCAAAGAGATCTGCGACTGTTGTCGCGTAGGATAAATCCGGAGCGTCTTCTAGCGCTACCGTAATGGCTCTTAGCTTGCTAAACTTTCTTGCAGTTGCCGCAATTACCGATGTGTCCAAGCCGCCGGAAAGCAAAATGCCGTCCGTCAAGTTTCTTTGAACTGCTTTGTCGAATAAGCCTCGTAATTGTCCGCACGTTTGAGTGATGAGTTCGTTAGCCAAGGTTTTCACCTAGCAACTCCGGAGGTTTCTCTATTCCTTTAGCTATACCAGAGCCTACTCCTAGTAAGTCTTGGAGTTGTAGTTCAAGCTGATTCGGGTTGGGTTCGTGGTCCATCAAATCCCGTTTTAGTACGAGTTCGACTGAATGGGACGATTGACATGCCTCGATTCTACTAATCCCTACTCACTGGGCATGTCTGAGAGAAAACGTTTGTTTAAGGCATAGTAGACGGTCACCATGAAAACTCCGACGAAAGCAAGCAATACGCTGATGACTCCCAGCACCATGAACCATGGAACCTGCACGTAAACGTTCATGAATGTCGAAGGGCTTAACCCGGAATTTCCCAGTAGCACCAAGTATGGGTATCTACCTGCATCATTCATGAATTCCCCAATCGTTGCCACCATAATCGCCACGGGACCTAAAGCAAGCGTATACCTTGGCACGCTTCCATTTCCATGGTTAATGCTCCTCCAGACTTTAACCGAGGTGACAACTAGGAACGCGATCAAGGAGAGCTTCAAAGCGAATAGTGGAGCTACGTCAAATGTTGATCCAGCTAAACCAAGAATATTCGAGTACAGCAATGGCGCCTTACTGCTCAGGTTCAACAAGTACCATGGCCCGAGTACACCCTGCGCGCAGAGGAAGAGTACGCCATGCCAGAGCCCTATCCACGCATACTTCGGGCTCGCGTTACCCTTAATGGCGAAAAAGGATGCTACTATGAATCCCCCGATCGACAAAGCACCAAACCAAGTGTGCAGCAATAGCCAGGGATAAAGGGGGTTGAAGAATACGGCTGTGCGCGCGGCCTCCGTCATACCCTGCAATGCCATCGCTAACGCGTACGGGTAAGTTATCTCTGCGAAGATATACCTGAAACCGAATGGGACACCGAAACCGGATATAGCCATCACGAAACCGAGCGTAGTGTGCAAGCTGGGTCGAATTTTCCCCCAAGTATACCAGAATAGAGCAATTGATGGAATGCGGATGAGTATAGAAGAGAGGGCTATGAGTATTGGTAGGAAGATTATGTCCGTTGCAGTTGCCATCAACGTGGGAAAAAGACCGGCGAGTATGACCGTTATGATTGTACCCCAAACTCCGCTGAACAATTCATGAATTATCAGAATCTTGAACACCCTCCTAGACATGACCTCCAAACCCGGTTTCCGTTGGAACCATGCGAGGAACCTTGCCATTGCGGAAATCCAGCCCGTTCCAAGCGTGATGTTCACGATTATGATGTGAACGATTACAGCAATACCAAGAATCGTGAAACCTAGAAACTCCGTGTTCTCCAACTCACTCCACTCCTCCCCCCTTCTTCAGGAGCTCAATGAACTTCAAACGTCTAGTCGAAACCACGTAAATCCCATAAATTCCTACTAGCGCGACAGCAACAAAGAGTACCGCGAAGAGTATGAAGACTGGTCCGATGGGGACGGAGGTCGCCAACTCTTCAGGATAGAGCAACCCGTAGACGGTCCAAGGCTTTCGACCATCCTCACGAACGAACCAGCCAATACCGCTAGCGAAGACCGATGCCACGACGACGAGCAACGAAAGCAGAAAAACGCCCTTCTGCTCACCCAGACGGCTGAGCACACGCCGTGTAAGCTTGGACAATGGGCCAAGGTTAAAGTTCAATGCAACCAGCCCCACCAGCGCAACCAAGTCCACTATTCCAAAAGCAATCTTCAGGTAGTAGATCGCGTTGATCAGAGGCAAACGTGACTCAGACCTAGATAGGTCGGATAGGCAGACGGATTTCACGCTCACCGACGAGAGGGAGCCCAATGTTACGTTCGGGGCTAGGGAGGTTAGATTTCCGAGTGTTGCATTACCAAGTGAGTTACATTGATTTCTGAGTGCATCGAAGCCCACTATGGGGTGCTGAGGATTCCCATATGCCAAGAAGGCCACCAAAGGATTTTGCGTTGTGTTGGACGCGCCCTCCATCAAGGCGAACTTCGTAGGCTGCTGAATTGCAACCTCCTTACCCATGAAATCGCCAAACACTGTGGGCTGGAGAATCAATAAGATGAGAAGAATCGGAAGGAACGCTTTCATAATTCTCACGTACTTGGCATTGCCCGTCTTCAGAAATCTATACGCATATGCAACTAAGGCAAACGCCATCCCAACAATTATTCCCGCGGTCACATTATGAAGCGCGCTGGCCCATGCGTATGGTGACGCGAATGCTACGAAGGGGTCAGTAACCGCTACCCCAATTACCTTCGCTAGGTCAGGGTTCTGCAAGACCTGAGACGCAGTTCCCGTAGCAAGATAATTCTTGACCAGCTCAAGCTTCAGGCTGACGAGGGCGGTGGGATTAGCCGCGTTCGGGCCGTACTGTGGCAGAAACGGGTACAGGTTCGACGGCAAGCTACTCGTTCCCCATGGAACGTTAAGCCAACTATTCACAGTAGTAATTAGAACGCCCGAAAGTGCAGCCATCACAGCATAGGACAATATGATCCCTAAGCATACAGGCGGCCGAACCTTACCGAGCGTAACGATAAACAGCACTAGCAGCACGATTTCGCCTATGAATGCTACGAGCTCCAATGTTAGAGGCATCAGGCCGAAGGTTGCGATTACGAAGATTGAGCCAGGCCAAGCCTGAACAAGCCCAAATTCAACTAGGGTTCCCGTTATGGCACCAAGCGCGAAGTTGAGGCCGAGGACAGCAGTAACGTTTCGTGCAGCAACATAATATTCCCGGTCTTCGGTTCTCCACCACTGGAACAGTAGTCCTCCGATAACCCATGGAAACCCTAGGGAAATGGTTAGAAAGAAGGCGTGAATGAAAATTCCTAAAGCGCTGATCGGAAGCAACATTGAGGTTGCAACCACGACCGTCAAGCCTCGATTACAGAAATGCGGACCAAGAAACCGGTCCGCTGAATTTTAAGGAACGGTATTTAGAGTAATGCCGTATGTCGCCAAAAACAAGTCGCGTCGTAAAGGATTGAGCTGTATTCCGCTTAATAATGCGAACTCGCGCATATTTTCAGCTGTGAAAAAACGTCGAGATGGCTTATCACGATGTTCGATTGAGCAAGCACGAGAGCTGCCTATGAATGAAATGAGCGAGTGCAAAGGTTGAGTTACTAAATGGTGTCGCGAGAAATTTCTGGGCTTGATAGGTTGCGCACGTTCGCCCACTCATTCGGACCCGCTTGGATTGTTATGATAGCGGATGTTGAAGCTGCAAGTATATTGACGGCAGCTGCGGATGGAGCGATCTACGGTTACTCACTCGTATGGTTCCTAATGCTATTGACTGTACCACTGTTCCTTATCCAAGAGGCTGCTGGAAGAATTGGTGTTGCGACAGGTAAGGGCCTGGGTGAGATAATTAGAGAGAATTATTCGAGGAGAACCGCGTTGCTCACGAGTGTTCCGATGGCGTGTACGGACATTCTGAGTTACGTTGCTGAGTTTACGGGGATAGCGATAGGCTTTCAACTGCTGGGTCTAGCCCCGATTCTCATCCTGCCCGTGATTTACGTTGCTTACCTACTTTTTGTGTGGAAAAGAGGTTACGTGACGGTTGAAAGAGTCTTGTTAGCGATTTCTGCCGTTCTGATCGTTTCGTACGCTGGGTCGCTATTTCTCAGAGGATTGCCTCCGGTGCGTGAATACATGTACTTCTTCTGGAGTTGGAAACCTGATTTCCTTTACCTGATGGCGGCGACCGCGGGGGCGGTGGTCATGCCTTTCATGCTTTTCTACCAAGCGTCCGCAACCGCGGAGAAGCAGGTTAAGAGCCTATGGAGTATGCGTCTAGAGACGTTGACCGGCGCCGTAGCGAGCGAGGTCGGTATGGTGGTGATACTGTTAGCCACGATTGGATTGAACGGGACTCTTCTTGGAACTATTTCTCCTGAGAAACTTTCGCGGGCTCTATCGTTCCTTGCCGGACCGTACGCGCCATATATTTTTGCTATGGGCCTGATAGCGGCGTCGTTCCTTGCCCTTGTTGTGATTTCTCTTGGTAGCGCGTGGGGGGTGGCCGAGGCAATAGGTTGGGGTCGGCGTAGGTTTTTTTGGATTTACCTGATTGAATCTCTTCCAGCTCTTCTTGTTCCTATGTTCTTCCCGGACTTGTTCAATCTAGCCATTGACATGATGGTTTTGTTCGTGTTTGTTCTGCTTGTACCAGGCGTGATGGTTGGGTTGATAGCTAGGAAGAAGCAGGTCATGGGAAAGTTGACGTCCACTTTCGGTTGGAGTGTTGCATATTGGTTGAGCTTGACACTTATAGTCGCCTCTGGCTTCATCGCACTGGTGGCCGCCTTTATTTGAGAAGAATTAGAAGCGGAAGAGGAAGGATGCCATGATTTCCACATCGTAAGAATCAAAGTGCCCGTTCGGTGCAACTGTAGGAATGCTTTGATCGGATTTAGGCTTCATCTTCCACTGAAGTAGCGCCGAAGCCAAAGTGGAATTATTGTGGCGTCTGAGGCAATGCACATCGCGACCATCGCCGCACCCGCCTCAGCTTGTTCATAGTAAGGAAAATAACTGTAAAGGACCGCCGGTGAGATAAGCAGATATGCACCGAAGATAGCCATACCCTTACAACCCAAAAGGTACGATAGAAGTCGCATGTTCGACGACAGTCGCCTAAATCCCACGAAAATGAGACCCCCCGCAAACAGCAGGGACACATGCATCAAGACATGCAACGCAAACTGAAGAAGAACAGCATTCAAAATTGCAGGAACATACCAAAGGGCGATTATCAAGAGAGCAACGCTCAAACTGACCAACCCCTTCCGGTTGAACGACCGATTCACGCGACCCAGCCCAGAGTATACGCGGGCTAGGAAATCCGATAACAACCCGCCCACTAAGAGAAACGCGTTGAATGAACTTGCAAGCCAGTACCCCGCGATCAGAAGCAGTATGTCGGAGACCATGATCAAAGCAAACGGGGCAACGTTAAGACTCGTTGATAGGGCCGCGAAGAGGTAATCGATTGGTTCAAGTGGCGTGAGCATGGAGATTATCAGGACTGAACTTAACACTAGAAGTAGCATGCCCCTCCTCATTGTGCGCCTAACCATCACAATGTTCGAGTTATCCACTTCCAATGGCCGACTACCCCTGCCGATTACTGCATAACAATCCCCTGAAAAACATAGTTGAGCCTGTGAACGGCGGAAGTTTCGTGGCTGCGAGTTGGCCTACGTGTTGGGCTGAACGACTAATCGCGCGACCATGAAAACGTGAACTGTGCAGAAAATGTTGCAGTACATAACGAACGTTCCCGGCACGGTGGCTGTGAAGACGATCCTGTAGGCTTCGCCTGGCATCATGGCTATGCCGGTAGGAAAGTAGGTGCTTATCGCGAAACCGTGCGGTTGCATCGTGTCCTTATTGCAGACGAGGATGCGAACCACATCACCCTGGTGCACTCGAATGACCGGCCAGGGATTCGTCGGAGCTCCATGGCTTATGCTATCGTTGAACCCTGAAAGGTCAGCTATGATCAGAAAGAAGCCGGGCGGTCGATCACAAGTCGACCTAGTAACAACGGCGGGAATGACGACGTTGGACGAATGGGGCGGGGGAACGACAACGATCCCCGTAACGAAAGCAGCGACAGCGACGATTAACCCCACCAACAGAACGACTGCAGATAATTTCCTACGAGAGACCATTCAGGCCACTTGCCCCCACGGTTTTTGAAGCACTTATGGGTGAAACATAACCGCGCCATAAAGGCAGAGGAATCCGGTCAAAACGGTTAACACCATGTTGACGTACCGTGAATAGATCAGGCCGCCTAGTCGCACTTAGCTCCCTTAAAGCAAGATAGGCATGCAAACTGCGGAAGACTGACGCCAGGCCATTCAAGATGATTCTCACAACAACAAACAAAGAAAAAACATTGGGAAAAGAAGAGGTTTAGCTGGACGAACGTGTTGGTTCGACTTCTACTTTAGGAATTTTGATACGAATGGTGACGTTTCGCCTTGCCTCATGAAGTGTCCTGATGGTCCTTCTCCAAGGAATTCGCTGAACCATGATTCATGTTCCACTTCCTCGTTCAGAATTGCCAAGGACAGGTCGTATGTGCGATGGTCTTTGCCTGCGGTGATGTTGCAGACGTGCGAGTATCCCGCTACGGCGCATCTTTCCGCATTTACCAGCACCGTCAACATTGCTTTGATGTCGGTTGGGTCTTTGGGCAGTCTAGCTGGGGGACATGCAGACATGTCATGGAACACTTTCATATCATCCGGGAGCTTGCCTCCAAGCTCGTATATGCGTGGGGTCAATGCTTCGAAGTGATTTCGATCTTCGATTCGAGCTACTTCAGCGAGTTGCTTGATTCCTTCTCCTTCCAAGCCGATTAGATTACAACGTAGGATTGTATAGTAGTAGAATGTTGTCAGTTCAGCGGCCGCGTTTCTGACCAGTAGATCGACAAGTTGGTCGACGTTTACGCCAGCCTTCACCACCATCTCGCGTGCTACTCTAGCCAATATTTCACCTCCTTCACGATGCTTTGTTTGATGTCTTCGGTCAGAAGGAATCTTGATGCAGAGATGGCTTCAGCGTTCCTTTTCTAGATAGTAGAGGACGAATCTATCTGAAGATGGCGCGGGATTTACGAGTCCCGTCGGTTCGATTATTTGTTCCAGTCCTATTGGGATAGCATTGTTGGGGAGCTCTATCTCCTTATCCTTCCGAACTTCGACAACCCTCAATTTGCTCTTCATAATTGCTCAGGTGTTATTTGTTAAACGGCGGATGGATTACTTTCGGCCGATTGCTACATCTGATAATCATGTCTTTGGCTGCTCCTACATACGCAACCGGCCAGTTTCGTGTGCGTAAATGGATGAAGAGGCTCAAGTTCTAGCGTGTGCGTATTCCGTAAAATGAATTCTCCCTATAGGCAAGCCAAAATCTCAAAAGCAGCGCTTCCTCGTATTCTCTTGGCCAAATTCAGTACATATTCTTCTGTAAACTCCACCCGATGTCTTATGGAGTTTCGAACGCCACCTTCCTGTCAAGCGTGCACCGTGGCACAATTCGGCCCTAGGCCTTTCATTATGAAGAAGCTCATTAACAGTAACGTTGCGTGATTGTTGTCAATTCTAGTCGCCAAGGATCTTTGGGCGTACACTCTTCCCTGCGTCTAAACACTTTATCAGAACTTTCAAGAATCTCCCTAAAAGATTGGTCTCGTGAAAATGCGCTTTAGATCAGTAGCAAAAATAGCTAGCTCTATGCTAGTTTTCCTAATGTTGATTGGACCGAACCTGTACTCGAGCGGGTATGCGTACCCGGTTCATTCGATAACAGCATCTACGCCTCTAGCTACGCCCTCACTGCCGCTTCCAGCTATCGGCTACGCACCACCTCAATTCGGATCCGCATGGCCTCATCCCGTCTCAGGAGTCATACGGGTCCTCATAATCGCGGCCACATTCCCAGACGTCAGCCCCACGTTAACTATTGCCCAAGTAAAACAGAATTGGTTTGGAGCGGTCGCCTCATATTACCACGAATTATCGTATGGTGCATTGACAGTTCAGGGCGACATTTACGGGTGGTACAAGCTTCCGTATACCGAATTGCATTACGGAATGTCCTGCAACGGGATCAACTCCTCCGACTGTAGTGGGGAGGACCAGTCATTTCACGTTGCCCAAGACGCCGCAACATTAGCGCAGAAGGACGTTGACTTCAGCAAGTATGATTACTTCATCTTCATCCATTCCGGATATGGCCAAGAATCAAGTGGAGTGAAGAACGACATTTGGTCGGTTACGTACATGAGCGGCGTTTATTTTGAAACAAAAACGGAAAGCATCCAATTGTTTAGCATCGTTCCAGAACTGGAAGCCGGCGGATTCTCCCCAGGTGGGGTCTACTGCCTCGAATTCGGGCACGACCTGGGTCTACCGGACTTGTATAACACCAACACGGGGCAGTCGATTCTAGGCCCGTGGGAGTTGATGGATAAGGGGGCGTGGAACGGCAACCCCCCCGGGACAAGCCCCGCCCACATGACAGCTTGGGGGAAAATCCAACTCGGGTACATTAGCGGTCTCACACTAGCCACCGCCCAAGATCATACAACCTCCACGTATACAGTCGACCCGACAGAAATCGCGTCAACTAACATTCACGCGATCAAGATACCGCTCGTCCTCCCAAGCCAATACTACTTGGTCGAAGTGAGGGCACAGGTCGGCTTCGACACAGCCCTGCCCGCCGCCGGGGTCCTAATCACAATTGTGGACAACAATGTTGTTGTCGGCAAAGTGCATGTGATAGATGGCCATCCCAGCGTTCCCGATTTGAACGATGCTGTTTGGACGGTGGGGCAAACGTTCACGGACACCCCGAATAACGTGGCTGTCACGGTGACAAGCAAGAACGGGAACTCGTATCAAGTCACTGTGAATAGAGGTGGTGGTCCGCCTCCTCCGCCCCATAACCAAAACCAGACCACCGCGTTCATTCAACTCGCCATAACCGGTATCAATGCACAACCCCCAGTCATAATCAACCCGAACATGACAGTTACGATTAGCATCCAAATCTCGAACCTCGGCACAATGATGGCAACTAACATCCCAGTCCTAGTCACGCTCGACGGAAAGAACTTCACGAATCTACAAGTCTCGAGCGTGGCTGCAGGTTCGTCAACGGAGACCAGTTTCACTTGGATTTCTACGGTTGGAAGTCACGTCTTCCAAGTAACCCTGGATCCTGGTCACACGATAAATGAACCGAGCAGGGCGAATAATGTCGCGTCGTTTACCGTGAACGTTGGGCCAACTCTCTCCATCAACATCCCAGCGAACATCGCATCCTCGGGCAACATCTGGGTGTTGATCAACGGAGTCAGGTACAATTTCACTTCGACCCAGTTGATAGCGAGCGTTCCAACCGGACTAGTCACGGTCCAAATCCAATCCCTGATCAATGCGTCGCTGGGCGTGCGCCAAATATTTACGGGTTGGTCGGATGGAAGCTCGTCCAACCCCCTGCAGCTCACAGTAATCTCAAACATGACAATCCAAGCAGTGTACGCGACCCAGTATCTTCTCTCAATAAACCAGAACGGAGGCTCAACAACACCCGGCGGCTGGTATGTCGCGAACAGCGTCGCAACGATCTCCGCCAGCACCACTTCGGGCATGGTTCCGAACTGGTCCAGACTGCTTTTCACGAGTTGGTCCGGCGACTACAACTCACCCTCACCCTCCCTCTCCATCATCATGACCAAACCGGTCACTCTCCAGGCTAATTGGATACGTCAGTACTACGTAACAGTCGTGTCCCCGACCGGGATGCCATCTGGAGCAGGTTGGTACAATGCGGGAACCAATGCCAATGTAGCTGTACAACCGATCGTTCAATTCTCAAACGGTACCAGAGCCTTGTTCACTGGCTGGAATCTGACCTCTTTAGCTCGAGCTCCTAACTTCCAGTTTCCAGTAAATTCACCCACAAGACTGCAGGCTCTGTGGAAGCTTCAATACCTGATCCAAGCTGTGTCGTCCTATGGCACGCCTCAGGGATCAGGTTGGTATGATGCTGGATCTTCGGCGCGACTTTCAATTCAACCTGAAGTTGATTACAATAACGAAACGCGCCGAATATTCGCAGGGTGGGCAGGCGACGTCTCCGGTACTAGCATCAATTTCACATTGACTGCTAACAAACCGATAAACGTTGTAGCACAGTGGATAACGCAATATCAAATCACATTCAATGTTGCCGGCCTTCCGAGCTCCATAGATGTCACACTGAACGTCAATAATCAAGATTATCAGATCGCCACGAATCAACCCTATTCAGCCTGGTACAATCAAGGTCAGACATTGGATCCAACCACTACCCAAACCATATTGACGTTCTTCCAATTCGCAAGTTGGCGCAACTCAGCCGGTTCGAACGTAATGATGCCCATCACAGTGACGGGTCCGTCGGAATATACGGCAATCTATGTGTTTGCCTTTCCGGTGCTATTAGCGAATCCCAGCCAGCACATCGTATTGCTTACCCAAGGCTCTTTGACTTCTGAGGGATCGGGTGAGAATTTCCGTTTCATAATTATCGAGCTCCACTATGTCTCGAAGTTGCCAGTTCTTATTTCTGCCACGTAGCTTTCTGCCAAATTCAGCGAAGATTCTTTGTGGCTTAGCGTTCTCTTGCGACAACTTATGCGTCTCAACCCTGTCTACTGCTCTCGTTTGGAGTTCGTCTAGGAAGCTTTCTTTTCGGGCGATTAATCGGCCGTTCTCTATGACAGTTGTTATTGTGCTCAGACTCGCGGGGCTAGTGGGATTTGAGCCCGCCAATTCTCTACGGCAAGAGGCGTTCTGGTGTTCGCGGGAAGAGGGTCGTTTCTTTCACGTTTTCCTTCTTGAGTAAGGCCATCGTGAACCTCTCAATGCCCAGGCAGAAGCCGCCGTGGGGTGGGACACCGAACTTGAAGGGGTCGGTGAACCACTTCATCGCTTCAGGGTTAACATTCTTCTCCCGTAACTGGGCCATGATCTTCTCGTGTCGGTGTTCCCGTTGGCCACCCGATGACTGCTCGATGTCCCTGTACAGGAGGTCGACGCCACGGGACCATTCAGGTTCCTCGTCGACGCGCATAACGTAGAAAGGTTTGACTTTGAACGGGTACCTATCAATGAAAAACATGTCGGACTTATGTTTCTCCTGAACGTGATTGCTCAGCAGGGTTTCGCTTTCTTTGTCTAGGTCGCTTCCGTATGGTAACTTCTTGCCATACTCAGCAAGTATCCCATAGACCTCGGGAAATCTCATTACAGGGAGCGGCGTCTTGGGAATCTCCACTTGAATTTGCAAGAGTTCGAGTTGTTTCGTGCAATTCTCTTCAACCTTCTTCATTGCGGCCACAATCATTTCTTCTTCAACTCTCATCATATCGGCCTCGTCGTTCATGAAACCAAATTCAACCGCCATCCCTCTATGTTCGCAAAGATGGCGAGGGGTGTGGGAGAGTTCAGCCCGCCAATTTGGTCCCAAGTCGTAGATTTTGTCGAACCCCGCTGCTATGCACAACTGCCTGTGGAGTTGTGGGTCCTGTCGCAGAAAGGCTTCTTTGCCGAAGTAGTCTAGTTTGAATACTTCCGCGCCGCCCTCGGACGTTCCACCAAGCAGGCAGGGTGTGAATACTTGCAGGTACCCTCCCTGTTGGAGGTATTCTACCATTCCCTCAACGAGTTTTGATTGGATCTGGAAGATTGCGAGGTTTTCCCGCCTCCGTAAGTCGACCACGCGCCAATCAAGGCGCGCGTCCAAGTTAGACTCAATCTTACCCGAAATGTCCAGTGGGGGTGCTGCTTCTGCTTTGACGACGAGTTCAATCCTCGTTGGTGTAATCTCGGAGCCGACTTTAGCGATCCTTTCTTTGACGGGAGTACCTTCAACCATGATGACATCTTCCTTACCCAGGCTTCCTGATACCTTCATTATCTCAGGCGTTGCGGTTGCTTTGATTATCGTGACCTGCGCGACACCTTGCCTATCCCTCAGCCAAATGAATCTCGCCCGAGCGAGGTCCTTAATGTCATGGACCCACCCAGCTAGGACGATTGATTGGCCTTTCGCGTTTTCTATTTCGTCCGTGTAATGCGTTCGTCTCAACAACTGAAACTACCATCCCGAGCTTTGTTTCAGTTGCAGCGTTATTAATTCGATATTCAAGAAAACGTTAGGTGGAGAGAAGGGTGTTACTTAACGTCGTTTGAGGAGTTTCGCTATCTCGCCAGGTTTGAGAGCGATCTTCACTCCTGCGTGTTTGAGGGCTGCGATTTTCGTTTCGGCTGTCCCAGCCTTCCCGGTGATGATCGCACCTGCGTGCCCCATGCGCTTTCCTGGTGGGGCGGCACGTCCAGCAACATAGGCGGCGATTGGCTTTGGGTATTTGGTCTTCCTTACGTATTCTGCAGCCATTTCTTCGGCGTTACCTCCAATTTCGCCGATCATCGCAATCGCCTTTGTTGCAGTGTCCTTTCTGAACATTTCAAGGACGTCTACGAAGCTCAAACCTACAACTGGGTCACCCCCAACTCCGAGGCAGGTGGATTGTCCAAGGCCGGCGTTGGTGAGGCTCGCCGCGATTTCGTATGTTAACGTTCCACTCCTAGAAACTAATCCTACCTTGCCGGGTTTGAATATGTGCCCAGGCATTATGCCCAGCTTGCATTGCCCCGGAGTTATGATGCCAGGCGTATTTGGTCCGATGATGGTGGTTCCCTTCAGCTTGGCGACTTCCATCATCTGAATTTCATCCTTGACAGGAATTCCTTCTGTAATGACTATGACCGGGTTAAGGCCTGCGGCGATGGCTTCGAGAGTGGCGTCCTTGGCGCCTGGGGCTGGAACGAAGATGATAGACGCGGTGGCTTTGAACTTCTCAACAGCTTCCTGGACCGTGTCGAAAACCGGGATGCCGTGCACTACAGTTCCGCCTTTACCGGGTGTGGTTCCTGCAACTATCTTGCTTCCATATTCAAGCATCAGCTTTGTGTGAAAGGTTCCTTGTGAACCAGTAATGCCTTGGACGATCGCCTTGGTTTTCTTTCCCACTAGGATTGGCATTTTACTTCGCCTTCGGAATTAACTCCACAGCTTTTGCCGCAGATTCTTCCATGCTATTCAGTGAGGGTATGTTAGCCGCGGCGAGAATCTTCTGTCCTTCTTTCTCGTTGGTTCCTACTAATCGGATGACCATGGGTTTGGTGATGCCTATTTTCTTCTGAATATCAAGAATTGCTCTCGCAACGTCATCGCACCTTGTAATTCCACCCATAATGTTGATCAGAAGCACATTCACTTTGGGGTTGGCGAGCACGATCTCAAGGGCAGCGGCAATTCTTTCTTCGCTGGCACCGCCGCCCACGTCGCAGAAGTTCGCAGGCTTACCCTTGTAATCCAATATCATATCCAATGTAGCCATGACTAGGCCGGCGCCGTTTCCGATAATTCCAACGTCGCCATCGAGCTCAACATAGGCCAAACCTTTCTCCCGTGCCTTAATCTCAAGTTGTGTCATATCAGGTTCAAGCGTTTTCATGCGCTCGAGGAATTTCTGATGTCTGAAAAGCGCGTTATCATCTAAGAGGATCCTGAGGTCAGCTGCGATTAGCTCTCCGGCCTCAGTTTCAATTAGCGGGTTAGATTCGATTAGTTCAGCGTCGTAGTCGAGCATGATTTTGAAGAGCTTGTTGATGATGGAGGCTACCTGGTTCATCTGCTTACCAGAATATCCTATTCCCTTCGCGACGGCTCTGCCCTCAAAATCCTGCAGCCCAATTAGTGGTTCAAGCTTGTGCCGGATGATTCTCTCAGGGTGTTCATTCGCGACCTGTTCGATGTCTGCGCCACCGTCCGTCGAGCACAGAATCGTGTAGCAACGCGACGCTCGGTCGACAACGATACTGACATACCGCTCATGTTTGCTGGCTAGTTTCTGTTCAACAAGAACCTTAGCAACTTTCTCACCCTTCACTGACATTGAAAGGATTACCCTTGCAACCTCCTCTGCCTCCTCGGGGCTCGAGGCTGGTTTGATTCCCCCCGCCTTGCCCCGGCCCGCAACCAGAACCTGAGCCTTAATCATTGAAGGCTGGCCGAGCTTCAAGTAAGCATCCTTTGCTTCTTCGGGGGTTGACGCGACTAACCCCTTTGGAACAGGAACGCCGTACTGTTGCGCGATTTCCTTCGCTTCATATTCGAAGAGCTTCAAATCGATCCTTATCCATGAATCCCGTAAATCTGTGCCCAAGACTGCTTGGATTCCGTAATAAAACAACGCTTGGACTATCAATGCTTGTGGAGATGTAGAACATGGTTAGACCCGACAACATATAGATGCCCCAATTGTCAATAGTTAGGTAAACTACAATGAGTTCCAGTAAATTGGAAACCGATACGAAAACCGGTCCGCTATATGGAAAGGTTTGCTTAGTAACGGGGTCAAGTTCTGGTATTGGAAAAGCAACTGCAAGGGGACTTGCTTTACTTGGAGCTACTGTAGTGCTTGCGTGCCGAGACTCTGGTCGGGGAGAAGCGGCTAGGCAGGAGATCGTCAGAGAATCCTATAATGAAGACGTGAGCGTAGGTTTGGTGGATCTTGCTCGCTTCGAGTCTGTCCGCTCTTTTGCGGATGACTTCCGACAGAGGTTCTCCCGGCTCGATGTTCTCGTTAACAATGCGGGAATTTACGCGAGTAAGCGTGTTGTCACGGCCGATGGTTTCGAAGCAACATTCGCTATCAACCACTTAGCTCACTTCCTTCTTACCAATCTGCTGTTGGATTTGTTGAAGGCAAGTGCACCGTCAAGAATCGTGAACGTCAGCTCTGCAGCGCATAGTGGGGGACATATCAACTTCAATAATCTTCAAGGCGAGCGAAAGTATAGTGGATGGAAATCGTATCCCCAATCGAAGCTTGCAAACGTCCTCTTCACTTACGAATTGGCTAGGCGATTGGAGGGAACTGGAGTTACGGTCAATTGTGTTCACCCAGGAACTGTGAGAACGAACTTTGCCCGGAACAACGGAGGCTTCATGGGTTTAATTGTGAGAGTCTTCGCCCCCCTGATGCTAAGCCCGGAGCAAGGCGCAAAGACAGTGGTATGGTTGGCATCATCCCCTGAAGTTGAGCATTCGACCGGTAAATACTTCGCAAAGCAGTCCGAAATGAAGTCTTCAAAGGTATCCTATGATTTGGAAGTTGCAAAACATCTCTGGGAGGTCAGCCGTGAACTCACTGAACTCGGTCAGGTGTAGAGTAACCCAGTCAGGTCTTAGCAATAATTGAGTTTTCAACTTCGAACTGCTTGAACGGACAATATCTTCAAATAGTTTGCTCGACCTCGTTGACGGCGATGACGCTGGGAGCGCAAACGCGCAGCCAGCCGACGATCGTTGGGACCAAGATATAGTTGAAAGTGAATGGTAAAGACAATTCTGGACGCATTTTGCGTGAAGTCCGGCATTCTATGCCGACGTTGTGAAGAGAAGGTCGAGAAGGGTCAGGTCACCGAGTTAGACCTTAAGGTAATCCAGCGGATAGTTGAACTCGAAAAGGATAACCCAATTCTCCAAGACGTTACTTATCATAGGGCTGTTGAAGCTGACGGCGTCATGGCCGTACTTGTGGACAAGAAGGACATGCCGAAGCTACTAGGCGGTGGAGCGAAAATCGTTAAGGATCTCGGAGACACCTTTGGCAAACGAGTGAAACTTATCAGCTACGGCGGGGACGACCGAGAATTCCTGGAGGACCTCTTCAGCCCACTCTCAATTCTTACCATAAACACGGTTTGGATTCCAGATGGAACCCAAGAAACAAAAGTCATACTAACCGGGAGAGAACCTCGGAGAATGCCGGTCGACTTGGAAAAAGTCCGCAAGATCGCCGAGGAACTAAAGGGCATGACGCTAAGGGTTGAGTTCGAGCGCTTCTAACCCTCATGCGCCGAGTTCGTACCTCCGGCCCCTCAAAGGAGACTCTATTATTGCTAAGTCGGCAACGTATTTAGCGTAAAGACCGGGATGGTCTGTGTGAATAGGAAACAGTTTTCGTGGTTTGATTCGTTGAATGTTTGTTTTCAGTTCGCTGGGCATTATGTGCCCCGAGCAATGTATGTGGTACATTGGTAGGCCGAAATGGTCCAGCCAATTCTGTAATCGCTCGAACTCGAATTCCTGTTCCTCGTTGAATGGTTCTGATGTTGAGAGTACGAACACGCTCCCGGCCTTCGGCCTAATATCGACGAGTTCTTTGAAATCTGGCATTGAGAAGGCTACTACGAACTTATCCTGCTGCTCTCTCAACTCCTCGCTAGCAATCGTCTTTGCCTTGTCCATCACGGCCTCCTCCCAATCGTAGTACCGTTTCTTGGACCGTCTGAATACCGCTATGTTCTCGCTAGCGTCGAGAACCTTAGGAAGCCCTAGCTTTGGGTCCGATGACAGTTGGTTGAGGAGGTACGCCTGTTTCAGAGAGATGGCAAGCATTCTGTCGTTCTCTTTTGCGACTTCGTAAAATGTCCTTATCCGGTCAATATCCACATTGGAGAAGTTGGCTAGGACGAGGTTTTTTGTCGTCGAGATTAGTTGGTTGACTTTAGACTTAACTTCGGGTTCACTTGTGACATATCCGCCAAGAATATTTGTTCCCTCAGCCAACAACGCCTCGGGATTGGATTTGGCAGCGAGTTCGACGAAATCGTCTGTCAACTGCGGTTTGGTTCCGTGGACTCTAAAATCAGCCGTATAAACTATGGAACCTTGCGATGTCCTTATGATGAACCCGTAGGCTCCTGGGATGGAATGGTCAACGTGACATGGCGTTACATCTATGTCTCCCACTTTGATCGTTTTCCCGGTTCTGAAGGTTTGAAAGTGAAGCCCGCGAATATCTGATTCGAAATGCCTCACCTTTGTGGCTGATATTGCTTCTAGAATTCGAGCGCAAGTTTCGCCGCAGTGGAGTGGTATCTCTCTCTTGAGGAATGAGATGTAGCCCCAGTGGTCTCCATGGGCGTGTGAGAGGAAAACTGCGTCGATAGACGGCTTGGACTCCTCGAATTCGTAAATGCCTTTGATGTTCGGAAGAATTCCAAATTCAAGGAGGTCTCGCTCGTCCCCCGGTGAAAGCATCGGGTCAAAGAAGAACTTACGCCGGTCAGAATAACTCATACCGAAATCAAGTACCACCCGCGTCCCTTTGTCTTCGATGAGAATCTTGTTCCCTCCGATTTCACCCACGCCACCATGAAAAACGATCCCAGTCGAATCGGAAGGCATGCCGCACACGATGTTCCAATTCAGGGTACGCTCTTTTATAACACGTGGATAGACGCGCCACATCAGCGCGGCTAACAAAGAGTTATGTGCTTCTCCCAGCTGCAAGAACATGAATACGTGGTTTCGTTGCTCAATGCTGTGTTGCTCGACTTAGGGGATACCCTTGCCTATATGAGCAGGCCTTGGGACGACGTATTCAATGACAACATAGAATCACTCCACGTTTACCTCAAGAAGTTAGGTCTTCAGTTAGACTATCCACAATTCGCAGAGACATTCATTCGTATCTTCGATGACGCCGCGTCCAGAGCAGACCTCTTTAAGGTGGAAATCCCGATGGCGGATATAATTGCAAAAACACTTCGTAAATCTAGGTTAGAAGTTCTAGGCGTCGATTTGATTCGAAACGCGGAAATTGAATTCTTCTCGCCCGAGGTTGAAGCTTGGCACCTATACCCGGACACCGTTGAGACATTAACGAACCTCAGAGATGAAGGGTTCAAGATGGGGCTAATCTCAAACGCCAAGAGCGACTGGGCAGTTCGCGCAATTCTGGAGAAAAATGATATCACAAAGTACTTCGGCAGCGTCGTCACCTCGGCTTCTCTGCGAATTAGGAAACCCAGGCCAGAAATCTTCACACGCACACTGAGCGACTTGGCGGTCAAACCCTCCGATACCGTCTTCGTTGGAGACTCGCTGGAGGCGGACATAAGCGGGGCAAGAATGGTTGGGATGCGTTCGATTCACGTGCTCCGGAAACCTATAGAAGCTGGACACCACGCTCAGCCGGAGGCAACGGTAACTAGCCTCACCGAAGCAGCTAACCAGATAAACGCATGGAGGAACGGATTCCTCAAGGAGCCCCCAACTCTTCCAAGACATGGGCCCCCCTGACTTCACAACCTGCGGGCAGAGGTGGCTCATAGACAAGCCAATCTGTTATGTGCGAATTTGGGATCGTTTTCATATTGGGTAACGCCCACCTGAACTGTCGCTCTACCACAACCGCAGCTTTTCTGAGAACCCCTCGCCTCCTCGGGTTGAGTAACGGATAGAAGCCGTTCATCGTATGAGACCAGACGCCGAATCCATTACGCTTGAATCGTCCGAAGTATGGGCTTGAAGTTGCTCGGTGCCGGTCAGCAACGAGCACAACATAGTTGAATGCTTTTGCGTAAGAACAACATTGCTCTAGTCCTCGCTTTATGGAATCATTTCGTGATTTGTATTCGAAAGCCCAGTAATCTTGGCCTTTCAGAGCCGCTACGTCTACCCAACAATGCTCGGCGGGGCAGAATACCTCGTTTGGGTGAGGTTTGAATCCTTGTCCTTGCAAGAAGGAGATTAGTTGTTGTCGGGCGACGGCGTAGCTTCGATTGTTGCTTGGCATGCTTCAATATCCTATGTAGGTGCGTGTAGGGACTTTTCGATTTCATTGGTTTCGCAAAAGCAATTATATGTATTTTGGGTGTTTGTGCGTGGGTGTTATGCTAATGCTGGGTTCGGTTGGGGGATTTCTGGCTGCTGCTAGGCGTTGCTCTGACTTGTGGTTTCCGCCCGTCCGGAATCTTGAGGTCGAGAATCGTTCCGTCATGATGGAAACTTTCTAGGCTTGTCGTGACCTTGATGACCAACATGCGAATCGTTGATCTGAGAAGCGATACTGTCACGCTTCCCACCGAGGAAATGCTTGAAGCAATGCGGACCGCCGAGCTAGGAGACGACGTCTACGGCGAGGACCCTACCGTCAACCGTCTAGAGGAACTAGCGGCTAAGAAGATGGGCAAACAAGCTGCTCTATTGACAACCAGCGGAACACAAGCAAACCTTGTAAGCGTAATGAGTCAAGCCGAACGTGGCGATGAGATTATCCTTGAAAGCGAGGCTCACATGTACTTCTACGAGGTTGGAGCTTTCTCCGTTCTGGGAGGGTTAATTCCTCGTCTAGTGAAAGGCGATATGGGCGTGATGACGCCTGAGAGTGTTGAAGCAGCCCTCAGGCCTCCGGACATACACTTTCCACCCACAAGTCTGGTCTGTATAGAGAACACGCATAACCGGGCTGGAGGAACGATGTGGACGCCAACCCAAATCAAAGCGGTATCCGACATCGCAAAGAAACACAAATTGAAAGTTCACATGGACGGCGCCAGGATTTTCAACGCCAGCGTTGCACAGAACCTAGATGTTCGCGAGTTTACGAAGCACGTAGATTCCTTAATGTTCTGCCTCTCAAAGGGGCTGAGTGCACCTATTGGGTCGCTGGTAGTCGGCGACCAAGCGTTCATTGACAATGCGCGGCGGTATCGAAAAATGCTTGGTGGAGGCATGAGGCAAGCTGGGATAATTGCCGCGGCGGGTATTGTGGCTATTGAGAAGATGGTGGATCGGCTCAAAGATGACCATGCAAACGCAAAGAGACTAGCGACAGGATTGGCGAATCTGGGCTACGGAGTAGACGCTTCGAAAGTTCAGACAAACATGGTCATCTGCGGCGTAAGCGCAGTAGGAACAAACTCGAGAGAATGGATATCGAAAATGAGGGAGCATGGAGTGAAAACAGGCCCGGTCGACGCCGGTCGAGTAAGGATGGTAACCCATCGGGGCATAGAGAAGGAAGACATAGATCTTGCGATCAACGCCGCAGAGAAAGTTGTAAAACAGGCCTAATATCGCCCGAGCTATCGTTTCACTAGCCGTTTTGGTCGTGATCGCGGCAACGGTAGGTATACTCCGCTTTTACTTGGGATTGTTAGGATACACCTTCACATTTACCATACCCGCACGTATACTGATCAAGTAGGACAAAAGAAAACTCGCCCTCACCCCACTGAACCTGAGGGCGTTCGCCAGGTCAAACGAGCTCAGCGATTATTTTCATCAAAATACTTCGCGCAAGCACAATTGGCTTTTGGGTACGTTCACGGACAATATCTTTCATCTTCGTAGAGTACCCCATGCAGTCCATAACGATCAAGCTTGGATTTGCTTGGGCCAAACGCGCAGCCGCATTTTCGACCCCACTCAGGTCCTCGTAGGGGTTTGCGGTCTCAATGTGCGGCCTAAGTCCCACTTTGGACCAGCGTTTCTTGACCTGAATGAGTTGGTCTGGAGACGGAACCATTACACCCAGCAACCCCTTTTTCATGATTCCTGGGACGACCCCGTCAAGAAGGCGATTAGGCTCCAGCAGAGGGATTTTGGACTCTAGCCCGGCAAATTCTCCCGTGCAAAGTAAGGCCACTGCGGCAGCTCCGTCATGAGACATTTTATCAAGTCGTTTCTGAACTAGCGGAGCAATCCGTTGTCTAGCAACCATAACATCCGAACCGTCTCTCATTCTAGTTACGAGGGTATACTCACCCTTCTTTGGCGCAAGCTTAGCGATTTCATCTCCAGTAAGGCCATCCAGCGCGCCAGCTTCAATTGTCTCCAGATTAGCTGGCAAATTTTGTGTCAGTTCGGGAATAATGTCAGGGCGAGGCGATTGCCCAATCGTCACGAACCCAATCTTCAAAACAGTCAACTCCAACTGTATTCATGATCCAAAGCAGATAAAACCTCTCTGGCTAACATCCCCCGCGACGCACTATCTCTGAGAGAACTTGGTGGGGCCAATCTGATTTGACTCCAAGAGTCGTGGGACTAATGGCCATTCCGAAAGTTCGAATGCATATTCTTTAAACTCCCTTTTGAAAGAATCTCGTCTGCGCTACAACGCGTTAAGATGCATCAGAGACGGCCGAATACTCCAAAATCCAGAAATGGGAGGAGGGGCACAAATATGGTTCCAGGAAGAAGTGGTGGCGTGACGTTGAAGAGAGATCACACTAATGGAGAAGGGCGACGCAGATGAAGGTCGTTGAGAAGAGTAAGGAGCTTTCGGAAATTGTCGACTGTACCTTCAGTCCACACAACAAACCTACTATGAAAGTGCAGCCTGGCGAAGAGGTGCGAATAGAAACTCGCGACTGCTTCGCCGATGTCATCAGGCCGGGTCGTGATTTGGCGAAAGTCCTGCAGTCTGGGGAGAGGGTACTTGATAATCCAGTGACAGGTCCGATTTTCATTGAAGGCGCAGAAAAAGGCGACACATTAATCGTTGATATAATCGACATTCAAGTGCCAGACATTGGGTTGACCACGATTAAGCCAGGTTTCGGGGCTTTGGAAGGATGGCTCAGCAAGTCTCCTGCGCTAACGAAATTCAGCAGCATAAGAAATGGTAAGGTCCACTACAAGACAGACCACGGAAAAGAAATATCCTTTCCCATCAAACCCTTTGTAGGAACAATTGGAGTAGCCCCGCCCTTCGAGTCCACATCCACCCTGACCCCTTACAAGCACGGAGGAAACATGGACGTCCAAGATGTCTGTTCCGGGAATAGGCTCTACCTTCCCGTCGGTGTCGAAGGAGCGCTCTTCACTGCGGGAGACGTTCATGCAGCGCAAGGGGACGGTGAAATCTGCGGAACGGCAGTGGAAGTTCCGGCCGCGCTGACAGTAAAGTTTGATCTTCTGAAGAGCAAATCGATTGAATGGCCCAGAATAGAGTCAACGGAAGAAATAATGGCTGTCTCAAGCGCAAGACCTCTCGAAGACGCGGCGCGTTTCGCATTCAGAGAACTAATACAATGGCTCAACGAGGATTACGGTTTTTCAGTGTATGACGCTTACATGCTGTTGAGTCTGACAGCACGAGCGAGAATCGCACAAATAGTGGATCCTCTCTACACCGTAGTCGCGAAATTTCCGAAAGAGTATCTAAAATAGAATCTCCGAGCAGTCCAATCCAAGAACGTGTCTGAATATCGAAATATATCGCAACTTCAGATGATTAGGTGACCACATTACACTTCTGAAAAACTCAACGATCTTTTGCCATACCCTTTCTTGAAACCTTGCACTGGACGCGCGCGATGGCCTGATTCTCATAAATGATGTAAGAGCAAAAGCGAGAAATCCCCCTCAGGTACTAATTCAAAGAGATCAATTAGGGTCGAAGGATAACATGGAGTACCGTCAACTCGGCCGCACAGGCATGCGCGTTTCAACAATTAGCTTTGGGGCTTGGCCTATTGGTGGAGGCTGGGGAAATGTCGAGGATTCGGAATCATACGCGGCTTTGAACCGTGCGATCGATTCGGGTGTGAACTTCATCGACACAGCCGATGTATATGGTGATGGCAGGAGTGAACGATTAATCGGAAGGCTCCTCAAGGAACGAAAAGAGGAGATATTCGTAGCAACAAAGGCAGGAGGGCGGCTTCAACCCCAATCCGCTGACGGCTATAATCTGAAGAACCTTGAATCCTTCGTTGACCGAAGCCTCAGCAACCTAGGCGTCAGCTCACTCGACCTACTTCAACTACATTCTCCGCCTAGCGAAGTCTACTACCATACAGAGACCTTCGACGCTCTTGACCAACTAAAGCGGAAGGGCAAGATCAAACACTACGGCGTAAGCGCCGTGAAAGTCGCCGAAGCTCTAAAGGCAATGGAGTACCCCGGCCTTGAGAGTGTTCAAATCATCTTCAACATGTTCCGCTTGAAGCCTGCCACGGAGTTTTTTCCGCAAGCCAAGCGAAGAAACGTCGGTGTTATCGTCCGCGTCCCGTTGGCGAGCGGTTTGCTCACAGGAAAGATGACCGGCAAGGAGGAATACCCCAGGGATGACCATCGGAATTTCAACCGTCACGGAGAAGCCTTCGACAAAGGTGAAACCTTTTCGGGAGTCGACTTAGACACAGGACTAGTGGCTGTTGACGAATTGAAGAAATTTACGCCAAGCGACTCAACGCTAACTCAGTTTGCGCTCCGTTGGATACTTATGTTCGACGCCGTCAGCTGTGTCATACCTGGGGCGAAGCGGCCCAGTCAAGTGGAGGAGAATGTGGCGGCGGCGACCCGTGCTCCGATTGACCCAGTCGTTATGAAGCAAGTTGAGGCAGTGTACGATCGCCTCATCCGCGAACAGGTTCACGCGCTCTATTGACACACTGCGATCGTGGAATACGGCGCAAGTTCATCTGTCGCGCCCACCCGTTTTCAATTTGAAGC
Organism: Bathyarchaeia archaeon; assembly: GCA_049517415.1. Taxonomy (GTDB): domain Archaea; phylum Thermoproteota; class Bathyarchaeia; order 40CM-2-53-6; family 40CM-2-53-6; genus FEN-987. Next base: position 93,756 of record JBEKSC010000005.1, read on the forward strand.
TTCGAACGGTAGAAGCATCCGAAAGCTCCCAGCAGAAACTGTCGAAGCTTAAATAGAGCACGGGCTTGTCTTCCCCCATTCTAAGAGTGAGTTCCATGTCTCAAGCTCCAGCATACGGCCGAGCCTCTCAACAAGTGTCGGTAAACCGTGTTGACAAGTACGTCTGGGAGATTCCAAAAGACTCCCAGCCCGGAATGCGTGTACCCGGAAGAATATACGCGGACGATGCGTTAATCGAAAAAATGCGAACCGACGCTACGCTACAGCAATGCGCAAACGTAGCCACCCTACCCGGCCTCTACAACTGGTCAATAACCATGCCCGACGGCCACGAAGGATACGGATTCCCAATCGGCGGCGTAGCAGCAAGCGACTACGACGAAGGCGTAGTAAGCCCCGGAGGGATCGGTTATGACATAAATTGTGGAGTAAGATTGATCCGCACAAACCTGATGGAGGCTGATGTTCGGCCGGTTCTTGGGAAATTGCTGGATGCGTTGTTTGTGAATATTCCGTCAGGGCTTGGGAGTCGGGGGAAGGTTGGCAGGCTTTCGCAGGGGGATTTGGAGAAGGTAACTAGTGAGGGCGTTGAATGGGCTGTTGACCATGGTTATGGTTGGGCTGAGGACCAGAAACATTGCGAAGAAAATGGGTGCATGCAGACCGCTAACCCAGACAAGGTATCCGGGGTTGCCAAGCAACGCGGTGCACCGCAACTTGGCAGCTTGGGGAGCGGCAACCATTTCCTCGAAATTGAGAAAGTGGATAAGATCTTCGACGCTCCCGTTGCCAATAAATTAGGTATCCGGAACGAAGGCCAAGTCCTCGTCTTAGCCCATACCGGGAGCAGGGGGTTCGGCTACCAGGTGTGCAGCGACTACCTGCGAGTAATGGAACGTGCCGTGGAAAAATATGGAATCAAGTTACCGGACCGGCAATTGGCTTGCGCCCCCGCGAAGAGTAACGAGGTTGAAGATTACATTGGCGCCATGTCGTGTGCGGCGAACTTCGCATGGTCGAATAGGCAGATGATAACCCATTGGACGCGAGAGTCTTTCGAGAAGACCTTTGGGAAGTCGGCTGACCAGTTGGATATGGGTTTGATCTACGATGTCTGCCACAATATTGCGAAGATTGAGGAGCATGTAATCGACGGTGGAACCAAGAAGGTCTATGTCCACCGAAAGGGAGCAACCCGAGCCTTTCCGCCCGGTCATCCAGCCGTCCCAGCTGAATACCGGGAGATTGGCCAACCCGTCCTGATCCCAGGGAGTATGGGCACAGCGTCTTGGGTTCTCATCGGGGCACCCAAATCCATGGAACTCAGCTTCGGAACAACGGCGCACGGAGCTGGCAGGTTCATGAGCCGAGCAGCTGCAAGGAGGCGGAACCCAGCACGGACGGTCGAAGACCTTCTCTCTAAGAAGGGGATCATGATTCGAGCGGAGAACATCGGGACGGTAAGCGAAGAAGCTCCAGAAGCCTACAAGAACGTTGACAGCGTCGCCGAAGTAAGCCACCAACTAGGCATAGCAACCAAAGTGGCGAGACTCGTCCCGATCGGAGTAACCAAAGGTTAAACTAGCCAAGATGAAACCCACCTCAGCGCACTCGCGCGGGGATTGTGGATGCTCTCAGCCATAACATTCGATTGTTATGGGACGTTAGTGGATTGGGAGGCGGGAATTGCAGGTTTTCTCAATGAAGTACTGCGAGAGAAGGGAGCCACGGCAAACATACCTGAAGTAGTTAGGGTTCGTGAGGACATTGATTTCGAATTGGTTGAGGGCCCTTACAAGCCCTACAAAGAGATTCTTCACTTGAGCCTGAGGGAGACTTTCCACAGGTTCCAAGTCGCCTACAAAGACAAAGATGGTGATAGGCTCGTCCAATCAGTCCCTACTTGGCCAATATTCAAGGAGACCAGAATAGCGCTTGAGAGGCTCGCGAGAAAACACAGGTTGGGTATAATCTCAAACATTGATAAAGACATAATCGAGAAAACGAAAGCTAACCTTGGCGTTCAGTTCGCCATTACCGTAACCGCCGAGGAAGCAGGTTCCTATAAGCCTACATTAGCGCCATTCCAACTTGCTCTTAAGAAGCTGCGCACCGAACCAGCTGGCATTCTGCACGTGTCGTCGGGGTTCAGGTATGATGTTCCCCCAGCTCGTCGGCTGGGATTCAAAACAGCTTGGGTCAACCGAAAATCTGAGCCGGCTCCGCCAAGTGGGCGAGCTGACCATGTATTCGAAAACCTCAGTCAACTGGCCGACTTTGTCGAGCGTCAGCTTACGGAATAACGGAAAGTGTTTCTCGTTCAGGATTTCTGAGCTTTCAAATGCTTGGGCACCTCGCTCTTCTCCATCATTTCTTTACCTCGTTCTATGATCTGATTGCCCGGACTAATCCGCAGAGCCCTTGCGATTGATTCTGTCGATGCAACCGCATCTCCCGCCAAATACTGAGCCCAAGCAAGATTGTACCAAGAATATTCATTGTTCGGGTTGGCTCGAATAGCTTCCTGTAAGACAGGAAGCGCTTCATTCGCTCTACCAAGGTCGATTAGAGCCCAACCCTTACCTGTCAGGGCAAGGTCATCGTTTGGGTTCAAAGCCAAGGCGCGATCCGCATACTCTAACGCTTTCTGCGAATACTTCCATTCACGGTGGATGTTTGCAAGTTTGTTTAGGGCGTAAGCTTTCAGGGCTATTGCTAAGCTGTTTTCAGGGGCGGTTTTGATGATGGTGTTCAGGTGTAGAATTGCTTCTTCGGTTTTGTTCTTCGAGTAGATTAGATCGAATATTCTTTCACGAAGGTCAGAGGAGCTCATGCCTGAGATCTATGTTGCGCTTGGCGGCTGATTTCCTTTTAGTTCCCTTCAGTAGCCTGTGTATGGCCATGCTTCAGCTGAGACGCCTTGGATTGGATGCTGGAATGATTATGACTCTGTTCCATTATCAGAATGGTATATGTTCTCTATTGAAGAACATTATTTGGGATTAGGACTCCGAAGTTATGGTGCTGGCCTGTGAATGCCCCTGTGCTTGGTTGCTCTCGTAGTCTTCTCAGTGATGAGCATATGGTCAGCGAAATATCGCAGGCTCGCAAAGGAAGCGTTCAAGTGCGTTAGGAAAACCCTGATGCTAAGTCCGTGCGACATGGCTTTTGAGCAGAAGGTTAAGGCCAAAGTCACCGCAAAATTGCTCAACATCTCCCCAACATTGGCGAGAGGTTTCTACCAGAACTTTAGAATCTTCGCGTGGGCCTTTACCGCCTCCTTCTTTGTCTCACTTTTCATTACAGCCTATTCCTTCTACAACTTCGCAGTTTACGGTTCATGCGATCCAGGTGAACCATGCTACATGACAGCGCTCGGCGTGAGCATTGGCGTGTTCGAGAAATACATCGTATACGCCGTCGTCGCCATACTAATCGTGTCAGGACTCTACGTTCTAGTGAGCAAAATTAGACGACGATGATCCAGATCCTTTAGCAATTACACTGGTTCGCATAGTCAACCAGTGTATAACATATGCTAGACAAGAACTGACGCGGATTAATCGGGAATTCGTTTAGGAAACGTTTGCGATTCACGCCTTGTCCGCCTTTCGAAGCGGATTTTGGGTTGCTCCGCCAGCACTTTTGGCACCGTTTGGCACCACCCCTCAAAGGGTGGATCCACCCCACGGGGGGCGTAGTTTTGTGCGGAATCCGCGTCACTCTGAGCTAAACGCACTAGACAATTAATGTCCCCAATAGCGACGGCTCAGATGCACTAGGTACTTTTGGCGTTTGGGATAGTACCCGTTTTGGCCTAAGTACTGTGTAGACGTAATTGACTAATGCTCAAAACTTGAGGAACCCGCTTTAAGTGTTCGGCTCGTATCGCAGTCCTGAGTAACAACTGGTGAGGACTAGGGTCGCTTATTCTACTGCATCACCGCTTAGACTCAGCTTTGCCGATTCCTTCCCAACATAGGTTCGTAG
>JBEKSC010000006.1:0-97017 GCA_049517415.1 Bathyarchaeia archaeon
GCCTCATGTTCACTTCGGCCTTCGGATAGCGCTGCTACAAAGGCGCCGATGAATGCGTCCCCGCAGCCCACGGTGTTCACGGCTTTCATGCCTAGTGACTTCAGGTCGAGGGCCCGAGATACTCTTTGTTCCTTCTTACTGTACATGATTGAACCCTTGGCCCCTAACTTGGCCACAACTTTCAGCTCACGGTTGGTCTTCATCATCTTGCGGGCAGCTACACCAAGATTCTTTGTCCCAATCAAAAAGGCCATTTCAGATTCGTTAGCTAACACGTAATCGACTTTCCGTAACATTTCCTCGGAATCTTTGAGGCCTCTTCTTGATTTTACGCCAGGGTCCCATACGATGACCTTGTCGAGTTTTCGTGCTTCACGGGCCAGGTTTAGAGCGGTTTCGAGAGGAGGGTCCATTATGGTGATGACTGACGATTTCGTGATTAATTCACGCCATATTGGATCATCCAGGTAATCTGCGGTGATCTGGGCGTTAGCTCCAAAGTGCGTGTGTACGATGTTTTCTCCCTTTGCGTCGATGATGATGTATGCTTGCCCTGACTCTGTGTCGTTGAAGAACTTCAGGCCTGATACATCCACGCCTTCGTCTTTGAAGATCCTAACCTGGTCGGATGCTACCGCGTCATTCCCCAACCCACCCATTATCGCGACCTGGGTTGGGCCAAGTAGCCTTGCGGCGGCGACCGCAGCGTTACCTGCTTTCCCGCCTGGGACACGTATGATCCGGCGAACAACTACTTCCTCGCCCCTTCGAGGAAACCTATCAATGAAGAGGTTGAGGTCCCAGTTTATAGCGCCAATGACGATTGTCTTTGCCAATGGCAACCACGAGCTTGTAGTCTAATGGAATCTAGATTTACACCTGATATTTGCGTGTTCCACATCCTCTCTTTTCGAGGTGCAATGCGCCCGATGTTTGGGTGTATGCCACCTTATGATTGGGTGGATGCCACCCTGCGGGAGCGGCGTGTATAACCACCAAATTTCTGATGTTATGCCGACATGACTGGCAAGAATCGACACGCCCGATGATTGGGTGTGTCCACTTTTCCCCAATCCGTAATGCGACCGCTGGAATTTGAACCGTTGTTATTTCTCATAGCAGCTGCACTTTCTTGCCCGGTGGTTTGAACAACCAATCAACCTATGATCCCTGCAACCACAAATAATGCACCTTTTCTCTGACATCCTAATCGTCACGTGTCAATCGCTTCTTGAACTGTCGCCTCTTGAAAGTTATGCCTCCTACGGTTTAGAGTTTCTCTGCAAAATGTCCTAAGTAACCGTCCCATCCAGAACTTGCGTAGGTAGATCGGCTGAGATTTACCTTCGAATCCAAAGAAAACTGCCGGTATATCTGCCCACAACAAACTTGAAACCGGAACAGACACAGGAAAAGCCTCTGTGTTTTTATGTATAATGCGGGTGCGTTAGCGTTTGGCCAACCTATACGGATTCGTTTGAGTTGACATTGTCTTCTAAAATATTCCTCAGAGAAGCCACTGGACTAACAAAGAAAGTTTCGTTACTAGACGCAGTGGCCATCAACGTTAGTTACATGTCTGTTGGGGCAGCTCTCGCTCTCGTTGGGTTTACGATGCTAGCCCTTCCGACGGTGTCAGGTGTCAACCTCGTTTTCGGTTCCGCAATTGCCGCATTACTGACTATCCCTCAAATGATCGTATACACTATGATGTCGCGTCGCGTGTCAAGGACTGGAGGGGACTATGTGTGGATGTCGCGGTCGCTTGGTGGTTTTCTCGGAAGCACTGTAACGTTAATGGGTATCACACTCGAAACGATGCCCTACCTCGCGCTTATCGCATTGTCAGCCGTGTTCGCTGTTGGATCTGTCGGGCTATCCCTTGGTTACTCAAACATGTTGGGTCTCGCGTTACCAGGTAACATAACGGGCTCCGATCCCCTCTCGCAGTTCCTGTTAGCCTCTATACTCGTGTTTACGCTAATCGTAATCAACATACTGAAGCCTAGGCTTGGATTCAAATTGATCTCAACGTTCTGGATTATCGGCATGGCTGCCGTAGCCCTTGCCGTTGCAACAATACTCACGGCTGGCACGGCGGGTGTAGAGAAATACGTAAACGGACTGAACATTCCGAATACGACGTACGCCTCTCTCGCCAGCTCATACTCGGGGCCCGCTTTCGATTTGAAATCAACTCTCTTAATGATGCCTTACTTTGCGCTCTTCACGTATCCTTGGTTTAACGCGGCGCCCTCAGTTGGTTCCGAGTTGGCGGGCAGAGCATCGAAGTGGAACGTTCCAATCTCGCTCCTTCTAGCCTTCCTCGTCGTTACTATTCCCTTTGGATCGATGTACTATGTTGGAGGGTTCCGGTTCATGACCGCAGCATTCTCAAACCCAACTCTAGTGAACAATTACTCATTCAATTTCTGGACTTTGGCTATGGGCGTATCGTCGAATTACGTGCAGGCTTGGATAATAGGCATCGGCTGGGTCGTGCTGACCGTTGCGATCTTAGCCTTCGGCATAATCACCATCTCCAGGTACATGCTGGCACAGGCTTTTGATCGATACCTTCCGTCACAGCTTGCCTACGTAAGCCCGAAATACGGCTCGCCCGTGGTCGCGCATGTACTTGACCTTGGAGTAACCATAGGCCTAATCGGCCTAGCGGCCTTTCTATACGGAACGCTTTCCTCGCTCTACGGTGCCGTAATGGCTTCAATGATTTACTTCGCTTTCGTCGGAATTGCAGCCGTAATCTATGCTGTGAGGAAGGAGAGGGGAGGCGCCAAGGTCCTACTTGCAGCCTCAGGGGTCCTACAGTCCCTTGTCTTCGCCTATTTGACCTACGAATTCCTAAGCTATCCAAGAGTTTGGGGAGGTAACCCGTTAGCCTACGGCTACATCGCCGCCACTTTCATAGTGGGCGCCTTACTATACGTAATCACGAAGAACAAGCTTCGGAATGAGGGCTTGAACATATCACTAACGTTCAAAGATATTCCCCCGGAGTAGCACATCGCCTCAACCGGAGTAATTGTAAGCGTAGAGGGTCGCTGTTGGAGACTTTACTTTTTCTTGTTGGGGTACGGGCACAGATTCTCTACCGGACAGGTGGAGCAGAGCGGCCTCCGTGCTCTGCAAGTCTGTCTCCCATGCGCCATCATATACAACGGGACGAAACGCGCATCCTCTTCACGAAACAGCTGCATCAAGAACACTCTAACCTTTTCATACCCAGCTTTCCTTGGGGCGAAGCCGAGCCGTTTCGAAACGCGGTCTACGTGTGTATCCACAGATATTGTGGGACGGCCTAAAACACCTAGTAGAACGTCCGCTGTTTTTGGTCCCACTCTCGGCAATTCCTGGAGTGCAACCCGCACTTCTTCAACCGAGCCGTTCAGTGCGGTTTCAACGTTACCCGAATATCGTTCAGCAATGACTTTGGCGAGCTGCTTTAGGCCTCGTGCCTTTTGCTTATGCAAACCTGCAACGTGGATAGCTTTCTCTATAGTCCGCACGTTTGCTCCGCTTAACCCAGTTACGGTTACGCCTACTCTCCGGTCAAGGTTTCTGAAGGCTCTGAGTGCAGCCACATCTGTACAGTTCTGTGTAAGAACGGTTACGACAAGAATACGGAAAGGATCTGGTGTTTCTTTTGTCACAGTCAATGTGGCGAAGTCTTTCTCACGTATGACGAGCGTAGCGCGGAGGATATTGAGAATTTTCTGGGCCCGGTCTCTCTCAGATTTGAGAACTATATTTTCCAATTGTGATTGTTCTTCAGGCGAGTGCGTTCGCAATCAGAATTGTTCTCGTGCCGTAAACTAGCAGTAAGATCCCTGCAACCGCTAAAATCCATGAAACGCCACGTTCCCATCTTTGGCCTTGGTGGAATTCTATGAGAATCACTCGAATTCCGTTCAAAGCGTGATAGTCGACGAAGACTAGAAGGAGTTCCAAGGTGGTGGCAAGAATCAAGTTTCGGTAGACCTCGATCACAGAGTATGCGCCGCCGCTGAATGCAAGGTTCTGAAGGTATGGGCCGGTCAAGAAAACGGTGAAGAGGTGGAGGCCTCCAGCAATGACGATGCCAAGTCCCGTGATGTAGTGGAAAAGCATCTTAGTGGATTCTTTCATGCCTCAAACCCCGAAGAAGACGTTTAGAGCGTACACGGCTGTTGCCACTGCGAAGATTACGCTCAGCCAGAATAGAGCTCTCTGCGACTTTGTGAAGGATTTTGGTTCATAGGGAAAGTCAGGCCTGGTGGGCCGGCCCTGCAACAATCCGAACTCAGTCAGCGTGAGCCTGATTCCGTTTATTGTGTGGTATGCGAGCATGAAGCCGATGACAACTAGGCCGGTGTCGAAGACGGGGTTATCTAGGAATTGGAAGGTTGCTGTCCAAACATCCTTCGCTGAATTGAATGAAGGTACGCTCCAAACGGCCATGCCGCCAACTACGTTCCCGGTTTCCACAATATGTGCCAAGAAGTAAGCGGTGACGGCGATGCCGGATATCCTCTGCAGAGCATAGGCCCACCTCTCTAGGTTGTACCTTGCGGGGTACAGCCAACCGAGCAATGCTTTCTTCAGTTCAGAGATGAGGGGTTCGGCCACCCGAACCACTACTGCGCCTTAGTTTCCCAGAGGCCTACCACGTTCCCTTCACTGTCTTGAAAGTAAGCTGCGAAGCCCATGTCGCTTACGGGCATTTTCTTCCGGATCATTTTTCCGCCGTTCTTCTGGATGCGCTTTTCGGCTTCGTCGATGCTGACCACGTTGATCGTGACGGTCGTGTGTTTGACTGGATCTTCGCGTTCAAGCATGCCGCCGTTTATTGCGCCAGGTTGAGTAGGGCGGCCATCTTCATCTGAAGGAGTAGTCCCAACGATCGTGTAACCCATTTCAGGGATGGCGTTGATTGACCAGTCAAAAGTTTCCTTGTAAAACTTCTGTGCCCTTCCCAAGTTATCAACAGGAATTTCGAAGTGCACAACGCTATCTGGCATAGGACTCATCTCGGGCTGGAACTGGCGAGGTTCATAAAAGCGTTTGGGGAAGCGATTGAATCCACATCGAGTCGGGCCTTTTCAGCCAAACGACATCACTCATCTCTCCGTGGGAACGCTTGCTCCTCGTTCGGATATTTTGTGCACGGCGTTTTAGTGCATTGGGCGAATCTGCAATGCGAAATAGTGCACTCGCCGCTAGACCTCGTGCACGTAGGAGGTCATTCAACATTACGCTTCGGCTGAGTCCAGCTATTGCTTATACTCTTCTGGTTCTGGCCAAGTCGGAGGATAGAACACGCACGCATATCGTTAACCGAGCCGTAAAACACTACTTGGAAAGCTACTACCCGGGTACCCGAATCCTCAGGAGTCGAGTGGGGACGATTAATGTTGATTTGAAAATGTGGGCCGTTGGAGTTCGATCCGAGGCGTTATGGGGAGACAAGAATGTTCGCTATGATTCATCTAACAAACTTGATGAGGCCTTCGAGGAGGCTCTCAAACTTGCCCTCTACGCCGGCAAAAGAATGAAGCTTGAGATGGGGTTTCACACGTACATGTTGGCGTCCCACCTAGCAGAAGCAAAAGCCTTGACGCTCCAAGACGCGGAAAGAACAGTATTGCTAGAAATCGCACTTAACGCAGAAAAGGAACTCGATGCTCTCGAAGGGATGGTAGCAAGCGGAAAAGGAGATGCAGACGATGAGGCTAAGACGCAACCTGACGAAGAGCGTGAGTCTCAGAGCTCAGAGTTCTGAAGGCTTCACGTTCACTCATTGTTAGACTGGGACGCTTCCCAGTCCCTTGTGCCTAACGTGCTTCCCGCCTTGGCCTTTGAAGCGTTCTTGGTCCCAAATGTTCCCTCGCTCATGGTAACCGAAATTCTCCCAATACCCGTCCTCGTACTCGCGTATGAATTCAACGCCCGTCAGCCACTTTGCGCTCTTCCACCCGTAGAGGTGTGGAATGAAAGGGCGCGCGGGGAACCCTTGCTGAGTTGGAATCGGTTTGCCATTCATTTTGAAAGCAATTAGGGAATCTTCAACCATCGCGTCCTCAAACGGGACAGGTGCAGTGTAACCGTCCCCACAGTGGAACATGATCCACTGCGCGTCAGCCTTGACGCCTGTTAACTTCGCGAGTTCGCGAAATGGGACGCCTTCCCAGACAACGTCCTTTACGCTCCAAGAAGTTACGCAATGAAAGTCTCTCTTGAGTTGAACTTGAGGTAGCTTCTGCAGATCATCGAAGCTGAGGCTCAGTTCTTTCTCGACCAGGCCCTTTGTTGACAAACGCCATGTGTCGAGTTTGATTTCAGGCACACCAAGGGTCGCGTAGATCGCCCAACGTTTGGCAAAGGATTGTCCCGGTGGAATCGAAGTTTGCATTTTTCCTCTCCCAAACGATTCTTGCGATTCTAATATGTGAATGGGCTAGGTCCGCTAAAAAAGGCGCCCTTTAATGATGCCTTGGAACAGTCTAATCGGAGCACAGAAGCGGAAAGAGCGTTATTTCGCAGGCGAATAGGCCACATTTCAATCATAGGGGGACTTGGTCTTTGAAAATGTTAGATCTCACCGCTGACCTTTCTCTCGATCTCTTCGTTCGCGACATCCACGCCGGGACGCACATCGAGGCTCCGGCTTACCTTTTCGGTGGCGGAAAGCGGATCGACCAATTTGGGTTAGAATCGTTCGTAGCAGAATCGATCCTTCTCGATCTCACGGATAAAGAGCCTGGGCAGCCGATTGATGATGAGGATTTGGAGGGTGCTGAGGAACGTGCGGGGATAGGATTGCGCGAGGGCGAGGTTGTTCTTCTCCACACAGGTAGGGATGATTCCAAACACGATGATACCGTCCCAATGCCTCATCCTTACTTGAGCGTGAACGGGGCGGAATACCTAGAATTCAAACGCCCGTTCATGGTTGGAACCGACGCGCCGAGCATAGACCCGAATGGCAGTAAGCAATTATCAGCGCATTCGATCTTGATGAGGGCCGGAATTTTAGTCTTGGAGAGCCTGTGCAATTTGGACAAGATTCAGCAATCGAGGTTTCGGCTGCTTGCGCTTCCGCTTAAGCTAAGGGGGTCGACTTCACCTGTACGCGCCGTGGCAATCCTAGAAGAAATTTAGGTGCATTGCTTCCGTTCTTCTAGCGTGGGTAGTATCGGCCGGTTCCCATGGTTTCCGCGATGTGTTCTAGGCGGGAGATGCGTTTCTGTGTTGAAGGGTGGGTTGAGAAGAGCTCTCCGATAAGTGAACCTCGAAATGGGTTGATGATGTACAGCGTGGAGAGTGCGGGGTTTGCGTTTTTGCGAGCGGGCCTTTGTTTCGCGTAGGCGTCTATTTTTTCAAGTGCGCTTGCCAAGGCTATTGGGTTCCTCGATAATTTTGCGCCCCCTTCATCAGCTGAGTATTCGCGGGTTCTGGAGACTGCAAGTTGCACGAGCATTGCAGCAAAGGGGGCTAATATCATCATTAGGAGGAGGCTGATTATGTTCCCCTGCTGTCGGTCGCGGCCTCCATATCCTCCACTATAGCCGAAAGCGCCTCCGAACAGCCATCCCCATTGGGCTAAGTAGGTGATGGCACCCGCTACTGTGGCTACGATCGTGGTCGTCAGCGTATCCCAATTCCTAACATGGGTCAATTCGTGCGCGAGAACAGCTTCGAGTTCTTCGTCGTTCAGGATGTTCAGAAGGCTTGTGTGAACAGCCACGGTGGCGTTGTTGGGGCTGCGGCCGGTTGCGAACGCGTTTGGAATGGGGCTGTTGACAAGTGCAACTTTTGGCATCGGGGTTCCAGTTTCCGCTGTAAGCCTACTCAGTGCAGAGTAGACTCGAGGAGCCTCCTGTTCAGTGACTATGTGGGCGCCGCCCATGCGTAAGACGAACTTGTCGCTGAACCAATAGATTATGAGGTTCATGAAAGCGGCGAAGCCGAGTGCAAGAAGTGGTGAGAGGCCTAACAAGTATGCGATTACAAAGAGGATGCCCGTAAGAACTCCGATGAGGAGGGTCGTCTTGATGAACGTCCAAACCATGGCTTACACGTCCTATTTTGTTACCTCAAGTAACAAGTGCTATAAATTCTTACCGCTATGGTTCTGTTGCGATCAAGGCTCACATTCGAAAAATCGGCTCAATTTTATGGGTGTTGCATCACGGCTCATTTGGGGCTTCTATTAACATCACGGGTTCTGTTACCTCTGTATCGGACGGGAGAGCCTGTTACCTTTCGGGAAGAAGGTAGGTCTACTTCTTCGTCAAGCCCTTTGCGTTCAGATACATTAGATGGGCTGAAAATCGCGGACATTCTTTGAATTGCGTTGAGTTGTTGCAGAGATTCTTTCGTTCTTCCCTGGTTGGCTTATAGTATCCAGCAGCAGAGACTGCTCTGTTCGCGACAACCTTTGCTTGCGCTGTACAATAACCCTGTAGCAAATACACGCAATCCATCGGGTTTTCCTCACATAGAATTTCCGTATATCAAACATAAGACTTTGCCAATGACTGTTTTCACCTCACTCTAGCGTTCCAAAATTACGGTTGCTAGAGTAATCCGACGGTTTTTTACAGCCCCAAGCGTCCGACAGAAACTTTACAGAGCCTTTAGAGGTGCCCAAAAGTCCCGACATGTAACACCAAAAGGCAGAACCCTAAGACGTAACAGAGCCTTCAGCCGTATCTGGGTCTTAAACTTTGAAGCTTGGATTCTCGGATTCCTCGGTCTAGTCCTCGATAAGGAACTGTTGCGTTCACGGCTCAGTCCGCTATTGTCAGAAATTGTTTGCTACAGTCCCAGGGAGAATTTGATAGAGCGTAACGTTCGCCAGGCCGAATATCCTCCGAATCAATGACCGAAGTTTCCGAAATCCCCTCTTAACGTAGAACAGAATGCGTGCCCAGACGCTTACGATCGCTGCGATTATTTCCATATGGAGCATAGGATCCAAGATAAATCCCACGTAAACGTGGCCAATACCTCATCTTATCTCTTAGGTCAAGACACCAAACAAGGACTTGACAAAACCAAATCTAGGACACCAGACGGTTGGTCTTCTCATACCACATGACAAGGACCCGTTACCCACACTGTTTTCGCCTGTAAGCTGACGGTTCTTGAATGCATGTTTCTAGGATGTTGACTTTCGTGTCATACTGGCAGAAGTGTGGTCGTGATTATGAGGGTAGAGCCGACGATAAGAAAAACGACGAGCGAGAGAAGCCTAATCCTTGCTAACGAGAGCACCTTAGTTAACCGATTTCCAATAGAAGTTTCAACTGCCGTTGCTGCCACGAGGCCCGTTAAGGCTCCGACAAAAACGAGGAGCGCATTTCCGAATCGGGCAACGAAGACGATTGTTAGAATTTCGGTCGCGTCACCAGCAAGGTCGAGGATAGCCAGCATAGACACCATGCCTGCGAATGCGGAAAGTAGGTTCCTTCTGGAAGAATAAGCCAAGAGCCTGTTCCTATCCTTCGCAAGCTCCTTTTCCTGCTTCTTCTTGCTGACCTTGAAGAACTCCCATAATCCATAGCCAATCATAATTACGCCGCCCGTGATCTTGATCCAGAAGACTGGGAAGGAGCTTACCAGAAACTGGCCTATTGTGACGATTATTGTGGTCGTGATCGTAAATGCGGTTACCCCAGCCGCGAACACCAACGATTGTTTGGTTCTTGTCGCTAGGGCAATCAAGAGAAGAGCGTCCTTATCGGTCAGCTCTGCAACGAAAATTGCTGAAGCCATTAAGGCTAGGGCTGAAGCTACTTCCAATCTCCACACTCACGTTTTCATGTCTTCGTATCAGTGAACTCATTGGAACCAGCGCTGAGAGGCGCCGGCGTCACACAGGTTTATGATCTCCGCGGTTTGGTTTGACCCTATCTGCGCGCCACGATTCGTTCAGTTTCTTGGTAGATTGGCAGCCCGTCCTTGGGGTCTGCTCGTACCTTTACGAATGCTTCCATAATCTTTCTTGTTATAGGTCCTACTTTGCCGTCCGCGATTTCTATGCCCCTTACTTTAACGAGGGGGACTACTTCGGATAGCGTTCCGGTCAGGAAGGCTTCGTCGGCGTTGGTTACGTCGTATGGCGTAAGGCCTTTTTCGACCATTTTGTACTCTAAATCCCTAGCCAGCCTGATTATTCGCTTCCTCGTAACGCCCGGCAGAATGCCAGCAGTGGAAGGAGGTGTGAATATTTCGCCCTTTTTCACAATGAAGAGGTTCGTTGTCGTAGCCTCTGAGACGAATCCGTTTCGGTCCAGCATGATCGCGTCGTCGGCACCAGCATCGACGGCCTCAAGTTTAGCGAGGACGCTGTTGAGATAATTCAAGGACTTTATCTCGTGCGTAGTGGCGTCGACGGCGTCGCGTCGAACCGAGGAGATAATTACTGATATTCCCCTTTGTTTTGCAATCGTGCCAAAGGCGGGGTCCGCATACTGGGTTATAATTATAACCGAAGCTCTGCGGCACTTTCTCGGGTCGACTCCCAAGTCGCCAACGCCTCTTGTAACGACCAAGCGAATGTATGCGTCCTTCAGGCCGTTCCGTTTGAGCGTTTCAACCACCGCCCGCGTCATGTCTTCGGGGGTGAGCGGAATTTGGAGCCTGATCGATTTCGCGGAACTGTAGAGTCGTTCTAGGTGTTCTTTGAATTGAAAGATGACACCATTGTACGCTCGTATTCCTTCGAATACTCCGTCACCATAGAGTAAACCGTGGTCGAAGACTGAAATTGAGGCGTGGGATTTCGGATTCCATTCCCCGTCTATGTACACAACGGGTTCCTTTACTACCAAGAACGGTCCCCGCCGGCCTACCCGTAGGATCGTATAAAATGGTTCCTTCGGCAGGTTTCAACGGCAAAGCATCAACCCACTGCCCGGTGGGCTAGGGGGCTGGTTTAACTCGCATTCAACCTTCGGGCGGAGTGCCGCGAAGAGAAGCTTCAATAAGGCAAATTATACGGGCCAATGAACGTTCTCGGAACAAGTGGGCCGGTAGTTCAGCCTGGTTAGAAGACGAACGGTCTGGCCTGAACGTTGCCCTTACACGGCAAAGGTCGCCGGTTCAAATCCGGTCCGGCCCACCACACGACCAGTCCGGCCCATTCTCAGAGCAACGATAAGGATACCGACACTCAACAATCGAATCTCAAGTCAGCGCCCTGAGAAGCATAGCCCATCACGCAGACATAAACAATCCAGACGACGTAAAGAAATATCTAGCCAGACTACAGGTAACCGAGTCAAGAAAAGAAACATTAGTGATTAGACTCAACCGATTCTTTAGGTGGAAGGGAATCAGGTGGGCACCGAACCGATAATTGCCCTGAGATACTTCCGGAGAGTATACATTCGAAGACGAAAACACACTTCAGAAAGCGAAGATAGTTTCAGTCTATTGAACTTGATGAAAGTTCACAGGGAATATTATGGGAGGGCAAGCAGGCACGTCCAACTCCACGACTGCGTTGGCCGCTATCACTCTCTCAGTCTGGATTTCGGAAATTAGGGACTCAGTTTGACCAACAGCGAAAAGGCGATTCACTGATGTCGTTTTAGAGAGGTTCTTGGTCACGACCGTGCCGTTCGGAAGGGTGACATTGACCAACGTTAACCTAACTTCATTGATAGCAAATTGTCTGCCCAGATTATTCGTAAAGGTGATGTTGATTATCATCTCGTATCCACTGTTGGTTAGCCGGACGGTGTTTTTGGTCGTCCAATCCCAATTCATCCGAGGGTCGTCAGATTTCGGACATGCTTCTGGGATTTGTGTGGAGCTAATTGGACTGATTGTGTTGGTATTGCTAGTTGGTGTCTGATTTGATACGGAGTAGACCCCCCAAAGTGTGACAAGAACTATCACAGCAAAGATGATGTATTTCTTCCTCAAGGCTAGGCCTCGGAACTGGCTATTGAAAACGATTAGACGTACCCATAGAGGCCACTTAAGATTTTGTCAACTTATCTCCTTACAGTTCCGCAGAGAACTAAGGAATTGTATCGAAAGGTTTCCTGCTCGAGAGTTTGACTTCATTCTTCAGAAGGATGAATTAGGCTACTTCCGCAAGAGGAAGTAAAGCATCTGGGGAGTCGCTACATAGCCTTTCATACCTAATCGCTTTAACTAAGACGGGAAGATAATCGTCCGAAGACATCCGCATTATGCGCCTCGCAGTCACAATTTGTCGAGACGATAATTGGACTATTCCTATATCCTGACACCGACCCGCTTTGTCCAAGAGATTAGAAACTCTCTCTTGTATGTGGGGGTCTCGATTTCTAGGATGAACAGTCTCCTACAGACTAGCCCCGCTCACCCTGAATCAGGATTGAAGAGGTATGCAAATACAGTTTAAGGCTTGTACCGAACTCCTTATTACATATGTCATACTATAGCGGGTTCATAACAAAGGAGTGAAAAGAACAATGATAAATTTCGTGCAAGTCGTACTAGAGATAGCTCACTTGGGTGGATTACACTACTTCCAGCCACAAATGATAGCTCATTTGGGTGGATTACACTACTTCCAGCCACAAATGATAGCTCACTTAGGCGGACTTCGCAACTTTCTGCCTTTCTAGGTTGAGTAGGTAACCCGTAACGAAAGGGCGCGTCGCCCTCTCCAATATTTTTTTCGTTTGGTAACGATACTTAGCCAAGTCTGAGAATGTATAGTGCCAATCTGTCCCTAACTGAACCCACGATGGTGAACCATTCAGGTTTAGCGTAAAGCGTAGCGTCATCTGGTCCGGTCAGATTGTTTATTCTGACAACAGGAGTCTTTCCAATCAAATCCGTAACACCGTTGGCAAGGATCATTGAGATTGCGCCTATTCGAAATTGGAATAGCGCATGGTCAGCGAGGCATTAATAGAGTATTGACATCCCTATTCCCGTTAGACTTGCATTGAGCTTGAATTATTCTGATTGGAATAATGTTCTCATTCATGCCTTAATATCGCTCAAGCAGCTGAGCGCTCTTCAAAGTGGGTTGATGGTTGTCGATGGGAACTGTGCAGACGTTAACGTGCCGTCGATGCAATAAGAGCATTCAACCAATAAAGACGATTTCATGTCCTGATTGCTTTGCTCCATTAGACGTTCGCTATGACTACGATTCTATAAGACTCTCGCATAGCTCATTCAATTCGCGGCCGCGCACGTTGTGGAGATATGTCGAACTCTTGCCGATTAAAGACCCGAGAAACATTGTTGATTTGAACGCAGGCTTCACTCCACTTCATCGTTGTAGAAACCTAGAGCGCCTTCTGGGCCTAAGAGAAGTGTACGTCAAAAATGATGGGTTGAACCCAACCAATTCCTTCAAAGATCGGCCGGCTAGTGTTGCTGTTTCGAAAGCCATCGAATTTCAGTCAAGTGCGGTGGGCGCCGTTTCGACTGGTAATCTCGCGGCTGCAGTCGCTGCTCACTCAGCTAAAGCTGGGCTTCCATGTTACATATTCATTCCTGAAGGAATCGAGAGCGGGAAGATCGCCCAGATAGAAGCTTATGGGCCTAACATTTTTTCTGTAAGAGGAACCTACGATGATGCAAATCGGCTGGCGTATTTAGCGTCCGAGACCTATGGTTGGGCAATTGCAAACATCACTATGAGGCCATATTATGTTGAAGGCTCGAAGACGATGGCATTTGAGATCTGCGAACAATTAGGTTGGCGGCCTCCCGATCACATAATCGTAGCTGTTGGTAGCGGTGCACTTATGCGGGCTATTTGGAAGGGCCTTAATGAATTCGAACGCGTAGGCCTTACCGGAGATGCGAGCACAGCCATCCACGGGGCTCAAGCGGCTGGCTGCGCACCGGTGGCGAACGCATTCGAAAACGGAAGCGACACGATCCGGCCCGTGGCAAAGCCGGACACCATAGCTAAGAGCATAGCGATAGGTGACCCAGGCGACGGAGCCTACGCCATCGAGGTTGCTAAGAGAACCGGTGGCACCGTAGGGAAAGTGACAGACGCGGAAATTCAAGAAGCCATAAGACTTCTCGCTGGCAAAGAGGGAATCTTTAGTGAACCCGCTGGTGCCGTAACCGTCGCCCTACTGAAAAAGCTCGTTGACGAAGGACGGATTCTTCCCGATGAAAGCGTTGTTTGCTGTATAACCGGAAACGGCTTGAAGTCTGTCGAGGCCGTCCAAGCATCCAAGGCACAGTGGCATACTCTCGATCCTACCCTTCCAGCACTTAACGCGCTAATGGCGAATAGGTGATTTGTGATGGGAAAAGTGAACGTCAAATTCTTCGGCGCAGCCATTGAAGCGGCAAAACGACAATCCGAGACGGAGGTCGACGCATCAAACGTGCGCGAACTCTTGGATAGACTGTCTGACAATTTCGGGGACTCCTTCCGGAAAAAGGTTCTTGACTCTCAGGGGAGGCCCCAATCGTTCGTTAATGTCTTTGTCAATGACAAGGACATACGCCACCTAAACGACCTAGAAACACCGCTGAACGATGGTGACGAAGTGTTGATACTTCCCGCTGTCGCGGGAGGTTGAGAATTCCTAATGCAAGAAATCACGGAACTCGTCCAGCAATCCATCGATCAATCTCGAATAATTGAGCTATCGAAGGAAGAGTTTCGTCGGTACGGCAGACACCTAATCATACCCGAAGTCGGTATGGAGGGCCAGAAGAAACTCAAGGCCTCAAGCGTGCTTTTGGTGGGCACCGGAGGGCTTGGATCACCGCTCTGCCTCTACCTCGCAGCCGCTGGTGTAGGCCGCATAGGGTTGGTGGATTTCGATCAAGTCGACTACAGCAACCTCCAACGTCAAGTAATATTTTCCGTTCGTAACGTTGGCCGGCCCAAACTTGAAGGAGCGAAAGACCGCATACTAGAAATTAATCCCAACACCCAGGTCGACAGTTATGAAACTAAACTGACATCAGAAAACGCCCTGGATATCATCGGAGGCTACGATGTCGTAGTCGACGGCACGGACAACTTCCCTACCCGATACCTTGTCAATGACGCGTGTGTCCTTTTAGGGAAAGCGAATGTTTATGGGAGCATTTTCAGGTTCGAAGGCCAAGTTTCGGTCTTCGACGCCAAACGTGGCCCATGCTACCGATGTCTCTATCCTGAGCCGCCGCCCCCAGGACTTGTACCATCATGTGCTGAGGGTGGGGTGCTGGGGGTCCTCCCGGGCGTCGTGGGAACACTTCAGGCTACTGAAACGATTAAACTGATACTTGGTAAGGGCGTTCCTCTTGTTGGCCGGCTACTCCTCTTTGACGCTCTGAACATGAAGTTCAGAGAGCTCAAACTACAGAAGGACCCCGACTGCCCCATATGCGGCCGGAACCCGACCATTAAATCACTAATTGACTACCAAGCGTTCTGTGGTCTTGGCGGCAGTGAAGCTGCGTCACTCAACGAAGAAGATGAGATTACAGTAACGGAACTCAAACGCCTGATAGACAAAGGAGGTGTCAATCTGATCGATGTTAGGGAACCACACGAATACGAAATCTGCAGAATCGAAGGAAGCAAGCTCATTCCCGTAAGTGAAATCCCAAACCGTATCAACGAATTCAACCTAACAGACGAGTATATCTTCCATTGCCATACCGGCGTAAGAAGCGCTCGGGCAGTGAATCTCCTACGTCAGCTCGGCTTCAAGAAAGTCAAAAACCTGAAGGGAGGCATCGACGCCTGGGCAGATGAAGTTGACCCCTCAATTCCCCGATACTAGCAATCAAGCGGAACTTTGGGCTCTTCACCGTAGATCGTTCGCTTTCGAAATCAGGTTCTTTCTGCCGGCTACCCAATAGAAATTGAAAATGGTCCCGACCGACGTTCTTGAGGATGACTTTTCGGCCTACGTTTGCGAAACCTAGAAAACCGAATTTAACGCTGCTAGGTTTGGGAAGCGTCTAATGAGGTCCCCATAATTCTATTCCTCATTCTATGGCGTGCAGTTAGGTTCGGATGTTCTGCAGTAAGAGCGTGATTTGACTGTTCGCTAGCTTTGATGCAACCACGAGGACCGCGAATGCAAATATGAAGCCAAGAATCGCTAGTTGTGGTAGAATGATGCCGTATTCCATAACCGAGATTAGGATCGGCGCGGCGGTTAACATCGCTGAAACGATCGCGATCAGCATTCCCATTAGGGACCCCCAGACACCGACGTAGCGGCTGCGTATCATCTCACGAAAGTCAGGAAACCTCGTCCCGAAACACATTCCAATCGCTGACTCCTCAAACACAACTGCTACTCCCAGCGCAAGAACAAGCCAGAAGTAAGTCGCAAGGGATCTTAGCAGAAAACTCAACACCACTAGCATCCCCACGCCAAACAGCATGCCTAGGAGTATTGCAAACAGCATCTTCGCCCTCAGAAGCCTACCTGCTTTCACAGGGGCGACGTAAAGGTTCCACACGGCGTATCCCTCCTGGCCTATGCTAGTCATCGAGAGGAGTCCAACGAAAATTGCTATGGGGAGCAAGTACAGAGGGATGATGACCAACAATCCAGGCGCTTCGGGCATCGATTGATCCCCCAGGGGGAAGAGTGAGATGCCCATCGAGATGGCTAGGACAAAGGGAATCGCCAAGAACCTAGCCATCTCCCTCCTCCTCGTGAGCGAACGCAGATCCTTCCGAAGAATCGCCGATTCAGCTACTCCAATCAAAGGTAACCGGGAACCTAGGCCGCGAGCGTGATAGTTCTGCGGGGAAAGTTTGATTGAGACTGGAATTGGAACCCAGAACCTTGCGCGCAACTTAGTTGCCGCCGCGAATAACACAAGCGTGAAGAGTGCTGAGAGACTTGCAAATTCAAGAAATGTGAATATGTTGCCTTGGGAGACGCCGAGCACTGCAACTGAGGGCCAGAGTACAGGAACGAACCATGCAATTTTCACCGTTTGAATCACGCTCTGGAGAAAGTAGCCGATTATTTGTCCGTTGAAGAGCAACTGGACGAAGACGAGCATGATTATCGTCAGGGCGAGGCGGAAGAATATTCCAGAGCGTCCGCTCTTTTTGTAAAAGCTTGATGAGATACGGTTGGTTATTGTGTCCAGAACTTCAACGACGCAGGATCCAATTGCTAGGGCGGTTGTCGCCATCAAAGCTGCAGCAAGCCAAGCAGGAGCCATCCCGAGGATTAGTGCAGGTCCAAGCAACAAGCCCAGAAGAAGGCTGAGCATGAATGAGTAAATGTAGGATTCAGATAATGTGGAGGCCGCAACATATTCTGCGGGTGAGATTGGAAGCCAATTCACGGTATCTGTATTCAGCGATTGGATTGGTTGGCTAATTTCGTACAGAACTCCGAAAAGGATGACGGCGGAGGCAATGCCCACGGGTACTCCTGCCAAAGCGGTTGCTTCGATACCGGTGACGGCTTCTAGGAAGAGTGGGGGGCCCTTCGAGAGCAGTAAATAGCCGGCTAGGCCGAGACCAACAAGCAGCACTAAGTCCACTGCTAGGATTGTACGGGGTTCTCCGAATATTCGGGCCAAGGTCTTGCTTCGTTGAGTTCCTCGAATTTGAGAGCGTGTCAAGACGACGGCAAGCTTGTACACCGTCTTGATTCTCATCGGGTGAGTGCCTCGACGATATCGCGGGTATCAGATGTTCCTGTTAGTTTCAGAAAGACTTCTTCAAGCGTTGAGCCAGATGCCCCTCCTTTAGCCCTAAGTTCCTCCGAGGTCCCTTCGGCCAAGATCTTCCCGTCATACATGATTACGATTCGGTCGCAAATGGCATCGGCTATTTCGAGAACATGCGTACTGAAGATGGTTGGAATGCCATCGTCCTTCAGTTTATGGATCAGGTCCTTGACTATGCGTGCGCTGCGTGGGTCCAAGGCATTGAGGGGTTCATCCAGAACCAGAATTTGTGGGCGGTGGAGTAGGCCCGCTATAATTGCCAGTTTCTGTTTCATCCCCTGTGAGTAACCATGAATCAGCTCGTTTTCTCGACCTTCTAAGTCTAGGGCCTTCAGGAACTCCGAGATCCGCTCTTGTTTTGCCTTGGCCTCAAGTCCGTGGACGTCGGCAACGAAGTCAAGGTACTCTATCCCAGTCAGAAACTCGTACAGCCTGGGGCTTTCGGGCACGAAGCCAACAATTTTCTTGACCGCGATCGGGTCTTCGGCAACATTCACCCCTTGAACCAAGATGCTGCCAGCGTCAGGTTTCATGATCCCTACAATAATTTTCATTAACGTAGATTTCCCGGAACCATTTGGGCCTAACAATCCAAGAACCTGGCCACTATCGACGGCGAAACTGACACCCTTCACTGCCCTTATGGTGCCGAAACTCTTGGCTACGCTGTCAACCTGAAGTGCTTTCACTAACGCCATTTATCATCCGCCACCCTACTGATCTGTCCTTCCCGGTGAAACCGAAAGAGCTTAGAAAAACCTCGCGTTCCACCCTCCCGACCCAACGTTGAGCACCGCAGCGGCGCAGGATTCGGAAACCAAACCATTATGCAACATACCGTTATGCGGCAGGGAAGCTGATTGGCAGGTCGAAATGTTCGGTAAAGTCGAGTATTACTGTGAGAGGCACCGACCAGGCGTCCCCGAGAAATTCATGAACCGCCTCAAAAATCAAAGCTCCTAATCCATTTTCTTGTCAAAGCTTTTCGAGAAACGTATCGATTTCGTGGTCGGTGTTGTAGAAGTGTGGTGAAACCCTTAACGTGTTCGCTCTTGGCGCGACAACTATGTGCTCTTGTAGAAGCTTCCTCGAAAGCTGTGTCGCATCTTCGACTTCGAATGTAACGATTCCACTCCTGCGGCCTGCTTCCAGCGGGGAAGTGATCTTCTTTTTCTTCTTTTCCAACCCTTCAACGAGTCGGTTGTTCAGGTGTTCTACGAGAGGTTCGCGTTCTTGTGGGGTATACTTGAGGGTGAATTCCAACGCGGCCTTCGCGCCCATGACAGCTATGACTGCCCATGTTCCCAACTCGAATCGGGTGGCATCCTCCGCTGGGGTGACGCTACTAATATCGAAGGGGCGTTCGAAAATTCCTTGTTTGGAACGAACTCTGGCCACGACGGAGTCGGAGATTCCGTGCCATCCAACTACGCCTCGGTCGAGCTGCTTCAAGGTCTGGCGGCTTACGTAGAGAAACGCTGTTCCATGTGGGCCCATCAGCCACTTGTATGTCCCACAGGTAAGAATATCGACGTCCATTTTGCGGACATCTACTGGTATGACTCCAGCGGAGTGAAACACGTCGACTAACATTAGGGCGCCGTGGGAATGCGCGATCTGAGTGATAGCCCGTATATCTTCTCTGCAGCCGTTTATCCAAGAGACATGATCAAGTGAGACTGCGACCGTTTTGTCATCGATCGCTTTCTCAAAGTCTGAGGTGGGGACTTGACCGTTCTTCGCCTTTAGGACTCTTACTTCAGAAAGCAAGCCCTTCTGCTTCAAGGCGTGCCAAAGGTACACGTTGGTGGGGAAATTCAATTCGCTCACAACAATGTTCTGCCCAGGCTTCAGGGGAAGGGCGTCAGCGATCGCTGCTAGGCCTGATGAAACGTTCGGAATGCAGGCGACCTCATCCAAAGTGGCATTGATGAGGCGGCCGAAGAGTTCGCGTGTTTTCACGATTTCTAGCAGCCAAGCTTCCCATTTTTCCCCATAATCTCTCCACTCGTCCAGAAACGACCGCATCGCAGCGTGTACGCTCATGGGTGGGGGGCCTGCTCCCGCATTATCAAGGTACACGTTGCCGGCTAGCAATGGAATCTGTTGCCTAACCTCTTCCACATTCAAGCCTAGGCCATCCCGCGTTTCAAGCGGAAGTGGGGCCGGGTATTAGAGCTTACAGTAGGAAAGAGGCTGATGTGTTCAGCTTCAGTTCGAGTTATTCTGTTTTCTTTGTTTCTTCTTCTGTCTTCTTCTTCGTGTGGTCCGGATGGGAAGTGTGGGTAGTGGTAGAGGTAGTGCTAGTGTGCATCTCTGAAGCAGGTTCTAGTTGCGTCGCCTTGGGATTCGGAGGATTGTTGGCGCGGCCTCGGCCGACAACAGCGAAGGCGATGATTGCTGCAGCCACGAGTATTGCGAGTATTCCAGCGGCAATTGTTAGGTAGAGGACCGTGGAGTCTGCGCGCCACGAAGCTACAGCCGTCATAGGCCGATTCACTTGTACGCTGGTCGTTTGGCTGTTGGATTGAACGTCACCCTGCCAACCGTTGAAGATTATGCTAACGCCATAGGACGTGCTGATAGGTGTTGAAACGGAGATTTGGGCTGTGCTACCTGCGTTGTACCAACCTTGCCCGGAGGGAACACCTTGGTCGCTCAACACGTTAAGGTAGTACTGCTGCGCGTATTCTGAAGTCACAGTGTGGGGCGCATTCATAGTGACTGATAACGAAGAACCGGATTGGTTGCTTTGTCCATCAACGTTCCATCCCTGGAATACGATTCTGCTTGAACTGTCTCCGACGGGCGGGCTTGCACTATTTACCGTCGCGGTGTCGCCTGCGTTGTACCACCCTCCACCTTGAGGTGCTGGTGCGCCTTGGGGTTGAGTTTGCACGCTGAGAAGGTACTGCAACTGGTAGACGGCAGTGACCTTCATCGCTGAATTCACAGTCACTGTCCCGCTATTTCCGACACCGGAGTAATCACCGCTCCAATGGGAGAAAACATACCGCGTGTTCGCGGAGGACTGAATGGTGGTCTGAGTAACTGAGAACGACGCTGAACTCCCCTGGTTGAATGTTCCGCCACCAGTCACCGTTGCAAGATTGGCTGGATCAGTTGCGACGGTCAAAGTATACTGGTACTGGTACGGGCTGCTATAGTAGCCATAGTAGTTGCATGAGTAGCCATAGTTGTAGTACCCATAGTAACAATCATACGGGTAGTAGTAGCTGTAATAGTACGGGTAGTAGTAGCTGTAATACCACGAGTAGCCGGAATAGTTGTACGAATGATGATGATGCGGAGTATAAGCCGCTACTTGAGCTGTCTGCCCTGACAATACAACAACAAAAGCGGCCATCACGAGAACTGCAACTGCGAATTTAGGTAAGTAACTCGTTCGCATTCTAATCCCGTAGAGTTGCGCTGTCCCTACTTATTTAGTTATTTGCTGATATGAAGCCTAACTACGCGCTGTAGTACGCGTAGCGAAAAACAGCGGAAATCCCTTGCCTCAGAGGATCGCTACACCCCCTAGGGGGGCCTCCGCGCGTGCGCGCCGAAGCGGTGACTGTTGGTATTTCAACTCCTTTTAAGTATGGGTGGGGGCCTCCTTGTTTTGGTGTTTTGCTTGGTTGTCAAGGCATATGTGTTGGTTCAAGCCCAGTTAGGTCGGGCTCGGTATGTAGCCAAAGCAGTCGCTAAGGTTCGGGGTGTGAGGATGGTTCATGCGGTAACCGGCATATACGACGTTATCGCATACCTCGAAATGCGTGACATGAATACTCTCTCCGAATTAGTGATGAAGAAGATTCAATCAGTGAAGGGCGTTGAGCGTACTCACACGGCCATTGTCGTGTGAGTTAATCACCACTTTCCTCAAATTCCTCGTATACTCCGTTACTGTTCCAGTTGGGCAAGGAATACTTCCGAGTGTATAAGCTCGTAAACAATCTCTCTTCATCAGCTCGGAGCCCATCTGCTTCTAGTTTTGCGTTTAGGATTTCTTGAGCAGATTCCTTGAGTTTTGACTGAACCTCTTCTACGCTTACCTTCCTTCCTAGAGTTGCCTCCAGAGTGGTTACCGGAAGCCATCGGCTGCGCACGTAATGAGTTGCCTGCTTCTGCCTGCTCGGAGCAAGAACCGATTCCAGAATGTCAACATTGGTGGAAACCAAAAGTGAGCCATGCCAAAGTGCAAAAACTTTTCCGGAAGCGGCGGCTCCTCCCGAGATTTTTCTCTCTCCGAGCATAATTGAGTTGGGTGCAAGAAAACTGCCTTTCAACCCGAAACTGCGTAGAGTATCGAGGACAATGGCGGATGCAGTCTCATTCAGCCTTAGCTTTGTGCATCTCTCTCCTTGTTGAATAACGATTGTGAAATTGAGGTTTCCTTCATCTTGGTACACGGCGCCCCCGCCTGTAAATCGGCGAGCGATTTGGATGCCGCTCTGCTGGCAGAGGGAAGTGTCAACTTCTGTTGATGCCATTTGAAAGCGGCCGAGAATGACGCTTTGTGGGTTAACCCATAGTCGTATCGTTGGTCTAAAGGTGGGAGAAAGCGCGCTGCGAGCCAATGCTTCCTCAATGGCTAAGTTCTGGAACACGGAGCCGTAGCTCTGTTCCAGCAGCCTCCAATGATCTGAGGCCGTTGGTCCACCTACCAGGGACGGCATCGCGTTATGATCCTTCTTGGAATGAACGGTTCCAGCCTTCGGTTCCTTAGGATTTTTCCTAGCTTCGGAATCAGCCCTACTGCGTCGGTACCGAGCTTGCATGCAAGGGACTGCAAGGTCAATGTCTCAGATTCTATAGATACCGTGTCCCTTTCAATCCTCGACTTTTTCACGGCATTTTCGGCTTCGTGGCGAAAACAGTCGGTAATTTGAATGCGGTCTAAGCCGGTTGCAAGCAACGATGAAAATCGTTCGATCTGGGAGTCTGCAAGCCAACCCTCAACTACTTGTATGTCCGGCTCTAGTCTCGTGAGTCGAACCGTTGTCCGGGTGCCGGGGACGAGGCAGTATGCGTTTATGATTTCGTTATTTCGTAGGGGTTTTCCATCTCCGAGTTGCGCGCGTAGGGTGGCGAGCCCTATTTTGACGTTCATGGGCCTTGGTGTTTCTACGCCGATATCGATCTCGAGGCAATCATCTGTCTCTCCGCTGACAATTCCTTGGTAAACTCCTTGCGCCTCCAGATTGGCGGCGTTTGTGTGGGCCTGGCCAAGGTCACGACATAATAGCTCCCTTAGAATATCTGAATCTTCACCTTCCAAGTCCAACCTCGCCCAACCATTCCGCGAGAATCCATCAAGTCTGATAGAAGCACCCAGTTCACCCTTCACAGCGCGAATAGCCTTGTCTAATTCCGCCTGGAAATCTTTCGCGGTGAATTGGCCTGGTCTTTGCAGGATTATGAGTTTCATTGGGCACAGCGTTTCTTATCTGCTGAGTTCGGCCTCCAGCCTTTCAATCTTGGATTCTAAGACGGAAACCATATCCGCATTCTCAGAGCTTTCCAACTGGTTCCCGCATTTTGTGCACTTGAAAGAAGTCTCCATCGCATCTTCAAAGGTGACGCGGACGTCGCTGTCGGTCTTACATATGAAGAAGGTGTGAGCTCGTTCGAAGCTAAGCCTTTGCTTCAACTTGTCCAACGCTCGTTTCTTCCGGCTTCGGATAAACGCATCTAACTGGTCGGGCTGAAGCCTCCAGTAGAAAATGAACCAACCAGTCTTCTCATCTCTCACGCGTGTGCATGAAACCAAGCCGTGGTCGTAAAGCTTGTAGAGAATCTTTCTAACCGTGTTCAGCCTTACTTCTTTGTTGAAACGGGTCTTACAGTCGTTTGTAATTATTTCATCAGTTCCTTCACCGACTGCCTTTAGGCTGTTGACAACGGTGACGGCTTCCTCGCCTCCGAAGAGGTTTGCGACCTTAATGAGTTCCTCATCCAAGACTGACAATGCCATGACCGCCAAGTGAATGTTTATGTTTCTAGCGTTTCACTTCGCATTAACTCTTTGTCGCGGTGTTTGACGCGTGGGCAACTTTTATACGAACCTGCCTCGTCTAGCCTTCGCGGGCCGTCTAGAATGAAGGAAACGGTTGCCACATTGGGCTTCGTTCTGTTCTTCGTAGGCTCAATGATGGATATCGCTGGCTCAACCTCAGTAACACAAGGTGGAACCCCCGCACCGCTCTACTTTAGGGTAGGTATAATCGAACTATTCGGGTCTCTTATTTTTCTGGTCGGAATCTACCTCATCATAAAGACTCGGTAAGCCGGGTTGAAATGCCCACAAAGAAGTCTCGACGGAAATCCCGCGTGATGGTCCTCCGACTTGGACATAGAATTCCAAGAGACGCCCGGGTTACTACCCACGTGTGTTTGACCGCCCGCGCCCTAGGCGCAGATGGCATCTACATCTCCGATGTTCATGATAGGGAGCTCGTTGAAGGAGTCAACAGAGTCGTCGATGGTTTCGGAGGGCGCTTCATCATCGATGATGGGAAGCCATGGAGGTCAACCGTTAATGAGTGGAAGCGCGCGGGCGGGAGGGTTGTCCATTTAACCGCTTACGGTATGCCGCTACCTAAAGTCGTATCGAAGATTAGGCGTTCTAATGCGGACAAATTGGTCATAGTCGGGGCAGAAAAGGTGCCTGGCGAAATTTACGGTTTAGCAGACTGGAACGTCGCCGTGACAAATCAACCGATTAGCGAAGTCAGTGCATTGGGCATCTTCTTAGACTGGCTGTTTGGGCACCGCCGGCTTGAGGACCGGTACGCAAGCGCACGAATTCAGATAATTCCCACTGCGCATGGAAAAACTGTCATCGGGAATTAATTGGTATCCGTAGGCTTCTGTTTTTCCTTTACCCGAATTATGTCGCCTAGGGTGAACTCCGCAGGGGCAGCCATCTTGAGAGCAGGCGTCGCCTTGCGTGGAACCAACAGCTTGATCCTAAGCTCATGCTCCAACTCTCTACACAACCGTGAGTCAGGAGCGATCTTGCCGGTCTCGATCTTCTGTATTACAGACAGTCTTTCCTTAACTCTCCCGGCAAGTTCCGCTTGGGACAATCCCATCTTCATGCGACGGCTCCTAACCAAGTCTGAGTAGTTGTCTGCAACCTCCGACTCCTCCATTCCTCTTGGCAATTCTGGGGCTCTCCGATGAATTGCACGGGGCATTCGAAGCGTGCTGCGCGCCAATGGCCGCGTGGGAACCGGTCGTTCTTCTTGGTATGGTATGCCTAGGTGCTGGCAACTTGAGCAAACAAGCATCTTTGCTCCTTCAACACGCACCGTGAAAGCAGGACCAACGATCACATTTCCGCAGATATCGCAGTTCAAGAGACAGCTACCACCGTCGCTTGCGCGAACTAGAAATTTAAATTGGCTTATTTGTATAACGTCGAAGCAGAGAACATGTATCCTCCCTCCCTAGCTGAACTTCGAAAATTGATTGGTATAGCGAACTACCAATTTGGAGAGGGAGTAGGTCACGCTCTGTTCAATAATCAGGTTCGGATCGAACGCTCAAGGCGGACTGGAAGGGTTCGGCACATCTATCGAGATGGACATTTGATTGCAACCCTGCGCCCTACGGACGGCTACCTCGCCTTAACCCCCAATGGCGCACGTATACTATTATCAAAAATCAAGACCCTAAGGAACCTAGTCGTAGTCCAAACGGACGTCTCCGACGTCGTTAGAAGTGGCGGGGACGTTTTCGCAAAACATGTTGAACGTGGTGATTCGAGCATTAGACCCGCGGAAGAGGTTATCGTTATTGACGAACAAAAAGCGTTGGTCGGCGTCGGAATTGCTGTTCTGAATGGGCATGAGATGATGCACTTTAGGAGGGGGGTTGCTGTGAAGCTGCGGAGAGGAGTTGATGAGTCTTCTGAGAGCCAGGCGACTAATGGCTCAGGGGTCCTCGACTAGCTTCGCTTAGGGGTCTTGTGCCTGACAATAAGGGAAACTGCAATCGAGAAGGTTAGTGCGAATACAAATCACGTAACGTTCGCAGCAGTGTAAGCTCCATGCGTTGAGTTTGCTAGAGGCCGTTGAGTCTTCAAACTCGAGTAATTCGCGAAACTCTTATTGTGTTGCGCTAATCAAGCTTTAGCGATGAGAGGAATTGGCGTATAAAGCATTGAAAGCAGCCCGCGGTGCGCCGAGCGGCCGTGATGCGATGCGCATGATGCAGAAAATGGGAATGAAAGTTGATGAGGTTCCGGCAGTTTCTGCAGTCATCATAAAGACAGCTGGGAGGGAAATCGTAATCGAGGAACCCAACGTAACTTTAGTCACAGTCCAGGGACAGGCGATGTATCAGATAGCAGGCGGCCGAGTGTCAGAATCCTCGATTGAAACGCCCATTCAAACGGCTCCGTTGGAATCGGACGTTCAGCTAGTGGCACAGCAGACAGGGAGGTCGTTAGAGGAAGCCAGGAAGGCTTTAGCAGAAGCTGGCGGAGACCTGGCGAAGGCAATCTTGACTCTTAAGGGTCAGACATCTACGGGCTAAGGCGCAAGTATTGGCGCTTCGATGACTTCAACTTTAGCCATTCTACTTTTAATTCGTTTCAATCTGAAGAAGTCTTCGCGTTCCGCTTCTTCAAGGTGCATTTCAATATACCGTATTGTGCCCACCATTCGTGGGATTACAACGTATTCCAATGAATTTACGCGTCTCTTAGTCGCAGCTATCGCTTCGGCCAGCTTTTTGACCGCGGCTTCGGCACTGGATAGTTCCGCTATTGCTTTGATAGCCTCAGCCATTCTCAGCGTTGCTTGATCAAGTTCTATGGATGTGTCATAGGCATTGTACGGGAATCCATTTAGGGGCTTTACATTCACTTGGATATATGGGATTGTGACGCCAATCACATTTCTTGTCTTCGTCTCTATTGAAAATCTATCATCAACACCAATTGAAGACTGCTGAAGTCTGGTGTAACCCATTGCCATTTGAGCTGCAACGAAATCGTCGTAGGCCTCGGCCAACAAGTTCTGTGCTTTGCTTCGGAGGGCAGTAATGTCGCGGACGAACTGAAAGAATTCAATCATCAAGGCGTCGAGCTTCTCTCTAAGAAGGTCGCGTCCCCTTTCTGCAATCTTCCTTCTCTTCCGTAGCGTGAGAAGTTCCATTCGGGTTGGGTGGACGCCGGCAATCAGTTCGGGGATCACGTTCACGCTCCGGTCCGGTATTTGGGATGATACTGTTTGATTGTTGCTGGGTCGACGCGTTTAAGCTCATTTTCAGGCAGCGCGGCTAGAAGGTTCCATCCTATCTCTAGCGTTTTCTCAATGTCGCGGTTCTCGTACTCCCCTTGCCCTATAAAGCGTCGCTCGAAGTCGTCAGCAAATTTCAGGTACATTTTATCCCTAGCTGAGAGTGCTTCTTCTCCGACTACGGCCACTAGGTCTCTGAAGGCTCTACCCTCGGCGTATGCGTAGTAGAGCTGGTCGGAAACTTCCCTGTGGTCCTGCCGTGTCCTTTCCTTCCCAATGCCTTCGCGCATAAGTCGGGAGAGGGATGGAGATACGTCGATTGGTGGGTAGATGCCTTTTCTGTGTAAACCTCTGTCCACGATCAATTGGCCTTCGGTGATATACCCAGTGAGGTTGGGGATGGGATGCGTGATGTCGTCGTGGGGCATTGTCAGAATGGGCATTTGGGTTATTGATCCCTTTGCACCACGGATTCTTCCGGCGCGTTCGTATATCGTGGATAGGTCAGTGTATAAGTAGCCGGGGTAGCCTCTCCGTCCGGGGACTTCTTCACGGGCCGCCGAGATTTCCCGTAAGGCTTCAGCGTAATTCGTCATGTCCGTGATGATGACGAGTACGTGCATGTCCAGTTTGAAGGCGAAGTACTCTGCCGCGGTTAGGGCCATTCGCGGAGTGAGAATTCTCTCTATCGCTGGATCGTCAGCCAGGTTTACGAACATTGTAACATGTTCGAAAGCGCCTTGCTTTTCGAAGTCTTCTCTGAAAAATCTTGCTTCATCCGCAGTAATTCCGATCGCAGCGAATACGGTCGAGAACGGTTCGCCTGTCCCCCGGACCCTTGCTTGCCGCGCGACCTGAGCAGCCACGCGATTATGGGGGAGCCCCGCGCCAGAGAACAATGGGAGTTTCTGTCCCCTAACGAGGGTATTCATTCCATCTATAGCCGAAACACCGGTCTGAATGAACTCGCGGGGGTAAGTCCTTGCGTAAGGGTTAATGGGCGAACCGTGGACGTCCCAGTAATCCTCCGGAATGATCCGAGGGCCGCCATCTATCGGGTTCCCGCTTCCATCAAGAATTCTGCCTAACAGATCGCTTGATACGGGAAGCTTAACGGTCTCGCCCAGGAATCGCACGCTTGTGGAAGAAACGTCAAGCCCAGATGTTCCTTCAAAGACTTGCACAACGGCTAAGTCACTGCGAACTTCGAGAACTTGACCGCGTCTTTCTTCGCCTGTGGGGGTCCGAATTCTGACTAGTTCGCCGTAACCAACGCCTTTGACGTTTTGAACGAAGAGAAGTGGGCCTGAAATTACATTAACCGTTGAATATTCGCGAACGATAACGGACATTCTCTCAACTCATTTTGCGACTTCAAGAAGTTCGCTGTTTAGTTTCTCGAATTCGTGGTCCATCTTGGTCGTAAGTTCTTTTGCAAAGGCGCCAAACGTCTGGGATGGTTGAATCTTGGCTCTTGCAATTTCCTCTTTAACCGGGATTTCAAGGGTTCTCTGAAGTGGAACGCCCTTTTCCGTGGATTCTTTCATCTTCTCATAGAACTTCAAGATGAGCGACATTAAGCCGAAGGTCTTTTCGGGAGAGCAGTAACTGTCGACTGGGTGCAGGGCGCTCTGAATGAGGAAGTCTTCCTTAATCATACGGGCCGCCTCCAGGACCACCCGTTGGCTCTCGGAGAGAGCGTCAGGCCCGACGAGCATCACAATTTCCCGAAGTTCCTCATCCCGCTGAAGCAGTGCCATGCCATCTTTTCGAAGATTGGACCATTCCGGACTAATGTCGGTCCGGTACCAGTTTTCAAGTGAATCCAAGTAAAGGGAGTAGCTGGTCAACCAGTCAATCGCGGGAAAGTGTCTCCGCTCAGCTAATGGTTTGCTTAACGCCCAGAATACCTTCACGATCCTAAGCGTATTCTGAGTGACTGGTTCTGAAAAGTCACCCCCAGACGGGGATACCGCGCCCACGATAGAAACTGAACCAAGCTTGTTCGAGTCGCCACCGATTACTTTGACCCTGCCCGCCCTCTCGTAGATTTGAGCTAATCTTGAAGCCAAGTAGGCAGGATAGCCTTCCTCGCCAGGCATTTCCTCCAGCCGGCCGGAGACTTCTCGTAAAGCCTCAGCCCATCGTGAAGTAGAATCAGCCATCAATGCCACATCGTAGCCCATGTCTCTGAAGTACTCAGCCAGTGTCACGCCCGTGTACATACTCGCCTCGCGGGCGGCGATGGGCATATTTGATGTGTTCGCCACCAGGATTGTCCGTTCCATCAAAGGTTGGCCGGAACGCGGGTCCTTGAGCTCTGGAAATGTTTCCAGAACCTCGGTCATCTCATTTCCACGTTCACCGCAGCCGACGTAAACGATCACATCCGCATCAGCCCACTTGGCAAGCTGGTGTTGGGTTATCGTTTTCCCGGTCCCGAAATCGCCAGGAATTGCGGCTGTACCACCTTTTGCGATTGGAAAGAAGAAGTCGATGATTCGTTGGCCAGTTATGAGGGGCGTGTCGGAGGGGACCTTTTCGCGGGTGGGGCGAGGAATGCGGACTGGCCAGGAATGCATCAAGTACAACTTGATTACGCCGTGGCTTGTTTCAACTTCAGCTATCGGGTCTTGGACTGTGTACGATCCTTTCGAGACAATTGATTTGAGCGTCCCGTTCACGTCTGGGGGAACCAGAATCCTATGCTTCACTAGAACAGTTTCGGGAACTTCACCGAGGGCATCTCCGCCGGTAGCTTTGTCTCCCTTTTTCATAGCCGGAGTAAATTCCCATTTCTTCTTTCGATCAAGCGCTGGTGCTGTTATGCCTCTTCGGATGAAAGGTCCTCCCTCTTCGAGGAGAAAGGGTAAGGGTCTTTGTGTCCCGTCGAAAAACTGATTCACCAATCCCGGCCCGAGTTCAACTGAGAGGGGTTTGCCTGTTCGCTCTACGATTTCGCCAGGTTTGATTCCCGTAGTCTCTTCATAGACTTGGATTGTGGCAGTGTCTGCTTCGACCCGGATAATCTCACCAATAAGTCCTGAGCTGCCCACCTTGACAAGTTCGTACATGCGGGACCCAAGCATGCCTGATGCTACGACGACTGGTCCGGCTACCCGTTCAATTTTCCCGGGTTTGAAGCCTGACAATTTAGTTTCCTCTAATTTAGAGCCGCTGTCATATTGAAGGTTCTTACTTATTGCTTTCGTTACGAGTACGCCGGACTAATCCGGTGAGCTGATTAGGTGTTCTCCCTCTTCCATTATTTGCTTGTCGTCAATCCAGATACTGCACTTCAGCATTATGCCATCAACATGTGTCTTCGCGCTCCAATCTGCACCCGTCTCTTCGGCGTAGGGGTCGCCGAATGCACAATGAACTGAAGGGAATTTTTCATCTTGTAGCAAATTCCCCGTCAGCCGTTCCAGAAATGTGTTTGTGCCGATTGCAAATTCTCCTAGCCGTGTCCCGTTGGGATCCTCGCTGAGATATCCCTGAAATTCGCGACGCAATTGCTCGTTTGCGCATGTGATAGAGGCGAGCTCAACACGAGAATCTTTTACGTGCAGTGTTACAGGGGTTTTTGAGAGAATACCATACTTCGGGCTGAACCAGTCCCCGAGCTCATCGATCACCATCTTGCCATTTGCTTTGTAGGCTGCGGTGAATATCTCACCGTCCGGAAGATTCCCCCACATGCCCTTTTCAGCGTTGAGCCCGTCGGACACTTTCCATCTCCATGATGGATGAAACTCGACGTTAAGTTCAGTTCCTGCCTTGTTAACTACCCTTGCCTTCTTACAACCCTTCACAACTTGATCTATTTTATTTGTGAGCTCAGAGATCTTTCTGTAGTCAGCACACATTCCAGTTTCCATGAGTTCTCTTGTAATACCGGGCATGTGTGCGTGCCTAGCGTATTTTATCGCTGTCCGGATGAACGGCCCTCTAACCGATAGCTCTCCCTTCTGACTAGCCGCCGCGTAGAACGTAACATTTGCCCATGGAACTAGGTCAAGTATGGGTTTCGGTAATTCCTTCGCAGGGCGCTCCGTATAATCTTCGAGGATTAGCAGTTTTACGTTCCCTTTGGATCTCTTGTCGGCAGCCTTGGAAATGGCATCGCCAACCTCGAACGTAGCACGGTCAGTCAAAATCAATACGTGCTCCCCATACTTTACTGCCATACAAACGTCTACAGCGTTTCTCGCACCTTCTGCTAAAGTTCCCATAGCTTGGATCACTTCGAAGTCTCTGACCTACTAATTCTCCTTCGAGTTATGACAATGATGAAGAACCCTTCTGCGATCAGTACGATGCCGAATATTGCCAGATTTAGTGGAAGCAAATATGTTACTTCAAGTCTGGGGTAGTAGTTTTCACTCGGAACTTGGTCATGCGTGAAGAATTGGGTAGTATAGAGGCCGGTTGCATATTCTTGGGTGTCTTTCACCACGAGCCCATCGTTATTCACGCCTGATTGCCAGTCTCTCATTATGTCGGTTACGTCCCAACTCATATACACCAGAGGCCCGTACCACCCACCTTGGCCTGGCGGAACTGGAGATATGGCGTGGTGCTCATCCGTGAAGTTGGGTTGGTTAACCCAGTTGACCCCCGTTTCATTCCAAGGCTGTTCGAGGCGGTAAACTCCGTAAATTCTGCTCGTTGAATCTTCAGTGCCCAATGCTGGGTCGCCTTTGGACCACAACCGTAGGCGAAACTCGGCTGAAACAACCCAAGCCTCTGACGGAATCGAGCTCACATTGAATTCTATCCAACCTCTCATGTTGTATGGCGGCTTGTTGTAAGAGGTGATCTCAAAATTATCAGAGTGGCCGTTATTGGCCAGTGGAACTGATTGCCAACTGTAACTATCCTTATCCGGATAGATTGTTGTGACCTTGACTGATGTCATCCAAAACGTACCGGCCGTGGAGACGACAAGAATGAGGATTAGTAGGAGGCTGCGTTTCATTGAAGGAAACCTATTGGGTAGAGGAAGAACAAATGGTCAAAGCCATAAAACCTACGTTAATGTGATAATTATGGGCACAATAAGCGAGACGCAATTGAAAGCCAGCCGGGAAGCCTCCGGAACCGTCAAAGAGAAGCTTATCGCATTCGAGAAAATTCCTGAAATCAAGAATTGACTTGACGGCAGCGACCTCAAACCGTCCACGCGCGATTATTATGCAAAGAGACTCTTAGAGTTCATCGAGAGGGCTCCCAAGAATCCTAGGCCAGTTGCCATAGAGATCAACGGAAAAGTAGCTGAGACAACTACCAACCATGGACCTCCTCTCTTTTCACATGAGGGCCGCCGTGAAATCCTTTCTCGACTATTACGAGGCAGGAGTTCCCGTGTTTGAAAAGTTGCCATCGTATTGATGGGAGCAGTGAAATTTGGATACGTGATTCTCACTTGTGTGGATGCCACGAAGGCCTATGTAAGCCCGATTGCGGAGTTCGAAGCGAGTCGCGGACGGTATGGGTTCATGGAGTTCTGGTTCGTTCTTGCTATACTCTCCGTGTTTCTATGGGGGTTTCGCCAACATTTTTGTCAAGCTGGGCACCCCGAAGCTTGGAGTAACTCGGATGGCCGGCCTCGTAGCAGTCATTGAGGGCATGATCTACTTTGCAGGCTTCTTCTTTTGGCACTACAACGCAGCTATTGACTTGGAGTACGGTGTGCTTGCAGCGGCTTCAGCATTCGTCGGAACAATTGCTTACCTCTGCTTCTTCGAATCAGTGGTGGAGGGTCAAGTCGCAATCGTGGGAACCATATGAGCCGCCTATCCTAGCCTGACCGTTATCGGCGCACTGGCATTCCTATCGGAGTCTCTGACGGCTACGCAGTTGGTCGGGGTCGCCGCTATAATCTGCGGCATCGTAGCCTTAACGTACGAGCGGAGCCCACATTCACGGTATTCCATCCCAAGAAGATCCTTGCTCTTCGCGCTGTTGGCGTTCGCGCTTTGGGGTTTCTGGAGTCTGACCGCTAAAATTGCGGTCAGCAAAATCGGTCCAGGAAATGTCTTCGGCTTCTACGTAATCTCATCAGTGACCGGGCCTTTGGTTTACATGTGGTTTCGAAGAATTAGACCCGGGCCTTTGAATGTTGAGAAACCATCATGGATCTCTTGGTTTTTCGGAGCGGCTGGGCTTGCTTAATGTCTCTGGCACGCTGGTTTTCTCATTTGCGCTGAGTTTGGGGTTAGCGTCACTTGTGGTCCCCATATCAAGTGCCTACCCGCTTGTCACCGTGACGGTAGCCATGCTATTGCTCGGTGAGAAATTGAATCGGCTTCAACTGACTGCTCTCGCCTGTGTGATAACGGGCCTACTCATGATCGCGTTTATTGGATGATCGTAATGGTGGGCTCGATTACTAACTTATCTCACCTTTGAGAGGTGTAGCGACACTATATGGATAGGGCTGTGCATGGAAGTATTGGTTGACTATTGATGATCGTTGAGGATGAAGTGAGTCGCGTCTTTGATTCTGGTTTGAACTGTGCGGAATCTCTGCTGCTCGTCGTAAGCAAGTATACAGGATTGGAGAAAGACAGTGCTCGATTTATCCCAAGAGTCGCTACGGGTTTTGGTGGAGGCATCGCAAGAAACGGTGACATGTGTGGAGCTCTTTCTGGTGCGGTGATGGCGATCAGTCTGGCGCTGGGCCGAGACCGCCCAGATCAAAGCGGCGATCAATGCTATACAGCCATCGATCAATTCTACAATGATTTCGTGAAGGCCTTTGGGTCATCTAAGTGCCGTGAGCTTACTCATGTCGATTTCAAGACGCCCGAGGGAAATGCGATTTACCGTGAAAGGGTTCATCGTGAGCGTTGTACGCCTATCGTGGAATGGGCAGCCAAGACGGCAAGTAGAATTATCAAGGAAAAACAAACGACAAATTAGACCGGTAAGTTGCATCAAGATTACTCTGAAAAACTTTCACGAAGAGGTTGAGCGGTTTTCAACCGAGAAGAAGCAATCTTCGGACTCTTAGGCGCGGTGGTTCATACCTTGAATTTAGGCGAAGCGACCTACTTTATCAACAGAGCGCAAGCAGTGTGGCTTATCCTTTCCACGACCATCTGCTTCATTTTCTAATAGTGCGAAATACCCGCGTTCGAACCCATGAACATCTACTTCGCCTGCGGATATGATCCTAAGACTTTGAGAAACGTGGTTGACTTCGCCAGTGCCTCAAGAGCTTCGCCACACTTGCCCTCTGAACGATGCCCTTCAAAATCCACGAAGAAGTGATATTCCCACGGAACGGTTCTGACGGGCCGTGACTCAATTCGCGTGAGGTTAATTTCTCTCGAAGCTAGTTCACCAAGGACTCTTTGAAGTGACCCTGGTGTATGTGGGGTTCCGAATACAACCGATGTCTTATCTTTGCCTGTCGCTGGCGCGTCTTTCGGACCTATTACAAAGAAACGCGTGAAATTCTCTGGAAGGTCTTCTATGTTACGCTGAAGAACCTTTAAGCCATAAATCCCAGCCGTACGTTCGCTCGCGATCGCCCCTGCTTCGCGGAGGTGCCTCTCCTTTATCATTTTAGCACTCCCAGCTGTATCGTAGGCTGGTTCAGTCGCAATTTTTGATCGCTCAAGGAATTCTGCGCATTGAGCTAGCGCTTGCGGGTGAGAGTAGACAACTTTCAGATCCTCCAGCTTTGTATCAGGCAGCGCAAGCAAGCAATGATTAATCCGTATCTTCACTTCGCCAGATATCTTCAGAGCCGTTTGAAGCAGCAGGTCATAAGTATCATTAACGCTTCCCTCTAACGAGTTCTCGGCAGGTACGATTCCATACTGAGCACGTCCATCTTCAACTGCCTCGAA
This sequence comes from Bathyarchaeia archaeon, assembly GCA_049517415.1. GTDB lineage: Archaea > Thermoproteota > Bathyarchaeia > 40CM-2-53-6 > 40CM-2-53-6 > FEN-987. The sequence continues at coordinate 34,808 of JBEKSC010000006.1, forward strand.
TACTTGGCGCAGTGTGAGACATGGTAGTTTTGCTGTCTTGGTTCCAAAATGGGTCGCGGCAGCTTCCTCACTGTAAGCGCCATGTTCGCCTTGGAAGGCAATAACGTGAATCGTTTCCTTCACAATTGTACCCTCGACTAATTCACAGTAAATTGACCGCTCAACCAGTTAGAAAATCTCACTTTACTCAGGCGCAAGGATTTCTGGACTCTTGCTCAGAGCATTTGAGCATATATCCGATATATCAAGACACCTTAGTTCTTCTAAACCTCTAAACCAGACCAAGTGAGCCTAACCGCAAGAAACCCTAGCCACGGCTGAGATGCGCATCACATCCGCTTTCTCATCCTCTGTTATGGAAATCGCGACTGCTGGATTCGCGTATCACGTGTTGGTGAGAGATACATTCTTGAGTCAACAAGAAAGCCTGTGCGCCAGAGTTCCTCAGTTTCTCCAACTATCCGACAATTCCTAGCTAAAATGAAATTGGCAATGAGTGAAATGAGGTATTCCTCAAGGCGCTCGTCATCGGGATTCGTCAAGATCAACGCGCCCTGAAACTAATCTCGTCTCGATACTCGTGCTGGGACATATGGATTCGAAGTTGATTGCAATAGTCCCACTAGCACACGTATCACAAATCGTAGAACTAAAATCGTTGCACGCATATCTCTACTGGAATAGGGTCACGGAGATATAGGGTGTGAGCAAAGTTTTACGAAACAGTGCTAGTGTTGTCAGGGCCTGTGTTTTGATTCGCGTCCGGCCAGGGCAGCACTATCAAGTGGCCAAGGAAATAGCTTCCTTCGAAGGCGTGAACAGCGCCTTTGCTGTTATGGGCGCGGCAGATGTCGTGGCAAGGATCCATGTGGAGGACATGAAGGCGCTTGCGGCTCTTGGAACTAGGATGGGGGACTTGGCGGATGTCGTAACAACTGAAACATTGGTTGCCGCGGAGGTCTGATCTATGGTCCATGCTGTGATGTTTATCAAGAGCGGGGGCAAAGTTCCAGACGCGGCTAGGCTCGCTGCGGAACTTAAGCGCATACCTTATGTCACGGAAGCATATGCGGTCTTCGGTAGATTCGATGTCGTCGCATTCTTCGAAGGCAAGGACGTCAGGGAACTCTTCACGTCAGTTTCTGAGGCCACCAAGCTTGAGGGGATAATGAGTTCGGAATCTGTCGTTGAGACCCAGGCGAATCAGGAAACGCCCGACTATGGGAAGGGATCCTTCTTTGGCTGATCTGCTTATTGATTTTGAAGCTGCGTCTCTATTTCTGTGAAACTAAATCAAAGAAGCGGATGTAGGATTCGATTCCACGATAATAGGTGGGCAGGTGCTGTTTCTCGTTAGGGGCGTGGATATTGTCGTCAGGTAGGCCGAATCCCAATAGAACTGAGTCAACGCCAAGTTTGGTTTTGACCATGTTCACCACGGGAACGCTACCTCCTTGGAGTTGAAAGAGCGGCCTAACTCCAAAAGTCGCTTGTAGGGCTGACGCAGCTGCTCGCATAGCTGGCGTGTTTCGATCAACAAGAACAGCCGGGGAGCTCGTGAGATTCTTGACCTCCCAGGTCACGGTTTGAGGCGCATTCTTGCGCAAATACTCTTTCAACTGATTCTCCACAGCCCTATTGTCCTGTTCGGGAACAAGCCGCGTTGAAATCTTTGCCATGGCCTTTGCGGGCAAGACGGTCTTCGATCCCTCGCCAGTGAACCCGGAGAGGAGCCCGTTTACTTCGAGAGTAGGTCGGCCCCCAATCCGCTCAACAGTCGTGAATCCTTTCTCTCCGTACAGCAGCTTTGTCCCGGTCATCTCTTGCCAAGCTTGGTCGGAGATTGGTATGCGCGCCAATTCAGCGCGTTCTTCTGTTGAGAGAACACGGACCTTATCATAGAATCCAGGCAAAGTGATATGCCCATTTGCGTCGTGCATTCCTGCAATTAATTCACAGAGCACTTGCGCCGGGTTATGGACTGCTCCCCCAAAAACTCCTGAGTGCAGGTCACTCTTCGCCCCATAAACCCAGACCTCGAAGTATCCCAAGCCACGAAGCCCGTATACAAGGGAAGGCAAGTCAGCTCTTAGGATCTGTGAATCGCAGTTTAGGACAACATCACATTTCAGTTTGCTCTTGTACTTTTCCACAAATGGTTCGAGGTTTCGCGAACCAATCTCCTCTTCACCCTCGAAGAACATCTTCACATTGACCGGCAAGCCCCCTGATTTTAGCCATGCCTCCAAGGCCTTCAGAACTGCATGACCCTGTCCCTTCATATCAGAAGCCCCACGAGCGTAAATATTGTCTCCCCGCACCGAAGGTTCAAACGGAGGTGAAGCCCACTCGTTCAAAGGATCAACTGGCTGAACATCATAATGGCCGTACACTAAAACGGTGGGTTTGCCTGGAGCGTCAAGCCACTCACCGTAGACAACTGGATGTCCAGCGGTGGCAAGAATCTCAACTTTCTTGAAACCTATGCCGTTCAACTGATTTGCAAACCATTCAGCGCAACGTTGAACGTCTTGCTTATGTTCGGAAAGTGTAGAGATACTCGGAATTGAGAGGTACTCTCTGAATTCCGCTAGATAACGATCGTGATCACGTTTTGAGGATTCGATAACTTGCTGGACAGAGGTCATGGACACTCACAGGTTAGATAGATTAAGTGATATTTCATCTTTGCATTCTAGGTTGAGGCCAAAGTAGCGGGCTGTCGCAAAGCAAAAATCCTTGAATCCTCCTCTCCGGGTTCTCAGACAATAATGACGTCTACCCGACGAGGCGGAACCTGTTAGGGTAACTTGAGGAGGCGAAAACAATCTTACCATTCGTGCTTAGCTTGCCCAGGATGAAGTCCATTCCAAGAAGCGGGTGGATTACACACGGAATATCATTGCAGGATGTTGAATCAGTTGCAGACCATTCATTTTCAACTTGTTCGCTCGCCCTCCTCATCTCAGATCTCGAAGCGCAGCGAGGAGAACATGTGAACATAGAGCGCGTGTTGCGATTAGCCCTTCTACATGATTTGTCCGAATCCTTAACCTTCGACATTAGCAAGGCGTACTTAGAATACTTAGGTCCGAGCGGCGCGGCTATCAAAAGGGATCTGGACCACTCAGCTTGGAGGCACATAGTCGACGGCTTGCAGAATCCTAAGCTCCATCAAAGCTATTCAGCCCTTCAGAAAGAATTCGAAGCGGAAAAAACTTTTGAATCTAGAATTGTCCACGCCGCCGACAAGTTGGACATACTCCTCCAGATAATTGAATACCACCGCAGAGGCTACCCAGAATACATGTTAGCGGACCTATGGAGTGGAACGGTCAAGAAGCTCCGTTCCTGTAGGATCCAGTCGGCCGTAAAGATTCAAAGGATCCTAATCCGCGAAGCCAGAAAGAAGCGCACTCGAAAATATCACGGTCTCAAATGATGTGAATGTAGTTAATGGGTAGCTGCACCACGCCTACTCCGTTCTCGTATATCCAAATGCCAAACTCCCCAGAACTTGGTTCTGCAACTAGGGACAACGCGTAGGGCGAGAATTGGTAGAAGCCCATGTGAGTTTGGAGGTCCGTCTGTGAGAGAAAGAGGCCGTGACCAGGATGAGAATGGTACCATCCCACAATGCGTCCCTCTATTTTTCCTTCAACGATATCGCTTGCGACCTGTGCAAGGCGCTGGGGCGGAAAAACGCAGGAAACTTCATTTGTTTCGTTCCCTCCGGCTATGATGTCATTGACCCAAAGCGAATCGTCCTCTAAGGCTCCCATTAGCAGGCCTATTCGCTCGAAGGGCCGGTTCACGTCGCGTGCAATTCGCTCGATTACACGGTTCGTTATGAATACCTTAAACAACTTTGGTCACGGAACTAAGGGCAACCTCGAGGGCGTCAAGATAAGATTTCAACCCTAAACTCCAAAGGATGCAGTCTTCCACGACGGCTTATTCACCATGAACCTGTCCATTAAAGACGCCTGTGTGCTGCTGACCTCTGTTCTAAACTGTGAACGGCTTGTTCAAAAGCGCGGCATTAATGCGAGGGTGCTCATCATGCAGCTGAGTCAGAAAAGCAGGAGGTGCAATGCATGAGTGAAATTGTGAGTAGAAGGCTCTACTATTTGGCCGCTGTCGCTATGGTCGCGATTGTCCTCATCAGTGCGATAGCCCTTGTTCGGCCTCCAACCGTTCAAACTATCGGTCAAAACGCGACTCCGAAGACGATTGAAGTTACTGGTACAGCAACCCTAAGTGCGCCGCCCGATGAGGCAATATTGGTTTTGGCCGTCCAAACACAAGCGACATCTGCGACTCAAGCTGCTGCCGACAACGCGGCAACTATGGCAAATGTCTTCGCGGCCCTAACCAACCTGGGAATTGACAAGAACTCGATTGAAACAGTGTCATACACGTTGTCACCGGTTTACGATCAAACGACCTCCTCTAAGGTTGTCGGGTATACCGCACGGAATGCGATTCAAATCACGTTGAAAGACTTCAGTTTGGTCGGCAAAGTGCTGGACGCCGCTGTCTCTGCCGGAGCAAACGAAGTGCAGGGAATCATGTTTACCCTCTCGAGCACGGCACTAACAACACTTCAGGAACAGGCATTAGGACAAGCGCTTCAGGACGCAAATGGTCAAGCGCGAGCGATGGCTTCGAATCTAGGCGTCAGCATAGTCGGTCCAATATCAGTGTCGCCCGGCTACAGCTACCAACCAAACTCCTTAACCTTCAATGCCGCTTTACAACCAACACCGATACAACCAGGCACGTTACAAGTAACAGTCACAGTGCAAGTAACTTACCAATTCGCGTAAGCCTAGAGCTAAAGGCCTAAGAAACGTGGCGTCACGTACGATTCAAAGTAGGCGGCGATGGCGAACAGAACTACCGACAACAATGAGAGCAATAGCGTATCGCTAACTCCCTCCTTTAGAAGCGGCCGGTTCACGCTACGGCCGCTCAACTTTTCATATAACGACCGCGTAGTCGTAATGTGCCAGCGTGCAAGTCCAGCAAACTCCAGTATGAACGCCGGGATCTCGAAGACCCCATGAGGCGTTAAACCAGCGATCGTGTACATTGCACCTTTTGTGATATTAGTAAAAGAGATAACTGCACCTATCACGACAGCATTTGCAAGCAGTTCGTAACCCAAACTAAAGGCGCCGATGAAAGGGGCCCAAACCCATATTCTAAGAGGATTCCAGAAATGTCCGATGTTGTTTAGAAAAATCAAAAAGTAAAGGCCCTTCGTATAGGGTGGGGGTATTGCAACATAAGCCCTAGTCGAGCCGACTAGATCTTCGAGGCCTTTCATTAGTTCCGGAGATGTCAAGAGAACGGCGTATGCAATTACCGCCGTCAGAATGATTATTGCGAAGAACGTTATCGCGACCGCTGAGATCAAAAGCTTGTTTCGAACGAGGGCCCCGCGTATGGCTGCGGTAATTGACATTGAAGGCACTAACTCGCTTGCTGCGTCCCGCAGTGAGGGCAGAACTTCGCGCTTTCCGGTACAGCCCCGCCACAAGTTACGCATTTTCTAGTTGGTGACTGAGGCCTCAGAAGGGCAAGAATCTGGTCTTCATATAGCGCTTGGTCTTGGAAATGTTGATTATAGTCTTTCAAAAGTGTGTAGAACCAATATATCCAAAAAAGCCCGCCCGTTATCGCGGTCAATATCATGAAAAGTAACGGGTCTCTCTTGTGAGGCCTAGACGGAGGAAGGGTTGAAGGTACGATGCCTGCCTCGTTTAGGGCTCCGAGCAGGGTTGTTTGGTAGTTGGCCTGAAGTTCCTCGTGTCTGCGCAAGTCCTGGGTAAGGTTGAAGGCCACAATCAGGCCGACAACTGGTGTCACAAACAGGTACAGTACAGACCAAAGACCGGCAGGCCGATCGCGCTCTTCTAATATTGATTCCTCCGACGATTGCCAGAGGCGGAAGGCATTTTCGTTCCCCGCTACGCTTGTCTTCGAAGTTAAGTATTTTTGAAGAGTCGAAAAGAGTCGTTGCTGTCTCCTGAAATGGCCGTTTCTTCTTTCAATCATGTAGTAGATAGCAAAAGCTCCAAACGCGAGTATGATGTAAAATGACACAATTGCGAAACCGTATAGCGCAAGAATTTCGCTCGCAGCTGTAATGGCACCTTCAGGTTGCTGAAGGCTGCCAATTCTTGAGACAACCGAGACAAGGATTCCGATGAATGAGACTGCAAGGCCAATCCCCATCAAAATCGGCAGTATGGGCACAACCATCCATAGGTAGCCCATCCTTCGGTCGGTCGAAGAACGCCTCCGTATCAATTCCTCTACCTGTTGAATCAGTAATTGGGGCTGTATTGGCGTCTTTATACCCCCAACCTTGACCATAATACCTCTAGGGATAATCTCATAATGCTCATCGATAGTATTCTTGGTGAGGTTTAAGTCATTGCCAAAGGCTTTCGTCTTCATGAATATTGACGCTGGCTCAGAGAATGAGATTTTAAAAGACCTACGTCAAGTTCCCGAGGTTAAAGAGTCCTATTTCGTATACGGCGTCTACGACATAGTGGCAAAGATTGAAACAGATACAATGGATCGCCTGAAAGAAGTCATCACCTGGAAAGTCCGCAGGCTGGACAAGATTCGGTCCACCCTAACTACCATTGTCAGCGAAGGCAAATAGTAATTCCGAGTTCCGCCTCGAACCGATTCTAGGCGGAGGGCTTAGAGTCAGCGGTAGGGGAGGAACTCTTTGCCAAGCAATTCGCGGGCGACAACGATTTTGTTAATGTCCGTCGTTCCGTCCCCGATCATTGCTCCACGTATTTCTCTCAATCTGTATTCGTCCAGGCATTGAGTCGTGAAGCCGATTGCGCCTCGATTTTGAAGGCAGTCGTTTACGATTTCGAAGCATAGTTCCGGCACGTACCATTTGATCATAGCTGAGTACTTCGTTATCTTCTCACCTTTGTCTTTAGACCAAAGCGTCTTGTAACAGAGCAGCCTGGCGGCTTCGAGCCTCGTGTAACCTTCAACAATTCGGGATTGGACTGATTCATATTTCCCGATAGGTCGTCCAAAGGCTGTACGTTGCTTCACGTAATCGATATTTTCGTCTAGGGCCGCTTCGGCCATGCCAACGCACCATACTGCTATTAGCGATCGCATGAGGTCGAAAGTTTCCATCACGTAATAGAATCCTTTTCCTTCCTCCCCAATCAAGTTGGCAACTGGAATCGTCACGTCCTTCAACACGAAACCTCCGAAGGAGAACAACTTCCACCCAAGTGCATCGAGGTCATACCTTTCTATTCCCGACCTGTCCATCTCAACGAAAAACATGCTAACGCCCTTTGCTCCACCCTCTGGGTCCGTCTTAGCGAGAACACAATACGCTCCACATTCGTTTATGCCAGTGATGCATTGCTTCTCGCCATTAAGCACATAGTTATCCCCTTTCCGAATTGCACGCGTAGTAATGGAAGCAGCATCCGACCCCGCGGAGGGTTCCGTGTTCGCGATTCCAAGCAATCTTTCACCCTTCGCCATCGCCGGCAGCCACTCCCGTTTCAAGTTCTCCGGCCCATGCAACGATAGAATCTCCCCCATGATATCGCCTAGCGGAATCTGCCATCCTGCACGCGCGATTTCCTCGACGAGAATTCCCATAGTGACTGCGTCAGCTTCCTGGCCGCCGAACTGCTTGGGGAACCTCAAACCCAAGAGGCCATTCTGGCCCATTTTACGGTAGAGTTCCCAAGGGAATTCGCCCTTTCGTTCCGCGTCTCTAATTTTCGGTGCGACTTCCTTCTTGGCAAATTCTCGAACAGTTCTACGGAAAAGTTCCTGCTCTTCGCTAAAACCAAAATCGAGAGGCATTTCACTCACGGTTTTAGTTCCGGTTTACCATGCGTTGGGCTCTTAAGGTTGACTAGCAAACCAGTGAGCTCAAAGAGTTCACCTTCAGACGGCGCGAGGCCGTTCCCCTCGGTGGGGTCAACCGTTCACTAACTTTTCAGACCGTCTTGTTCTTGAATCATGGACTTGAAAAGTATTAGCTTAATTGGTTAGTTACGGGGTAGATTTATAACGAAAGAGAACGTGTTCGTTCTCGCTCGTGCGAGAGGTCCGAATTTTGGACGAGCTTGAGCAAATACGCGAAAAGAAATTACGTGAGCTGGTTGGGCGGATGTCAACACCGAGCATAGACAAACCGATTGTTATCAGTGATAGGAACTTTGAGCAAACGGTCAAGAATTACCCTCTAATTGTAGTTGATTGCTGGGCGGCCTGGTGTGCTCCGTGCCGCGCAATCGCACCCGTGGTGGAGGAGCTTGCGAAGGAGTACAGCGGGAAGGTCGTGTTTGGAAAGCTGAATGTTGACGACAACCCAGAGACTGCTGAAAAGTTTGGCATTAGGGCGATACCCACACTGCTTGTGATGAAGAATGGCAGTGAAGTGGACCGCATAGTTGGCGTACTACCTAAGAACCAACTTGAAGCGCGGATAGGGTCAGTTGCTTAGAGTTAACTCAAAACGAAATCTGTTACAATTCGTTCCGCGCCACGCTCATTTGCTGGCGTGTCACCCAAAGCGCATCTTAAGAACAGCCATTCAAAGTAATACGTTAAGGTGGCTTAGGTGGGAATATACGAATTTGAAGGGCGTATTCCAACAATAGCATCCAACGCGTACGTCGACGAAGACGCAAAAGTTCTAGGCGATGTTACAATAGGGCCGCAATGCTACATTGGTCCAGGCGCTAGAATCAGGGGAGATTACGGGACGATTACAATAGGTGAAAAAACGAGCATACAAGAAAACTGTGTCCTCCACGCAAGGATCAATGAAAAATGTGAAGTCGGCAACCACGTTCAAATCGGGCACGGGGCGCTTCTTCACAACTGCACAATCAAGGACTATGCTGTGATTGGCGTTGGCGCAATCGTCAGCGATTACGGGACAGTTGGAGTCTGGAGCATCATAGGTGAGGGGGCAGTAGTGGCTAGCCATCAAACGATTCCTGACGGTAAAGTTGCCGTCGGGGTTCCCGCGAAAGTTATTCGAGACGTTGTAGACGCCGATAAACAACTTTGGACTAAGTACAAGGAAGCGTACGCTGACCTGGCATTGCGTTATCCTAAAGGCCTGAGGCGTATAAAGTAGAAACGAATCAGGTCTTCGGCAATCTTAATGTTTGAATTCCAGCAAGACATCCCGATGGGCGATGCCCAAAGATCTAATAGCGGTTCTTGATTTCGGAGGCCAATATTCTCACCTCATCGCTCGCCGAGTAAGAGAATGTGAAGTCTATTCAGAACTACTGCCATACACAATGACATCGCAAGATATCCTGAAACTGAAAACGAATGGTATTATTCTCTCCGGCGGTCCAGCCAGCGTATACGACGAGAATGCTCCCAAATGTGACCCCGAGATTTTTCGGTTAGGGATACCTGTACTGGGGATCTGCTACGGCCTGCAGGTCATGGTTCAAATGTTGGGCGGTCGCGTGAAGGCGACAGAGCGCCGAGAATATGGAAAAACACAGCTGAACATAATTGACCACTCGGATCTGTTCCAAGGAATCAACAGCCCCATCGCTTCATGGATGAGCCACGGGGATTATGCAGAAACTCTACCCGACGGCTTCGAGGTTATGGCCAGCTCAGAGAATTGCAAAACTGCCGCCATACGGAATCCCTCACGCCGATTATACGGGGTGCAGTTTCATCCGGAGGTCGCACACACAGAGAAGGGCTTGGAAATCATAAGGAATTTTGCGACGAAAATAAGCTCTTGTTCCCAGAGCTGGAATCCAAAGTCGATAATCGAAACCGCAGTCCAACAAATTCGCTCCGAAGTTGGCGATGCCGACGTCCTATCGGCTGTAAGCGGAGGAGTCGACTCAACAACTACCGCAGTTCTAGTACAGAGGGCCGTCGGCAAACGGCTAACGAGTATTTTCGTAAATCACGGCCTCTTGAGGAAAGATGAGGAGAAGGTAGTCCTAAGGGCTTTGCGGGACAGACTCAAACTCGATGTACGCTATGTGGACGCTTCTGAAAGATTTCTCAAACGCCTCCAAGGTGTGGCTGACCCTGAACAGAAGCGGAAGATTATTGGTGAAGAATTCATCAAAGTCTTCGACGAAGAGAGTTCGAAAATCGGGACCTTTCAGTGGCTAGTTCAAGGAACGCTCTACCCAGATGTCATTGAAAGCGCGGGGACTGGTAGCATCGCGTCTCGGATCAAAACTCATCACAATGTTGGGGGGATTCCAGAGTGGTCGAGGTTTAGGATTCTTGAACCGCTAAAGTTTCTGTACAAGGACGAAGTTCGCAAGATTGCACGAGAACTTGGTCTCCCTGAGGCGATTGTGAAAACACACCCATTCCCAGGTCCTGGTCTAGCGGTTCGGATTGTTGGAGATGTGACGGAGGAGAAGATTCGCATCTGTAGAAACGCTAGCGCAATAGTGGAGGAAGTCGTAGCCAGCCATGGCCTTTACGACTCAGTCTGGCAAGCATTCGCTATCGTAGGCGATGATCTAGTAGTCGGAGTGCTTGGCGATCAACGCCAATTAGGGCATGTTGTAACTGTCCGTATCGTCGAATCATCGGACGGTATGACCGCAGACTGGGCTAGAATTTCGTCTGATGTCATGGAGGAGCTCAGCAGCCGAATTACGGGGGAAGTGCCTGGCGTAACCTGGGTGACATACGCTATAACCTCGAAACCGCCCTCCACGATTGAGCCGGGGTAAGGATTAGGAAATCTGGTGAATACACATAGGCCTCGCTCAGGTCTTGAGCGCAGAAAAAGAATCGGCGAAAAAGTTACGGTTTGTTGATTACTTTGGTTTGAATGAGTGACCGCAACCACAGGTCTCGGTTGCATTCGGGTTGTTTACCCTGAAGCCCTCACCCATGACTGATTCAACATAGTCGACTTCAGATCCATCCACGTATTGCGCACTTTGTTCGTCAACTAGAAGTTTTACTCCGTGAGCTTCAATGACATTGTCGCCGTCGGTCTGGTTGTCGAAGGCCAAACCGTACTGGAAGCCGCTGCAGCCACCGCCCGAAACATAGAGGCGCAGCCCGACGTTCTCTTTGCCTTGCTTCTCCATCGCCGCTTTGACTTTCTCAGCAGCCTTCTCAGTCAACGTAATCTTCATGGTGGTTGGGGAGTGTAGCATTCTAATGCACTATATTGCGGATATTACGTATGGATTATTTAAGTTTAGGTCACTGAAAAACAACCCAAACGCATAACAAACGCCCCATATCCAAAGTGGATGTAGGCGCTTTTCTGGAGGTTTACCTTATTGACGCAGAGCCTCGGCATGGTTTACAGCGACGCCTTCCAGCAGTACAATTTTGGGCCGACTCATCCATTGAAACCTACTAGACTGAAGTTGACCTTCGAGCTGATGAGTTCAGTCAAGTTACTTGCTTCGCCAAACGTGGTGATTTGCGAACCACGTGAGGCGAGCTCTGATGAACTTATGCTCTTCCATGATGAAGATTATGTCAACCTAATCCATGAAGTTAGCAAGACGGGCGAAGGCTTTCTCGATTTAGGGGACACTCCCGTCTTCAAAGGTTGCTATGAGGCGTCAGCACTCGCGGTCGGCGCGTCTCTGAAGGCGGTTGATATGGTAATGTCCGGTCAGGTAACTCATGCCATGAACATTTCTGGTGGGCTACACCATGCTCATCCAAGCCACGCTTCAGGTTTCTGTATCTTTAACGACCCAGCTATCTCGATCGCCTACCTGAAGAAAAAATACTCCCTGCAGAAGATCCTCTACTTGGACGTGGATGCGCATCATGGAGATGGAGTAATGTATGGTTTCTATTCAGACGCTGGGGTCTTGGACATAGACTTCCACGAAGACGGCCACCATCTTTTTCCTGGTACTGGCTTCACGGACGAAATAGGGGAAGGTAATGCCTCCGGACTTAAGATCAATATACCATTGTCCCCCTTAACGGGCGACGAGCCGTACATGGAGCTGTTCCGGGAGATCGTTCCCGCCGCAGTAAGGAAGTATAAGCCGAAAATCCTGCTACTCCAATGCGGAGCGGACGCGCACGCAAACGACCTACTTGCTCACTTGCAGCTCACCACCAAGTCGTACGGAGAAGTCGGGAAGATCGTTCATGAATTAGCTCATGAGGTTGCTGGCGGCCGCCTCGTAGTTTTTGGCGGCGGCGGATACAATATAGCCAATGTTGCGAGAACGTGGACGGTTGTTGCTTCTGCTCTGATTGGGTACGCGCTCCCGAAAGAGGCCCCAACGGTCTGGCAGAAGATGTTTGAAGCTCTAGTCGGAGAAGAGGCTCCAGAATGTATCAGCAGTGAGGGGGAAGCGAAGCATGCACTTCCGTCCGACGTAATGCAGAATCAACAAGCCGAGATTCTAAAGGACCTGAAACGAAGAATATCCTATCTATCGTAGCCTTTCAAAGCGAGAAGAGTTTCAGGCGTTCTCTGCTATTGATTCCTGCGGCTTCAGGACTCCTGTGAGGAGGTCTTTTTGAACTCGCAGATAGTCCTCGGGTGTCCCAACGTCCGCCCAGTAGCCCTCATGCTTGTAACCGAAGATTGTGCCTTCCCGCGTGAGCTTAGGAAACACATCTAACTCGAGCGAGGTTCGCCTTCCCTTTGGAATCTTGGCGAAGACGGACGGGCGAATCACGTAGACGCCAGCATTTACCCAAACTTCACCAGTTGTTTGTTTCCGCGGTTTCTCAACGAAGCTTACAACTCTGTTATCGTTATCGAGTTCTACGGCGCCGAACCTTGTCGGTGTCTTCGTCTTCGCTAAAACAACTGTGGCAAGCGAGTTAGATTTCTTGTGAGCGTATATTAATTTGTCAAGGTCGAGTCCTGAAAAAATCACGTCGCCATTGAGGGCGAGGAAATCGGAGTTTATCAACTGCTCAGCATTCTTGATAGCGCCTCCTGTGTCCAGGGGTTCTTTCTCGAAGCTGAAACGCAATCGTATCCCAAGCCGGTGCTCGTCCAAGTAGCGCACAATTTGTTCCTGAAGGTAGCCTACTGCCAGTACAATCCTATCAAATTCGTATCGTTTCAGGTACTCAATTTGGTACTCAATCAATGCTTGGTATCCTATCGGCAGAAGAGCTTTGGGTGTCGAGAAGGAGGTTGGCCTGACTCGAGTTTCAAGCCCACCGCACAGGATTAATGCTGTCCTTTCCGGGCGAAATTGTTCCATTCCAAGTTTCAAAAGAAATTCTGCTGTCTGGGATCGGTTGGTAAAGCGTGCACCGTCCACAAGTAAGTCCACTTTATGCATGAGCAATGGGTCTATGGTCATACTGAAACGGCGTTTCATGGCTAACTAGTAATACACCATATCCTTTAACTGTATTACGGTCAATTCGTACTCGGTTTATGTTCAATGGATACATGCCCGGCTTGCGGAAGCAGGGACTTGGAATTCGTAATGTCTCAGGAGCAAGCAGCTCAGATCAAATGCGCGAACTGCGTGAACATTTGGTGGGACCAAAGCTAGTCCAGAGAACAAGTCGCAGCAAACTTAGCGCGCCCTATTGCCACAAAGAAGACTAGCCTACCTCTGCGTGTAATTACTCAAGCAGAGAGTAACTCGTTCACGAGTCCTGCGGATATGTGATGCGTAGAAGGTCATACTGCGACGACTATTATTGGGTAGAGAAGTATTACCAGAAATCCTTTAATTGTATTACATTATTCTGTGAAGGCTAGCGGTCACCCACATGATGCGAGTTTGTCCGGCCTGCGGAAGTCGACGAATACAATTGAAACAGAGAAACACCTCCGAAGTGCGGATTGAATATTTGCCTGCGTTTGAAGAGTTCACCCAAGTTGTATGCGCTAACTGCCACAACCTGTGGTGGGATCACAGCTAATCAGGGAACACGTGAGAGCCCCATCGCTGTGGGGATATGAAGTCCTAACTCTTCTTCTCTGCGCATTGCTTTCTTGCAGCGTCTAGAACGACTCTCTGTTCGACTTGGGCAACCATCCTTCGTGTGTGGACTATGACGTCTGGGTTCACGGAGATGCTATCTATACCTGATTCAACAAGAAACTTCGCGAATTCAGGATAGACGCTCGGCGCTTGGCCGCAGATGCTTACGGTCTTACCGTAGCTGTGAGCTGTGTCGATGAGTTCTTTGATTGCTCGTTTAACAGCGAGGTTTCTTTCGTCAAATAATGGCGCCAAGACTTCATTGTCCCTGTCGGCGCCGAGTATCAGCATTGTTAGGTCATTGCTGCCGATTGAGAAACCGTCCGCACCAGCCTTGCAGAACTCATCAGCCAATATTATGTTGCTGGGAATTTCTGCCATAATCCAGAGTTTGAAATCCTCTGACTGCACCAACCCTTCCTGTCGGAGGAGCTCACGGATTTTCACAAATTCGTTCACCGTGCGGTTGAAGGGGATCATGCACCAAAGGTTTGTCATACCCATCTCGTTTCTGACTTTCTTGACCGCAGCAATCTCAAGCTTGAATGCTGGCTCGAACCTCGGGTCAGTGTACCGGCTCGCGCCTCTCCAACCGATCAGCGGGTTAGCTTCTTTGATGGCACCCTCATATTTTTCTCCGCCTTCGAGTGTTGCGTATTCGTTCGTTTTGAAGTCGCTGAAGCGCAAAACTACCGGTCTCGGGTAGAATGCCCTACAGATCGTTTCAAGTCCTGTTGACAACTTGTCAACGAATTCTTCAGGGTGCTTTTGTTCAATAAGCATCATAGGATGCTTCTTGACATGATCGCTTACGATGAATTCCATCCGTAGTAGGCCCACGCCGTCGACTGGTAACTGTGCGATTCTGTTGGCTAACTCTGGTTCACCAAGGTTGACGAAGATCTTTGTTCCGGTAACAGTTGGGTCCTTGAAAGCCGCCAATCCATCTGCTGCCGGTTGAGGTTTCGTTTCGAGCTCCGGGCTTTCTAGCACTATTCCCTCGTACACGAGACCCATCTTTGCGTCAACTGTCACCTCTTCCCCGGTATGTATCGTGTGAGTTCCAATTTTGGTTCCCGTTATGCAGGGGATTCCTAATTCGCGGCTCACAATGGCGGCATGGCATGTCATACCGCCGGCATCGGTGACGATTGCCTTTGACTTCTTCATTGTCGGCACCCAGTCGGGTGTGGTCATTTCTGTGACGAGGACTTCACCGTTCTGAAAGTCGCTTACGTGATCTACTGTTAGGATAACGTGTGCCTTACCCGCTCCGCGCCCAGGCGATGATGGAAGCCCCTTAAGGATAATTTTCTTCTCCGCCGCAACGAGAGGCGTGGGTTTCTTAATTGGGCTCTTCTTGAGGGACCAAACTGTTTCGGGTCTAGCTTGCAGTATTAGGAGTTTTCCGGTCTGTGAGTCAAGTCCCCATTCAATGTCCATTACATGGCCGTAGTGTTGTTCAATAGTCAACGCGTATTTGGCTAGTTCAATTACTTCTTCATCTGTGATTACTTGCCGATCCTTGAGATCGTCTGGAACCTTCTTCTCCTCTGTTCCCCCGATCTTATTTCTCACAAGCATGATAGTTTTCGTGGGTATTTCCTTTCGGATGATTTTCAAGCTCCCCTTATCTACGTAGTAGTCGTCAGGAGTGACAGTGCCCTTCACGACGTACTCTCCTAACCCATAGGATGCTTCAAGCAGGATCAGGGATTCATCGCCATTGGTTGGATCCATGGTGAACATAACGCCGCTGGATTCGGAGTAACACATCATTTGCACTATTGCAGAAAGTGCGACGTCCGCGTGTTCGAAGCCTTTCTGAACTCTGTAGAAGATCGCGCGGTCTGTGAACAGACTCGCATAGCATTCCTTGACGCTCTTAATCACGTTGCCTACTCCAGTAACGTTAAGGTAGCTCTCCTGTTGACCTGCGAAGCTCGCGTCGGGCAGGTCTTCAGCAGTTGCAGAGCTTCTAATGGCGACGAACGGGTTCTTGACTTTCTCTCGTTCGGCGAGTTTCTCATAGCCGTCGACTATGACTTGTTCAAGTTCCTTCGGCATCGTTGCGGAACCAATCATCCCCCTAATTTCAGCACCAACCTTCTGAAGTGTGATCGTGTCGTTTGGGTCCTTCAAAACCTTCAGGGAAGTAGCGATCTTAGATTCCAGCCCATTCTTCGCTAGGAACAACCTGTACGCATCAGCAGTAAGGGCGAAGCCGTAAGGTATCGGAACCTTCGTCTTGGAAGTCATTTCGCCCAGGCTTGCAGATTTACCGCCTACGAGTGGAACATCTTGCTTACTGATTTGTTCGAACCAAAGTAGAAGGGGACCCATGTTTCAATTCCTCTCTCAGTTTCTTTGAAACGTAACACTTCTGGGCGGAAACCTTCAGAATAAGTAATATCTACGTAGGGTAATTACGAGAATTTAGATTGATAGGCGGCCTTTAAATCGAACACGATTACCAAAGCCTATCGCCACTTCTGCGAGATGCGCACTAGAGCTCAGTATAGCAGTTCTTGAGGAGAAACGGTTTGTACGTTTACTTGTTCGAAGAAGGCAGCACGAAGCTCCGGAACCTCCTTGGCGGCAAGGGGGCAGATTTAGCAGAGATGACAGGCCTCGGCCTCCCTGTCCCACCTGGCATGACCGTAACAACCGAGGCATGCAACTACTACAATTCTCACGGGTCAGAGTTCCCAGATGGGCTTGAAGACGAAATCCGCGTGAAAATGAAAACCATTGAATCGAGAACCCAAAGAACCTTCGGAGACGCTGCAAATCCGCTGCTGGTTTCCGTTCGGTCCGGTGCACCAATCTCAATGCCGGGAATGATGGATACGGTACTTAACCTTGGTCTGAACGACAAAACAGTGAACGGGCTCATCCGACAGACGAGTAACGAACGATTTGCGTACGACGCCTACAGACGTTTCGTTCAGATGTTCGGCAAAGTAGTACTCGGAGTTAGGGGCGACGCTTTCGAATCAATCATTCGACAAAGCAAAGAAAGGTTGGGTTTGAAATCTGATGTTGAAGTCGACGCGAAGACCTGGGCGACACTAGTTCAAGAATTCAAAGGTCTTATCGAAAAGGAGACGGGACAGGCCTATCCCGAGGACCCCAGGATCCAGCTGCAGATGGCAGTTGCGGCAGTCTTCCGATCATGGAATGGGCAACGGGCGGTCTTCTACCGTCTGACCAACAAGATTCCTGAAACGCTTGGGACGGCGGTCAATGTTCAGTCCATGGTCTTCGGAAACATGGGCACTGATTCAGGGACCGGCGTTTGTTTCACGAGAAACCCTTCATCGGGTGAACCAAAGCTATTTGGCGAGTTTCTCTTGAACGCGCAGGGCGAAGACGTCGTTGCCGGAATCAGAACGCCTAAACCAATAGCCCAACTAGCCGATGAAATGCCCACCGTCTACAGCCAATTGCTCGATGTGTGCAAACTCCTGGAACACCATTTCAGGGAAATGCAAGATATCGAATTCACAGTTGAAAGAGGAAGGCTATTCATCCTTCAAACCCGCTCAGGGAAGCGAACCGCCACTGCCGCCGTCCGAATCGCTGCCGATATGGTCAAGGAAGAGCTGCTTACGAAGCAACAGGCACTGCTTCGGATTCTGCCCTCGCATCTCGAACAACTTGTCCACAAGCAGATTGATCCAAGCTTCAATGCCAAACCGATAGCTACTGGCTTACCAGCGTCGCCTGGTGCTGCAACTGGGAAAGTGATTTTCGATACTGACGAAGCTTACTCTTTGGGCTCCAACGGAGAGGACGTCATACTCGTTAGGGAGGAGACTACACCGGAGGACATTCACGGTATGGTTGCCGCTAAGGGAGTGCTCACGAGCAGGGGAGGGATGACATCTCATGCCGCGGTTGTGGCCCGAGGGATGGGAAAGCCCGCCGTCGTTGGTTGCGAACAGATAAGCATTGATCTGGCCACTGATTCCTTGCAGACGCGCAGGGTTACGGTAAACAAGAATGACATAATCACAATCGATGGGACCACTGGTAATGTGCTACTCGGCGTTGTGCCCACAATTGAACCGAAGCTAAGTGATGAAGCCCAGCAATTGTTAACCTGGGCTGATGAGACTAGAAAGCTCGGAGTCAGGGGGAACGCTGACACTCCAGAAGGGGCTATCGTGGCTAGGCAGTTTGGGGCTGGCGGGATTGGCCTTTGTCGAACCGAACGAATGTTCAACGCACAGGACCGGCTTCCCATTGTCCAAGAGATGATCCTCTCGACAACCGAAGAGGAGCGGTTTCGCGCTCTGGAGAAGTTGAGGCCTCTACAGAAGGAGGATTTCAAACAAATACTGCGCAATATGCATGACCTACCAGTTACGATCCGATTATTGGATCTTCCACTCCACGAGTTTCTACCCAAATACGAAGAATTGACAGCCGAAGTTGCCTCGCTGAAGGCGACAGGCGCCGACGCGGATTTGCTGGATTCGAAGGAACGAATGCTCAGGAAAGTCATGACATTGGCTGAACATAATCCAATGCTAGGCCATAGGGGCTGCAGACTTGCGATAAGCCACCCTGAAATTTACGAAATGCAAACTCGCTCTATCTTCGAAGCCGCAGGCGAATTGCAACGCGAAGGAGTTAGAGTTCGGGTGGAGATCATGCTCCCCCTTGTTGGAGCTGCCAATGAGATTCGATTCCTGCGCGAAAAGATAACCTCCGTGGCCTCTAAGGTGATGGAGGAGAAGCGCATCAATATCGATTACAAGATAGGGACTATGATAGAAGTTCCTAGAGCTGCATTGACGGCGGACGAAATAGCCCGCTATGCTGATTTCTTCTCCTTCGGGACAAACGATCTCACGCAGGCGACATTTGCATTCAGCAGGGATGATGCGGAAGCGAAGTTCTTCAAGGACTATTTCGACAAGAAGATCCTGAACTCCAACCCATTCGAGGTTCTTGACAGAGAAGGCGTTGGTAGGTTAATGCGCCTGGCTGTGGAGGCGGGTAGGAAGAGCAATCCTCAGCTAAAGGTTGGCATTTGTGGTGAACACGGCGGGGAGCCAAGCTCAGTTGAATTCTGCCATCAACTGAACCTCGATTATGTTAGTTGTTCCCCATACAGAGTCCCCGTTGCACGCCTCGTCGCAGCCCAAGCAGAAGTCAAGGAGAGAATGATTTCAATCAGCGAAAACTGATTACGCTCATCAAAAGTGATCTGTTCAGTATCACCACACCATAAGTTGCGATTTCAGGTAAGGATCATTGTCTGAGAGCCGACCAGTCGTCATGGGTACACGTGGTGCCATTACCACTTCAAACTATATGGCAACATCGGCCGGATTTGAAATCCTTCTGGCCGGGGGAAACGCAATCGATGCTTCCATTGCTGCAGGATTGGCGCTGCATGTTGTCGAACCACATATGAATGGAATCGGCGGCGAAACCCCAATACTTCTGTACTCTGCTAGAAAGCGTAGAATCTTTGCCATATCAGGGCAAGGGCCTGCCCCAAAGGCAGCGACTCTCGAATTCTTCGAAGGAAACGGAATCAGGTTAATTCCAGGCGACGGTCTTCTTCCCGCAACGGTCCCCGCGTCCTTTGACGCATGGATTACTTGCCTTAGGTTTTTTGGAACGATGACTCTCAGGGAAGTGATTGCCCCCGCCATTAGACTGGCCGAGGAAGGTTTTCCGGTGTATGCCGCGCTTCATGAGATTGTGACGCGACATGCCAAGCGTTTTCTCAGCGAATGGCCTACAACTGCAAGAATCTATCTTCCGCGAGGCAGAATTCCTCGAATTGGCGAGGTTCTGAGGCAAAATGAACTGGCGAAGACTCTTCGCAGCCTAGCGGAGGCGGAGCGCCGCGCTGGGAAGAACAGGGAGAAGGGGCTCGAAGCAGCGAGGCACTATTTCTACGAAGGGCCTATAGCGCGAGAGATCGCGCAGTTCGCGGCAAAACGATCATTCAAGGATGCAACCGGAAAATATCACAACGGGTTAATCACCGCGGAAGATCTCGCCGACTACAAAACGAGAATAGAGAAAACTGTCAACATAGACTACAAAGGTGTAACCGTTCATAAATGCGGACCTTGGAGCCAAGGACCCGTTCTCCTCCAACAGTTACGATTGCTTGAAGACTACGATCTAAGACGACTTCGACACAACTCAGCCGACTATATTCATCTAATCACGGAAGCATCAAAGCTTGCTTTCGCGGACCGGGAAGCTTTCTACGGTGACCCGCTTTACACCGACGTTCCTCTCACAAGACTACTTTCGCGGGACTACTCTAGGAAGAGAAAGGAGCTTATCGACATGAGAAAGGCGTCACTAACACTCCGGACAGGCAGCGGATCTCACATCCCAGTGTCAGAAGGTACTCGGCTCTATACTGGTGACACGACCCACCTTGATGCCGTCGACTCAGATGGTAACATGGTTTCTGCAACCCCTAGCGGCGGGTGGATTACGAGTTCTCCCGTAATCGAGGGTCTGGGGTTTCCTCTGGGAACACGAGGCCAAATGTTCTCATTAGACGCTGCACACCCGAATTGTCTGGCGCCAGGGAAACGCCCGCGAACAACGTTAACTCCAAGCCTCATCAGTTCGAAAAGACGACCTGTTCTGGCCTTTGGGACGCCTGGCGGAGACCAACAAGACCAGTGGGCACTTCAATTCTTTCTCAATTTCATGGAGTTCGGCATGGATCTCCAGGCAGCGATCGATGCTCCATCGTTCCATAATCAGCATTTTCCAAGCTCCTTCTATCCTAGGAAGGCCGAGCTTGGCAGCCTGTACGTGGAAGGGCGAATACCCAGAGGAATCGTGAACGAATTGAGGAGTAGAGGTCATAACGTGATTGTCCAAGGTGATTGGGTGAACGGCCGTATGACAGCAGCACATTATGATTGGGAGAATAATGTAGTGAGTGCCGCCGCCTCGTCGCGATATCAGATAGCCTACGCATTAGCACATTAATGCGAGTGACTCTCGAAGCGCCATTGAAGATAAGCACACACTGGTAGGATACCTATACAATTGTACTGGTGGGCCGGGAGAGATTTGAACTCTCGAGCAGTCTTGAGTACTTTCATTCATCTCTGGTTCTTCTTGCTTTCAAGAAACTCTCTATATTCGGAAGAGTGGGCCATTGATTCCGGAAGGAACGAAAATCGATATCATAACAAGAGTCCAGTCAGGTCAGTCGATTCGTCACGTTGCACAAGATCTTGGCATTCCACTTTCAACTGCTTACCATCACGGCCGGAGTTTCTGTAATCATCAATCGCGAATCGAGATGAACATGCTGAGGCAAGGCCAGCTGGGTTACTTGCTAGGGATGTTCGTAGGAGACGGGAGTCTCATTCGGGATAAGCCTCGAGGGGAGTTCCTTGTCAAGATTGCTTTGAACAGGAGAAGAGATTTGGACATTGTTCAATTCGTTACGCTAATGTTTGAAAAAGCAGGTAAGAAAGTCAACTTTCTAACTGAGCGAGGCATGATCATAATTAGAGTCTGGTCTAAGATTTTCTATGAATTCATCGAAGATTACGTTAAGCTCGAAAGAAACCATCTATCCCATCATCACACGAAAATTCTCTTGCGCACCCAGCGATGGACTCGGGAGTTTGCTCTTGGTTTCATTGGCGGCCTAATAGACAGCGATGGCCATGTCGTTAGCAACTGGAAAGGCGGTCATTACGGTGCGGTAGTGACTACGAGTAGTAGTTCTCTCAAACGACAACTCTGCAGTCTATGCGACGCTCTTGGTATCAATGTGACCAGCCATGTACAAGCGCGTGACCCCTTTCAGGGCAAGTCTCTTTATTCAGTGTATATCCGGTCGCCTGATTTGCATGCATTATGTGGAACACTACTTTCCGTAAAACATTCGAGGTTTCATGGTGGGCCGGGGCGGATTTGAACCACCGACCACCTGTTTACAGTTTGTTGTCTCGTGTCAGGCAGGTATCCTAACCAGACTAGACGACCGGCCCAAAGTGGCGTTGAATGAAGAGCGCAGAGAAATAAAGACTACCCAATAGGTTGCACCCTTTCCGAGAGTTCCATGAGCCTGAGGTTGGGTCGAAGCGACTTTAGGGCGCCAACTTCGTTAAGAAATCGGAAGGTCTTTTTGTGAAGAGGAGAAATGTTGTAGGAGCTGGTAGGTTTGCCTAGACTTTACGACCAAATAATGCGTTTTGATAAACAGGTCCGCTTCGCTGCCATTGTGGATGGCCACGGCCGAATCTTGGAAGGGGGCATGCGTGAGGGCGTTGAGCCAATCGAACCCCTCGAAAAGACACCACACCTAATCGCGATGTTGGTCTCATTTCAGAAAGCTGAAGACCTGGCAGATTTCTTCGGCAGACCCGAGTATTCAATCCTGGTTCATGAGAAGATAATGGCCCTGCTCTTTCGTTCGGAGAAGAAATTCGTGCTTGTTACGGCCAGCAGGAAATTCAGCCTAAACAAAATTGCAAGGTTACGGAACTTGATTATGAAAAGGCGCCAAAAGCGCTGAAGACGTTTAATCTGATCAGTCGCTCGAAGGGGCGACTGTTAAGGGCAGAGCTGTTCGAGGTTCCGCTGGTTCCTCAACTGTGGTCGGCCGACCCTTATCAAAAATCCTACGAATCCATTGTGTCACGTATGTTGATGGTAGCTCCCAGAGCATGACCCTCTTGCTGTGTCGCATCGAATCATACATGAAACAGATGTGTGTGCAAAAACATTGATCGAGCTCCACCTGACGTACTTCCATCTTCCGTTCCAGTGAACCCCAAAACTCTTTGAAATTCATCCCATAACGTCTTAGGTTTCCTATGGGTTTTCGGAGTTCGCAGACCCTTACATCCCCATTGTAATCAATGACTACTGAGGTTTGACCTGCTGTGCATGGCATCTTCCACTTTGCGCGCTCAACATAATTCCGATATTGCGTCTCATAGCTGAAAGCGTACCCTGCCTTCCAATACGCCCTCATCAATGGATCCAGCAATGATTTCTTCCGCGAGGGTTTCGAGAGATATCGGAAATTAATCGGTAATACTTCTCGATAGATGCGTCCGAGCTTCTGTGGTTCTACTACTTGCAGCGCTGGGTCTTTTGGGTCTCCGCGTATGACTTGGAAGTAGTGCCCATCGAGATCGCTTTTCTCCTGGAAAAAGCGGACCATCATTGCAATTTCATTTTGATTTTCCTGTGTAATGACCGAATTTATGTAGAGTGTGAAGTTGGGCCAATGAGTTCTCAGAGCTTGAAGTTCAGCGATTGTGGCGAGGGCCTTCTCGAAGTTTCCTTGGACTCCCCTAATCTTGTCGTGCGTCTCGCCGAGACCATCTATTGAAACGTCGATTTCAAGGTGAAGTTCGGGGCATGTATGCAGAACTTCTTTCACGACCTGGACAGTTTGGACGGTGGGGAGCCCATTGGTCGGGATGCGTACATCGCGAATCTTGTTGTTGCGGTAGAATAGTTGTATTATTCCAGCAAGGTCCTTTCTAAGGAAAGGTTCACCGCCGGATACCCAAAGGTCGTGAAATTCAGGCATCGTTGATGAGAGTTTAGTTAATTCCTCAAATGTGAGGTCGCCCTTGCGGTTTAGTTCAAGCCAGTAGAAGCATGTTCGGCATCTGGCGTTGCAGATAGAGGTTACAAAGAGGATGACTAGGTCAAGCTGTTTTACGAAGAGGGGTTTTACGAACGCTTCACGGTGAGGCAAGCGGTTTCATTTCCGTCAACTTGTAAATCCGACCGCGCCATTCGATTTTACGGGTTCGGGCCGAATTAATTATGCAGTATGTCATAACCCAAGGAACAATAAGGCTTGTGATTGCTTCTTTGAATTTCGCTCTCCGGAATTCTTCTTTGAATTGTGGCATGGCTCGACTGAAAGTCGAGTTGCGCTGGGTGCTTCGCATCATGCCTAGGAGGCATGGCGTGAAAAGCAAGGCTGATGGCACCAACCACAATGGGGCCATCATAACCCCACATACAAAGCTAATGAGGCCCAGCAGAAACACGAAATCGAAAAATGCGTAAGCTCCCGCCGCATAATTCCAGAGGCCCTCGTTGTAGACCTTAGTTAGAGCAGTCTGACGAGTCGTCCACCTTAGAAATTCGTGCCGGTCAGTTTGATTGAAAGTGGCGACGGTGCATTGGGGAAGAAATGTTGTTCGGTAACCATGCTTTCTTAATGCGGCGTTCAGGGCCAAATCGTCGCTGATTGCGGTGGACCATATGCGCCTAATGCCAATCTTATCAAGCGTTTCTGCCCTTACAGCCATCGCTCCACCCCAAGGGAAATTGTACCGGTCGTTGAAGAGCAGGTTCGTTCCAGAAGCGTTCCACGCCGACTCAGCGTAGGACCAAAATCCGCCCCGAGAGGGGAAGAGCCAACGAAAACCAGTTGTAGCTCCCACAGACTCATCGCTGAGTGGATCAACTAGATTTCCAAGCCAAGTGGGCGTTACTCGTGCATCGCTATCTACAAAGGCGTAGACCTGCGCTTGTCCCAAATCTCGCGACAAAGCGGTTAGGAGCGCTGCAACCTTCCCACTAGCAGAGACCGCGGGATCTGAAGTGTAAATATGATCATTTCCATCCGAGCAACGCGACAATACTGACTTGGCTACGGCGTAAGCTGGGTCTTCAGTTGAATCAACAACAATTGCAGTGTGATAGTCATCGTACTTTTGGTGTAACACGGCTGCTAGGTTTTCTTCTAGACCTGGTTCTTCTCCTTTACACGCCATGATCAGGCAGACCCGGGGGCGAAAACCTAGCTGCGGCCTCGCAAGCGCCTCTGAGGCTTTACGGTCAAATTCCAAACCCAAGTACAAAGAGTACAACGAAGCTGCGGCAGCCAGAAAACCAACTATGAGGAGGAAAACGTAAAGGCCCTCTCCAGGGGACAGAGGATATCCCCACTAATGCTGGATATATGTAACTAAGCTTCGATAACTTCGCATCTAATCTGTTTCAGCAACACGGCGGCTTGTTCCGGATCAATCTTGATTGTGTACAGCTGACTAGCAGTTCTGAGCTTCAGTTTCACAATATCCTTCAGCCGTTTCACACGGCATTCTGTAGCTCGCTCTGAAATCTTCAAGAATTGTTCCGTGTCAGAAATCTCAGTCGGCATTCTAGCTCGGCTCTCTAAGAAAGGTTGGGAGAATATAAACCTGAACAGAATTCAGGGCGTGAAAATCAGCAGCTCTTCTTCGTATCGCCTTCCATTAACTATTGAACCGGGAGGTCTTCTCTCAACATGCCTTTTGGCAAGTAGCTCACCGAGTTTTCTGTCAGCCTCCTCGCGCGAAATCGAGGGGTCGGTGAGCATCTTGAGTGGTACATCTACTCTGAGAGGGCGAGAGGGCATCACGTGGCGTGTTATTTTGTGAGGCAGGAGGTGCCCCGTGAGGCCGAATTCGCGAATTTGCTGTTTGCTGAAAATCGGCACAGAAATAATGAGATTCAGTTCGTTTGACTGCATTTTTTGCAGAGCAGTATCTTCCGGCGAGTAAGTCACAGCGTGTCCTTGCTTGACCATCGTTTTTTCGAGGCTTGCAGCCGTTCTTGCGAGTTGAACTGGGTCTATCGATTCAGGTAATGAGAACTCTGCACTGGTTCTGGTTAATATGATAGTTTGAGAATCGTTGTTCATTTTCCCCAGCTCAACCTTTCGCGATGAGTAGTGTAGCCCAGCGTCTTTTAGCAGTCTTTCCGCGACTGTTTCAGCGTCGTCTACCGCGAAAAGCCTGAACCATGCTCCTACTTTGATTAGGGGGTTGTCGTAGTCGACCAGGCAGCAAGGAACGAAACGACATTTTAGCAGCCTCAATGAGTTGAAGCGGTGCATTCCATCTAGAATCACATAATCTTCCTGATCAACGATCAGTGGATCTCGTAGTTCTCCCACTCTCAGAACATCATTCGCGAGTGATCCAACAACAGGGTCTATGACTTCTTCGTGCGGCTTGAGCTCGTCAAGGTTGACCATGGAAATTCTGAAACTCAGCTTTGACCCGCTAATTTCCATTCTTCAAGCCTCGCAGCAAGGTCGGTTGGAGTAGGCTGTAAGCGTTACTGACAAGTGTTCGGTTTGAAAAGGGCGGTAGGTCAGCAGAAGAAAGAGTAGGGGAAATAGTTCGAACTGTTCCAAACGCGTCCTAAGATGGATTCTACTTCGTGAACTTCGTCATCTTAGTGCCGCAAGTCGGGCACGTCGCACGCATCATGTTGCGGCCCTTGGCAGTCTTTTCCATCGTGGTTTGATCGTCGGGCACAGTCTTCTTCTCCTTACATTTCACACAAAACATTTCGGCCAATGAACATTCCCTCCCCTTTCTCAATCGACTTGATGTTAGCGGATGGCGAAGCCATAAAAGGCTTTGCTAATTCAGACTAGAAGTCGCAACATTTCTAAACGAGCTATGTAAGTTTTGATTAGTCAAAAGCAATCCTGAAATTGAAACTCGCCAGAAACGATGGAACCATAAGCAAGTTAAGTTAAAACAGGGCGTTGGTTGATTGAATGCCAGCTCGAAAGCTAATCTCAATTATCGGCACCGGAAAGTTGGGAAGCGCCGTCGCCCTGCAGGTCGCGCAGAGAGAACTAGGCGACCTGAGACTTGTTGACATAATTCAGGGTCTTCCACAAGGAGAAGCCCTCGACCTTGGACAGATGGCAGCAGAACAAGGTGTAGATGTTGATGTTCTCGGGTCAAACGATTACAAAGACATTGCGGGCTCAGACGTCGTTGTCGTCATTGGCGGCTTAGGTAGAAAGCCGGGTATGACGAGGCTCGATCTGCAGGAGAAGAACGAAGTAATCATCCGAAGCATTGCCGAAAAGATCGTGGAATACGCTCCCAAAACATTAGTCTTGATGGTGACCAATCCGCTCGACGTGATGACCTACCTCGCTTGGAAAGTCACGGGATTCGATCCTTCTCGAGTCTTTGGCCAAAGCGGAATGCTGGACACGATGCGCTTCAAATATTTCATCGCGAAAGCACTGAGAGTCTCGACGAGTTCGGTTCAAGCCATGGTCATAGGTGAGCATGGCGATTCAATGGTTCCGCTGCCTAGGTATTCAACTGTGAACGGTGTTCCGATAACCGAGTTGCTCTCAGCCGCGGAAGTCAATGATGCCGTTGACCATACCAGGAAGATTGCTGCTGAAGTCATTGCGCTGAAGGGAGCAACGATTTACGCCCCCGCGAGCGGAATTGCGCGAATGGTTGAGACCATCATCAAGGACAAGAAGATGTTGTTATGCATGACAGCCCACTTGAATGGTCAATACGGACTCAAGGACGTGTATGTTGATGTTCCGGCGATTCTGGGCGCACACGGTGTCGAACGCGTAATTGAACTGAAGTTGAACCATGAGGAATCTGAAGCCTTTCAGAAATCTGTGGAAATTGTGAAGGCAGCCTGTGGCAATTTGAAAACGGTCAAGCCTTAGGTTCATTCCCGGCGAGCCCTAGCTACTCGGTTTGCTATTTGCGCGGCGACAACGCCCGCGGCTATACCTGAGTCAATGTTTACAACCGATAGTCCAAGGGAGCACGCTTGAAGCATGGCCATTAATGCCGCTCGCCCTTTCCCACCATAACCGTAGCCCGACGAACTAGGGACAGCAATGAGGGGTATGTCGACTAGCCCCGCCACTACTGTCGGTAACGCCCCTTCGCGGCCCGCTACGACGATTAGGCAGTCAACGTTGTTCTTTACCATACTCGCCACTGGTTCGACCAATCGGTGGATGCCAGCGACTCCCGCGTCTGCTTCAAGAAAAGTTTCGCAACCCATTTCTTCCGCAATCACTGCTGCTTCTTCAGCGACTGGAAGGTCAACAGTTCCGGCAGTTATGATGCCGACCCGACCGCCAGTCTCGATTTTCTTGTGACCAGTATCACTGATTACGATGGTTGCGGCGTGCGGTGGTTTTCTCACGTTATAATTACGGAAGTGTTCGCTTAATTTCTGTAGTTGCTGCTCGCTCACTCGGCTAACGATCGCTCGACCATTTCTCGTAACCATGAGGTCGCAAATTTGAAGCAGGTCCCCGGTAGATTTTCCTTCAGCGAATATTATCTCGGGGACCCCGCGTCGAACCATCCTTCCAATATCCAGCCGAGCTATCTTGGCAATATTCTCGATAGTATTGACTTTCAACGCCCTCTCAGCATCATCGACAGAGATTTCGCCCTTGTGTAGTTTCTCAAGAATTTCTCGCAAGAATGTTCGCCAGCGTGGAAATGCCTAAGTACAAAGAGCTATGAGACGTAACATAAAATGTTAACAGCAAACAAACCCAATCGATCGAGAGAACTAGACCAGGATTTGGCGGGAATCCCACCAGCTCTTCGCATTAAGGCGGAAGAAGCAGTTGGGATAATCAGAGGGTTCGGCAAAGTGCTCGTCGCCTTTTCGGGCGGAATAGACAGCACACTTGTTGCACGCCTAGCGATGCTCGCAGTGGGCAAGAATGCTGTCGCCGTGACGGCCGACTCCCCAAGCCTTCCAACGGCGGAACTGGGGGAGGCTAGAAGCCTTGCTAAGGAAATTGGGATAGAGCACATCGTGATACGGACTGAGGAGCTTGACGATCCGAAATATGTTTCCAATCCAGCGAACCGATGCTACTTCTGCAAGAAGGAGTTGAGCGAGAAACTCAAATTGGTTGCAGCGGACCTTGGAATCTCGGTTATCGTTGATGGAACCAATGCGGATGACCTGTTCGCACATAGGCCAGGTGGAGCGGCACTAACTGAGGAAGGCGTTAGAAGGCCGTTGTCAGAGGTAGGGATGACGAAGATTGAAGTTAGGGAACTATCGAGACTACTCGGCCTGCCGAACTTCGATAAGCCCTCAATGCCATGCCTGTCTTCAAGAATCCAATATGGCCAACTCATAACGCCGGAAAAGCTTGAACGCGTGGAAAAATCTGAGAACCTCATTCGCCAGCTGACAGGCGTGAGAGAGCTGCGTGTCCGAGATCACGGAAACCTTGCTAGAATTGAAGTTGGAGTAAATGAGCGTAAGCTCTTCTTCGATGAGGCCCTCCTCGAGAAAATCGGGAATGCATTGCGTGCCTTCGGTTTCAATTACGTCTCTTTAGATGTGTTCGGATATAGAACTGGAAGCATGAATGAGGCGTTGCTTTTCAAAAATAATGCCAAACAGGAATGAGCGTTCTAGTTAGAAACTTCAGCCTCCGTGGGCAATGGGAAGAATCGCAACTTCGTCCTTCTCAGTAACCACGGTTTCCAACCCGCTCAAGGTGTTGATCTCGCGCCCAGAAATCATGATCAAAGCATTTGCCCTAGGGTCTGAGGTTCCGCTTTGCAACAAGAGTTGCTTTAGGCTTTCGAATTCTTTCCGGGAAACAAGTTGCATCAGCAGTGAACGGACGGTCGGAGCTTCCCCAACTTCAAACAAAAGTTCATTCGTTCTAACGGCCGTCCTGAAGACACCATAGAACTTAAGGCGGATTTTCATTGCCACACCTGGTGATTCAATCATTCCACTAGAGTAGACTAATTGGTGAAAACATGCGTATCAAAGGCCTTCGAGTAAATGAGTCATTTTTGCATTAGAAGCCCTAAATTTCTCGCTTCAGTTTTAACATGTAATGTTCACTTAATGTTAATTATCGTATTTCGAGAGGTTTGCTCATTGCGTTCAGTAGCTGATTCGTATGCGTAAAAGAGGCTTTTCCACAGCGCTTGTTGCCCTTTCCCTAGTCCTTTTAGCGGCTTCCGTGGCACCCGCAAGCGCCCAACAGGGCGTTTGGAGGGACATCAACCCAACCGCGTACATCAGCCCCCCCGCTAATCCTCAACTGAATTCAGTTTACATGCTTTCATCAACCGAAGGTTGGTCAGTAGGCGACTCACGACTTACAACAAACACTACGACTGGCCTACCTGCGATCTTCCACTATGATGGTTCTACTTGGAATCTGGTGCCAGCGCCAAAGTTTCCAGATTTCCCTTCACAACCATCAGCATACAACTTAACGTCAATAAGTTTTGGACCGCCGGGTACTCCCATCAGCAGAAACGACGGGTGGACCGTAGGGTACAACAGCACCCTCACACCATGCAACTTGGATGATGCTTCGCAATGTACTGCCTCGAATGTCACGCCTAACGCAACGGCTCTCCATTGGGATGGCATAACTTGGAGACTTCAAACCGCTGGACTATCGGGCCTAAGCGCAGGCCCACTTTGGTCTGTCTCAATGGTGAGTTCCACGGACGCGTGGGCGGTGGGACAGACCGTCAATGGTAAAGCGGGAACTTTCTGGCATTGGACAGGTGTGCCGGGACTTGGCGGGGGTTGGAACACTCCACAAGCACCTGTACCATCAGCGCTGTTCTCTGTTTTCATGGTAAGTGCCTCCGAGGGTTGGGCTGTTGGGGCTGCTGGTAAGATCTTCCACTACTTTGGGGGAACCTGGACATCGTTCCCCTCACCGGTCACTACGGCGCTTAGGTCTGTTTTCATGATTAGCTCCACGGAGGGGTGGGCGGTGGGAGACGGAGGCGTAATAGTTCACTACGCGAGCGGGACTTGGACGGGGCCGGTTAGCCCCGGGACGACGACAAGTAATCTCTTCTCAGTCTTCATGGTATCCTCAACTCTGGGTTGGGGAGTCGGTGCCGCCGGTTCAATTCTCCTCTATTCAGGGGGGTCTTGGTCTGCCTTGCCGATTAACCTCATACCAACTTCTCCGACTCAGCTTTTCAATTTCACTTCAGCGTTCTTTAACACGGCCACCGACGGCTGGGGCGTAGGGACGGCCGGCGTAATTCTCCATTTCGACGGAGCGAACTGGGGTACCGTCACCAGCCCGACGTTGAACAATTTCACATCCATATCCTTCGGACCACCATTAGTTGGGCCTGCGAGTCCTAATGACGGATGGGCTGTTGGTAATTCATCGACGATAGCCCCATTCGAACCCACGATCTATCACTGGAATGGTTTCATGTGGACTAAGGGTTCGGCAATTGGGTCGACGAATGATCTGAATTCTGTTTACATGCTTTCAACTGGAGATGTGTGGACTGTGGGTGGTGGTCCTCGTTCTACTGCCTCGTGTTCAGCGTCGCTCTGCCCGGTGATATTGCATTACACAGGCGGTGCTTGGAACACTTTGACCCCTCCCCCTGGATCATATAGTTTGAAATCGGTTTTCATGGTCAGTTCCACGGAGGGTTGGTCCGTCGGGGAAGCCGCTAATCCCTCAGACGATGGCATGATTTTGCATTACACAGTTAGCGGTGGAGTTGGGTCTTGGGGGATCTTCCCAGGTTCGGCAACGAATGGTTATGGCATCCCGTTACCATCATTGAATTCAGTGTTCATGCTCGGTCCGAATGAGGGTTGGGCTGTCGGAGATAATGCCACAATATTGCACTACACGGTCACGGGGGGCATCGGAACGTGGAACTCACTAACTGTGAGTGGAAGTCCGGGGCTATCTCCTGACGCAAACCTTACCTCTATTTTCATGCTAAGCCCAACGAGCGGATGGGCAGTCGGTGGAATTCAGGCGGGAAGTTCATTTTCCGCTGGTCCAGTTATCCTATACTGGGACGGAACTAAGTGGACTCCGGTTGCAACGCCTACTATCCCTGGAGGAAGTTCACCAACCGGGATAACCAGTGCAACGCTGAAGTCCGTGTACTGCTCTGGACCTAATGATTGTTGGACAGGAGGATTCCCGGGTAAGCTTCTCGCGACGCTCTTCCATTGGGATGGTGTGGCTTGGAATCAGGTTACGCTTTCACCTGCTCTACTCGGGCAGGACGCTTCGTTCCAAGGGGTGCCTCCCACCTTGACCTCAGTCTACATGATCTCGCCGACTGACGGCTTCATCGTCGGGTCAAGCCCTGGATTTGCAAGTCTCCCTACCAAGACATTGTCAACGGTACTGGAATTCGCGCCGTTCGGGGGCGTATTCTCGGAGACCTTGACCTCAACGATCGTTTCAACAGTCACGACCTCAACCAGTCTCTTAACAAGCTCAACAGTGTCCACAGTTACGGGGCTTACTTCAACCACGAGCACGATCGTTTCGACTACTACGCCGCCAAGTGGAATTCCAGGGTTCCCGGTCGAATCAATATTGGCGGGTGTAATTCTTGGACTCGTTGCGCTGGGCCTCCTAAGACGAGTGCGATCGAAACGAGTTAGGTGATGTCCGAATGACCGAAATCAAAGAAATTGCTGAATATAGAATGGGTCGTCGGTCAAAGAGAATGGCTAACATAACAGCCACTCTCCCCGTTCAGCTTCTGGATAAGGTTGATGAACTCATCGACGAGGACAGAGCCCCGTCTCGCTCATACATTATTAGAGAGGCGGTAAGGAAGTATCTTAAGGAGTTCGAGCGCACTTGACGTGTTCGTGTGGCACAGGACAACACTCAAATAGCATAAGATACACTTCGAATAATCGATATGAAGGTCAGGTATAAGTTGTCTAGAAGGAAGCTTCCGGTTATTTTGGCACTGGCGGTGTCCATTATTGTTTTGGTATCCAGTTTAGTACCTTCAACAGCAGCTACAGCCGGACAATGGCGGCTGCTGAGTCCCACCGAATATACGCCTTCTCCCACATCGCAATTGAACAGTATCTTCATGCTCAACGGCGGAACGAGCGGGAAAGGCAGCGGAAACGGTTGGGCTGTAGGCCAGAATGGAGCCATATTCTACTGGGACGGATTTTCATGGAACCAAGCCGGTCCAACTTCGTCATGCACTTATAATTCAGTCAATTTCGGAGGGCCGCTCAACCCCGTTTCAAATGGCGTACAAACATCCTCTGGATGGACAGTCGGACAGTGCAGCGGGACTACAGCGACTTCACTCTACTGGAACGGGGTCGGATGGCAAAGCTACTCAGTCCCCGCGTCGGGAACATCTGTTGCGAACTCCGTTTTCCTGGTTCAATCATCATCGTCAACAACCGGCACCGTGATTGCGATTGCCGTAGGCAACGATGCGTCCGGCGGGGCGATCTGGACTTGGAACGGAGTTCCAGGACAGGGAGCAGGTTGGGTTGAACTCTCCCCAGCGCCTACACCGAACCATCTCAACTCGGTATACATGACATCGTCTTACCTTTCTACATGTACAGCACCTGGTGTTCAAGGAGTGGCTGTAGGGGACTCGGGAACTATACTCACAGATTGCGGGACTTGGACTGCTGTAGCGACTCCCGTCCCAAGCACACCATTGTACGGTGTCGCAATGTCTTCGCCGACGAGTGGCTGGGCCGTTGGGGGCTCCTGCACGATCTTAAGCACAACTCCTGCAGGTCCGACAACTTGGGCTACGTATTCGCCAACACCATGCCTCGACCCGTCCGTAACGCTGAGGTCAATCGTAATGCTAAGCTCATCAGAGGCTTGGGCCGTAGGCGATTCAGACGCCAACGGTAATCCTACGATACTTCACGGGACATCCCTAGATTCAACGCCTCAATGGACACAGATTCCAGTCAATCAAGTCACGCCCAAAGGACTGGCATCAAGTGTAGGCCTTAATTCCATAACCTTCGCCCCTACGGGCGGAAACCTATGGGCGGTTGGCGCGTCGGGTGTTGCTGCTTTCTGCCAGAGCAATTGCAGTTCAATGTCAGGCTCACTTTGGAGTACGACAACGTCGCCATTGACGGGCACGACTACTCCCTATCAACTTAATTCCGTATTCATGGACAGTGACAGTGACGGATGGGCCGTAGGTCAAGCCAATCCTTCGGGCGCGCCAGCTATTCTCCAGTGGAACGGATACAGCTGGACTCAAGCCGCCTCTGTGAGTCCGCTTGTCACTGCACCCCTGTACGGCGTGTCTATGTCGGGCTCGTCGAACGCGTGGGCGGTAGGTGGAGCGAGTGCGACACCATCAACCATCTATTTCAACGGTAACGTGTGGAGCGGAGTTGCCGCTCCAAGCTGCACATGCATTCTCCAGTCTGTGTTCATGATAAGTGGGTCCGAAACTTGGGCAGTTGGGACAAATGGCGTAATCATGCACACCACGACAACGGGCGGAACGTTCTCGTCTACCACAAGTCCCGTACCCGCAGTAGCCGCCCTAGATACTGTCTTCTTCGCGGATTCGCAGAACGGCTGGGCCGCAGGAACCTGTACCGCAGTTACAGCTAACTGCTTAGCCGTCGGTGACCCAATAATAATCCACACGGCGACAGATGGAGGCGATAACTGGGGCACGATTTTTACGGCCGGCAGCGGCCTACCGACCCCATCGGGTACCTCGTACACTATTACATCGTTGTTCTTCCAGGACAACTCTCACGGTTGGGCATCTGCGTCAAGCGGGTTGGCTCATCCGACCCTCATCCTCTTCTGGAACGGCGTTTCGTGGACTCAGGTGTCCGCAATAACGACGAATCCAGACGACGACCTGTACGGTATCTCAGTGGAAGGTGGCACCCCTGCAACTGACGGTTGGGCGGCCGGTCAGGATAGTGTTACACATCTTCCGGTGACAATCCACTACGATGGTACCTCGTGGACGGAGATGTCTCTGAGCCCCGCTATTCCAAACCAGGGTGTGCTACTTGCGCTCTACCTTAGGTCAAGCACTAACGGATTGGCCGTCGGTCCGGGCTTTGGTTCCGACACGCTGTCACTAATTCTTCACCTCGATCCTCCGGGCTCATTCCAGAACACCGTCGTACAACAGGTAACTGTAACGAACGTCGTCACGACAAGCGCGACTTCAACTACGAGCAGCACATCGGTTACTTCACAGAGCACATCAACGACTGCGAGTACATCATCAACGAGTACTTCGAGTACCTCACCGCCGACTACGATAGTGAGTACTACGGTGGCGACCGTCACACTCGGGAGCACACCAACGTCTACGACTACTCAGGTGACGAGTTCGGTTTCAACGCCATTGGCGCTCCCCCCAATGCCAGGCTTCCCACTGGAATCGATACTTGCGGGCATACTCGTTGGCATGGCAGCTCTGACAATTCTCAGACGACGCAGGAAGTAATCGGCGGCGCTTCGTCTCAGGTTACAATTTAACAGGTTCTTCGCGTCGTCCCAACGATAGTCTCTATGACGGAGACAGCCAATGTTAGGCTTCCACTACGCAACAGGCTGTTAAACCACTGCATCATGGTCACTGGAAAATGACATGGGTTTGAGGGTTTTTGCGGGTAGGTTTATCTTCCGAGCTACCAGCACGACTATTGATTTCGGTTGAGGCTCACATCACTAATCACAATATGCATCGTTCTGGCGGCTTTAATTGGTACTTTGAGTTTGACCGCCCCAGCCTCAGCTAACAGCCCCCAACAAATGACGAGCATTAGCTTTACGGTCACAACGACAACCAATTACCAGGTCCAAACGGGCGGTGCGTTACAGGTGAATTTTAACTCAGTTCAGGTGGACACGACTCCACCGCAAGCCTACTCTTTCGGAGTCGAAGCCCAGACATCCCCTGGGCTGTGGATAACTAGGCTGCACTGGGTATTTGGCGATGGTTCGATCCTAGATGTCCCATATTGTTGCCAGAACGAGGTCAGCGAGGTACAGTACCACGCGTATTCTCAGCCCGGGTCATACACAGTATGGGTATGGGCTTATGATAACGCAGGGAACTTTGGCTACGCAGCCGTCCCCGTAAACTGGGTACAACCTCTTCCAGAGTACCAAGCCCCCGGCCTGCCCCTCCTTATGTCCGTATTTGCCATCCTCATAATCGCGACTTACGCAAAGGACAAACGCCCCTTCCGCAAGCTCGTCTAGCTGGCCTGCTAGAAATCTCCGTGCAACCTGGACCGTGTTACAATATTGCGCTGGTGGCGAGTAGAAGTTCCGTCGTTCCTATTTCGTTGAGACTTGGCTAATTCACCAGCGAGACCCGGCCATTTCGCTCGTGTGTTACTTCGGACTTGGCATCTTGCCCGTTTTGATGCTTTCAGTGGCCGCGTGGGGACCAGGGTTTCTAAGTCTCGTAGGAGGCCTTCCTTTGCTTCAACGGATTGCTTCACACACGCGATCAACACGAACTTTGCCAACTCGTTGAGGGGCACTCCCCTCGACATGGCCTAGGCCTGTAAACCGCTTAGTATTGGGGGATCGAGGCGTAAAATGAGCCGAGGGTTACCTTCGTTTGGCACCGTTTGGCACCACCCCTTGAAGGGTGGATCCACCCTAGCCTAATCTCCTAGAACGCGGCAGAACCGTTTTGCCGGTTCTGCTGCGTAAACGGGGCACCCGTTAAGAGTGCTGCATCAGCGGGGCATTATGCCCTTCAGCCTACGCTGATAACTTATCGGCTGGTCTTTCGCTTCTAGCAGCCTAATCCGACTTGAACATGGCTTGAATTTCTAGTTGCGTTAGCGAAGAGGTCTAGAAAGAGAGGCTTGCCGTAATATTCCTAGTTCGGTCTGTTGGCAGCGACGGTCTAGGCTACCATTTGGGGCGAGTAGGATGGCTGATTAAGTACTTCGAGGTCGCTGGACTTGAGGTTGGTATACAGGCATTAGCCCCATTCGTGGCGCACACGATAGATCTGGTCGCTCCCACTAGTTCTGGTAGCGTCGTGTTAGGTAAGTATGCTAGCCATATCTCGCTGTACCCAGGGTTTCCGTTCGATGTTGCAGCGTAGAAAACGTAGATTCCGTCTGACCTAACGACTACTTCTTGATCTCCGATCTGGTTGAATCGTTCAACCGTGCGAGCAATCAACGGATTTGTTTTCCAGTACACCTGCGTCCAGTGTACTCCATCAGCTGATGTGGATAACGCTATTTGGAGTACTGGCTGTGAGTAGTCATTCCAAAACATGTAGTAAACACCATTGTCATAAATCACATCTTGGTTCCCAACCTTGAAACCCTGTGCCCTTCCACCAAGCACTGGATTCACGGAGTTTCTTACCCAGTTGTGAATTCCGTCAGGAGATGATGCTAGGCATGAGGAGAAATAACCAGAACCTAAAGCGTTGTTAGGGGTACACTCGTAGTACATCAACCAACTTCCGTCTGGCAACTGTAGCACCGAAGGGTTGTACTTGTCGCCATCGTAGCCTTGATTCCCCAAGACCCCATACTGTTGCGCGAAGTGAGTCCAATGTATTCCATCATTGCTCCACTGCGTCAGTAACCCTTGCGTGTAGAAGTATAGCGTGTTCGAGTCATGACGAATAATCATTGAAAGCCTTTGATCGGTGACTCTACCGAACTTCGACCATTTAACAGCATCAGAGCTTTCAGCGTAACATGTTTGCGATACATGCCACATATTGCAACTATACCACATCCGCCAAACACTGTTCTCATAAATCACGGTTGGTTCCCCAATCATCCCCGTAACCCCACCTTCAACTCCGAGAGAAGGGGTCATAATTCTTGACTTTCGCCAACCGAAACTACCGGCCCGAACAGGAAAAACACTAACTCCCTGAACGAACCCAAGAAGCAAGATACAGATGACCAGAAAGCTGTAGATTGCAATCTTCATCGCATCATCTGACTTTTTGCCTGGAATTGCGGAGTTCATTAAGAAAGGCTTGGGGACGAACAATTAGAATGAATGGTTTTAGGATTTTTGCGGAATCGGTGAAATCACGGTCCTTTGTTACGAAGTGCGTACATTGGTTTCCATGAATTGCTATCGCCAAGTGCAGAGAGTCATACGCATCAAAACCCATTCGAACGTAAGGCAGAGCCTTGTTCCAATCGGGCAAGGAACTGAATGTCAGTCTCCCAAGCTTTCGTCCTCGGATTATGGCCTCAGTGATTTCAGTTCTGACTTCGTGAAGCTCACGAAGTGACAGCCAATAATGCGGATGTGTTCGAACTCTTTCCGAGTAACGCAAACTAAGTTCTTCAAGAAGCATGCGAAACTCTGCTCTCGATCTTGCGTAATTATGAATCGCTTCGAGAACTGTCCACCAAGAAAACACAAATTGATGAGGCTTGAACCTTCCTTGAAAGATTCCGTCCACAAGAGGGAGACAGGCTTTGACATCTACGCCAAGTCTCTTTCTAACGGGTATTTCAACGGTTTTCAGGAACAGCCAATCTGTAACAACAGAACTTTCAAGATACGCTTTCAAGGATAGAGCCAGTTCCAGAAGCTCTTTTTCTTGCGCCTTTTCGGCTTCTTTTTCTTTGGCAAATAACTATCTTCTGTGGCGTTGGTAAGTTGTTCGCATTGAAAAAATGACCGTTTAGAGCATCTTTCCTATATCCTCTGCATCCAAGTATCGTAGCACTTGCTTGATTTCGCTCTCTGTCAGTCCTTTCTTGTTTCGTAGGTAACCGATCATGCCCTGTAGCCATGTTAGGCTTGCTTTGCCTTTCTTATATCTGCGAACCACTCCGATAGCAGCGCGTTTCCGATACTTCGCCTTGTTCTCCGTTTCCTTGGGGGGACTGCTCCTATTCTCAGTGCTTTGCGTAATCATCGACTTCCATCGGTTCCTTCCAAGTCCCAGATTGAGGTTAGCGGCTTGAGCAGGAGTTTGCCCATCCAGA
Source organism: Bathyarchaeia archaeon (assembly GCA_049517415.1). Taxonomy (GTDB): domain Archaea; phylum Thermoproteota; class Bathyarchaeia; order 40CM-2-53-6; family 40CM-2-53-6; genus FEN-987. Next base: position 73,357 of record JBEKSC010000006.1, read on the forward strand.
GCCATGTGTGGACGAATGAAGTTGTAGTACAAGCGATAGCCTTGCATTGTCTCATTCGCTGTTGGGTCATTGTCGAAAGCTCGCATGACCTTGGTTCTTTCACGCATAGTCGAGTGGAGCCTCTCGATGGCATTGTTGTTCGCTAGGTCAATGAAACGTGGCTTGCGAATATGCTTGGTTCCCTTGTACCGTAGCGTTTCATCGTATGCGTTTGCATAGGACACCAACCCATCGGTTACTATGGTTGCTGGGGCTTTCTTCGCACGGTCTAATCCATCAAGAAACAAGTTGCGAGCATCTCTATCTGTCCTAGCCTTAGTTAGTCGAGAAGCAATTAGGAATCGAGACTCGCTATCCATTAAATTCCACAGCCAACGATATTTTCCATTGACATTTTCTACTGTTTCGTCTGCATGCCATTTGTTCGAAACTTGAGGCATTAGTTCGTCCGCGTATTCCTTCATTAGCTCAGTGTATCTCTGAGTCCACCGGAGAACCGTCGAGTTGTTTACTGTGACATTATAGAATTGCTTGAGATGGTCAACTATCTTCCGTAGCGAAATTCCCTTGAAGAACAGGTCGAGACTTGCAGTAATGACCTGTGGGCTGCACTTCATTCGGGAGAATCCTAAGTCAACTACGAATCTGCGCTTGCATGCTTTACACCAGAAAATCTGGGTTAATCCCCTTTGATTTTTGCGGGTTCCTCTCTTGACTATGCGGCTGCTCTGGCAGTAGGCGCATTCTGTTGGTTCAGTTTCTTCGCTGCGGGGGATAGTGTCGGGTGAAGTAATAATCGAGTCTCGAAGCGTCAAACTGAAAAGCGTACTTTGAATATGCTTGCAAGCGACTTGGCGATGCACATGATCTGGACATTCGCAACTCCATTCCTCACCCTTCTTAGTTACTAGATACCAGCCGTTCCCAGACTGGGACTTAACTTTGTATGTCGAAGCGTCAACTCTCTTGATCTGGTTGCCTTTCGCATAAATCGCAAGGGCTCGTTGCGGTCGTTGGTCAACCATCATGGCAGTTCAACGTTCACGGAGTATATCTACGTAGATATATCAGCATTACGGTATCTCCGTAGATAACCGAAGCTACCGCCAACGCTTAAATACGTAGATAAAACATCTACGTAGATAGTGCTAAGCTTGCCCAAGTGGAAGAAAGACGCAAACGAGTTTACTGTTGGCGTCAATCACAATGAGATTAGAGGATACCAGAGTTCAATACCCAAACCCGTCATGGAAACGCTTGGTAACCCCGATAAGATCACTTTCGTAGTCAAACCCAAGAATAAGGTAGAAGTCCAAGCCGCAAAAACGGATACCGCAGAACAATAAGGGGGAAATCTTGAACAAGCCATCTAAGCATAGTAAGAGTGAGGAACCGAAGAAAAAGAAGCCCTACAACAGATGGGACATCGCGCTCGTTGTCATAGTACTGTTACTGGGTCTCCTTGGATACCGTTTGTTTACTCAACCTTCTGGTCCAATCACCACGACATCGACAAGTTTAGCAGCCTCAACTTCCTTTTTGCCTATAACCGCCACAAACTACAGGACGCTTGGTCTTTCAGACTTCAATTTGACCCATAGTCCCGGCTGTCTTAGAACTGACCCGAAAACAAGATGGCTTGTTGAACACTTCGTTGTAACCGTCTACAATCGCTACAAGGAAGCTACAGTATACTTCAATGCGTCAGTTTATGTCGCAAATATCGCATGGGCGGATGGGTCCTTCACATTCGACTCATTGAAGTCGATTCTTGAGTTCCAAGGACCGATTTACAATCAAACAATAAAATTCACAGTGGACTTCCCTATAAGCGGCACAGCTTATGGCCAATCCTACGCTAGCACCCAAGTCGCAACAGGACTTTTTGGTGTGTTTGTAGGGGTAGAGCAAAACGCCCCTCCTCTAGTCTATCCTGCCGAACCAAACATTGCGGTTTCTAGTCTTGCTTCTGCCTGTTCAGGCTAGGCAGTTCCTCATCAAAAAGAAACGAGATAATGCCGACTGTTCCACAAGAAATGCCGAGCCCTAAGACCAGATGCCAAGCATCCGTATTCATCAAAACAAATCTTCCAATTGTTGTTAAGGACAGAGGTTCGCTAGTCAGAACTACACAAAGAACTTCAACAAAGAGGCAACTTATCCAAAACCTGCCGAACCAAGCGTATTTGTGATTAGTTGCCTTTTGCAGCCGTTCTGCGAGGCGTTCAAAAACCAACTAGAAAGCCCCTATCGGCCAAAATGCCACGGTAATGCAGCAGCCCTTGGGGAAGACTCGACCGCGCAGCAGAACCGTTTTGCCCAGCTTAAAAAGCCCTTATATATTGAAGCGGGTTACGAATGCTCAATTCCCCCTTATATAAGGTGACCAACCTGCCGGGCAAGAAGGCATTCATAAACATCGAAAACGTCGTCGCCTCGGCTACTCTTCATCAAAACATTGACTTGAATTCAATTGTTCGCGTATTTCCCGGCGTCGAGTACCGACCTGAACAATTCCCCGGCCTAGTGTACCGGTTGAAGAAACCGAAAACGGCGACACTAATTTTCAGCTCGGGAAAGATGGTTTGCACTGGTGCAAAGTCGGAGCGGCAAGCTCGAAAAGCCGTGATGAAAGTTGTCGATGAACTGAAAAGGAATGGCATCGTCATACTTGGCAAGCCGGAAATTCAGATTCAAAACATCGTTGCCTCAGCTGGCCTCGGCGGATACATCGACTTGGAGAAATCCACCTACTCGCTGAAACGCACAATGTACGAACCAGAGCAATTTCCAGGCTTAATCTATAGAATGGACGACCCGAAGGTCGTCATACTTCTATTCGCGAGTGGAAAATTGGTCTGCACTGGGGCGAAGAAGGAAACTGAAGTTCACAGGGCCGTTACTAAACTTCAAGAAACCCTTGAGGAAAAAGTTCTCATTGCGTACGAAGGAGCCGAGGCACCTCCCAAGTCTTAAGGGCGAAACCGAAAATAAGCAAGGTCCGCCAGTAGCTTCTATTGATTGGCGATGGCGGAGAAACGAAAGATCGGAGCCTACGTTCTGATTAAGATCGCTCCAGGCAAGTCGAGGAGCATTGTCGAGCAGTTATCGAAGGTTGAAGGTGTGAAGACAGCGCACCCGGTCACAGGGATGTTCGATATTATCGCATACCTTGAAGCTGCCGACATCAACAGCCTCACTGGAACCGTGAGGACACGCATACAACCATTAGGCGGCGTGCTTCGCACGCACACGGCGATAGTGGGTGAACTCGTCACCACAGGTGACTGAGACCCGGAACTCGCTTATTCTTGAAGGTTATTCGAAGTTATGCTCTACTTGCGCTTACTAGTAGACTTCGATTCGCTATATTCAACTAGGATGATTAACGCAATTAATAGAATTATGAGAGTAATCCCTAGAGGCCCGCGGAGTTCTAGGCTTATCAGCCCGATGTAAGGGACCTTCATTACGTATACTCCCATGAGATTCTCAGCCGGCACCCTCCAGCCATCCTGAACACTATTGTGGTCGCCCTTAGTTTCAAAGAAGAGTGAACTTCCATTGTTAACAACAGCAATGACGCGATGGACTATCGGCATATCATACTCGTACGGACTGTGGAAGATGATGATCGTTCCCACCGTCACGGTTTGTGGGTCGACGCCCCGAACAATGATGATGTCCCCAACGTTCAGTACGGGAACCATGCTTCCCGATGATACGACCATCAACGGGGAATCGGTGTGAAGCGCCAAACGCATCACTTCAACCCCGCCATAAGTTGCCGCGAAAAGTATAGCGATAAGTATCAAGACTCGCACAGTAGGATTCTTGAATGCTCGGACGGCCTTTGAGGAGGTATTGTCCTTGGACAAGCTTAGGTCGCACTTCGAAACCGTTCATCATTGATATTTCTTTCGCATTCGCCAGGAGCCTGATTCAGGACTTTGAAGCCGACGGCTGCACTTGCATGAGTCGCGCAAGTTCAAGCGTGGCGCGCTCTCCGGCTTCCAAGAAACTTATTCCGCCTTCGGTGATTTTGTAGATGCGACGGCCGCGGCCCTTTTCCGATTCCCATTCTCCTTGAATGTAACCGTCCTCTTCAAGTGAATGGAGTAAAGGATAGAGTGTTCCCGCGCTTAGGTAAACTCGATACTTGTCTCGGATTGCAATATTCACTTCGTAACCCCATTGAGGCTTCGCGCGTAGCAGCCTAAGTATGATTAGGTCAAGGTTGTTCTTGACCACCCGTTCTCGCCAATCTTTCTCCATGTTTCTTATCAAGCGTTAAGCCTCGCAACTTAGCATGCAAGCGACTAATGCGATACCGTTACTGCCTTCACGCCCTGAATTATAAGTTCCCATTGGTTTCGGGCAATAGGGCAAGAAGCCGGTCAGTGATGTTTACTAATTATTCAACGATGCTGACTTGGCTTCCTTGACCGAGGCCAAGTGGCTGCTCCTCGAATTTCACCACTAGGAAGTCTGTCTCAATCCCGATGACTTTGCCTTTGAAGTTTTTTGTCTTCGAGAATTGGAAGCTTGCATCGTGCCCTATGAAACGATCCAAGTCGGTCTCGGAGACCGTTATCCATGCCTTGTTTTCAGCGTCGTCAAATGTGATAACTACACCTATCAACCTAGCCGACCTAGTTTGGTAGGTAACTGTTGTAAGTCTTGAAGTTTTCCAACCGACATAGGCCATTGACTTTGATTTTTAGGCCTCTACTTGCCTATTTCCTCCAGTCTGTGCCTTCGTCTTTCCTCAGCCTCCTTCCAGCGACGTTTTTCCTCGTCCGTCTCGGCTTTCAAAGGAGGGACTTGGATAGGCCTATGAGACTTGTCGAGGGCGACGCAGGTGAGGAAACATGTGCCCGTGTGCCGAACTTCTCCTGTTATGGGATTCTCTGCTTCGACGCGGACACCAATTTCCATCGAAGTCCTGTGAACATAATTGATGGAACCGATTAGTCGTAGCATGTCGCCGATGTAGACTGGGGAATAGAAGTCCATTCGGTCTATCGATGCAGTTACCACGTTGCTGCGGGCGTGCTTGAAGGCAACGATGGATGCTGCTTCATCAATCATTCTGAGAATGCTTCCGCCGAACACGTTTCCCGCTACATTCGCATCCATGGGCATCATTATTCGGACCATGGTGGTTGAGGATTGGCTTGGGGTCTTGGAGGTTTGAGCCATGATTATTGACCGAATGTCAAGGGAGGTGACCTTAGGGAATAATGGTTTCTCCGGTTGAATTCAGGGGCGTGGGTCGATTCGAGAGCCTTCACGAGTGGATCTACCCAAGAATTGGTTGTTTAGGCACCCACACCTTTCACCTTAGTTTTGGTTTGGAAAGAATTAATATAGATAAGAGCGAATGGCCGCCTTAGTTCACCTTGTACGGTGGTTAATATGGAGACAATTCAGGTAGAAAGGGCCGAGACTAAGCTAATCAGGGAAACCAGAAGCATATGCCCTGATTGCAACAGGATTCTTGCCGCAAATGTCTTCGAGCGTGAAGGCAAGATTTGGTTAGGCAAAACTTGTCCGGAACATGGCGAGATAGAGGAGCTGTACTTCGGTTCCGCCGACATGTACTACAAATTCGCTAAATTCTCCCATAATGGCAAAGGTATCGAAAACCCAAACGTCCCGTTGGAGAAGTGTGCTTGCCCAACTAACTGCGGCCTATGTACGAGTCACCTTAGCCACTCAGGGCTAACGAACCTCGTAATCACCAACCGCTGCGACCTAACCTGTTGGTACTGTTTCTTCTACGCTAAGAAAGGAGTCGAGGGCGCATACGTCTATGAACCCACACAGGCAAAGATTCGTGAAATGGTTCAAGTCCTCCGCGCTGAGAGGCCTGTACCAGGCAATGCAATCCAAATCACAGGCGGAGAACCAACGCTACGGGAAGACCTACCCGAAATCATCCGAATATGCAAGGAAGAAGGCGTTGAGCACATCCAGCTGAACAGTAATGCAATCAATATGGCACAAGATCCCGACCTCGCAAGGCGAGTCAGGGAAGCCGGAGTCAATACAGTTTACATGAGCTTCGACGGTGTCACCCCAAGAACGAACCCGAAGAACCATTGGGAAGCACCCATTGCAATTGAAAACTGCCGACAAGCAGGACTAGGAGTAGTCCTCGTCCCGACAGTCATCAAGAGCATAAATGACCACGAATTAGGCGGCCTCATCAGATTCGGCCAAAGAAACATGGACGTAATCCACGCTGTGAACTTCCAGCCAGTCTCGTTGACAGGTCGGCTGAGCAAGTCCGAGCGCGAGAAATACCGAATAACGATTCCAGACTGCATCGAACGCATCGAAGAGCAGACGAACGGAGAAGTTCGAAGGGAAGATTGGTTCCCGGTCCCAAGCTGCGTTCCAATAACTCACTTCGTCGAAGCACTAACGAAACGCCCAAGATACGAGCTCTCAATCCACTTTGCTTGCGGAGCTGGCACCTACGTATTCAAAGAGGGCGACAAGCTAGTTCCGATCGCATCGTTCGTTGACCTAGAAGGCCTCCTCGAATACTTGGAAGAGAAGGCTGATGAGCTTAAGGCTGGCAAGAACAAATACCTCGTCGTTGCGAAAGTGCTCGCTAAGATGGGCACCTTCATCGATAGAAGCAAACAACCAAAGGGCCTAGCACTCAGTAAGCTCCTCTTCAACGCACTAGTAAAGAACGACTACAGCTCCCTCGGAGCATTCCACCACAAATCCATGTTCCTAGGCATGATGCACTTCATGGACAAGTACAACCACGACGAAGAACGCCTCCGAAGATGCGACATTCACTACCTGAGCCCAGACATGAGAATCATCCCGTTCTGCGCGTTCAACGTAATTCCAGAGTGGTATAGGGACGCGATACAACCAAAGTACGGAATCCCAATCGAACAATGGGAGAAAGAACACAAGACGACCCTCGAACAAGGATTGTACAAGGGCACGCTCAGAAAGGGTAAGGGACACGCAGCAGGTTGCGGATGCCCACTCGGCGCACTAAACACACCAAGCTCCGAATTACTCTCAATCGAGAACGGCATGATAAAGGGCAAGTAAGCCATAACACGGCTTCGCCCTTCACCGTATTTTTCCTTCCATCTTCGGCGCTACTGTAGATTCCGCGCCGGATTTGCTTGCATCAAAATCCGACAATCTGTAAACCTGAACATTTTTGTGTTGAACCAATTCTTAGTTTAAGTAGGATTTCGGTGAGGAGGCTCTGGCATGGAACCCGATTATGATGTCATAATCGCCGGGGCCGGAATTGCAGGAATGATTACCGCAGCATCTGCAGCAAAGCACTCTAATCAGAATCTTAAGATCTTAGTCGTTGACCGGAACCCTAGGTCTCAAGCAGGAATGAAAACAGCGACTGGTTGGGTTTGCGGAGACGCAGTCAGCAAGAACAGCATAGATTACTTGGCCTCAGAGGTAGGGATGCAGTATGGCAAACCTGAGCTGGAGCAAGCCGTCCATGGCGTGGTCGCATATTCCCCAGACCATCAATCAAAAGCCATGTTCGACGGAGAGGGGTTCGTATTAAACCGAAAACTCCTGCCCCAGAGGCAGTTGAAAGACGCGGAAAAACTTGGCGCAGAATTCCTGTTCGAGGCCTATGCTGACGCCCTCGTCCACGAGGACGGTTTCATCAAAGGCATTCATTGCAGATCCTCGAAGGATAACTCCAGCTTCAAGAAAACTGCGAAGCTAGTTGTGGACGCCACGGGATCAGCCTCGCGCCTCCGAACAAGCCTTCCAATAAACAGCTATATCGAGAAAGAGATCGATAAGCAAAATGACATGGAATCAACCGGACGATACATTCTCAAATTTGACGTTGCCAAGAAGGACGAAACATTCTTCGACCCTGATTATTGCATCATTCACTTAGACCAGGAAATCGCGCCAGGGGGATATGCTTGGGTATTTCCGAAAGGTGAGGACAAAGTCAACATCGGCCTCGGCGTGCAGAAAAGACTACTTGAACAACGAAACAAGCAATTGGGGAGAAACGATACCCTGCAGTCCTTAATCGATGAATACGTGCGCACGAATCCGGTCATTAAGAATTGGAAGCTGGCTAACGGTTCGGATGATATTGGAAACGAGAAAGGGAGTTGGCAAGTGCCTGTTCGTAGACAGAACGATTGCATGGTCGCAAACGGGTATATGATTGTGGGCGATGCGGCCTGGATGCCCCGACCGATCGACGCGGGCGGAATTGGACCTGCGATATATGCTAGCACTATAGCTGGCAAAGTGGTTGCAGAAGCATTACAGACGAATGATACTTCTGAGCGGGGGCTCTGGAAGTTCAATACGGAATATGTACGCGCATATGGTTACAGAATGGCAAGCTTTGAAATCCTGAGGCGTTTCCTGCAGATACTAAGCAACGATGACCTAAACTATGGAATGAACCATTTCCTCGGACAGGATGATGTAGACAGCATCACCCGAAGAGAGCATCCAGAATTCAAACGAGTAGCCTTTGCAAGTCCAGCAAGAATTATCTGGGCCCTCCCGCGGCTCGCGTTGGCGAGAGGCCTCCGCTACACGAGTGAAAAAAGCAGGAAACTTATTCAACACTACATGAACTACCCGACCTCTCCGGATGGGTTCCCTGAATGGCACGAGCGGTTCACCGAGGAACTGCATGAGGCGTACGCTCGATTCTCTTAGAGTCGATAATCCCTACTCGATGGTAGGTCAAACGCCGGCGCGAGCCTCTCCTAATGGAAACACGCGTCAAATTCAAATAGGGCCAAGAATGCACCAGAAAGAGGCAGCGAAAGGCACTGAGCTGAAATGCAGGAATTCCTCGAGAAAGTCAAGCCTAAGCAGAAAAAATTCTTCACTCAACTACGAACAGCGATCCGCGAACTTCCTGAAACTGAAGAGTCTATTGAAATCGACGAGGTTTCAGGGGAATGGTGTCCAGTATACCGCGTGAAGGGCTCCGACTTAGTTTGGATCCACTTCGATGAACACTTGTGGATCAACTTTCCGGTCGAACCGAACTTCGAGAAGAAAGTCCTTCAAGATGAAAACCTCGACACCGAGGTCATTGACTTCGTGAAAGAAGCCGAAGAGACCGGTGGCGTCAAATGGGCAACGGCCGAAATAGAATCAGCTGAAGGCGTCGAACAAGTCATCCCACTATTGAAGCTCAGACATTCCGTCTTGTTTTCATAGAATTATGCCCAACCAAGCAGGGTAACGCATAGTTCCCGTCACTCACGATAAAATAACTATCTTGAAAAGCCGCTTAATGTCTCCTTTAGTCTCTCTACGCCTTCTTTGAGGACCTCCCGCTCTAGCGTTGAGAAAGACAATCTGGTGTAGCCTTCAAAATCTTTTCCGAAAGCTGAACCGTAAACAACTGCGATTCCGTTATCCATGAATCTGTTAAGCAGATATTTGTCCTTGTCTTTGATATCCTTTGGAATGAACTTGTTCAGGTTTATGAAGAAATAGAACGCGCCTTCAGGCATGTACGTGCTTCCATTGGATATCGCCTTTATGCCTTCATAGACGATGTCTCTTCTTTCTTGGAGTTCTTTGACAAAGAAATTCAACCATTTATCTCTGGATTCCTTGTCGCGCAATGCAACAGTCAACGCATGCTGCTGAGGTGTTGAGAGACCTGCAGTCTGGCTGTAGTTACCTTTAGTCATGTTCTCGATTATCTTCTTATTCCTGCTAACTGAATATCCCATCCTAAGTCCAGTCGCGGCAAAACTCTTCGAACCTGTAAAGACAGATATTATGTGGTCTCCGTCAAACTCTAGCATGCTGGTATGCTTCTTGCCGTCATAGACAAGGTCCTTGTATGCCTCATCAGATATTATGAGAACGTTGTTCTTCCTGCAGAGCTCATTCACTAGAGACATCTCTTCTCTTGAGAAGACTTTTCCTGTCGGATTGTGCGGCGTGTTCAGATAGAAAACATCCACATCCTTTATGACCTCTTCAAGTTTGCCTGCGTCGATCTTCAACCGTCCTGCTTCTTCCTTGAACGGAACAAGAGTCCAATCAAATTTTGCGTAAGGCAGTATGTTCTCTAGCATGGCGCTCCAGATTGGACCGAAAGCTGCTGCTTTACAGCCTTCAAACTGCAAGAATGCCAATTCGAGTCCTTCTTGTCCGCCATAAGTTGCTACTACATTATCTCTCGTGATTTCTTCTATTTTCATCTCATTCATATGGGAGATAACTGCATCCTTGAACCAGGGAGCTCCGCCTGATTTAGGGTACTTGGTGAGTTTCTTAACAAGCACTGCATCGCTGAATGCCTGCGCTACGTACGCTGGCATGTCAAAGCCCACCTCTCCGCGCTGAAAAAAAATAAAAGGCCTGCCAGTCTTCTTCTCGAAAGATGAAGCAAGCTGTTCGGCTTCCTCGCTTATCTGCACGATAGGCGAAAGACCAATTCGTCTAAAGGACGAACTTATCTTTGATTCAATGTTCTTTGTTGCCATGAAAGTTCTTACTGCGGCCGTACGTGTTTGCACTTAAGATTTACGCATCACAGTAGCCTGTGTGTTATCCCAGGACATGTGGCACATCTCTGAACTCCCGACCCAACACGTCTTCAGGTCGATGACGGCTAATTTCTCATGCATTCTCGGACGTAAATCTACGTGTACTTTGATTTCTTTGAGATATTCGATTGCGTCTGCTGCTCCTTTCGCCAGATTATCATCGAGCTCTTTCTCTGCGGCGTCGAACATCTGTCGAGGGGGTCGAGTGTATATCGAAACTCTCACACCACGCTTTACTAGATCCTTCAAGTCATCTGCTATTATCCCAAGTCTTATGCGTTAATAGTTTCGACATGAATCTTTGGTTGTCACGTTCTTTGGCATAACCTAGCTTGGTTTAGGGTCTTGTTTTCGTGAGGTTTTAGCGGGTTCGTAGCCTAGCGGGTGATGCAATTGATGTCTGAAGTTTCGCCCTTTTACCTCTCTGTTGCAACTGTTTCTCTTCTCTCATTTCTGGGGCTGCAAAAAACTGTCTGCTGGCTGAGTTCTGCTAAGGCTTAGGGCGGTAGGCTTTGGTTGCCTGTTAAGTGTCGAGTTAGAAGTCACGTTAAGTTGAGGACCTGTATCAAATGATTGAGGCTATACAACAACATGGTTTCCTCGAGCAAGAGCTCAGATTCGTCCTCGAATAAGGGCTCAAATAATTCCTATAGTTCCATTGCAGCATTATGGAAGAGAGGGAAAAGAAAGAGGATAGCTGCTGCCACGACTACGACGAGGCTTGGGTGTGCAGAATCTGCGGCTATCAGCTTCCGGTTGCGATTCAGAATAAGATCAGGCGGATTGGTGAGGGAGAAAGGAAATGAGGCATAAGGTGGCCTTGCAGCAGCGTATCGACACCCTGGAATCATTAGAGCAACGCGGCTATCACGGACTGGTTAGCGTGTGGGAACCGGCGCGGAGGAAGATCTGATGGCGATAAGAATAGTGTATTTTGAGAAGGCGGTTGCGGACAGCATACTGACCGCGGCGATGAGCGTGTACCCGCGCGAGACTATCCTTCTGCTTCAGGGAAAGAAGAGCGGCGACGAAATCCGCCTGAACAGCGTCCTTATCCCGCCACTAGCCACCTACGGCCGAGGATTCAGCGTATACCTTGGCACGATGCTTCCCTGGGACCTGACAATCATGGGTGCCGCCCACTCCCACCCATCAGGAAACCCGCACCCCTCCACCCACGACCTCAACCACTTTCGTGGACGAATAATGGTTATCGCGGCATATCCTTACAATGATTATACGAATCTCGCGGCCTACGATCGCGAAGGCAGCACGATCCCGCACGAAATAGTTCCCGACGAAACACCGCAACAGATGTAGACAGCTTACTGCGCTCATTGCGGCTTGCTTACTTGCTGGGCGTGTTGCGCTTAGGGGTTGCGTTATCTTTGGTCAAAGTTGAATCTGCCCACAGGTATTCGAAGTAGTTCTTAGCGAATTTTGCGAGGCCTATATGGTCGGACCAAATGGCTAAGCCGATGGCCTCTTCTCCTTCCTGTCCGAGGAGGAGGATGACTTCGCGGCCATCGGCGATTATTCCACCGCCGAACATTTGTTCACGGATGCGCACGTCACAGTACTTCTTCAGTTTGTCCATGGTTTCACTCATTGGGCTCTTCATAGTCATTATCTGCACCTTGACGCCTCTTTCCACAATGGTTTTGACAATCGGAATCAGCATTTCCGCGGTTGCGTCGGGTATCCCCGGAACTGCAACGAGAATTTCTTTCTGTACGTGTTCGACGGTTTCCCTGATCTTGGCGAGAACGTTGAGGTTTCCGCGCACGATCCAGATATCTGGGCGCTCCCTCACCCCTTTCTTCTCGTATATTGGTTGAAGTTCATCTAGCACTATTCCTTCGTTCGTCTTGAGTGAGTTCTCAAGTTGGGATTTCGTAATCTCGAGTGCTACCGAGGGCGGTTTCGGATAGTACTTGCTCGGCCGCCCGTGCTCCATTTCAATCCATCCTTTCTTTTCGAGCGACCCTAGCACTTCGTAGATTTTCGAATAGGGCACATCCGAGGCTTGGCTTAGCTCGCTTGCCGTTGCCGGCCCAATTTCGAGGAGTGAGGTGTATGAGCGTATTTCGTAGTCGGTTAGTCCGAATTCTTGGAGCGAACGCCTTGCTTTATCGCTTATTGTCAATGAGAGCCAGCCGCTGACAGAGCTTTCTAGCTGGGATTCAATATAAGATTTCACTACTGAAAGTGGTTAACGATTAATGGTCTTGTCGGGGTTCGTTTGAGACCCAATATGATTCCTTCGTCGTGAATTCCTTCTTCCAAATTGGAACTTCCTTCTTCACTCTCTCAACAGTTTCAGCAAGCGCAGAAAAAACATCGTGCCGATGTTTTCCAAGCACGGCGACGAAAAGGCTTGGCTCACCAACATTCAAAGTGTCAATAATGTGATGGATCGAAACCTCGAGGATCCCCGCGCGTTTCTTGATTGCATCCCTGATTTCTTCCATGCGTTTGAGGGCAACCTCAGTGTAGGCTTCGTATTCAAGCCGAACCACTTTCGCCTCAGACTCACGTACCGGATCTTCGCGAACGACACCGACGAAGCACGCTACTGCACCGGCCTCATGATAATCAGGGAGCTGAGAAAGGCCGTTCATTATTTGGTTCAGGTCAACCTCACCCTTCTTGTGAAGTCCAATAACGTCCAACGGATTTGCCGCCCAGGAATTACGTTGTCACGCTCAGGATGAAAAATGTTCTTTGAGGCTGACGAGCAGAGGCGACTGTGTGACCTACGCCTTCTGCTGTATCTCGGTTTTCATTTTCTCGAGATGCTGGTTTTCAGAGTCAAACGTCGTTCCGACAATCTGCACTTGGTAGATGGTCTTGGGTGCGTTGCAGAATTCGCAAGGTGGCCCAAACCCTTCAGAACTTGGTGAAACCCTAAGCCAGAGCTGGTTTATTCCAGCGTACGTAAGGTCAAGTTTGACCTTGTCCCGAGCACAGTTCTCGCAAAGATAGAAGGGCATCGCATACACTAGGGGACGCGATAGTCTTAGAACCGTTATTAACACTTCGAATCCGCAGACCTGATCTAGCTATGGGAAACCGCCTTATCAAAAGCGACAAGCAAATTGGACCCAGCTTATCTGCGGCGGTCCCCTAAACGCAGAAGATCAAGGGAGCATAACATTCCCCGTATTCGAGTCATTCCGCTTTGCATTGGGATTAGGATGTCTGGGTTTGACCTTGATAGTTGGAAACGGCTTGCGTTTATCTAGCCGGCGACGACGATAGAGAGTCCCACGTCCATTCGGCGTTATGCGACTCAGGGTAAATGCCTTATCAACACAAAATATTCAGGTTAACTCTGATTCCCTCATCGTCGCAATCGGATTATGGAATAGGATTCAGTTTAACCTTCTGGGCGCTTCGTTTCTCTTGGAATGGTAGATGCCCTTGCGGCCATCATTACAGCCTGTTTTAAATACGCACATTCAGGTTAACCTACTCTCAGAAGGCAAAGTGTCTTGAGATATTCCAAGGCGATTCTGTTTGTCGCTATAGTTGTAACTGCGTTTATTGCTCCTCCGAGGGTTGCTGCGTTAGGTCCCGTCGTTACGGTGACATCCACCTCATCGCAACCTACTCAACAGGGAAATCTCGCGACCTATTCGATCGATGTTGCTTGGGGTTTTCCTTCGGTTTCCTTTTCACTTGCTCTTTCCGGTCTGCCCGGAGGAGCTAAGTATTCTTTTTCCGCTAACCCAACCACGACTACCGCATCCCTACATGCTACGAGCACGTTGACAATCGACACCGACAGTTTAGCATTGTATTGTCCCGGAAGCTATTCGTTCACGGTGACCGCCACATCAGGTCCTAATGTTGGTACGAGCCCTTCGACCGCTCTTACCGTGGCTCTGGTTGGTCCCCCGCTTCTAGTTTCAGTCTCAACGGACAAGCCCACATACCAAGTCGGAGATGTAATCAGCATATTCGTGACACTTACGAGGCCGGCGAAAGGTGCACTGCAGATTACGGGGCCCTCAGGTTTCTCCCCTTTGACATTTTCCTTCCACCAACTCAGTCCCTTTAACGGGGTAGCGAGGACCTTAACCGCCGCAACCATCGGGACGTACACCGTTAGCTTGGCAGCGGACGATTATTGCGGTGGTTACGGTAGCGCCCAGGCCACCTTCGCCGTTAATCCCAACACTTACGACGTGGCAATTTCGCTCTCTGGCGTGCCGTCTCAATATTCCTCAACTCTACAGGTCGATGGTCAACAACAAGGAACAATCCAAGGAACTCAGACCAAGACGCTCACCTTCCCAATTAGTTCCACGCACACAGTTATGGTGGATCAATATGTTAACGGAACCACGGGAGTGAGGTACTACGCATCACAAAACTCCTGGTCCGTATCGTCCACGGATAGTTACACATTCAACTATCAGACCCAGTACCAGTTCAACGTGGTCACCGACCCAAGCGGTGTTACTCCTACGACAGGGGGAGGATGGTGCAATGAAGGCCAATCGGTTCAGACGAACCAAGCGCCTCCGACCGTAGCGGGCCCAAGCGGCACCCAATACGCTTTCAAAAACTGGGAACTTGATGGGGCAAACCAGAGTAGTAACCCACTTACTGTCACAATGGATAAACCGCATACCGCCGTAGCCCAATATTCAACTCAGTACCAGCTTGTGGTTGATTCACCCGGCGGGCTTGGCAACCCGCAAGGAGCAGGTTACTATGACGCTGGCTCGACCGCAACGTTCTCCGTGACCTCACCCGTAGGGTTCCTAGTGCAGCAAGTCTTCGTCCAATGGCAAGGAGACTATACTGGGACGAACACGCAAGGCTCCGTCGTTATGGACAAGCCCAAGACCGTGCATGCAGTTTGGACAACCAGCTATATCCCACTCATAGCCATAATTGTGGTCGCACTTGCAATCGTGGCCGGAATCTTGTTCTGGAGAAAGCGAAAGGGGCCTTCTCCTGAGACGAAACCGACACCAAGCGCGACCCCGGGGGAAGAGGCAGCCAAGAGCTTGAAATGCGCCTCGTGCGGAACCGACAACCCCATCGACCAGAAATTCTGCACAAACTGCGGGAAAGGACTAACGGAGAACAAAGAGCATCACACTTAACCAACACAAACGCTCCCTCAGCCTTGTTGCGCGATGGCCTCGCTAACGGAGTCACTCACAGAACAGACTCAAACCGACAGACTATTCTTCGTTCTTTCAGGCGAGCACGCATCCCTCCCCGCCGCAGAAGTAAAAGCGATTCTAGAAGCGACTGGCGCAAAATTCTCCGAACCGACTCTGAGCTACAGGTTACTTACTCTAAACGCTCCATTTAGTGCCTTGAAGGCAGTTTCGGAAAGGAGCCTAATGTACGATTCGTGCGGCCTATGCTTGGGAGAATGTGAGGCCGACGAGCGACAAATTGAGGCATTCGTGAAGAATCAGCCGAATGAACGGTTGACCCGTGGGGCTGAGAGTTTTGCGGTTCGGTCTGTGCGGTTGGGCGGGGCAGCCAAGTCAGTCCGGCGCGTGTCTCTAGAGAGCAGGGTTGGTTCTGTCTTGAAGGAGTCGCTTCCAAGGTTACGTGTTAACCTTGAGAAGCCTGACCTCATCTTTGCTTGCGTGTTGTATGAGGACAAGTTTTTGCTCGGTCTGTCAAGCTATTCGAAGCCATCTGGCCTGATTGCGCCTAGGCTGCCCCGTAAGCGTCCCGTATTTCACCCGTCCACGATGCCGCCGAAGATAGCGAGGTGCATGGTCAACTTAGCGCGAGCAGTTCCGGGAACAAAATTTGCCGACCCATTTTCAGGAGTGGGCGGCATCGCCATTGAGGCTGCTGTGATCGGTTGTAAAGTTCTAGGAATGGATGCAAACCTTCGCATGTTGAGAGGCGCTCGGAGAAACTTAACCCATTTTGGTTTTGAAGCTGAAGGTTATCTGAATGCTGATGCCCGCCATCTCCCAATGCATGACGTGGATGCCATCGCAACTGACCCGCCGTACGGGCGAGGCTCGTCAACCATGGGAACTAAAGTAGCCGCTTTGGTTAAGGAGTTCCTAGAAGGCGTGAAGAGTTCATTGAAAAAAGATGCCCACCTCTGCATATCCGCCCCCGTCGAGGTTCAAATTCAAGAATACGCGAGAGAAGCAGGCTTCACGCTCAGGGAGAAACATCTCGCGAAGGTTCACCGCAGCCTAACTAGACAATTCGTCGTGTTGCAAAACTCTTAGAATGGCTTCGAAAATGTCAATTTCCGTAACCTTTCTCGGGACGGGAGGAAGCGTCCCAAGCAAGTATCGAAACCTCCCGAGCGTCCTCCTGCGGAGAGGCCCAGATATAATGCTCTTCGATTGTGGGGAAGGTACGCAACGCCAATTTCTCCAAGCCAAAGCAGGGACCAACCGAAAGATGCGGATATTCATCAGCCACATGCACGGAGACCACGTATTCGGATTACCTGGATTACTCCACACCCTCTCATTCATGGGAAGAACAAAAGAGCTGGAGATTGTGGGCCCAAAAGGAATCGCAGACCTTGTCACCTCGGTTAATCGCGTTGTCAAATTGTATTCCCGATTTCCCATTCGAATCAAGGAGGTACATCATGGTCGCGTTGTCGATGACGAGGAATACGAAGTGCACGCTGCCCCCGCCGAGCACGGCATGCCCTGCTTGGCTTATTCATTCGTGGAGAAACCACGGGCTGGGAAGTTTGACCCTTCCAAAGCGCTGAAACTGGGCATTCCGGAGGGCCCGATGTGGAAAAAATTACAGGCCTCTGGTTCCGTGAAGATAGGAAGGAAACTAATTCCATCAAGGCTTGTTGTTGGACCGCAAAGGCCAGGTGTCAAAATAACATACGCTGTTGACACACGACCATGCGCGGCCGTTCTCAAATTAGCTGCTAGGTCGGACCTTTTGATTCATGACAGCTGCTTCGCGGAAGCAGCTTCTGCGAAAGCAAGAGATTATGGCCACTCGACCGCTAGCGAAGCCGCTGGTGTTGCGAAGAGGAGTAAGTCCCGGAAATTGGCGCTCTTTCACATTAGCGCCATGTATGAGGATGCCGCACCACTGCTGGCGCAGGCCAAAAGAATCTTCCGCGAAACAATTCTCTCAAGAGATATGGCTACCGTCTACGTCTCCCCACATACTCTTGGCTGAGGCCTGGTCCGGGGCTCGCCAAGAAGTCTATAACCGATTGTGGATCCGACGAGTCTATCTCAATGGAAACTGATCCATTCGGTGATTCCCCGGTGGGTTCACAGAACGAGACTCTTCCCACGAACGCGGCCTGCTTGTTTAGGTAGATCCTAATTCGTTGGCCTTTGGTTCGGCTGAAGAGAACTGACCTCGCGGCAGTCCGTATCCTCTCCTGCCTGATCAGATTCCGCAAGGTAGAAAGAAAGGCCAAACCGTCCCCTTGAATCTTGAGAACGACCTCGTTCCCTTGCCTGCTGATCTTGTGAATAGGTTCCGATGGAAACAGGTTTTGAAGTGCGCGTTCAACTTTGGACTCATCTTCGGTCGGGTTAACTACGGACTCGGCAGTGATCTTTGCGTCCATTACGTTTTCAACTTATTGAGAATATCTTTAACCGCCGATTGCAGTTCGGTAATCGTATTTTCATTGACGGCCAGATAATCAGCCAGAGCAATGACCTGTCCTAACCCCACCGTCAGTTCCCGATTATCACGCTCGGAGAATGTATCCAATGTCTTAGGATCATCGCTCCTTCGCCGGGACAGGAGCCGATTAAAACGCGTCTTGGGTGAAGCGTGAATTGCTAAGGTCATTACTTCAAACTTCGATTTGAGTTCGGTAAGCTCGGGGAGGCTTCTAATCCCCTCTACGATGACTTCGTTGGACTGGCATTGTTCAATCTTAGGGAGTAGCCTTTTGGCTACTGCCGCAGGTCCCTCGATTTCTCTAACCTGCAACATAACAGCGCCGATGTTTTGGGGGGTTGGGTCTAGCCCCCTGCGCTCAGTCTCTTCTCTGATTACGTCGCCCAGAACCAGCACGTCGAACCCAAGTTGCTTCGCCGCTGCTGATGCCACACCCTTTCCAGCGCCCGGCATGCCGGAAATTGCGATGACTTTCTTTCTTAGCTGCATTTGCCGGCAAACGTCTCCGAGGTCTTCCCGCTCAATGGCTATGAACCGTTAAATTAACGTCATTCAATATTAGGCTTCGCTGACGGAATCATATGTCGCAGGAACGCATACGGAGCTTCATTGCAGTTGACCTCGATGAGGCTTCAATACGCGAACGAATAGTGACGGTTCAGAAGGGTTTGGAACAGACACACGCACAACTGAAAATCGTGGAGCCAGAAATAATGCATCTGACCCTCCGCTTTCTAGGAGAGGTTCCACATACAACGATTGGGAAAGTTGAGGAGGCAATGGATTCTGTGCGCTTTCCGCCGTTCGAAGCAGAGTTCACCGGCCTCGGAGTGTTCCCAAACCCAAGGCGAATCAACGTGGTCTGGGTAGGGATCAAACAAGGGCAAGAACAATTGAACGGTATTTTCCAGCAGCTTGAACCGAGGCTTAGGCAAATTGGCTTGCCACCCGACGACAAGGGTTTCAGCCCTCACATGACAATTGCCCGCGTCAAATCCGCTATGAACAGAGATGCCTTGGCGCAATATGTTGAGGGTAAGCGTAACGAAGAGTTCGGGAAGATGGCGGTAAAAGCTGTGCGATTAAAGAAGAGTACGTTGACCCCTAGAGGGCCGATATACACAACAATCCATGAAGTATCGGCTTCGCCCTAACGGACCAAGTGTAGGTCTTGGACAAGTTCGGAAAGGTTTGTGATGCCGTTAAGAATAAGATTTCTCCTTCACTCAAATTGAAAGACGCGGTTGAGACAAAGGCCGAGGAGATTAGGCGGGCTGTCGAGCGAGAGTGCGTCAAGGCGAATCTCGAAGCTGAAGTCCGCGTGGACGGCTCCGTCGCGAAGGACACTTGGATACGGGATTATGCTGACGTCGACATTTTCATGAGAGTTAGCCCACAGTTAACCAAGACGCAACTTCGAGACGTGTGCTTGCCAATCGCACGCAAGGCACTTCTTCCTCACACAATCGTTGAGAGGTATGCGGAGCACCCGTACGTAGAGTCAGTAGTAGAATTGGGAAAGGAGGGTGAGCTACGTGTCAACGTTGTCCCATCCTACAAAGTCGAGAAAGGCAAGTGGCTAAGCGCCACAGACAGGAGCCCCTACCACACCGAGTACATTCGTCAACACCTCTCTAAGGAGCAGCACGACGAAGTTCGCTTGCTGAAGGCCTTCATGAGGGGGATAGGGAGCTATGGAGCAGACATCAAAACTGGCGGCTTCAGCGGCATGCTCTGCGAGACGCTCATAGCTTCGCGCAGAGATTTCAGGCGTGTTGTTCAAGATTTCAGGGTGTGGCACGAGGACGAAGTCATTGACATTGAGAACTATTACGAGGGGAGGCGTGAAGAAGCACGCCGCATTTTCCGAGAACCATTGATCGTCATCGATCCAGTGGACAAAGGCCGCAATTTAGCCGCCGCGGTCCGAGAGAACCAGCTCTCCAATTTTGTTGCCGCATGCAGGAAGCTGACCTGGAAACCCTCAACTGCTCTCTTCTCTCAACCAAAAGTCAAGGCGTTGACGCCCGATAATTACCGAAAACTCATTCGAGCTCGTGGGTCGACGATCATCTGCCTAGTCGTGGGAAGAATAGATGCAGTTGTCGACATTTTGTGGAGCCAACTGTACCGCACGCAGAGAGCCCTCGTCAACCTTCTGGAGAACAACGACTTCAAAGTCGTCCGATCATGGGCTTGGAGTGATGAAAAATCATTGAACATAATTCTATTCGAACTGGAGCAAGGATTGTTGCCTCGCCCAAGACGCCACGATGGCCCTCCAGTTTACAGGTTTGAAGAAAGCACTTCGTTTCTATCAAAACACGTGCCGAACCCAAGTACTATCTCCGGCCCTTGGATTGAGAATGGACATTGGGTTGTAGAAAAAAGGAGGCCAGTTGTTTCCGCAAATGCCTTGCTCAAATCAGTCCTTCGTTCTGGGGGAGAAGACGTGGGCGTTGCTTCTCTGCTTGCCGAGTCCCTTAGGAAGAAGTTACAAATTCTTGAAAATGAAAGGATTGGAAGACTGATCGCCTCGAATGCGGAGTTTGCCAAGGCTATGAGAACTTACCTTTCAGGAAGGCCAGCTTGGTTTGCATGAAGACGAAATACTCCTCGATGGGCTTCTGCGGTCCCGTTACTCACAGATACTCACCTATCCTGGTACGGATCTCAATGAAGCGAAGGCAAGGATAAACCAGCTCTCAGAGATTGGTGTTTCCGCTCTTCGTTTCCGAGGAGTCACCCAAATAGCTGGTATTCCTGTTCTTGGGAAAGGTTGCGTTGGCGTGGTGACGCAGGCTCGTCTTGAAGGGGAAATTGTTGCCTTGAAGATCCGGCGTCTAGACGCCGACCGGCCGTCGATGAACGACGAGGCTAGGTTGTTGCGATTGGCGAATAGCGTTGACGTTGGGCCGCGTTTGATTTCTGCAACAAAGAATTTTCTCGCAATGGAACTTTTCCGAGGCATTCCACTCTTCCGATGGGCAGAGCGCTCAAAGGGGGGCAGAAGAGTGGTGAGGGAACTGGTCACACGCCTCCTTACATGTTGCTTCATGCTTGACTCGATTGGGCTTGACCACGGGGAGTTGAGCCACGCACCCAGGAATGTTCTAGTTAATAGATTTGGCCAACCCTGCATTGTTGATTTCGAGAGCGCCAGCACGGCAAGGCGTGTCGCAAACGTCACATCGCTACTTCAATACTTCCTATTTGGAAGAGTATCGAAGACGCTTCACGCCTCACAAATCTTCCCTGACAGAAGGAACATCGTGAAGGCCTTAAGCGAATACAAGCACAATGGTTCGGTTGAAAATTTCCAGGGGGTCCTGGGCGCGCTTGGCTTGTTATGAAAGGTTCTTATGAGCGCGCATTTCTTTTCTGGCCCGAACGGGGCCGTCGTCTAGAAGAGATTGCTCGTCAACTCTCTGGACAGCTTGGTCTGGGAACACGATTCCGCCAACAGGATACCAGAGCGCAGTCGCGCGCGGTGAACCTGGGGCGCTGGCGTCCCTAAGAAAGAAAGGTCTCAGGGCCAGAGGTCGTGGGTTCAAATCCCACCGGCCCCACCATTGTTGTTCAGCGAATTTACTGACGCGCGCATACATTCCCCGGGATGCCATAGAAGTAACAGGGTTGCAAAAGTATAAAGATTCATGATCGCAAACCGGGAGTTGAATTGGTATGTTCCTCTCAGAAGTTGAGAAAGTCGAATTTACGAGCATTGTGGATAACACAGTTGACATTCTCTTACCGAGTTCGGAAATTGCGGTAAGGCCTAGGCTATCTCTTGGCTGGCATGCCAAACCGCAGTTAATCGCTGAACATGGTTTCTCCACCTTGGTGGTTGTGGAAGTCGGAGGAAAAACGAGAACAATTCTCTTCGACACCGGCCTGGATCCTATGACCGCGGTTCATAATGCAGAGGCCTTGGGAATCGATCTGTCAGCTTGTGAGGGGCTTGTTCTGAGCCACGGACACAACGATCACGCGGCAGGTCTTCTAAACATGAAAAGAAAACTCGGTAGCCGGAAGCTTCCGCTCATGCTGCATTCTCATGCGTTCAGAAAGAGAATGGTGGTCTTGAATGATGGCAGTACTTGGGACTTGCCCCCTCCGGAAAGGACGACGGTTGAGGCGGCTGGCTATCAAATCGTGGAGAAGAATGATTCGTCATTTCTTCTTGATGGAGCGGCTCTCCTTTCGGGTCAAATTGAGAGGACAACCGATTTCGAGAAAGGCTTGCCCGTGCACTACGCGGAGGTCGAGGGAAAGCTGGAGAAGGATCCTCTAATCCTCGACGATCAAGCTCTTATCATGAATCTGAAAGGTAAAGGGCTCATCGTTCTTACAGGGTGCGGCCATGCAGGCTTAATCAACACGATACATCATGCTCAAGCAGTCACAGGGATCAGTGAAGTCTTCGCAGTTATGGGAGGTATGCATCTTACAGGAGGTCTCTTCGAGCCGATAATTCCGAGAACCATATCAGAGCTAAAGAGCATTAATCCATCCGTAGCTATACCCTGCCATTGTACTGGTTGGAAAGCCGTCCATGAAGTAGCACGCCATCTTCCTGATGCATTCATACAGAACAGTGTTGGGACGAAGTACGTATTCTCCGCGTAATCTATGACCTGCTGACTAACATCAAATCGATTTCCTATGAAGTACGGGGGCTGATTACTCGGCACTTGTCAGGTTTCCTTCTTTGGTGCCGTATTTTTGTTTGAAGTTGTGTATCGCTAGGCGGATTAGGTCGGTTCTGTGTACGCCGTAGGTCTTTGCGTACTCGTTTAACTTGCCTACATTATCAGGGCTCATGGCGAGGTTGATTTTTCGTTTCTTGCACATCTGGCAATCCCGTTCTTTAGGTGAGTGGAGGAATTCGTCTATTGCAATGTTCACGAGGCTGCTACGGGGCAACCCATACACTCTAACGAGGCTGTCCAATTCTTCCAAATCATGCTCACAGAAACGCAAAATAACGCTCACCCGACGCCGCCCACCCATACCAAGCCCAGCCTTCTAGGCCTATGCTTCGCCAAGTGTATGAACACCCAAGAGGTCCCGCTGGTCCAGCAGAGTGTGTTGTGAAAAAGGCTTCAAGGTAGCGGGACACACGGAAAACCGTGAGCACAAAACTACCGACCCCCCCACCACCCGTGACCCAAGCGGGCGCGCAAAAATGCGTCAATTTGGTGGGGCCGAAGCGACTCACCGCGGTTACGAAAAGGGTCCTCCGGTTCCATAGGAGCTTGGGACGAGTAACATTTTGTGTCCACAATACTACAACCATTTTTGGAACGAAGGTGCCTACTGCCTGAGGGCTTGAACACTGAAATTACACGATTTTCAGCATGAGGCTACCCTTCGTCGAGGTTCCCCATTTGGGTAGGCCTCTTCCCTGCAAGACGAATATTGTGCCCTTACGTGTTCTAGGTGGGATGCGAAGAAG
>JBEKSC010000007.1:0-93886 GCA_049517415.1 Bathyarchaeia archaeon
CGTAGCTTTTCAACTTCTTTGACAGAGGAGCTTCGCCGGAGTGTTCTTCACGTTCTAAGATTGCTAACACGACGCCCCCCAAAGTCAGTGCGATGCCAATTGCGGCGACTGGTGGAATTGTTTCACCGAGCATGACGTATGCACCCAGAGACGCGAATATTGGAGCCAAGGCATAAATCAGCAGAGAACGGCGTGGGCCAAGTATCACGTAAGCGGCGAAGAGTCCTGAATCACCAATACCTAACCCGACTACACCGCTCGTACCCAACCAGAACCATTGAGGTCCGCTAGCCAAAGGTAGAATGGCTCCGAGCAAAACATATTGAGTGACGAGGAGCAGACCCACCGCTATCACAGTGCGGTACGCGTTCACGCTGAGCGACCCTATTCGTCTCCCAGCCGACGTGAAAAACAGTGAACTAACAGTCCAAAGGGCAGAAGTGATTAATGCAGCGGTTTCCCCGAGAACGCTTGAGTTCAATTGGCTCACGAAGTCCTAGACTGCAAAGCGACATTTGCGGGTTTTTTCTGTCTTTCGTTACAGTTTCTCCATTGGCATCCCAGCAAACTCAAAGGTTTACAGTTTGTTACTTTAACGTCGATCTGCTCGGTCTGTAGATGGGGCGTAAACTCGTTCTCGCTATTACGTTGGCCCTCGTGTACGACTGTGGAAGGTAAGAAGACTCACTGAGCTCAGATCTTGAATTGCAAAGCGCCCTCAGCGGTTCCTGTATAGTGCACTACTTGTGTAACGCGAACTTCGTTTATGCCCGCTGTTATTCTGCCAATCACTCTCGGCCCACCGTCAAGGTCGATTAAGGCAACAACATATGGTGCTCCCTTCTCGAAGCCACTCGGCGGATACCTAATCACAGTGAACGTAGCAACTTTACCTTGCGCCGAGAACATTACTTCCTTAACTTCGCTGAGGCACCGTGGGCATGCTCTAGTCGCGAAGAAGTCAGACCAGGTACAATTCACGCATTTGTAGCCTCTGGTACCTTCATCCATACCTTACTACCCCCTAAGTATGTGGACCGCAACCGTGCTACCAATTCCGCCCACGCTCTGCGACATTCCCAGGTGGGCTTCGGGAACTTGGCATTTGCCTGCTTTCTTTGACAGTTGGAGAGCGAGTTCTGCGATTTGGTACATTCCACTAGCACCGACAGGATGACCTCTTGCCTTTAGCCCTCCGAAGGTGTTTGTGGGCATCGGCCCATCCCGCGCACAGACTCCATCCTTGACGAGTTGAGAGCCAGAACCTTTCGGTGCAAACCCCAGGTCTTCTAACGCCATGATTCCAAGAATTGAGAAGGCATCGTGAACCTCCAATAGGTCAATTTCTTTAGGCTTCACACCCGCCGCCTCGTACGCCCGTTGGGCCGCTCTCCTTGAGGCCTCAAAGGTAGTCAAGTCTTGGCGCTGGTAGAGGCTGAGTGTATCAGTCGCAACGGCGGAAGCAGCAATCGTCACTGGCGAACCAGCGATTTCCTTCGCCTTCTCAACAGTCGTCAACACGAGGGCTGCTGCTCCATCTCCGATGGGTGAGCAATCATACAACCTCAATGGGTCCGCCACTAACGGGGACTTGAGCACATCTTCGACAGTGATGCGCTTGTGGAATAGGGCCTTGGGGTTGTTAAGGGCGTTTTCGTGGCAGAGAACCGGAAACTGAGCCAGTAGCTCATGTGGTGTATCGTACTTGCGCATGTACTCTCGGGCAATCATGGCGTTGAGGCCAACGAAAGTGATACCGCTTGCTCCAACCCGAGCTTTGTCCTCTGCCATCATAAGACCGGATGTCACCTCAGGTGTCGTGTAACCCGACATTTTCTCAACCGCCCCCACCAAGACCACGTCTTCTAATCCCGACATTACACCCATCACGCCGGCGTGAGCGGCGACTCCACCCGAGGCGCACGCACCCTCCACTTTGAAGCTTGGGACGCCTTCCCTTCCGAGTGCTGTCGCCATCAAAGCGCCCAAATGCTCTTGGTTCTGGAGAAACCCAGACATCATGTTCCCGACATAAATGGAGTCAATTTTGTCCACCCCGGAATCTTCGATCGCTTCCATAGCGGCTTCGACGAATAATTCTTGCAGGCTTCTCCCAGAACCTACCGTAACCGGCGACATTCCAACTCCAATTATGGCGACATTCCGCAAAGTTGCCTACCCAGCCGAAGAACATCTTGCAAGCTCTATGTTTAATTATTCGCTGGCGGGCAGTTAGTTTGGAGTTGGCGGCCATAGCTGAGGGCTAGGACCCGTTCCCATTCCGAACACGGAAGTGAATCTCTCAGGCGATTCGGGTAGTAGTGTGTTCCGAAAGGCCATGCGAGCCCCGGACCGCTGCCGACTCCATTATTCTTGTGACTTGGTTGATTAGCACTGAGTCAAATGAATGAACGTTTATTACATGGGCGGCTTGGCTTATGAATTGAAACTTAGAGGAATCCTATTGTTAGGTCAACTAGGCGCGATAATTCTCGAAACCGGATTATTTGGCTCAGGCGGAGTCAGCAATTTAGTGAACATTCTGTTCTTCGCCATGTTCTTTGGTTTCATGTTGTTTGGTCAACAAATTCAAAGTCGAATTGCCTTAATGCAAATAGATGGGGCTGTTAGAAAACTTGAAAACATGAGAGACAACGCGAAATCTCTCACACTAAAGGTGCTTAGGGACGTAGGCAAACCCAAGGACGACCCGACAGTGCGATTGAATTCTTTGCTTGAGCAATTCCTCATTGAGCCCGTGAGTATGGATCCATCTGGTGTGGTTCGGAAGTTCGATCACCTGCTCGACGTTCGGGAGTCGAAGTTCAAATCGGATGTGGCTAGGATTGCGCCCGAAGCGAATCCTTCACAGGTGAACAATCTCGAGAACCTGGTCGAAGCAGCTTGGGCGCTGAACTACATGTATAAGGTTGTTCGGCATTTGTACCTCCTCGGCAAGAAGACGTTCAGCATCTTCGTCATATTCCAGCTTCAGGCGTTCCTACCACTGATCATGATGGAGGCGGATGCTTACCAAGGGGCGACCAAGGCCTTCGCGGAAGGGCACCCGATAGGTGATGGCGCTGGCGCGCTTGTGGCGTCGAGGTTGATGCGCGGCCACGAGGCTAGGAAAGTTGAGAAGGACATGGTTGCGGCCGAGACAACTTTGGAGGGCCGGAGAGTTATTGCGCTAAAGGCAGAGGGCCCAGGCGGGAACGTTGGTAAGCCTGGTGACGCCATCCGCCAGGTCCTGGAAGAAAACAACGGAAAAGCATCAATGATAATCATGGTTGATGCTGCGTTGAAACTGGAGGGAGAGAAGACAGGGGAAGTTAGCGAAGGAATCGGCGCTGCGATTGGTGGCATTGGGACAGAGCGGTTCAAGATTGAAGAGGAAGCAACGAAATTCGGTATACCCGTCTACGCCATCGTAGTCAAACAAAGCATACAGGAAGCAGTCACCACCATGAAAAAGGAGATCGCTGAATCCGCTGAAACCGTCTTAGAGAGAATAAAGCGGTTAGTCGTTGAGCGCACCAAAGAAGGCGAACTCGTCATAATCGCTGGCATCGGCAACACCGCTGGCATCGGACCATAGGCGAATACAGATGAGTAGCAAACCTTCAACATACTACGCGTACATACTGATTGCCTTCGGATTAGTGATCCTAGCGATCTCAATGTGGGCAATGGTGCAAGCCCTCGATTACTATAACGCTGGACAATTCCCACAGTTCTTCGTGTACGGCATAATGGCGACTGTAGGCACCGTACTCGCCATATCATCAATCACGCAAATGCGCCGCCGAATGGTCGTCCTGCAACACATCGCCGCCAAAGTACTCAGCGTCGTGCTCTGCGCGAACTGCGGGTTCAAAGTGGTTAGGACATTCAGCGTCGGCGACTACGTGACTAAAGAGGTTGGGCAATGTCAACAGTGCAAGGGGAGCATGCGCGTCGACTCCATCTACGCTGAAGACCTTAAGCCCAAGAAAATCTAGGCAGTTAACACTCGGCAACCATTCTCAGTCACGATTATCGTATGCTCCGCCTGAGCAACAACGTGGCCGCTCGCTTCGACGAGCACAGGGTAACCAACGATACACCGATACTTCACGAGTTCCCCAAACGCCGCTTGGAAATTGGCACCGCGGAAAGAGTTATGAGCCCAACGAGCCGCGAAAGGTAGAGTTTTGTATGTATCCCTAATAAACTCGCCAAGTTTAACGGCTTCATCTGTTTTGGCACCTTTTTCCTTAACAAAACGGTAGATATACGCGGAATCCCCATCGCGGACAGCACCCTCAGCACCTTTCAACGTAACAAAAGGCTCGATTGCATAGATTTCGCCCACCTCAAAGCGGCCGCTCTCCATCCCTGAAACATTAGGAACCGACTTCCCTGCATGTATCGTATAGCGGTCTATCTTGTGGCCGGTTAAATTTCTAATCGGCTTAAAACCGTACCTCTCGATACAGCGTTCCACCACACTTCCGATTTCGGACAGTTTTCGACCGGGGGCTACGGCTGCAAGCGCCTCCTGGAGCGCAGCTTCAGCCGCGATTTTCATAGAGTCGTAAGCTGGGTTTAGTGCAATCGTTATCGCTGTATCTGTTATGAAGCCATCGAGCGCTACACCGAAATCCACCTTCACTATACAATCTTCCGGAATCTTGCTGGTGTCGTCCCACGGGCTTGTATAGTGGGCGGCGACGTCATTGATCCCGACATTGCATGGAAAAGCTGAGTCCGCCCCCAGGCTCTGTATCTTTCCCTCTACCTTCTCACATACTCCAAGAACGCTCCTGCCAGCCAAGGGAAGAGTTTTCACGAATTCTCGAACCTCGGCAAGGATTCGCCCGGATTTTGTGAACATTTCAATTCGTTGGCTCAACCGCGGCTACACCTTCCTTATGGATGATTGACTTGGGATCTTCGTACAGTTGACAAGCCTACTGCTTCTTTGCGACCTTCACCATTATTCGGCCAAGCCGCTTATGCCCGGCCTTCATGTACCATTTCAGCCACCAGACGGCTAAGGCTTTAACAGCTTCTTGATCAAGGGATGCGAGGTCTGTTTCTGCCTCTTCCGCTGCCGCGTCCATTTTAGCCAAAACGTTGTCTTTCTCGTCACTCATAGCTACTCCCTAGCAGCATGGCATCAATGGAGCTTCTAGAAGTTTACCCTCTTCTGGCGCAGCGGCTATTTGATTTATACAACTAGTCGAGTTATGACACACGCACATTAATTGTGGGGAAGCAACTAAGTCGGAGAGTAGTTTCTGAAAGCGGGAGAACCTGAGTTATGTCAGTCAATAACGAGGAAATGGTGGTGACCCCTTGGGAGGTTACGGGTAAAATCGATTATGATAAGCTGATAAGGGACTTTGGGACCCAACCCCTTACCTCAGAAATCTTAGACACGATTAGGAAGCACACCGGCGAATTACACCCACAACTCGCTAGAAGAATTTTCTTCTCACACAGGGATCTGGATTGGATTCTGCATAGGTATGAAGCCGGAGAGAAATTCGTACTCTACACAGGGCGGGGCCCTTCTGGGCCGGTCCACATTGGTCATCTGGTCCCATGGATCTTCACCAAGTACTTGCAAGACAAGTTCGGCGCCAAACTTTACTTCCAGATCACAGACGACGAGCGGTTCCTCCAACACGATGAGTTTTCGATGAGTGAACCGGCGAAATGGGCATTTGAGAACGCGCTCGACCTGATCGCCCTGGGCTTCGACCCCAAGAAAACCCGAATCATACTGGACACTAAGAACATGGACGCTCTTTACGGCCTTGCGATCAAGATCGCTAAGCACGTGACTTTCTCAACTGCCAAAGCGGTGTTTGGCTTTCGGGAGAGCACGAACATAGGCATGGCATTCTACCCGGCTGTCCAGGCGGTTCCAGCCTTTCTAGAGTCGCAACTAGTGGGACATAATGTCCCGTGCTTGATCCCCGCCGCTATCGACCAAGATCCTTACTGGAGGATCACGCGGGATGTTGCACCGAAGCTGGGGTTTTACAAGCCCGCCCAAATTCACTGCCGCTTCGTACCAGGACTTGGGCGCGCCGGAAAAATGTCTGCATCAATGCCTGAAACTGCAATATTCACAATAGATAATCCTCAACGAGCGAAAAAGAAGGTCATGAGCGCATTCACAGGCGGACGAGCCACGATCGAGGAACAAAAAAGGCTTGGCGCCAATCCTGACATCTGCTCCGTTTTCGCCTACGACTATTTCCTATTTATGAACGACAAGGAAATTGAAGACCTACGTTACAACTGCCTCGCCGGAAACATCATGTGCGGAGAATGCAAACTCAAACTCGCGGAACGAGTTGAGGAGTTCCTCATAGAGCATCAAGCAAAGCGAGAGAAAGCCAAAGATAGATTTGAGGAATACCTCTTCAACCCGAAAGACTCGTGGTAAACAATCTATTATAGACCTAGGCGCCTATAGCTGCGAAGCTTCGAGGTTGAGCGTATGATTGCAGGTGACCGCGTTTTCAGGCCTCAACGCAACATTCCAGTTGTCCTCTGAACTAATTTATCTGAATGCGGCGTGGGACAGGCACGCAAACTCCATGGGAGCGCAAATGCTTGTTTGATATGCGTGAGAACGAAGCCGCGGTAATGCATGGCCTACAATCCTCCGGCGGCAACTGCTCCTTCGAAGAATTAGTACTAAAGACTAAGCAGAGTAGTGCCGCCGTGACGCGAGCCTTAACGACTCTGCAAGAGAAGCAATTTGTTCGAGTGACGGAAGCTGAACGAACAATCCTAAAGCTTACAGAAGAGGGAATGAACTACGCAAAACAAGGTTTGCCCGAAAGACGGCTTTGTCAGGCTGTTCTTGAACTAGGAGGCGAAGCAACTCTTGACCAGGCGGCGAGACGTGCCAATATAGCCGCGAACCTCGCTTCCGTCGCATTGGGATGGATTAAGGTCGCTGGCTGGTGCGAGGTCACAACTCAACTTCAAAGAGTAGTACTCAAAGCGTCGGGCATACCTGACAAGACCGATTTAGAAAGGTCACTGGAAAGTCTATCAACCAAAACCGAGACCACCCTCGAGGAATTACCGAAACCTCTACGCGAAACCCTTGAGACTTTGAAGAGACGAAAGTTAGTCATAAGCAGGAAGCAGACTAAACGTTACGCGGAACTGACCTCGCAAGGTTGGAAAGCCCTTGAGGAAGGCATAACTGTCCCAGTAGAGGTGAGCGACCTCACCCCCGAGCTACTCGCGTCCCAGCGATGGAAAAGCGCTACGTTTCGAAAATACAACATAGCGGCCTCAGTCACTCCGACCTGGCCCGGGAAGAGACAACCCTATCGGCTGTTTCTTGACAACTTGAAGAATAAACTCGTCAATCTTGGATTCAAGGAAATGACAGGCCCCGCGGTCGAATTGATGTTCTTCAACTGCGACGCGCTCTTCATGCCGCAGGACCATCCCGCACGCGAAATTCACGACCTTTACTTCATCGAGACGAAGGAAAGGGGAAACCTAGGAGAGAGCGAGCGCTTCATGGATCCCGTTTCGAGAACACATGAAAACGGTTGGAAGACGGGGTCGACCGGTTGGAAGTACTCTTACTCACGCGACGAAGCTCTAAAGCTGATACTCAGAAGCCAAGGAACCGCTCTAAGCGCCCGGACCCTCGTCAGCAAGGAGCTGCAGATACCGGGGAAGTATTTCTCCATAGTGAGATGCTTTAGGCCTGATCAAGTAGACCGCACTCACCTTACAGAATTCAACCAAGTTGAAGGCATAGTGTTAGGCGCTGGCCTGTCACTAAGGGACCTTTTGGGGGTACTCGAACGCTTCGCCATAGACATTGCGGGCGCAGACAAAGTCCGTTTTAGGCCTGATTACTTTCCCTTTACCGAACCAAGCGTGGAGCTTCAAGCCTACAAGGAAGGTTACGGATGGCTTGAGTTCGGCGGGTCAGGAATCTTCAGGCCTGAATTGACGCTCCCATTAGGAATCAAAGTGCCCGTGATCGCCTGGGGCATAGGTGTGGACAGGCTGTACATGATGCGAGCTGGATTCGATGACATACGCCTCCTCTTCGCCCAAGACCTCGAATGGATGAGGAAGCAGAAGGTTCTCTAACTTGGTCACTATACTCACCCGAATAGACGACCTGGAGCAGTTAGTCGGCAAGAAACTGCCGCGAAGTCACGAGGACCTTAACGAGATACTCTACTCGGTTAAATGCGAACTCTCCGGCCTAAGCCGAACGGAACCCATCCTAGAAGACTCCGAACTTCAACTCGACAACAAGGATACAAACCGGCCGGACACGTGGAGCACCGAGGGCATAGCCCGCGCTCTGAGAGGTCTGCTAGGAATTGAAGTCGGCCTTAAGACTTACGTCACCGCCAAGAAACCTGCGGTCCACATCCATGTTGACAAAGAACTGAAGGACATCAGGCCGTACATCGCGTGCGTGGTCGCCAGGAACACGAAACTGAACGACGTTATCATTCGCGGCTTGATTCACCTCCAAGACAAGCTTGACCAGAGTTATGGAAGGAAACGCCGAAGATCATCGATCGGTTTCTACGACTTTGACTTGATTACTCCTCCACTTCGCTACGGCGCGGTGGGGCCGGATGATGTGAAATTCGTGCCCCTGGAAGGAGACAAGGCGATGTCGCTCCGCGAAATCTTGGAAGCCCACCCGAAGGGCATAGAGTACGGTCACATCCTAAAGGAGCATGAGAAAATGCCCATCCTGCTTGATGCAAAACACAAAGTGCTCTCCTTCCCGCCCATCATCAACTCTAACGACCTAGGACGACTCACACCAGACACAAAGAACGTACTCGTCGAAGTCACAGGTTCGTCTGAAGAAACCGTAATGAACGCCGTCACGATCCTCACAACCTCCCTCGCCGACCGGGGAGCCAAAATCTCACCAGCCTCAGTCCAGTACAAGTACGGTAAGACACGGATACTGAAAACTCCGGACCTTGACGAACGACGAATCAAACTATCCCTCGATAGCCTGAAAAGCCTAATCGGCCTGGAGCTCAGCCACACCCAAGTAGTGTCGCTTCTTCGCCGCGAACGATATGATGTGGCAGGTTCGGCTGGGAAGCAACTGAACGTTCGTGTCCCATGCTACCGATTGGATATTCTCCATCCAGTTGACATACTCGAAGATGTAGCCATCGCTTACGGTCTAAACAAAATGCAGCCGAAATGGCCGTCCGACCTAACAATGGGCGGCCTCTCGCCGATGGAAGAGTTCTCGGACAATGTGAGGCAGTTGATGATAGGACTTGGGTTCCAAGAGATGGTGGGGTTCATGATGACGAATGAGGAAAAGTTGTTCACAAAGATGAACATGCAGCCTGGCGAAGTGGTTGAGATTGCGAACCCGAAGATCTTGACAATGAGATGCCTACGCCCCTGGCTGCTGCCAAGTTTGATGGATTTCCTAGCGAACAACACTCACGTTGAATACCCCCAACGAGTGTTTGAGGCTGGAGACTGCACAATCTGGGACCCTGCCGTTTCGAACCGGGCGAGAGATGTCCGCAAATTGGCTTGCGTTTCATCTCACTCGAAAGCTAATTTTACGGAGATGAAATCTTACCTCGAACCGCTCATGCTCAACCTTGGGTTCGAATTCACATTGAACCAAACCCTTAACCCGAGTTACTTGGAAGGGAGGGTCGGTAGCATTCTTATTGGCCAGCGTGAGGTTGGGGTAATAGGAGAGGTTCATCCACAAGTCCTCGAAAACTGGAAACTAGAAGACCCCGTAACAGCAATGGAGCTTGACCTTGACCAACTCTTCCAGTTGCAAAGACATTAGGTTCGTTGGAGAGGCACCAGAGCCGCCCACCTCCGAGAGAGCCAACTGAGTGGGGCGATGCCCTCCGGTGAAGTTTGCGTGTTAGTGTCGTGGGCGATAGGGGTCGGATCGTTCCGGCCCTGCGGCGAATCCCCTCCAACGAAAGAAGAATAGCACAGCCCACACAATTAGAACTTGAGAGGGAAGAAGCTTGGACGTAGAAACACGACTAGGCCTCGTCGCTAGGGACACTGAAGAGATCATAAC
The DNA here is from genome assembly GCA_049517415.1 of Bathyarchaeia archaeon. Lineage (GTDB taxonomy): Archaea > Thermoproteota > Bathyarchaeia > 40CM-2-53-6 > 40CM-2-53-6 > FEN-987. The sequence continues at coordinate 10,091 of JBEKSC010000007.1, forward strand.
GCGGGAAGAGCTACGAACGATTCTAGAGACTAAGGACCGCCCACGCGCCTACTGGGGCTTCGAGTCAAGCGGGATGATGCACATAGGGATGGGCCTCGTGTGCGGCAGGAAGATCATGGACCTGATTGAGGCTGGTTTCGATTTCAACGTATTCCTCGCCGACTGGCATGCTTGGATAAACAACAAGCTGGGAGGTCGGATGGAGAATATTCGAACCTGCGGAGAATACATCAAACAATGCTTCACCGCGATTGGCATCCCACCCTCACAGGCCACGTATTCTTGGGCGTCTGATTTGGCGGGAAAAAGGGAATACTGGGAGAGGGTTGTACGAATCGGTAAGTCCATCAACGTAAACCGAGTATGGCGTGCGCTACCAATTATGGGCAGGGAAATGGATAGCAAGGACCTGGAAGCCGCCGCAACCTTCTACCCATGCATGCAGGCGGCCGACATATTCGAACTAAAGTTAGACGTCGCTTGCGCAGGGATAGACCAGAGAAAAGCTCATGCATTAGCACGCGATGTCGCAGACAAGCTAGGATGGCCGAAACCAACAAGCCTGCACACACCTCTACTCATAGGGCTAGCGGGAGCGAAAAGGATGGACTCGGCCAAGTTCGATGAAAATCAGGAGGTCAGCTCCCAAATCTCCTCTAAGATGTCAAAGAGCATCACGGAGAGCGGAATAATCGTCCACGACGAACCAGAAACAATCAAGCACAAACTCAAGGGTGCCTACTGCCCCCAAAAGGAAACAGCGAACAACCCAGTCCTCGAAATCGCTCGTCACATCATCTTTCCTTGGGCCAAGTCAGTCACAATGGATAGGCCAAGCAAGTACGGCGGTTCCGCAACATTCACCACGTACAAAGATCTAGAAACGGAATATCGCCAAGGTAAGATTCACCCCCTCGATCTGAAGACCTCAGTTGCGGAAGGCCTCATCAAAATCCTCGAGCCAGTCCGAGAAGAATTCGAGAAACGCCCAGAACTACTTCACAAAATGGAACAGATGGAAATAACAAGGTAACACCCCGCAATGCGTGCCCCCGCCGAAGTAAGGCTTGAACGATTAGAGAAACTCATTCAACGAGTCACCCACGAGTCTGAACAAGGTGGCATCATCATAGTCGAAGGGACACGCGACCGAGAATCCCTCCATAAACTAGGAATCCCTGGAACAATCCTTTGCTTACAGAGTAGCCGAAAAAACCCGGTGGGCTTCGTTGAGGAACTGGACCCATATGGTAAGGTGATAGTTCTCACGGACTTCGACCACGAAGGCGTCTTTCTAGCGAAGCGTCTCGCCCGCACATTAAACTACCAGAAGATTCACGTGAACTTGGTCTTATGGCGCGAGCTCCGAGGATTGACACGGTCGGATGTTCGCAGCATCGAAGAACTACCGAGATTCCACGCCCGTCTTAGGGCCGAAGTATTTTTCGGCCCTCAGTCCGTCAGGCGTGAATATGAAAGCCCATATTTCGTAGGTAGGCACAAAGAGCGAAGCAGGTTTCTGAGGAGACCGTGAATGCGATTCAATATTTTTCTGTCATGCATTTTGGTCGTGGTCGCAATATGTGCGATGCCACCGGGACTTCTGAGTTCTAGGCCGGCGGATACGTCTACGACAACGGCGACACTAACTACGATTTTTCCAATTGCAAATGAGACCTACTGTGGCGTGGATGCGGCGCCCATACCGTTCACAGGACCAGTCCACATTACCTTCCATTCAACTCTGCCCATGGATTTTTACGTCTTCCAAACCCTCAACTACATTCCCTGCGGACAACACCTCCGAGTTGAGGATCTGGCGTCGAATGGATGCGTATTCGCGGAATGGGATGCCACTAACCTCGACCTCAATCAAAGTCTTCCATCAGCATATTTCATATTCCTTGTCGCATGGGGAAACCCTGCGGATATCAACGGCGCGACTGCAACCATCACAATGAAGGGAACTCCTCAAAACACGAACACGACGCAAGTTAACCTTACACCTTATACAACAATGCGTCCTACCACCTCACCATCACTCCAGATGCCCCAACCACCACAAACCGCCTCTACACAATCAACAAGCATCCCAGAGGAAGCATTGGGAGTGGTCCTCATAGCCGGAATCGGACTATACCTACTCGTTAGGAGACACGTCAAGCATTCTCAGAAGTTGTCAGTGCCATCTTAGTTAACAGCTTAACCTAGAATCCTGCCTGTCAACTGATAACAACATCTCTCATCTCTCCGTGTCAACGCCTCGTTCGGATATCTTGTGCACGGCGTTTTAGTGCATTGAGCGAAATCTGCAATGCAAAATGGTGCACCTGCCGCCAAACCATTCAGACCGAGTTCAGTTTCCATCGGAGACCTTATAGAAATTTCGACATGGTTTGCACCATGTCAACCAGCCTGTTTGAGTATCCCCACTCGTTATCGTACCATGCGAAGACTTTGACCAACCTATTGTCGAGAACCATGGTTGAGAGTGAATCGAAAACGGCTGAGTGTGGGTTCCCGATGATGTCAGAGGAGACTAGGGGCTCCTCGGAGTATTCTAGGATATGCTGCATGGGACCGTTCGCCGCACTTTGGAATGCCTTGTTCACGTAGTCGACGGTGATGTCGCGGCCCACTTCAGCCACGAAGTCAACGATGGACCCGTCGGGGACAGGCACTCGTAGTGCCACGCCGTCAACCTTGCCCTTCAGCTCTGGGATGACCTCGGTTGTCGCGATGGCGGCGCCTGTTGAGGTGGGAATTATTGAGAGCGCTGCTGCCCTAGCCCGCCTCAAATCGCTATGTGGCAGGTCGTGGAGTCGTTGGTCGCCCGTGTACGCGTGGGCAGTGGTCATGAAACCATGCTTTATCGTGCAGGAGTCATTCAGCACCTTGACCACCGGTGTCACACAGTTCGTGGTGCAGGATGCAAGTGAGACTACATCATGCTTCTTCGGGTCGTACTTCTCCAAATTCACTCCCGGGACAATCGTGATGTCAGGATTCTTGGCAGGAGCGGATACCAGGACCTTCTTGGCGCCGCCTCTCATATGCTTCACAGCCATGTCCCGACTCGTAAACAGCCCTGTGGATTCGACCACAATCTCGACGCCGTACTTAGACCAAGGGATTTCGCCGGGATCCTTGACGGACAGTATCTTCACCGGTTTTCCGTCAACCTTGAAACCTTCAGGCTCTAGGCTGACGGTTCGGCTAAATTTCCCGAACACTGAATCATACTTGAGCAAGTGAGCCGCCGTCTTTGGGTCCATGATGTCGTTGGCTGCGACGATATCCAAGCCAGCCTCTGTCGCAGCCCTGAAGAAGCAGCGGCCGATTCTTCCGAACCCGTTAATTCCAATTCGCGACACGATTGCGCAACCTCATGCTTGAAACGACGAACGATGAGATAAGACGTTCTCTCGGTAATACATTTCTACTGAATACTAGACTATAGTAGTGATTACCGCTGTATTCGGAACTCCCTCTATCTTTCACTTACATTCTTCCGGAGCTCTGGGCTTCGTTCCAAGTTCGGCTAGTTCATAGTGTCGGGGGAGGGGCACGACTTGGCAGGCATAGGTAAATTCGACATACGTGTTTTGAGGTATTATGCGGCTGCATGCTATTTCACTGACTGTGATGGTGATTCTATTTCTTGGGGCATCAACGGGTTTGGTTTCAGCCCAGTCGCCCGTCTCTGGTGGCATATTTTACTTTCACTTGAAGGCTGTGACATACCGTAGCGAGAACGCTTCTATCACGGTTGTTGAAGAAGCCAATTTGACGGCGCCTTCAGGTTCAACCCCGAAAGTCTTTGAAGTTGCCGCGGCTATCCGAAACGCTACCACAATCTTCGGCACTATCTGGGTAGGATCCGTTGCTTGGGTGACTGAACCACTAACGGAACCTACGATGCTTGGCGGAACCGCAACATTCACAGCGTGGCTCTCCAGCGACGACGTTACACCATCCTTCTCTGGTGTAGGGGCAGGGATTGCAGTTCTCAATCAACTAAATCAGACCGTTCGAAACTACCGTTACGCCTTCACCTACGCGCGCGGCAAGGCTCTCACCGGAACCCCGGCGCTTTATAGTTTCAATGTCGAACTCAACCAAAACGTCTCTGCAGGCCAGAGGCTTGTCTTCGCTGTTGGGGTGGGTTCGACGACGGAGGGGTGGCGTATGAATGTCTTCTTCGACGACGTACAACACTCTAGCGGCGTGCAACTGCCCACGGCCGTAACCGTAGTTCCGGAATTCGACCCAGCCACATTTTTCTTGGCAATTCTCATCCCAACTATTCTATCGTTAAGGATACCGCGACAAGTGATTCGGGGCAAGAAGGTCAAGCTTAGTTGAGGTAAAGTTCTGAGAGAGAACGAGGGAGTGAATGACAGATGTCTCCCCGCCAATCCGGTCCACTGATTCCGAATCTGCCTGTGCATAGCGTTTATATGGGGTACTTCGAAAGGTACGTTTTGGATGCTCATGTCAGTTACTTTCGCTTCGCTTCCTCTGTATACCGAAGCAAACATGAGCAAATTAGGAGGTTCAATCATAATTGGGAGCAAATTCACAATATGCACCTACGACCAAATATATGATCGTCGCCCGTTTCGAAGTGGAGGGCGTCGTAGAGAAGCCTGACGTGATAGGCGCCATATTCGGTCAAACGGAAGGATTGTTTGGTCCGGACCTGGATCTACGCGAGCTCCAAAAATCCGGTCGAATCGGACGCATAGAAATTCAATTGGAATCCAAACAGGATAAAACATTTGGAGTAATCACCATCCCGTCGAGCCTTGACAAGACCTCGACAGCCATCATCGCAGCTGCTGTGCAAAGCGTGGACCGCATAGGTCCATGTATCGCCAAAGTCATATTGGACAAGGTCGCTGATATCAGAGAAGAAAAACGTAAAGTGATTCTGGACAAGGCGAAGGACATTCTCCGCACTTGGGTCATTGAAGACTCACCAAGCACAGACGAGATGGTCAAGGACGTATCAGACGTAATCCGGTCGTCAGACGTTGCCGAGTATGGTGCGGATCATCTTCCCGCAGGTCCAGACGTTTCCACCAGTGCTTCCATAATTTTCGTTGAAGGCAGGGCTGACATTGTCAACCTTCTCCGATGTGGAATTCGAAACGCAGTAGCGATCGAAGGGACGAAGATTCCCAGGACTATAATCGACCTGGCGAAATCTAAAGAAACAACAGCCTTCCTCGATGGGGACAGAGGCGGGGACCTGATTTTGAAGGAATTGATGCAGGTTGCTCCCGTTGATTATGTTGCACGGGCTCCTTTGGGTAAGGAAGTCGAAGACCTAGTGCCGAAAGAAATCTTGAAGGCATTGCGAGAGAAGGTGCCAGTTGAAACCGCAAGGCCCCCAGGAACACGCCCTCCAGAACCAGTTCATGTTCCAACGCGACCACCTCTCGCCCAGCTACCGCAAAACGTTGTAGTCAAAGCCCGCGAACTCAGAGGTTCCCTGGAAGGGGTGTTACTCGACCAGAATCTGAATGAGGTTGCCAAGTTGCCCGTAAGCGAACTTGCAGGGAAACTCGCTGACTACCAAGCAGTTGATACCATCGTCTTCGACGGAGTGGTCACTCAAAGGTTGGTAGATTTGGCGGAGGAGCGAGGCATCAAATTACTTGTGGGAGACCGGATCGCGGACCTAGCACGTAGGCCCGCCTCAATTAGGATCATGACCCTCCCCGAAGTTGCTGGCCCGCCAACGGCCTAAGTTACCAACTGCCCTTCGCTTACACCGAACTGCTCCAATATCCGCATCGCGGCGGGCTTCACCTGGTTCTCCAAGTAGTACTCAATGTCAACGTCTCCAGGTTTCACTTGGCTTGAGGGTTTGGCCTTCTTGAAGAGGCTTCCCGGCCCCCTCGTGATAACATAAGCGACCTTATCGCCAACTGTTAAGGTCCAACCCTCCTTAATCAATTGCTTAGCAACCTCAACGTGGGGCGTTCTCACAGCGTACTTTTCGATGGGTTTGGTCAACGTTTTCCTAATCGTGAGGTCAGCGAGTGGTACTTGGCCCTTGTGTAGTCTGCGTATAGTCGCTTTGACTACCTCAACAGCTCTCTCAGGAGACTGTTCACGCAGGATCTTCCCCAACACTTCTTCTTGGACTTGGCGTGCGATATCAGACCAGTCGCCGCGAACAACTTCTAGTCCCACTATGTCTAAGGAATCATCTGGGAGAAGGCCTGCATACCGCTTCATCGCCTCCGTGAACAAAACCCGCCGGTATTCTCGTTCAACCTTGATCTCCAGTCCAAGCTCATCTTCAACCCAATCGAGGAGTTGCTTGACCTTCGCACGCTCATTCTTGACGAAAAGTGAGTCAGTATCACCGTAGATTACTGAGAGCCCGAGAGATTCTGCTTTCGTTGTGGCTTTGGTAATCGTCTCTCGCCCTAGGGCGGCCGCGGATTCTGCAACCTCCCGGACATACCACCGCGCGCCTGCCCACCCAGCGTAACCGTAGCACGCGTTCGTAATGACCTTCAGAGCCCTTTCGCGTTCCTTTAAGACCTTATAGCGAGTCAATTTGGGATTCGCATCTTTCAGCAAGGCTTTGATTAACGACCGCTCATGAATGAGCGTGGTGAGTACAGTTTTGTACAAGCCTTCCGGCTTTCTCTTGAAGCGATGGTTCACTTCAGGAATGATGTACACTGAGTCTTCAAGAACGCTTTCGCCAGGTTTGATGAAGGTGTCGGGTGAGAGGTTGTACTTTTCCATGAGAGTTGGATACATGGAGGCGAAGTCAAGCACCGCAACGTCGTCATGCAACCCAGTTTTGGGCTCAAGCACAATTGCGCCCCTATACGTGAAGTATGGTTGCTCATTCCTCCCCGGAACCAGCTCTCCTATTTGATGAGCCCTGCGAACCAAGTACGAGTCGACACGAAACCCAGTCGCTGCAGCCATCACCTAGTCGAGCGGCAACCCTGTTAGGGCGGAAAGTTGCATGGGAAAATCCATCGTTTCTTTCGCCAGCTCTAACGAAGCATGAGCCGACATACTTGCGTTTTCGACCAGTTTTCTTCTCCCGGACTCCTCAGCCCATAACGAAGACCTGTCCCATTCTTCGAATGTCGTGAACTTTCCAGCGGAATCAAGGCGAAGATATTTGGCAAGGTTTTCGAGCGTCTTCACTTTGACTTCAGGGATACCACTTGCCACGTCGAACAGGTCTAGGTTTGCTCTGCCAGCTACTGAAACATGGCCGTAGACGCTGTTATGCGGTTCACTCGAATCCCGTCCCACCGCCAACTTGAATTTCACGGCCCTTGATCGTTGGATCAGGTACAGCCAATCCTGGGTGTTGGTCTGGAAGCCGACGATGATGTCTGGATCGTAGCCCTTTACGAATGCGACGAAATCCTTCAGGACCTTTACATCGTCCTTTTCGGAAACAAGGGTTGTCGATCTCCCTGAGTTTGTGGCTATGGCTATGGCTCGAATGGGGTCGCTTTCAGGTTTCGCTGAACCCTTCTCCCCCACCGTGAGCGTGTAGAATGCGAGGATTCGAAGGGTTGGAACAGTATCGTCGGCAACACTCTTGGGAGCTGTAGACGTGATGTAAGCATCGTATCCCGCAGCCCCATCGAATTTCATTTTGTCGGCTTCGCATTCGTTCCAACCGCACGGGGTTAACATCAGGTCGGTCATGTAGCGGACGGGAAGCCTTACGTCGTTCTCAAAGCCCTCGCCCTTACCGGCTAGCCTCTGTAACTCTTTCAAGTAGTTTGATCGCACGTCGGACTCGGCGCAGATTATCTTCAGCACTTTGCATTCTTGGCCAAGGCGCTTTTTTGTCTCAATTGATATGCCGATTATTTTTGGAAAATGCCTCTTGTCCTCGAAGACCTTCTGCCTAATTGTCTCGAGGTTGTCTTGCTGGTTTGGTAGAAAGTAGCAGTAAGGCATTATCAGGTTGCTGAGTAAGCAAATTCTGGCGCCCTTCTCGTCCACGCCCCAAAACCTGACGTAAGGTTTCCCCTCCCACTCAATTTCATTATCATCGAGCAGGTAGAATTGAGATTTCACTAAGCCATCACCTTTGTCTATGCCCAACCTTCACGACCTGTTTCTTGAAGGTCATTCGCATTCGCAGTGCTGCTGAACCGTCTAAGTAATAATTCTCCAAAACCATCATAGTTGCAAAGTGGAACTTTTCGTAAAGTTTGATGGCTTCTTTGTTTCCCTGCTTTACTTCAAGCCAGAGCTCTTCTACCTGGCGTGCCTCTAGGCCCTTTATAAGATTCTTGAGTAGTACTGTCGCTACGCCTTTTCTACGGCCCTCAGTGAGAACCGCGATTGAAATCAAGTGGGCTAGCCTCCCCTCTATGGAGGAGACGCTGTACCCGACTAATGCGCCACTCACATTTTCAGCCACTACGAAATTGTTTCGAGTATCATCTAGCAGTCGCTTGAGTAGGTAGCTGGGATATGGGTCGGAGAAGGAATCATCCTCAATAAGGCAAATGGCCTGAAGGTCCGCTGCCGATGCGGATCGTATTCGCAAACTTCTCACAGGAAGGACATCCATCTCGGTTTCGATTAGACTAAGCCCAAGGAAAGTTAAATATGGCGAACTAGGTTGACCAGATCGAATATTCACTTGGATGTGTGACCACTGTCGGAGAAGAAAGTGCCTCAGCGCTGGGGTATAGCGAACATCTATTCCTCGTTCAACAATACGCTAGTTCACATAACGGACCTGAGTGGTGCTGAAACCATCTCCCGCAGCGCAGGGGGACAGCACGTGAAGGCGGACCGGCTTCAAGGGTCGCCTTACGCTGCGATGCAAGCTGCCGCAGCAGCAGCCCGCGTAGCTAAGGACAGAGGAATCACATCCCTTCACATCAGAGTCAGGGCTCCAGGCGGCCACAAAGCGAGAACCCCAGGCCCAGGTGCCCAAGCTGCAATCAGAATGCTCGCGCGAACAGGTTTCAGGATCGGCCGAATCGAGGATGTTACCCCGGTTCCACATGATGGTACACGCAGGCCCGGCGGTCGCCGGGGCAGACGCGTATAACCGGTGAACATAGCGCATGGGCCAATGGACCAAATGCTCTCGATTCATACTTCACTTGCGGAAAGATCTCGTCAGACGCTACTTGCGGATGGCTTTACTAGCGCTGGAATACTCCAAATTTGGAAGAGAGGGAAGGTTTTCGGCTATATCCGCCACCTACGATATGATCTGGAGTGGCATGTGAGGGCTTACGCCGACGGAAGCTTAGAGTCTGAGCCTGAACCGCCCCGGAATACAATCCACCTATTCGCCAATCCTACCAATCAGATGGCATGTTAGCCCTGCTGCTGACCCAACACCAAATCCCTTTTTGGACTTCTCAGTAAGTTGGTTGTTGATGTTCCGTTGAAACTTCGGATTACGGAAAGAAAAGCGGGAATCCCGTCCTCCCTGAGGAAACTGCTACACCAGCATGAAGCTTGGCGGCTGGGCAAATGCCTGAACCTTCTTCCCTCGGAGAACATGTCCAGCCCAGCAGTGCGCGGAATTCTCAGCTGCGATCTGGCCAATAGGTACACGTCGCCCGAACGATTCTACATGGGAACAAAGTACACCGATCAGATCCAGACTGAGACATTAGCGAAGGAAATCTTCCGTGCAAAGTACGCGGATGTGAGGCCTCTTTCAGGCCATTCCGCCGACATGATCGCCCTAACCGCGTTGGCAAAGCGTGGAGACAAGATAATCACAGTCGGCCCGGGAAACGGCGGGTACCCGGGCATATCTCAGTATGGGTACCCGAAAATTTACGGGCTCCATGTCCTCGAATTCCCCTTCAACAGAAGTGTGTTCAACATTGACATCGAACAAGCAGGGGCGGTCATTGAACGGGAACGGCCCAGCGTCGTCGTTTTCGGGGCAAGCCTAATTCTCTTTCCACACCCCGTTCAAGCGTTGGCCGGTGTTTGCGAGCAGGTTGGCGCAAAAGTCGTCTTTGACGGTTCTCACGTGTTGGGCTTAATCGCTGGTGGCCAATTCCAAGACCCACTCAGGGAAGGCGCAGTGATGTTAATTGGTTCTACACACAAGAGTTTCTTCGGCCCGCAAGGAGGAATCATACTCTCAAACGCCTATGAGGAGAGCCTAAGGAAGGAAGTTCATCCCGCCATCGTCGATAACGCCCATTGGAACCGCATCGCGGCGCTTCAAGTTGCCCTCTACGAAATGAAAAGGTTCGGCAAACGGTATGCTCAGCAGGTGGTGCGCAACAGCAAAGCCCTTGCAGAGGCACTGGACCAGAATGGGGTGAAGTTGCATGGGAAGGAAGTTGGGTTCACTCAATCCCACCAGGTCATTGTCGATGTCCCATCCGAGGATGAGGGCTTTCGCCTGGCGAAGAGACTCGAGGAAGCAAACATCATCGTCGACATAGCAGTCAGGATTGGAACAAGTGAGGAGACGAGGCGTGGGATGCGGGAAGGCGAAATGGCCCAAATAGCTGAACTGATTGCTCGGGTATGGATAAGAAACGAGGACACGACTCGGGTCAAAAAGGAAGTCTTGCGGTTAAGACGAGAGTTCCCATCTATTCATTTTGCCTAAGTGGCCCTATAGCGGAGGATCGCGGCGATTCCGCCGAAGGAATCCTTCAACATTACTCCCTCATCAGTTTCCGTAGATATGACCGCGATGTTGGCGTTTTGTTTCTCCGCGATTTCGACCAATTCGTCGACCAAATCCTTCGTGTTCTCGATGAAGAGAGCTGATGCGTTGCATTTCTTGCAGGGAGTTGCTATGAGGTCCTGTTCGAACTTGACGAGGTTAGCTTGCGGAATGAGCGAATCCTCAACGGCGCCACAGTTTTTGCACTTCGTGTAGACGTGAAGTATGTTCATCTTCTCGGACACGAGCAAAAGGTCGACTATGCCTGCGGTCAAGAATTTTCTGACCTGAGTCTCTCCGTAAACGCCCAAGCCGGTATCATGGCCGATTTCATATAGGAACTTCTGGACAAGGCGTTTCTCCTCTAAGTACCTAACGCCTTTCAAGACGTCTTGGCTCTTGGAGATTATTTCTTCGACGCCTTGCTCCCCTACGTAGGACGTATCAACTGTGGCCATGATCTTCTCCTTTAGCATGTAATTCAAGTAGTCCCCTTCCACGAAGTCATGCTTTGTTGGCCCAGGGCCGCCTATGATCAGGCCCTTTAGTCCCTGAACCTTGCCGAGTAGCTCGTATGAGTGGGTCGCAATCCTTCTGAAGTAGTCGTTCATAGCCTGCTCGCGGATCCGCTCAAAACGCCTAGCCGATTGCCCACCAGCTCTATGCTTACCAGGTATGCCCGACGTGAATTCCTGCAAGACCTCCATCCTTTGACCTCGGACAGTAGCTACGACTGCTTCAGTGGAATCAATCACTACGACGCCAAACGCGTCTCGTTCGGTAGCCATCTCCATTAATGGTTCAAGGTGAAACTTCGCGTCACACCGGTAGAAGTAAATGTTGATTGGTTCGGGTGGTTCCAGAACGTAGGTTTCCATTTTCTCCGTCCCGGCTCCTCCGTGTGGGATTGCCCCACAGAAAATAACTAAACCATTCTTCGGGGGCTCTTTGAATAGCTTGAGCCTCTGCTGCACCCTCTCAATGGCTTCCAAAACGTTCTTTCGCGTCGTACGCGATTTGATGTTCGAGGCAGTGCCGTACTCCTCACGGAGGTTAGCCATCACTTCGTGAATTCTCCGGCCTGGCGGGACATAGAGGCTTATGAGTTCGGTGCCCCGACCCTCCTTGGAGGCCAGCATTTCCAATGTCCGTTTCAACCGAAAGCGCGAAACTGAATCCGAAGTGGTTGTCGTTGACAATGGAAACACCGTTGCGCATGGGTAACGTTCCGGATTTTATATAGGTTGGTTCGGAGGGGCTTGGTTTCAGAAATCAAATAACGCTCGGGACATAGTATCAGCTAAGGTGGTTGTTTTTGAAAGTCGTGCTGAAACTTGGCGGCTTTGCCTTCCCAGGTGGATCTGGAGAGGTTCTCGTCGAGGAATACGTGAAGTTACTCAAGGAACTTGTAGGCGAATACCAACTTGTGGTTGTGACTGGTGGTGGCGGCGTCGCCCGGACATACATCAAAGCTGCTCGGAACATGGGGGTCACTGAGTCGCTTTGTGATCAGATCGGCATCCTGGTCAGTAGGTTGAACGCACGGCTGCTAGTTGATGGGTTGGAAGAATACGCTTTCCCCAAAATTCCTGTGAATATTGGGGACTTGAAACATTATTTTAGCTCAGGAAAAATCGTGGCCATGGGCGGACTCACACCAGGCCATTCAACCAACGCCGTTGCCGCAATCGCTGCAGAAACAGTCGGTGCGGAGCTTTTCGTAAATGCAACCGACGTCGAAGGAGTCTTCACATCCGATCCGAGCAAGGACAAGAGTGCAAAGAAGCTGGACGAAGTATCGGTCAGCAAGCTAACAGAAATCCTCTCGAAAGCCGACATCAAGGCCGGAGCCTATGAGCTAATGGATCCACTCGCCATCCGAATCATAGCTCGATCGAAGATACCGACAATAATTCTGGACGGGCGAACAACAGCAAACGTAATCCGAGCCCTAAGGAATGAGCATGTTGGGACTCGGCTGCTACCAGGCTAGGCGGCTTGCCACTTGAAGCTAAGCGACGTTTTTCAATCCAAGGCACAGGTCAGGCTACTGGAATATTTCCTAGAAAACGCGGGAACGCAACGAGTCTTCAACCAGGCGCTCCTAGCAAACCTTCTTGGCCTATCGCCATCAACAATTGCCCGTATTGTCGAGCCCCTAATCAAAGAGAAGATAATACTCTTCGAAAAGTTTGACGAGGGCATGAAAATCTTTACGCTTAACGAGGCTGAAGAGAAAACTAGAGCCCTAGTAGAATTCCACAAAAGGCTAAAAGAACTCTAGGAGAGTTCCTTTGAATTACTTATTCTCACTCTTAGCTACCGAGCGAAATTTGTCCGCCAGGGAATCACAAATCAGTGAACAGACGCGCCATTGTCGTAGGTTATAGTTTATTCTTAGCTCTTCCAGTGCTTCGACTACTTTGTCTTCTTCTTCTGGCGTCAATGTTTTTTTCCCGACTGAAGGTCGGCGAATATTTGGGGCGGCCTATTAAGTGTTCCCCGAATTTCTCAAGAAAGTATGAAAATTCCAAAAAATGCTCGAGTTCCTTTTGCGGAACTAGACTTCGCTGAGTAGCGCTCTATCCATCCATGCGAGGTAGGGTTTGGACCCGCGGTCGATTTTGAGAGAGACTATCTCAGGCACCTCATAGCTGTGTAGCGCGAGAATTCGTCGCCTCAATTTTGAGAAAATCTTTGAGTCGGTTTTGATTATCAGGAGCCATTCGCGTTCTTTCATGACCTTCCCCTTCCACCTGTAGCATGAAATGACGGGGAGAATGTTCACGCACGCGGCTAATCGCCTTTGGACTAGGGCTCCAGCTATTTCGTGGGCTTCTCGAATGCTTCCACAGGTCGAGAGGACTATGCTTTGGGGCATCTTGTGTCCCAGAAAGGTTTTAGTTGAGCACCTTAATTTCACTGCCGAAGATTTCGAATGGACCCATTATTCTCTTTCTTAGTAGTTTATCTCGCAGTCTGGGTCTTCATATGCATTGCGTGGTGGGCGTTTAAGGCTGAGAGGTTTGGCGTTTCCGGGCTACCGTTCTACATAATTTACCGAACGACACGGTTGAACAGGCTGATTGAAAGGATCTCGAACTCAAAGCCCTCGGTCTGGAGAACATTTTGGAACATCGGCATCGTAACCGTCATCGGTGCGATGGTATTCATATTCTACCAACTTGCGAGTAATCTGCTAAACTTGTTCTTCCAAACCCAACAAGCTGTCTCCATTCAGCCCATAATTCCAGTTCCAGGACTTGGGGTGAGTTTCGAAACTTTCCCATACATCGTTCTAGCGTTGTCGGTTGTTGTGGTAACGCATGAAGCCTCCCATGGAATTGCCAGCCTCGCCGACCACGTTCCACTCAAATCCACTGGAGCTTTCTTTGGCCATGTATTGATGGGCGGTTTCGTTGAACCGGACGAAGAGAAGCTGATGCACGCACGGAATACGACTAAGCTAAGGGTCTTCGCTGCAGGTTCTTTCACAAACGCCGTGCTCGGAGTGCTCTGCATCTTCTTGCTCTTCAATTTCTCGGCCACAATTGCCCCATTCTATACAGTAGCTACAACCGGCGTCACAATCGGCTCAATCCCGTCGAACCTACCCGCACATTCTTCCGGCCTTCAAGCAGGGGATATTGTAACGAGCATAAATGGAACAAAGATCACGGACATAAACGACCTGCGCCAATACATGACACAAGTAATCCCAGGGGAGGAAATTGTCGTTGGCACTCCACGCGGATCTTTCACAGTCAAGACGGGAGTGGACCAAACCAATTCAAGTCATGCTATAATTGGGATAGGCGGGTTGACGGATAATATTGTTTACAACCCTAAGTTCCAAGGCTGGTCAAGCGAATTCCCCCCAGTCCTCTTTCACGCCGAGTTCTGGCTTTCCATTGTCCTCATTAGCGTTGCATTGATCAACATGCTTCCAATGTATCCGTTCGATGGAGACAAATTCCTCGAAGCGGCCTTGAACGTATTTGGAATCACGAAAACGAAACAGATTCGCACAGCAGCAAATCTCGCCGCCTACACACTTCTCTTCTTGAATGTAGGTTTGTCTCTTCTCAGGTTTGGTTTCCTGAGGTACTAAGGCTGTGGATACTGCAACTTGCACATACTGCTCAGGGGATGCAGTTTACACTAGGGAGTATGAAGGCGTCTCCTTCTGCTCCAAGTGCTTTCGCGGCGCCCTAGAAGAAAAGGTGCGTAAAACCATCATACGCCATCAAATGCTTGACTACGACGACCATGTCGCGGTCGCCGTTTCCGGCGGAAAGGACAGCTTAACACTGCTTAACGTTCTTGTCAAGCTGGAAGGCCGTTTTCCCAAGAGCCGCCTGACCGCGGTTTGCGTGGACGAAGGTATCGATGGATATAGGGATGAGGCGCTCGAACTTGCCCGCAACGCCTGCAGTAGACTCGGCGTCGAACAAGTAGTAGTATCGTTCCGTGAGCTTTTTGGCGCTACGACCGATGAAATTGCTGGGTTAAGGTTAGGGCAGACACCCTGCGCATATTGCGGCGTATTTCGGCGAAAGGCAATCAACAAGGCTGCGGCGAAAATCGGAGCCACAAAAATCACGACCGCACATAACTTGGATGATGAAGTGCAGACAGTTCTCCTCAACATGTTGCATGGCGACCCGATGAGGATTGCACGCTCGGGCCCACTCCTAAAAGACCCAAGCGGAAGGTTCCTACCCCGCATCAAACCTCTTTCGGACATTCCTGAGAAAGAAATAGTTCTCTACGCTTACCTGAACCGGATAGAATTTCAGAGCATTGAATGCCCGCATGGACATGAGGCCTTAAGAAACGACATCCGAGCTTTCCTCAATCAGCTGGAGCAAAAGCACCCCGGAAGCAAGTTCACGTTGCAAAGGGCCGCCGAAAGACTGCGTGATACATTGACCGAGACAACGCCAATCATGGAATTGGGTCAATGCGAAAAATGCGGTGACCCAACTCCGCATAAGTTTTGTGAAGCCTGCGTAATGCTTGAAACTATGGCAGCTTGAACCCTAATTACCATGGCGGTATCACTGCCGTCTTTATATGACAACTAAGGTGAGAATCAATCGGCGATGGCAGGAGGATCGGGGAGCCAGCCGTTCCCTGTGACCCGAAATCGGCTATACGCGGGGACCCGTTAACCCGAGGGAGAGTCATCTCCTAACCTGAGTAGGCTTCCAAGGCCAACGATGAGACTCTGCCCCACCGGGCCAGCGCAGGGGAGAATCCTTCTGAAGGGAAGGATTCATCTCTTCATCGTCGAACCCGATGAGGCTCGGAAGAGAGCAGTCGTAAGGCGAGCGCCAAGGCGCTGATGGGATAACAGGGTGTAGGAGGTTTTGGAGAAACCGCTCAGGCGTGGAATGCCAATTCATCGGGGATGCTGCCATCGCCATACAATCTCACCTGAGCAAAGAAAATCTTAGACCCAATCCGGCCAATCGATGGAAAGAATAATGAAGATACTCAACCGGAGGATAAACGGAATTAGGGTTCAGGGGTACGGCCAGGTTAAAGGACTTCAACGAAATACTAGTCGAGTATATTGAACAATCATTAAAGGAAACTGTAGGTATAGCCGTTAGCGAAGCACTACTCACTGAATGCTGGTAGTGCAACGCTCAATAACCCCGCAAATCCGAACTTCCCATTCAAACAAGACACAATCTCCCTCAGGTGAATTGGACCTCAACGATGATTAACCCACCACACTAGCCATCTGTCAGATTCGAAGGTTGGCGTCGCTTTAAAGTTGATTTCACCGTCAATATACGGTCTCTGTGTTCGACTCGACCAAAGGATACCTGGACAAAAATTTTCATTGAATTCGCGGGAGCTTAGAATCTGCAGCCGAAGCCGTTGTTTGAAGTCAACGCTTAATACGGCGGACCGAGTAGGCTACCAAAAATTCAGTGGAGATCAGGTCATTCCCATGAGTCGTAAGCCGCCCGATGTCAGGATCTTCGAGAAATGGGGCGTTGATAACATCGAGGTTGTGGACCCGGGCCTTGAGAAGTATCTCTCTGTGAAACCCATCCTTTTCCCTCACAGCGGGGGGAGGCATGAGCACAAGCGCTTTCGTAAGTCAGCCCTCAACATCGTGGAACGCCTCGTTAACAACATGATGCGTCCCGGTAGGGTGGGTGGGAAGAAGACTAAGGCAATTAGCATTGTTCGGAACGCATTTGAGATAATCGCCCTAAAGACGGGAAAGAACCCTGTCGAAGTTTTCGTAAAGGCCGTCGAGAACACTGCTCCAGCGGAAGATGTCACCCGAATAGCTTACGGTGGAATCGTCTACCCCATCTCAGTCGACATAGCCCCACTCAGGAGAATCGACATGTCCTTACGCTTCATGACAGACGGAGCGCGCCAAGCGGCCTATAGCAACCCTAGAACGATTGATGAATGCCTCGCTGAGGAGATATCGTACGCGGCCCAACGGGACAACAGGAGTTTCGCAGTCAGGAAGCGAGACGAAATGGAACGAGTAGCTTTAGCCTCGCGTTAAGCAAATTCCCTGAAATATTTTTCTACGACACTTTTCGTCCTTCGCAAAGTTCTAACCCTTAAATACGGGTGCCAGTGTTGACTAGCAAATCATTAGACAAATTGGAAAGATGAAAGATGTCTGCAGCGAAGAAGCCGCATTTGAACCTGATCATCATTGGCCATGTAGACCATGGAAAGAGCACGATGACAGGCCACCTACTCTTCGATACAGGGAACGTGGACGAGAAGACCATTGCTAAGTATGCTGACGAATCAAACAAGCTTGGGGCTGGGGAGACTTTCAAGTTCGCATGGGTCCTCGACACGCTCAAGGAAGAGAGAGAACGTGGTGTTACGATTGACCTTAGGTTTGAGAAATTCGAAACCGACAAGCTCTTCTTCACCATCATCGACGCGCCTGGCCATCGGGACTTCATCAAGAACATGATTACGGGCACAAGCCAAGCCGACGCGGCAATACTCGTAGTATCCTCGAAGAAGGGAGAGTTCGAAGTCGGCGTCGGCACTGGAGGCCAAACCCGAGAACACGCATACCTAGCACGAACGTTAGGCGTCGGCCAACTTGCCGTCGCTATTAACAAGATGGATGACGCGTCAACAAACTATGCGGAGGAGAGGTATAATGAGTGCAAGAAGGAAATGGAAGGCCTCTTGAAAGTTGTCGGGTATGATACCTCGAAGATTCAATTCGTCCCAGTCTCAGGATGGCTAGGCGATAATCTCGTTAAGAAATCAGCAAAGATGGCCTGGTACAAAGGCCCAACAATGATCGAAGTATTGAACAGCTTCACGGAACCGGCTAAACCAACCGACAAACCCCTAAGAATCCCCGTTCAGGACGTCTACTCAATTACGGGAATAGGAACGGTCCCCGTGGGCCGAGTCGAAACAGGAACTATGAAGGTTGGCGATAGCATCGTCTTCATGCCAGCAAACGCCAGAGGCGAATGCAAGGACATTGAAACCCACCACACAAAGATTCCGCAGGCGCTTCCTGGAGACAACATAGGCTTCAACGTAAGAGGCATAGGAAAGACCGACATACACAGAGGCGACGTGGCGGGACATAGTGACAAGCCACCAACGGTCGCAGCGGAGTTCATTGGCCGAATCATCGTGGTATTCCACCCGACCGCCATTGCAGCCGGCTACACGCCCGTGCTCCACGCTCACACCGCAACCACCTCAGCTACCCTAACAGAACTATTGCAAAAGATCGATGCACGCTCAGGCCAGGTCACGCAAGAAAAACCTGACTTCCTCAAGACTGGCGACGCTGCCCTAGTGAAGATAAAACCGCTCCGCCCACTATCCGTGGAAGCATACTCCGAGATTCCGCAACTTGGCCGCTTCGCAATTCGCGACATGGGTAGCACCATCGCGGTTGGCGTAGTTCAAGAGATCACGCAGAAAGCTCAGATACCTGAGAAGAAGACCTAACCTTCTCAGGCCCGAAATTATTTTTCCAGACATCCTTTGCCTAGCGAACGCTTTTTATTGGCCCCACCGGCCTAGGGGCATGTTTCGCACCTAGAAGGAAAGCATACTTTGCCAAACAAAGCAAGGATTCGGCTCTCAAGCACTGACCCTCAGGGCCTGAACAGCATCTGCAGTGAGATCATGAAGATTGCCGACCGAACAGGTGTGAAGCTCCGCGGGCCGATACCCCTCCCGACCAAGAGGCTATGGGTCCCGACACGAAAAAGCCCATGCGGGGAAGGAACGCATACATGGGACAGCTGGGAAATGCGTATCCACAAGCGACTAATCGATGTCGATCCGAACGAAAGGTTCCTCAAGCGTTTGATGCGAATTCAAACCCCCGAAAAAGTCTTCATCGAGATTGAACTCCTCTAAGCACCCGCGTCCGGATTCCATTGACCTTTCGGGCTAACGTGAAATCCTTCATCGTTAAGCCACCGGAATCATGTGTTGTTAGCACGAGCTTGACTTTATTGTATTGAACTAATAAGTCCGGATGATGGTTCATGGATTCGGCGTGTGTTGCAACGCGATTTACGAAGCGCATACTCTGAGCAAAGTCTTCAAAACCGAATAATCTCCAAATGCATTTGCCCCTGAGTCGCCAGCCATCGGTTTTCGCAAGCTCTAACTTGATCCGACGCTTGGTTAGCCTCAATTCGTATCGAGCATGGCGGTTTCTAATTGCAGCTATTTAGGTACAACTCGGAGAAGGTGGAGCGTTTTGTTATCGAACTGCGACTGTGTGGGTTTAAGCCAGCCCAGCTGCCTACTCGCTACAGAAGATTCCAACCCGATACGAACAAGCGTCCGGGAACATCTTCTTGCAAGGCTAATTCCAAGAAGTACTCTCAAATATTTCGTTTCGCTAAGCAAGCCACATCGAGGCTCCCTAGGTGACTTTCTCGTCTGCACATCACCTTAATTTGCAGCACAGGATTGTATGAGTGCCCGGTGCGGGGATACCAGAGCCAGGTCAAATGGGCGGGTCGCGTGCTACGTATGTGCGGCATGTGATGCCTACGCTTGGCCACGCGCGCTACACTCAAGATTCGCGCTCGGCGCGAGGGTTCACGTGCGCGGGTGAGCTATCCCGTGGCGTAGGCCTTCGTGGGTTCGAATCCCACTCCCCGCACCACCTACTCCCACGGATGCAGGCGGACTAGGCAGTGCCGGCTCGGCGTCGGCTAAAGGAGGGGTACCGGTTCCAGCAATTCAGCGGGAGCGCATCCTTCAGCATGTGTGGCATCTGAAGAAGAACGGCTACCGAGAATCCACCATCACAGGCCGCGTGAAGCTGCACAGAAGCCTCGCCAGGCGCGTCAACCTCTTCAACCCCGAGGCCATCAAAGGAACCATGCTCTCCTCAATGTCTCGGAATGGAGGAAGCAGATGTTATCCTGCGGCTACCTCTGTATCTGTAGACAGTTCAACCTCCCCCTGTCAAAGCTAGCTGATTGACTCGCAATCGCAAACTTCTGCGAGCGAAGGGTGTGTAATGGCTAATGGTTGCAGATTCGGTGGAAATATTATTACGGCATGGAACGGCCTGCCAAGCTTGGATAGTCGGTTTGTAAAATGGTTGGGCCGGTGTGGTACGAATCTTCGTTACTTTCGGCACTTTTCATGACTACGACGAACTGTGAACGAAATGCGCATGGAGATTGAAGCCTCAGGTCTGATTCTTTTGTTTCCGTAGTAGCAAAATCAAGACTGCGATGACGGCCATTATTATGGCGACAACGAGCCAAACCGGGAGCGCGAATGTCGAACCCGTTGCTATTGTTGACTGGTAGTTGGCTAGGTACGCTCGTACTGCGACTGCTTGATTACCAAGTTGACTCGCTTGAATTGTGAAACTTGCTCGGCCTGTTGAGTCGGTTATTATAGTTGGGAGTTGCTTTCCATTCACGTACGGGGTGAGTGAAGCACCAGCCAGTGGGTTTCCGTGTACGTCCGTCACCGTCACAGTAGCGTGTGAGGAGGTCACGGTTATGGGGGGTTGGGAGAGGCTGAGAATCATTCCAGCAGGTGCAATATTCATGGAGAGAGACACGGACGAGGGTAGGAACCATGCACGGCAACTTGGTCCTCCCACATAGTAGACTCGAACATTGTAGGCTCCGACATTGTACTTGAGATCCAGTTCAATGAGAGCCCCGCCTGTTTGATTAGTCGTGACTGAGGTTATCTGCTTCCAATCGCCCTGGTCTTGAAGATCTACCTCGATTGTCTGGCCTGTAATCGGCGCCCCTGTCTGATCCACCAAAACGACTGTTGTCGCCACCTTATCATTGTAGGCTGCGGTGATCTGCGTATTCAAGGCATGTAGCTGCGTTGGGAGAATTTGAGCCGTAAGCAGCTGCGTCGTGTATAGCGCCATAATCTTCCCTGGCGTGCCTAGGAAATTGAGGTAGACACCATTGCTTGAATCATAGAAGTGATCTGCTGGTTCAAAGACTGCACCGTTTAGATCGTCCACGTGATCTTCACTTGGAAACAGGGTTCCCGTTTTTGGATTGATTAGCCTCAGGATTCCGTTACCCGTATTCAGGCTCTCGTCGGCGAGGTACACCAAGACCCCGGCCGCGGGAAGATGTGAATCACAGCCCGACTTGGCGCGGTCCTCGACAAAGTAGTATTGACTCTGCGAGATCGGTATGATCATTGCAGTCGCCTGAGGAGACCCCAAAGGGTTCAGGGAGATAGAGGATATCGGTAAGTTTGGGTCTCCTACAGTTGGTGTGAGCCAACCAAGCAAGGTTGCTCCCCAACCTCCGATATAGGATGGTGTGCTCTCAGTTTTGTTGTAGCAACATCGATTTCCATCATCCATCAATGACCAGTATCCAACATAGCTACCCCCGGTAACAGCATCATATAGGTCCGGGAGACCAAAAAGGTGGCCCCACTCATGTGCAAACGCCCCAACCCCATTCAATTCCGAAAGAACCGCATAGTCTTCGAACGCCTTTCCCTTGGAGGATACAGGGTTGACTCCTTCATAGTTCGGGAAGACTGAACAGAAGCATTGCGACCATATCTCATCGGATCTGACATTATATTGATCATCAGCCTGATCCTCCCCCGCATGGACGATGACAAGATACTTGAATCCCGTGACATCGACCGAGGGGGGCAGCATGGCGAGCGCGTCAGGAGCCAGAGCTTGCAGGTTGTCGTCGTCACCAGGGTTCCTACGATCATGCCCATAGTAGCTCATCGTATGGCGAAGTGAGTACCAACCATACACAGCTCCCGTAATGGAGATGTGGCCGTAAGATACTTCGGCGTAGTAAGCATTGAGCTGCGACATTGCAACGCCCTCAATATCCTGGAGGCTCTTCACATGATGAACATCCTGAAAGTCGACTAGAATTATCAGCGCCTTCTGTTCACCCATCACAGTATGCGCCCCCGAGAGTATCATGTAGTGATACCTTACAGTAGCCCCTGCCTGAGCGAAAGCGGTGGGAGAGGCGAATGCAATCCAGAGAATTACCACAAACCCTAGCACAAGCCTGTGTATGTGCACTCTCGTTTCACTATCCCCGTGCGCTGGGCTAACCAGGTTGCTTCTCATGCCCGAGCATAATGAAGGCAACCATCGCGAGTACTACCGCATCACAGAGAGTTGGTGAGACGGTTCATGGCTTTGGGATGGGCTTCGGTTTGCGGCTTCTCGCAAAGATTACCGCAACGATTACGACTAGGATGACGAGGAGGCCGACTATGACCAAACCGTTCTGTTGAATCAACCCCACAAAGAAAGCAGCTTGATTGGGTTGAGAGGAATTGCTGAGGTTCTGGGGTGATGTCGTCTGCGTCTGCCCGCTTACCATCAAGGTGAAATTCGCGTCTCGTTCTCTCCCTCCCCCAGTACCTCTCACTCTTATTGCGACTTGCCCGGCTGACGCTGATTGTGTCGTCGAGACGGTCAGCAGTGAGTTGTAGGGGGGTTTTCCGGATTGTGGGTCGAATGACGCAGTTATTCCCGCCGGCATGTTCTTGATGCCTAGCTGAACATGAACTGGTGTTCCAGAGATGAGGTTTACTATCACAACGTACGCTGCGCTTTGACCTGGGGTTACCGTTCGTTCGGTTGGCGAAACTGATATTGAAAAGTCGAATGGTGCCTGAGTACTAGTTGTTGAGCTCTCTCTCACTGTCCGAGTTGTTGTCCGACTTGTTGAACTCCGTACCTGTGTTTGAGTTACCGAAGCGACAACTTCGAAGGTCGCGCCTCCGCCTATCGCTGCTCCACCCAACGGGCCGGGGATTACGATCAAGACTGTTACAAAGTACTTTCCAGGTGTGCTAATGCCAGGAGCAGCTACATCGTAGCTGTACCCGAAGTATACCCCCATATGCAAGCTTTTCCAGATGTTAGAGCAGCCGGAGCAGGTTCCGACCTCAACGGTGGCATTGGCCTGGCCCTGAAATTGGGAGTTGACTGTGAAGTGTACGTCGAATGATTGGCCCACGGGCACTGTTGGCGGAACCACACTGACATCAACTGGTGCAGATGTCGCGACGACCGTGCTGCTCGTTGTTGTGGGGAGAGACGCAACACAGACCAACGAAAGAATCACTATTGTTGCCCAATTTTCCGAAGCCAATTTCCTTTCAACTCCGCAAGATGTGATTACTTTTCCGGATATTCTTCCATCGAATCGAAGAAGCTTCGTGAGCCCCCAATTTCTGCCTGACCATGAGCCAAACTCTCGGGCTATGAGGATGCATCCCAATGACCCACGTGTGAAGCTAGGCGAAGGGAACGATGCGGATTGTTTCCTGCGATCCAGGCGGATGGGATGAAGGGGCGTGAGGGAATTGGTAGGCAATCTTCCGCTGTGGCCGAGTCCTTGGAAAACATCGAGGATAGCGGTGATATGAGTGACTGGGGGTTCCGGGATGTAACAGTAACAGTCGCGGGTTTGTCATGCAGCGGAGCCTGACATCGGAGGGTGAGACCTAGGGTCTTGTCGCCCGGCACGGAGCCTTCATATGCAGTCAGGGTGATGGTTACTTGAGTGGACGTGTTCAATGTGCAGTATGGTCCGGCTTGAAAAGTGGCGGAAACTGGGCAGCCATTACTGCAGTCCTGGTTGGAGAGACTGCCGGAGCCGATTGTCGTCGGGCTGTTAGAACCGGAAGCAACAGTCCACGCATACTTGTTTACCTTACCCTCACCCCTACTCTTTATGGATCCGACGAGTTGAGTGGTCGATGTAGAGTATTGCAGCTGCGCGGAATCAGGTTGATCAATTGTGACTTCTGGCCCTGGATTTTCCCCTGGATTTAGAGGTTTTACGTTAACTTGAACGCTCTGGGTGGCTTGGTATCCGTTAGTGCCCGTGGCGGTGAGCGTGATCACCCACACCCCGTCGCTTGGAACGGACTCTAATGTGGCTGCGCACCAACCAGACGATTGGGTTGGCTTAAAGGTTTGAACATTAGAGGGTTCAGCTTCCGGATAGATAGTGAAAACTAGTTGATTGCAAGGGAGACCGGTCACCCCGACACTGGCATCTCCTTCCATGTTGATCGCGTCAGTTACGTAGATCGTATCCGTTGCGGTGGGGCTAATGATGTATGCCTTCGGTTTTGCAACGGTAACGACCACGTGCACCGTCGCGCTTGAAATTGCACCCTCACTGTCCGTCGCGGTGAAAACTATGTGATAATCTCCATCACGTTTGAAGGTCTCCCCGGGGAGACTGCAGCCGTTACCAAGTTTGCCGTCCTCATCCGTCCAGACCAGATTAGCGGGGGACAAGCCGCAGAGGTCACCGTCCTGAGGAGAGACGGCTGTGGCCTTGAAGCCTGCAGCCGCTACGCCCGACGAAACATCCATAGCCTGTTCTGGTTGAGGGTATAGGATCGCGACTACGGGCGGGAATATTGTTCCTTCGAACAGCAGCTCAGGGCCGAGTAATGGCTCCGGTCCCCATGACCATTGGCCAATATTCCATGTAAACAAACCCCAAAGGACGCTTAAGCTCAGCCCTATTCCTGCGTATGCATCGACCCCCCAGTTAACCCACCAGCTGGGATTACGTGGGATCAATGAATTCACTTGCATGAAGAAATCAGCTGACAGGGATCCCCAGGCCGACGCGTAAATCAGCCCTCCTAGGCCACCGTTTATGGCAATTTGGAAATTAGGTCCAATTTCCACCTTAGCATCTGAACCGGACCCTGGAGTGACTGGATTGGCGCTATGGTCACCAGCCGGCGCAGTCCAACTGTTGTACATAAACCATCCCCCACATTGTTCATGTGGATCCGTACCAGGACAGCCATCCATCGTGTCATATGTCGGACCGACCTCATAACCGAAATTCTGGTTCTGGACCTGCAAATTGATTTTCTGGCTAAGGGTTCCGCTGGCTCTCCCTTCCATGAAGACATTAATGCTAAGCCAGACGAGATCATCGAAGATTAGGATCTGATCTTGGTAAAGGGTCCCCAGATTATTGTCCGTTGTACATGCGCACCAGTTCAAGCTGGTTCCCGCATTTCCAGTTAGCGAAACATCTTCATCTACAACGAATCCCAAATGTATCCTGAAGTAGTCGAGACCGTTGCTCCAAGTGAAGTGAATGCCGGGAGTGATCCCAACCGCGAAGTTCCCACTAGCGGAGAAGGTGTCTCCACTCCCGATATCTACTGGACTGGAGGTCCCGAATGGCCCGCTGAAGAGTGAATACCAATCATAGTACCAATAATCCGGAACAATGGAGGACATTTTTGAATACTGAGAAGACCCACGAGATTTGGATGATGAGTGTGCAGTAAAGTTCATCGCACTGTTGCCCAAGTTGAGCGCCTGAAATTCATCAAATAGGCTGGCCTGAACCGTTTCCACAACGACTTTACTTCCTTTACGGATTACGGAGAGCACGCTGCGCATCAAACCTTGTCTTGCCAGTTGAGTTTTCTTCGGAGGAACGATTATTACATCGCCTCGAGCGAGGCCATGTAACTCTGGAGTCATGGTAGAGAATACGAAGGTGCCGTTGGAGTAGCTTGTGAGCGCGTTCAGTGTTTCACTTGGAAGAATCTTCGTAGTATCATAGACAATCGCTGATCCGGATCTCTCCGTTATGTTTCTTACGCCTACAACCTTCATGTCGAGGAGAGCGAACTGGTCAACGACACCAGCTGATGACGCTCGCACCGTCAAATTCAGCTCAGTCTTAGGCGCATCCTTCGAAGCAAAAACCTCGAAGGTACTATTCGAAACCGTTGGCCCAATGGTGGCAGGTTTGTAGGCCACCCAGTTCGGAGGATTCACAACGTCAACTGTAATCACGCCAGAAAAACTAGTTGAGCGTTGTACGAACGCGATTATCTTCTTCCCTTCAGCCGCTGCGACATGAAAGAACGGCGGTGCCACGAAAAATGCGAACTTGATCGGCTGCGTCGTGGCCGTCCCAACTGGGCCTGTGGTAGCCGTACTTACGGCGCTAGGATGCTGCTGAAAGAACAGCCAGTACGACGTCCCACTTGCCAGGATCAGTATAAGCAGAGCCAGAAGGGCCGTTCGAGTCTTCAAACGCATCCTTTTTCGGGTCGGAGTCTCTGATCCTACACTGGAAGGATCCATAACCCGACCTCACCTCTCTGAACGATATCTGCCACTCGTGTGCCCGGCATGAAATCGGCAGTTGCAACCACCACTAAGGAGCTCGCGACGGCTCTCTCAAGATTACGACCGGAAAATCTCAACGAGAGAACTCCAAGCACTAACGTGCGATTTGCGCCTATAACGCTTTGCATACGTACGCTACATACGTACTCTATCCATATCTACGACCTAGTTTCAGCGATGAGAAGCTTCAATGGTCTCTTCCGAGGACTCAGAACTCGACTAGCCCATTATAGCCTGTAGACGATGATAGGCCAGCGTTATGCGAGGTGCCATGCGACCCAAATGCGAGCTAATCAGCGAGGCCGAATTGCTTCAGTACCTCGAGAACTCTCTTGTACTGTGATACGAAAGCTCTGCCTTTGGCAGTGCTGCCTAAGGCGCTGCTGTGCTTGAGAAGCCTGAGTTGCTCCATTTCTCGGAGATGCCGCCGCAAGCGGTCGGACGGAAGGTTAACTTCGTTCTGAACCCTCGTAATCCTCGTATACCCTTTCTTTTCTTGGCTGATTATTGAGCAGAGAATATCATAGTAAATTCTCTCACGGTTGCGTCCGCGGGTCTTGAACTCGTCCTTAGCCAAGTCGGGTTAGCCTTTTCGGAATCCCTTAGTTAGAGCAACTGCCAGTGTTACCAGTCCAGCCAGTTGCATTACATGTGCGAGAACCAGTGACGACAACCCTCTGTCAAGGGCCCAGAGCAAGAGGCTGTACTCATTCCCAGCTAGAAAAACGAAGCCGGACAGTACCATGGCTCCAACCTCATGCCGCTCGCCTTTAAGGGCTTGGTACAAGCTAAACAGTATGTACGCCAGCAAGGCCAAGTTTGTGATTCGGAACAGCTCATCCACAGTACGGTACGATGGAACAACCATCCGGGATGGAACAAGAATCGTCACAACAACAATAACCGCGAGGACGATGAGCAGGGAAAAAAGCCATACGGACGCTCGTCCCACCGACCTCCACAAGCTTCTCCTCTTCAAGGCGTATGTTCGATCGATACCAGTGGGTTCGAATCCCACTCCCCGCACCATAAAATTAATTCGACGAAATCGGGAGAGCTTCCTCACGCCAAGTAAACGGGGTAAGTTCAGCGATCCCGTACTTCAATAATCAACTCTCCCGCCTCTTTAACTACAAAAACCAAAATCACGAACGTCGCTAGATAATCAATCCCTGAAATTCTCCAAACATAGTTAATTGCAAGACCGGAAAGTAGCGCCGCAGACATCCAGAAGCAAGTAGCCGACTCCACAGCGTCAATCGTCAGCGGCAAGCAATCAGCAGCTATGCCAATCCGTTTCTTCTCAAACCACAATACCGGCATAATCACGACTGCCGCAATGGCAACAGCGATACCCAACAGTGAGGGTTCGGGTTTGATGCCGTTAAGGAAAGAGTAGATCGCTGCAAGCCCGATCAAGGGTATTAACGAAAGGAGAAGCAACGTTCTGACCCATTCAGCTCGCTTACTCTCGACGTGAGCAGTTGAGCTTGATCTCCCCTTCAAGCTGGTCCTCAGATATTGTATCACGGCAAACGATGACAGTAATTCAATTAGACTGTCGCCTCCGAAGGCAAGAAGGGCGAGGCTCCAAGCGGCCATACCAGAATAAATGGCGGCAGCACATTCCACTGTCATCCATAATACGCTAACATACTCTACGAACAATCCCCGTTGCAGAAGTTTTGCGTCTGTTACCATTCTCCCACGGCCAACTTCCATCAGCCTTGCTCACGCAGGTAAAGTCCAATCCAGTGAATAATCGAAACCTCAGCGAAACTTTTCGTTCCGTAAACAGTCACTCATAGTGTGAGAACTAAGATGTAGATGTTAAATGCAATAATAATTCCGCAGAAGAGGAGTGCTATTGCTGTGAGTGATTTTCGGTTGACGAAGTTACCCATCAACTTCCTATCCATCGTGAAGATTATCAGCGGAATCAGAGGGAGGGGTATTAAGAAGCTTAGGACGACTTGGCTGTAGACTAGAAGGGTCAGCGGATTAAATCCCAACAGGATCATTACCGTTGTGGGTGCGACATTGATGACTCGGATTATGATCCTTCTGACCCATGGATTGATGTGGCTTCCTAACATGCCTTCGAGTATAGCCTGGCCAGCCAGAACTCCACAACAAGAAGATGACCAACCAGAGCATAGGAGGGTTATAGCGAAAACAGTACCGGCTAAAAAGCCGAAGAGGGGCAGCAGCGTCCAATATGCCTGCTGAATCGTGGCCACTAGGATTCCGCGCGTGTTGAAGGCCGCAGATGCCATGATCAAGATCGCCGCATTAACGCACCCAGCCATGGTTAGCATGGATAGAGTCTCATTCCGATGATACCCAAGCAATCTTTTCCTTTCTTTCAAATCTCCTTCCTGAAGTTTATTCTTGGCCAGATAGGAGTGCAATACGAGGGCATGCGGCATGACAGTTGCGCCAATAACACCAACGCAAATCACTGCTGCATTCGTGCCCGGAATCAATGGAAGAATCGAGCCCACCGCAATCGGAATCGCGTTCGGTTTGGTTATGAAGACCTCGTAAAGATACCCTAAGCCAATTACGGTGACAAAATTTGCTATGATGAGCTCCATTCTCCGGAACTTATTGCCCGTCAGAAAGAATATGACGATAATGTCAAAGGCGGATATGAACGCCGCTATGATTAGCGGGATGCCGAAGAGCAGATACAGGCCAATTGTGACGCCGAGAAATTCCGCTAGGTCCGTAAATACAGCGAAGATTTCGCAAGCCAGCCAGTAAGGTACGATCTTCCATCGGGTCCTCAACTTCCCGCGAATGATCTCAGCGAGAGAAAGACTAGTCGCAAGGCCCAGCTTACCGGAAAGGTATTGGAGAACCATAGCCATTATGTTCGCAAGCCAAACGACCCAAAGAAGTTGGTAAGCGTACTGTGCTCCGCCTGCAATATCGGTCCCAAAATTCCCCGGATCAATGTAAGCCGTACTAACAATCAGAGCTGGACCGATATAGCGAATGAAACCAGTTGCCGCGGAACCCCTCAAAGCGGCTCTAACCGTACGTAGCCTAGACGGAAGTGCTAATCCCAGCATAGAACGCCCCTTCGGATGACCGGACTCGAATGGAACACGTATAAGAGTTAGTTTCACCTAACATTTAAAGGCTAAGCTATGATGCTGTAAACCAGCAGATCCGTGAGGCAGAGTTTCGGCCGGCATACGATTAGTTGAAAGACCCGGCAGAATGTTTTTGTCTGCAACATTGGCGTCGATCAGGAACTTGAAACAGTATCCGCTCGCTAAGGGATAGAGTGGTGCATTTAGGCTTCGAGAATTCTGCCGGCCTAGATTTCGCTGGATCCCATCGGAAAAGCGTATATCACCTGCGTAATTCCCGTGGTTGTTGTGGGCGGTTCTCCCAGTGACCACAAAAGCTGTTATCAACGCGCCTCCGGCACACCACGATCAAGCTGAATTCGCTTGTGAGGACCTGGGATTCGCGTACGGCCCCAAATTCATCTTCAAAAACGTCAACTTAACCGTGTCCAATGACGAACTTGTCGCAATCATAGGTCCGACCGGAACTGGAAAATCAACTCTGCTTCGAACTCTCGCCTATCTTATTCCTCCGACAACCGGCCACGTATTTCTTGAAGGAAAACAAATTACGCGACCTTCTTCCACCGTCTCACTGATTCATCAATCCATCGCAACCTTTCCTTGGATGACGGCTTTAGACAATGTCAAACTCGCGCTAATCTGCAAGAGAACACCCAACGACGAAGCGGTTCAAATCTCCAAGAAGATGTTGGATCTTGTAGGCCTAAAGGCGGACGAGAATGATTACCCCAAAGAAATGAGCGGAGGGATGAGGCAGAGAGTCGCGATCGCGAGAGCACTAGCAGCGTCGCCTGCAGTTCTGTTGATGGACGAACCATTCGTCCACCTCGACGAAATAACCGCCGACGGTTTGAGACGAGAGATTTATTCACTTGTCTTTAACCCGGAGACGAGTCTCAAATCCGCAATCCTTGTATCGCATAACTTACATGAAGTCGTGCAACTCGCCGACAGGGTTTACGTAATGAACGGATCACCTGCGACAATCGTCGATCAAATTAAAATTGATTTACCAAGACCAAGGACCGAGCGAGACCCTCGGTTCCTAGACTATATCGATCAGCTATACGACGAATTGTCGTTAAAGACGTCAAGGGTCTGACAAGTGGATCTTCTCATTCCACTGGCTACGCTTGCGACCGTCGGCAGAATATTCGCACTCATTGCTCTCTCTATCATAACCGGATGGCTGCTCGCTTACGCATCGATTAAGAGCAGGAGATTCGAGAACGCATACGTTCCATTAACCAACGTGTTTGAATCGATCCCAGTCATAGGCTTCCTTCCTCTAGTTTTAGTCGCATTCGTTCTCGCGATCCCTGGCGCGATAGGAGTGGAGGCGGCCGTCGATTTTCTTGTTTTCGATGCTGTTGCGTGGAATGTCTGGATTGGCGTATACCAAGCGTTCAAGACGGTACCCGAACACTTGCTTGAAGTCTCGGAAAACTACAACTTCGGATTCCTAAGAAGAATGAGATACCTATTCATCCCTCACTCCATCCCAAGAATAACATCAAACATTTTCTCAAGTTTCGCTGACGCATTCTTCTATATTTCCGTTAGCGAAGTGTTTACCGCCGGAGCTGCAACAGCGAGCGTCTGCCACGGCGGTGTTTGCTCAACTTTCGGGATCGGAACCGTGATTGCCCATTTCGTGGTTACTGGGAATTATGTTGGCGTTTTCTATTCCCTCGCGTCGATTGCTGTTGCAGTCATCGCAGTAACGCTGTTACTCACATGGCTAAGCAGGTGGGCCGTGGCGAAGTACGGGGTCGATACACCGGGCGTCATTAAACGCCATGCCGGTAGATGGCGGGGACGTATGGCTTACCCTTGGCGCAAGTGGCGAGCACATCTTGCGTTTCGCGGCCAAAGCTTACCCTTTTCGAGATACGCATTTAGAATGAGACCACACTGGCACAATCACCATATGCAGAGCGAGCGTTTTGATAAATCAAAGATCGTGAAGTACGTTTGCATCGTTCTTGTTGCTGCTATCCTAGCCTATCTTGCCTACTCCTCTTTCGTGCTGATAATTTCTGTTCCTTTTGCCATGTGGTACGGTTTCCTGCAGGAAACACCGCAACTCCTCGAATACGTTGGGGCGGATTACATTCGGGTGAGCGTCATAACTCTAGCCTCATTGGGTTTGGCGGTTTTCGCGGGGTACTTCCTCGCTTCGCATCACAGGATAGGTAACGTAGTTCTCCCTGCAATTCAGGCGTTTGCGGCGTTTCCCGCGCCGACCTACTTTCCCTTGCTCTTCATAGTGACCATTCCTTTCCTCGAGAGCTTCCTACCGTTCTTCTATACTGAGGTCTACATATTTCTGTTGGGTTTCCTAAGTTGCTTCTATTACGTCTTCTTTGACTTTTGGATTGGTGTTCAGGCCATTCCTTCGGAGTTTATCGACGTGGTACAGAACCACGAGGTCCCATTCTGGACTAGGATGAGGCGGGTAATCCTACCCGCAAGCTTGCCATACCTCATCACAGGCCTTTCAAGCACCATTAACAGTGCTTGGGCGGGGATGGCGATTGGGGAGTTTTGGCCGGATATAGCCCCGAAAGTAGCTCCCCGAGGACTACAAGCCCCATTTGGAATGATGTATTACATCACCTCAAACATTGCGAAAGGGGCTATTGGCCCAGCCGCCTATGTTTCATTTTTGTTCGCCGTTGTCGTGGCCATCTATGGAATAGTGTTCACAAGGAACGCTATGGATTTGGCTAGGAGGAAGTATGTGGTGGAGGAGGGCATTTTCGCTGCGTAGGTCGTGCTGTCGGTCTGGTCAGCTGAATGACTTATAAATTGCAGGATATTTTTCGATAAGTATTAGGTTGAGTTTGAGAACGTTTACGTACGGATCGCCGGTGATCCATATTGTTCTGTCGACGTTATCATTGACGATTTGCTTAATCGAATCTAGAGGGATTCCTGTTGCGTTGCTTACTCGCGGAATTTGTGAGTAGGCATCTTGAAGGGTTATGTCGGGATCCACGCCTGAGGCTGAATTGTTCGCCCAATCTGCATGGAAGAACATTGAGGAATTGAAGTTCTGAGCGATCATGACCGCTCCTACTGGACGACCGTGGAGTTGCACTATGCTGCCGTTTGCCTGGGACGGGAGCAGAACTTGCGCAACACCGGTCACTAAGAGTGGGAAGGCTAGTCCACATAATACGAGTGAAATGATTGCCAGTCGAAGGGTCGGCCCATAATTACTTACCAAACTTGATAGCCTCCTATGGATGCATCGCCAAGATTACGATATCTATTAGCTTGATTCCGACGAACGGGACTATGACTCCTCCGACTCCATAGATCAACGTGTTCTTCAGGAACAGTGTCATGGTGTCAGATGGTTTGAAGGCTACACCCTTCATGGCTAGTGGAATCAGGAGCGGTATTATGATTGCGTTGAATATCAACGCGGAGAGAACGGCAGTGTGTAAGCCCAGTCCAAGAATATTCAGGGCCTGAAGTTCGGGTATGACCGCAAAAAGGACTGGCGTAATGGCGAAATATTTCGCTACATCATTTGCGATGCTAAATGTTGTGACTGCTCCGCGTGTCATGAGGAGCTGTTTTCCGAGCATGACAACTTCGATGATTTTCGCGGGATTGGATTCTAGGTCAACCATGTTGGCTGCTTCTTTTGCTGCTTGAGTTCCGGAATTCATTGCCAGTCCGACGTCGGCAAGAGCAAGGGCGGGTGCGTCATTAGTTCCGTCACCGATCATGGCAACAATTCTTGAGTTGGCTTGTTCACGTTGGACGATTCCATACTTGTCTTCGGGTTTTGCTTGAGATACAAATTCGTCAATGCCTACTTCCGTTGCGATGCTTTTGGCTGTGAGTGGATGGTCTCCAGTTATCATCACGGGCCGTATGCTCATTGCCTTGACGGATTGAATCTTTTCCTTGATACCAGGCTTCAAAATGTCTCTTAGCCGAATAATGCCGATTACTTCGCGGTTCTTGGTTATTGCAACTGGACTGTCGCCTTGGTCGGAAATCTTGGTTATGACATCGTCGAGGTCAGGTGGAGTTACTTCCGCGAGCTTCTTTATTGCGTCTGGAGCACCTTTGATTATCTCAACTTCGCCGCCGGCCAAGGAGCTGGTTATTGAATCTGTGAACTTTCGCCTGAATCTCGCCCTCTCCTGACCACCTTTGGGGAGCATGAAGCCCGTACCGCCGGTGAATTTCACACCACTCGTTCTGGTCGTCGCGGAGAACTCATAGGACTCGGATAAGGCAAGGTCGTTCAACTCATTCGGTATCAAACCGCTACTGTAGGCTAACCTGATTATGCTACGACCTTCAGGCGTGTCATCATGCCAGGAGGCGAGGAACGCCGCTTCTCCTACTTCTCGTTCTGAGTGGCCTGCGAACGGTATGAATTCTATTGCTTGTCTGCTTCCTACGGTTATTGTTCCCGTCTTGTCGAGAAGGATCGTGTCTGTGTCGCCTGCGGTCTCAATTGCCCTCCCTGACTTCGCAACAATTTTCCGCGCGTAGAGCCTAGACATACCAGACAGCCCTATCGCAGGAAGAAGTGCACCTATAGTTGTTGGAAGGAGGCAAACATACAATGCGATGAGAACTGACAGGTCGGCTCCGAGGCTGAGTACAACGGATAATCCAAGAAGCGCGAAGATAATTATTGTAAAAATGGCTGTAAGGCCGATGAGGACTACGATAACAGCCTGTTCGTTTGGTGTCTTAGGTCTCTTCGAGGATTCTACTAATCTAATCATCTGATTGATGTAGCTATCCTCAGGGTTTACAGTAACCTTGGCGGTTAATGTATCGCTAATTAGCTTTGAACCGCCGATTAGGGGATCGCTGGGTGCCTTCCTGACGGGTACAGATTCGCCCGTGAGAAGAGATTCATCCACCATCGCTATACCTTCAGTGACTTCTGCGTCTATCGGAATCAGGTCACCCCTCCCAAGCAAAATCATGTCCCCTCGACGTAATTGACCAGAAGGAGTAAGGACGACCGTCTGCTCCTCAGATTCGCCTTTTTTCTCAACGACTATTTTCTTAGTCATGGCTTCTGTTTCAAGTTTCCTAAGACTGTTCGCAGTATTCTTTGCCTGCGTTTCAGCGAGAGAGTCTGAGAGAGTGCTAAACCAGACCGTAATGAGTAAAATTACCGCAACTTCAACATAGAAGACCCGCTCATTCGGGCTTGCTACCGGAACGAACCATTGCGGGTACACGGCCATCGCTGTTACAATGAAGAAGGTGACTTCGACGATGAACATCACTGGGTTTTGTATGAGCGAAATTGGGTTCAATCGAACGAGTGAGTCGACAAATGTTTTCCCGGACATAGCCCCTTGCGAAAAGCCAATTCGCCGAACCTTCTCTGACATCTCATTCGCCTCGCACTATTGACTAAACCCGTTCACATTTCCGTGAAGGAAGGATAGTATAGGGCCCATTGCGAGGAATGGAAAGAAGGTTAAGACAACAAGGATCAGGGTGGCCCCAATGAGTATGATTGAAAACGTCAAGCTATCAGTCCGTAGCCCTATCTCTGCATGTCTCTTCCTGCCGAGCATAGAGCCTGCGAGCGCCAAGAGCAAGAAGATGGGAAGGAACCGA
This sequence comes from Bathyarchaeia archaeon, assembly GCA_049517415.1. GTDB lineage: Archaea > Thermoproteota > Bathyarchaeia > 40CM-2-53-6 > 40CM-2-53-6 > FEN-987. Next base: position 45,174 of record JBEKSC010000007.1, read on the forward strand.
CCTGCAAACATTACCAGGCCCGTTGAGATGTTGAAGAATGGGGTATTCGCAGTCGCTCCTAGAAAGTCAGAGCCGTTGTTTGCCGCTGCAGACGTGTACTCGTATAAGATTTGGATAAAAGCGGTCGCATTCCCGCCTACGCCGATAGCGTTGGCAGCTCCTGTAGCATAGGCTAGGACCGTAGGTAACAGGATTATGATCGGATGAATAAGGAAGGCCGCCATTACAAGCAATACGTCGCGTCCGTGAATTTTCATTCCCAAGTATTCCGGCGTTCTGCCCGACATGAGCCCAACTATGAACACGGTAATGACGATGTACATGACCATGTACATCATTCCAACACCCTTTCCACCGGGCGTTGCTTGAATCAACATGCCCATGAAGGCCGCGAGTATCACAAGCGGGTGCATGCCGAAGAGCGAAGCGTTAACAGAACCAGTTGTAACGGCCGTCGTGACTACGGTCCAGAAGGCTGAGAAAAATCCTCCAAACCTAACCTCCATGCCCGGACCAAGTTGGGGAGTCGGGACAAAAGCGATTATCAGATCTATGATGAAAAGCCCGTAGGAGGCCCAAAGTATTGGCCTACTTTCCTTTCTCTTTCCAAGCGCCTCACCCCATACGAAGCACAAAACTGTCGGCAGAAGCAACATCAGAATGATTTGAAGAACGTCCGATGCGGGATTCGGATTCTCTAATGGGTAGGCGGAGTTTGCTCCGTAATATCCCCCGCCATTTGTACCTATCTGCATTATCGATACGAGAGACGCGACGGGGCCGACCAGAATAAGTTGGGTCGCTCCTTCCACTGTTTTCACGGCGGTGTAACCGTTGAGCGTCTGAGGCACGCCTAACCAAACGAACGTCATTGCGGCTACAAAGCACAGAGGGAAGAGTATCCTGGTCAGGGTTCTCACGAAGTCAACATAGAAGTTGCCTAGGTCTTTGGAACCGGTCTTGAAGCCTCTTGCCATTGCTATAGCGGCGCATAATCCTGATGCCGCTGAAGTGAATTGTAGAAACTGAACCGCGGACATCTGGCTTAGATAAGAAAGCGTGCTCTCCCCATTGTAATGCTGAAGGTTCGTATTGGTTGCAAATGAGATAACTTGCATGAAGGCAAGATCCCATGTTAATCCAGGAAAGCCCTGTGGATTCAGCGGTAGTCTGTCTTGGAAGACAAAGATCAGAAAGGCAAGCGCCATTTGAAAGATGTTAAGCAGCATCAATGACAGAGAATATTGCTTCCAATCCATTCGATGATCTTTGTTAACGCCCCCGAGTCGGTAGATTGTGTTCTCGATCGGTGTTAGCAACCTATCAGGGCGGCTTGGCGCACAGGCAAACACTCTTGTCACATAGGGCGCTAGAAGGCGGCCTAAAGCAATTACTAAAGCGAATATCAATGCAATGACGGATAATTGAATGAGATCGATCAAACGGCCCTAGCACCATCTACTTACTCCAGAACCTTCATCAACACTATGGATTAGTTGCATCAAGATTCCTAGAAAGGAAAATGTTACTGCGACTTTGCGGGGTTAGCGCCGTTCCTTGGCCCTTTGGGTGCACTTAGTACGATCGAAGTGACCGTACTCTTTACGCCTTTAATTTTCAGGATTTTATTTTTCAGAAGTTCCCGAAATTCCTCAATGTCAGCTGCCGAGACAAGCGTGACAATATCAAATTCGCCCGTTACTTCGTACAGTTCTTCCACGCTAGGTAACCGGGACAGGGTTTGTACAACGTCGCCAAGAGTTGGCGAGTCGACAAAAATGTTTACGAAGGCCAAAAGACGTGCCAAAGTCAACCATCGATCCTTTGCTCCGGATTTGCAACTTGAAACCACACCGAAACGTGCCCTATAAATTAAGCGTTGCCGTTCAATTAGTTGCGATTTCAATCAAAATTTCCAGATGGGAGGAAATTTCTGCGTAACTTAGTTATTGGCTACTCTTGGAACCAAGAGTAGGGTTCCGCAGAAGTTTTTTCCTCAGACAGACGTCTTGGCTTTTCCTTCTTCATGCCGTATCCTCCTTCACGCTTTTTCTCGGATACTAGAGCTATTTGTGTAACCGCTGCGATTCATGTGAGCTATAGGATTCTGTTATATTCGCAACATCATTGCTTCTTTGCGGTTTGTTGTGTTGCCTCTTCTACTGTGAGATTCAGCACAACTTCCGCAACGTCGCTGGCGTATTCTCCAATTCTTCTAAGGCTGTCGGAGATTAGGGTCGTTGCGGATAGGTCGTTAGCAGATATCTTCTCTTTGAGCAGCCGGTCCAGCAGCTTAGACTCGAGTACTCCCATCTTGTCCTTTTCAAGAAGGGTCTTCTCAGCAAGCTCATAGTCATGCGTAAACAGGGCGTTCAACGCGCTTTCCATCACCTTGTACGAGAATTGTGCCAGAGCGTTGGTTTCCTTTCTAACCGCAGGTTCAAGAGGTTGATTTAGTGCTAGTGAATTCTGTGCCACGCGGCAGGCATGGTCTGCTGAACGCTCGACACTTTTCGTGATTATTCTGTATCCCAAGCACTCGACCGGAGTGTTGAGACCTATTCGTTCCAGTAATGGCAGATGCTGGACCGCCCATTTCAGCTGCCGTATAATGTAGAGACTGAACCGATCTATTTCATCGTCAATCTTGATGACCTGTGCCGCTAAGTCCTTGTCTCCATCGATAAGGGCCTGCATCGCATCATGTTGCATTGAACTCATTATCGACCCCATCCGCCGGAGAGCATCAGGAACGAGTAGTTGAGGATAGTTTAGAAGAACTTGCAAGGTAGCGCTTTTAGCAGACTCGGTCACCATCTCCGTGCCCACCAACTTCTGTCGCGCTACATCACGTATCGCATCACGAACCCGCGCTGCGAGATTGCCCGATTTTGAGCTAATGTCAATCGTTGAATATCCAATGACATACAACGAGATGATTTTCCTGGTCACAGCACTTGGATCAGCGTCCGGCGCGACCGACAATTCGCACCTCGTGCGCTCTCCATCAGTTCTCACCGTATCAAACGGAATCAGAAGGAGTCCTTGGTTCTGCTGCTTGCTGAACTCAACACGCCCTCCTTTCTTAAGCCCCGCAGATTCAACCCAATGCTTAGGGATAGATACGATGAAGGACCCACGCCCTGTCACTTGCACTCGGCGAACGTACCTATCCTCGAAGCTCTTGTCGGCATCTATGACTGATTTCATGGTACCCATCTAGATGCGCCGGGATTTCTATGTAACGGTTCTAGATTACTATATCTTGCTAGCCGTAACTATGTATACCACTGAATCATCGATGTAACAAGCGTAGTCGGCAATCCGTTTAAGGTACCTCATAACTAGCGTTGAGGGCAAGTGCACATTTCGCGGATATCGTCTTGTCTCCGGTGACGGTTCTCTACAATTGAACCGGGTGTCTACATAAAGGGTAAAACGGGAGTAAGAAGCGAAGATGATGTTGTGATCACGAAGCAGGGGAGAAGGGCACTGACGAAGGTTCTTGCAATGGAATTCGGGTGGTGGCGCTAGCGCCACATATCCGAATTGTTTGTGACAGGTTACTTGTAAATCAGCGAACAACTCAGACAGGCCGGATTATCGCAAAGCAATGCGTTGGGTTGTTTCTCGATGAGAGATTCTGCCCGGTCAATCAGAGTCTTCATCGAGTAGGCTTGTGAGTCTGCGGCTCCAATCTTTGCCTCTTTGAAATCTTTGCTCCCAAGGTGAGCCTTGAGCTTCTCGAAGCCATTACTGCATCCCAACGCGGTGATGTCAACCCACGTACGCCCTTTCGAGGTGAAGGTAAGGGCGCGCTCTCGCACGAACTTGGCGTTCAGCTTTAGTTGCTCGGCTAAATAAATGGCTGTTACCGAATCGAAACCCGCGCCAACAGCTAACACCTTTGGATCCAGCTTCAGGAATCTCTTGAGTGGTAGGAGTGGGTCCTCTAATGAATAAGTCCGAACTAGGTCGTCTCCATGCTTTCCCACCGCGACGAACGAATATGCTGGATGGCCGCTTCGCCTCGAAGAGGGCCAACTGCATAACCTCTGGGCGATTACCCCGATGTTCCTGTCTGGTTGCAATTCGGGAATGAATGGCAAATGCCGATCTTCATGACCCTCACACCAACACCCAAGCTTGGTATTGTTCTCATGTGAGACAGTATGTCTTGTGATTGAGGTGAAGGTAGGCATCAACAGCGTCCCAGTCTTGCCGACGACGCCCAGCAAACGGTGCAACACCATCGCGGCCTCCCCATCAACTGCCCCGATATTATCGAGGAACGCATGCATGATAATTCGGTCGCCTTCACGAAGACCAAGCTGCCTGAAGCCTTCGGTTAATTCCTCTGGAGACACTTTTCTCGGTTCTACGGCACTTGGTTGGATTGGGTATGTCACTGAGTTCCGCCCAATTTCCTGATTCTTGGAAGTATCATCATGATCTCGGAAGGGTCTCCTATCGCGAGGTAGCTTCCCTCAGCGTAATCTTTGGCAACGAGGGCGCAGTTTATTGAATCGAGTTCGTCGCCTGTCAAGTCTCTTCTGGTGATGTCTCCTTTACACCTGAGCCTAAGAAGACTTTGTTGAAGTTCTGGTAGGCCACGCTGTTTCCGTGGAATCCCGAGCAAGTCCTGCGCTGCGCCCGGGAAGGCTTCAAACACTTCAAGGTTCAGTCGTTGGAGCTTTTTCTTGAGTCGAATGCCTCTAGCTGTGAGAGTTCTCATTGGCCCGATTGTTATCGGAAAGAATTTGATTCCCATCCGGGTTAGAACTCTGTCACAGGCTCGAAAGTGCTCGCGACCGCGACAATGCTCTCCAAGACAATGGCGGCCCTTGGGCAGCGCGAGCGGTGCATCAACCCCAACGTACTTGGCCCCGCTTTTACGTACAAATGCGAGAATCTCATCGTCGCCATAGAGGATAACACATTTCACCTTCATTTTTCCATCAATCACACAACCGCCCGTCGGACGGTTTGGGGATCCGGCCAAATCCAGCCCAACATAATTCACGTCTCACTGCCTCCTTCCATTTTCTAGGCTGCGGGAGATCATGTACTGCATGTCTGGGCTAGGGGAAATATTCAGTGCGAGCGCGGCAAGTAAGAATATTGTGAGGGAAGCGGTGCCATGCATCAAAGCAACCTCAATCTTTTCGATGTGATTTCCTATTTTTCGACGAGTATGTTCAAATCCAATGGACCAGCCAGCGATTTATGCTGGCACCCGTGTCGAACATTTAATGCCTCAGAATCAAACCGCCCTTATTTGCGTGTGTGGACTGTGGATACTAACGGGCTTGCGACCCTATTCATGACTCAGATTGGGTTTGGCGGAACCTTGGGGTTCCTTTTAGGCTATGGTCTGAAGAAGGTCGCCACGATCATTCTCAAAATCCTTGCATTAGTTTCAGGCCTCTTTATGCTCGCCCTGACCTGGCTGGCCTCCATTGGGGTCATATCGGTCAACTTCAACGCGTTCTCCAGCGCCGTGGGGAATGGTTTCGCTGGCGTTATAGCCGGCCTTGTCGGCTCCCTTGCATTCGTAGGCCAAATCTTGCCCATTGGGGGAAGCTTCAGCTTAGGCTTCTACTTAGGGGCAAAGAAAGGCTAACGCGATTCGACGGCTTGATCCAGTCAGACCCACCCATGCCCTCAGCCGACCTTCGGCAAAGCGAACACACTTCACCTACGCTAATTTACAATTGAGGTGGCGTCTCATCGTTGAATAAAGTCGTAATCGCGGTCGCGGTAACCATCTTCATCCTAGCCGTCTCTGCTGGATATTTTGTTTTCCAACAGTGGGCTTCCAATCGAATAAGCATTGACGGGGTCGTCCTCAATATTGATTTAGCGACAACTCCGGCTGAGCAGCAGCAGGGCCTGTCGGGACGAGATTCGATGGCTCCAGATCACGGGATGCTCTTCGTATTTCAAAGCGAGGATTATTGGAGCTTCTGGATGATTGAGATGAAGTTTCCGTTGGACATGATCTGGTTCGATTCCAGTAGGCAGGCCGTTTTCTTCGAGCAGAACTTGCAGCCATGCAGCCCAACTTTCTGCCAAGTCTTCACACCACCAGTTAAGGCAATGTACGTCCTAGAGGTCAACGCTGGCTTCATTGCAGCCCACCACATATCTCTCGGCGACAAGTTCTACTTCCTCACGTTCGCCTTCCCGATGGCGTAGACTCTCGTACGTAGGTCGGTTCAATCAACCACCGCGTATGACCATCCGTTCACGCGAAGATTTTCTTCACCAATTCAAACTAGGGACATCATATCCCCTTAGCTTCGTTGGCACAGCACGAGAACCCCCGTCTCCGTAAATCTTGACACTCAATCACTCCTTAGGACGTGAAAACCAGAAGCGATCGCAACGAGAATAATGCTTCAAACGTATCGGCCTGGTGGCTTTAGGGTCATGTAGAGGCCGGCCAAAATCAAAGCAGCGCCAATTCCAATATTCGGCTCGGGAACTTCTTGCAGCACGACCCAACCGAGTAGCAATGCAACTATGGGGTTTAGAAAAGTGACCATGGAAACGTGGGTGGCACTAGCTCTTTTCAGAAGCCAGTATAATCCGATGAATCCGAATGCGGAACCCACCACGCCCAAGTAGAGGACGGCCAAGAATGCGGAGAACGTGAAGTTGAGCGAAGCCTTAGATTCGGTAACTAAGCCAAAGGACAGGAGAGCAGCGGCGCCAATGGAATTTTGAACCAGAACGTTGGCAACGGGATCAACTCCTCCCGCGTGCTTCTTGGCTACGACATAGGCCAGCCCGCCGGAAGCAGCGCTTCCAACGATCGCCAGGCTTCCAAGAACAGAGTATTGAGTTGCAAGGTTCTGGAGTGCCGTAAGATCCTTCCAGAAAATTGCTATCAAGCCACAAAAGGACAGTATTATGCCACCGACTCTGATTCCAGTAAGTTTCTCCTCCGTCAAGATATGTGCGAGGATTGCAACAAAGAAGGGCAAGGTAGCGAATAAAACGGCTGACAAACCCGATGAAACATATTCTTCGCCCCAAAAGACTAGGCCATAGGGCAAGGTAATCTGGAAGATACCTAGAAACAGCATCAAAATCCAAGAGGCACGATCTCTAGGAATACGAGCATGAAGTATCTTCGCCAAGAGAATGAGTGCGGTGGTTGAGATTACAAAGCGAAGTCCCGCAAAGAGGAATGGTGGCAGAAATTCTAAACCAATCTTTATTCCAACCCACGTGCTACCCCAAATTATACAAAGTGCGCCGAAGATTAGGCCTGGGGCTTTCGACTGCAAATGCCTCGCGTCCTACGTGGGACTGATTGGGGAGACTCTATTCTGGATTACGATGAGTTTCTAGCCGAACCAGGCTCTCATTCGGTCTTCCAAGAAATTTTGCTTCTGGCGATACCCATCCTCACTTGGGGGCTCGAATTCCCATTTCGGATTAGGCTGGGCATAGAAATGCGCGCGAACGGGTGCAGCTCTTCCATCTCCGACTTCCATAAAGCAAACTCCTTGGCCATCAAAGGCGGCTGATTTTTCAGCGCCTTGGATTTCGTTAATGATGTTCTGCGCCACAACCTTTCCTTGCTCTTCTGCTAAGACGCCCGCCCTAGGAAGCATGGCCCCTTTGGGCGTCTTGGCGGCCGCGCAGTCACCGACCGCATAAACATTCGAAATCTCCATCGCTAACGTGGCTGAATCTACGGAAATCCATCCGGACTCGTCCAATAGTCTAGAATCCTTCAGCACTGAGGGGGCTACATGTATGGGGATCGCGAAAATCGCATCGTGTAGGATCTCATTTCCTTCTTCGGTTAGGATACTCTTTTGTCGAATTTCTTTCACCTTTTGCGAGGGATAGTAGGCGATTTCTCGACTTGCGAGGAGCGTGGTTACCCTCTTTCCGGCTTCAGTACCGAGAATACCGAGTGGGTGAGCCTCAGGTGTTACAATTTGCATTTTCACTTTGTCCCTGATCCCATTTTTTCTTAGGACATCGTCTATGATCATTGATGCCTCGTAAGGTGCTGGGGGACACTTGAATGGCAACCCGCAAACAAGCACAGTCAACGTCCCTCCTCTCAGTGAACGGAGCAGATCCCTAATCTCCGCGCAACCGCTCTCGGTATACATGTTCTTAGCATACCTAGCGAAGCCTTTTGGCCAGCCGAGCGAATAGTCGGCCCCCAATGCAATGATCAGGTAGTCATAGGCGAAGCGCTCGGGTCCTACTCGAACCTCAAGGTTTTGAACGTCAATTGCGCTCACTTCACCCTCGACGAAATTGATCCTACGCTTCGCCAACAGAGTCCTATTACCGGGATTCTGGCCCACTTGCCTACTGCCGCTCAGTATCCAGAGTTTTGTAAGGCCCATGAAAAAGAGCGGTTGCTTGTCAACCAAGGTTACTGTGTGCTCGGAGCTGAGGCCTTTTCGAAGTTTGTCAGCCGCCGCTAGGCCGCCAAAACCGCCGCCGAGGACTAGGATACGTTTGCCTATGCGAATTCCACGCCGAATGGAACAAGTAAAGCCTTTAGAAATCTTACTCAAACCGAAGAGAGAAGTTTCGGTTGCCAGGGGCTCTATCTAATATCGACAACTACGACTGAAACCCGTTTCCCGCATCCCCGTTTCCCGATTTTCTGGCAGAAGATGAAGTTCTCTAGGATTTGCCCAACATTTGTTATCACCGACGTGTCGAAGGCATCATATTTGCTATCGAATTTGGCTTTGCACTCCATACACCTTAGTTTTACGTGCGTTGTCTGTTGACTCATAATCTATACTTCACAATTGATGACGCGAATTCGTTCTTCTCCAATTGAAACCTTTCGGTCAATTCTCCCCCTAAATCGCCGGCGAGGTTTGGCAACCTAGGAGGACACCTTGGAAAGTGTTGAAAGCACGTCTCCGACGCGTTCCAAGCCTGAAAGCAAACGCTCCTGCTCACAGCCGTAGCCTATTCGCAGATAATGGTCCATCCCGAACTGGTCGCCCGGCACTACCAAAGTGCTCTTCTCCCGCAAAAGTCGCTCCGCGAGCCGGGTCGAGCTGATTTTAAGAAAATACTTAATGTATGCGATAGCTCCGGCCTTGGGCGCAATGAACGATAAGTAATCGTGATGTTTGTCAACCCAACTCGTCAGAATTGGCAGATTCGAACGGAGTATCTCTCGCGTCCGTCCTAGGATCTTTGCTCGCATATCAGGTCGCAAGGCCTTCCTTGCGATGAAATCGCTTAAAGCGCTCGGACCGATGGTTGTATAGTCATGGTAAGACCAGAGTTTCGTCGCCAATTCTTTACCCGACAATGCCCAGCCAATCCTGAGTCCTGGTAGGCCGTAGGCCTTCGACAATCCGTTAGTTACTATGACCTTATCGTACTTGCCCCAAAACGTTGGAGTCTCCAAGCCCGATAGTTCAGCGCCATGGTACACCTCATCGGAGAGGATCCACGCACCCGCCCGCTTCGCGACCTCGCAAATACCTTCGACAGCCTCCTCATCGAGAACAGCGCCAGTCGGGTTGTTTGGGTTGCAGATGGCGACCAGCTTTGTCCTCTTCCTCACGATTTTTCTTAGAGCTCTTAGATCGACTGACCATTGACCTGCGTCTTCCTTGAGCCAAAACGGCTTGACCTTGGCTTGCATTGTTTTGGCCAAGCCCCAGACTTGCATGTAGTTCGGAAGCATCGCAACAACCTCAGAGCCTCGCTTCAGGAAGGACCAGAGGGTGACGAAGATCGCCTCAGAGCTACCATTCGTCACCAACAAGTCATCAGGAGACGCTTTCGAGTATGTTGCCGCGATTGTCTTTCTCAGTTCCTCCGTTCCATTCGTTTGACTGTACCCCAAAGGTTGTTTGAGCATATCGGACGTGTCGCCGTCCAGCACTTCGACAAGTTTCAGCGGATGGACGCCGCTTTCCGAGAGATTGTATTCGACTTGATTCTCCCACGTAGATTGCCAACGCTCCATTTCAAAGGGCTGAAGCTTCATAACACTCAACGGAACTAGATGACCCACAGTGTGTGATAACAACTTTTCCAGATGGGTCGGACGTAGATGAAAGGGGACTCACCGATATTAGCGTCGCTTGAACACGCCGTCTTCTATCCTCCAACGAAGGCCGCGAAGTATGCGACCGTTGTGGCACTGCATGGCCGAGGAACTGACGAGAAGGATTTGATACCTCTCGTGCATTCGCTAGGTTTGAGTGACACACTTTTGATCTCCCCACGTGCACCCGCGCCCTTCGAATTTGGCGGAGGCTTCACTTGGTACGACCTGAGCCAGGAAGGAGTGCCGAACGCGCAGAGCTTTGGTGCGAGCCTTGGCCTTCTGCGTCGGTTCATGGACGAGATTAGGGCAGGTTACCCTGTGGATCCTGAGCGTGTCATCTTGCTAGGTTTCAGTCAGGGGACTGTGATGGCGTATTCGGTAGCCTTGTTGAACCCAGCCGCGTTTTTCGGAGTCGCAGCCTTAAGCGGCTACATTCCACAAAGGTCTGGCTTACCTCTCGTCTCAGAGAATCTTAGAGGGTTTTCCATTTTTGTCTCCCATGGGACTTACGATCAAATCATACCAGTTCGTTTAGCGCGCGAATCCGCAGAGCTGCTGAAAAAAGCCGGAGCATGCGTGGAGTATCAAGAATATCCTATGGGGCATGAGGTTAGCAGAGAAACAGTTCGAGACCTATCCGCTTGGGTCAAAAATCTGCTGAAGTGACCCAGGTCCCTAAGCTTTGTGGCATAAAGGACGAAGTTTTATTCAACTTGAGAAGCCAGTAACTAGTGAGAGGATCAGTGTTGGGTAGTAGGTCGCCGCGACCTAGGGAGGTAGCGCTTACCGCCGTTATGACCGCTGCAACGGCTGCTGTAACCATGGTTCTGAGCATCCCATTTCCACCCACCCGAGGCTACTTCAACTTGGGTGATGCAATGGTCATGCTCGCTGGCTTGCTATTTGGAGCAAGGCTCGGGGGCTTTGCAGGTGGCGTTGGCTCAGCAATTTCTGACATTCTCTTAGGCTATGCGTACTTCTCACCGTTGACACTTTTAATCAAAGGAACGGAAGGGTTCCTCACAGGCCTGATAGGGAACAATCGAAGATTCCCACTCAAAGTGGCAGGGGTCGCGGCGGGAGCTGTAGCGATGCTGGTTGGCTATTTTTCTGTTGAAACCCCACTGTACGGGATTGGCGCGGCTTTCGCGGAACTTGCCACGATAAATTCTATTCAAGTCTTGTCTGGGGCCGTTATTTCACTGCTGTTATGCCAGGCGATTCTGAAAGCGTATCCCGACATCAAGTTCCTCCAACCGAGACATGAAGGCCTCCGATTCGGTGTCATCATGGTCGTTGTTGCTTCAATAGTTCTAGCCGCGATTGTTGGCCTCTATCTAATGACGGGCATTTCGCCCTGAAACAAAGGCTGATAATCCGAAGTCAGGAGAGTCGAATCCATTTCGACTTTCTGTCTTCATCTGTCCTAACCACTTTAGGTCGTTTCCCTAAATAGAAGCCGACCAAGAGAGTGGCGGGAATGTCGATGAATGAAGGGTATACTAAATTGTGACTTGCCAGCCTCCACGCTAGGTCTATTAGTATTCCCAGAATTGCGAGAATTTGGGTAATACGAATCTTAGGGAAGACCGAAGAAAAAGCTTCAACGAACTCGTAAGCCAATGTGAATCTTCTCCTCTTAGAACTAACCAAGTGATTGCTAAAGAATTCATGGCTGTCTTTCTAAGCTTACTGGACTCTTGCCAAAGTAATTGTACAACCAAATGGGCAGAACAGTAAGATCCAACATGAGCATTAAGACCTCCATGACGACGCCCGCTTCAGCCTGCTCAGGTGCGGGGTACATGGAGTATATGTGGATAGGAGTGAGGAGAAGGATAGCGCCGTAGAGGCCCATCGCCTTTCCGAGGACTATTGGCGCAAGTTGCCGCGCTCTTTTCGTCAACCCCCTTGACCCCCCAAATACCAGACCGCCTACGACGAATAATGTGACATGCATTTCAAAGTGAACCATTACGCTCAGCACCGCTGCGTCGAAATTGGCTGGAAGATACCAGTAGGCTGTCAAGAGAGAAGCCGTAACGAAGGCGGCAATGCCCCATTTGTTGAATACGGAATTCGCCGTCAGAAGATGGCGGTAGATTTCGGCGACTTTCCTATGAAATGCGGACGCTACAAAGACCAGCGAATCGACACCGTACGAAATAAGAAAACCTGTAGCGATGTAAAGAAAACCATGAGCCATATTCAAGGTCAAAGTTGACTCCAAATATGCGCCAAGTGGCGTAATCATAGAAAGAATAATCACGGACGCCGTGCCGATCGCAAGAACGCCTCTAAGAAGCCACGGCATCAACACGGCGCGAAGGTACCAACCCTTAGCTTCGTTCGAGGTTAACCCTAACGGGACTATGCGCTCAATTTCTTCTGTTCTTCGTCTAGTCTCTTTGACCGTTGCCGTAGGATTCCGCCCTCGAAACCTAACTAAGCGCCGGAATCTTAACGCTGTCTTTAGATCTCTTCCGGCGCTCGTCGATTCTAAGCAGGAGTTTCATCAGCAAAACGTGTAACATGGTTCTGTTAATTCTTAGGGACTCTATGCCTCCTGTTAAGTGTCGGGACTTAGCTTGCAGCTTGGATAATCGTCAACCATTGGTGTCAAGTCCTTGTTTGGTCGCCTAGGCTGTCACCGTTTGGTGGCTTGGTGGCTAATAATCGGTGGTGTTACCTCTGCGGTTGAAAGGCTCTAACGGGAGACTTTTTCCAGCTGTTTTGCCCGTTGTTACCTTTCGGTTGAGAGAGCATTAGTATTGGTTTTTCAAGTCGACCTTTATTGCGTTTTGGATAGACTCGATAAGTCGAACTGCTTCTCTCTCTAGACTAGCCAATTTCTTTTGGTCTTCGTCTTTAGAGGCATGTTCAAGCATGTTAGCGAAGAATTCACCCAGCGTTACCTCTTCCATTGGAAACTCTTTCTTTAGAGTCGGAAAAACTGCCTCTATACGGTTCTTCAATCGGGGAACTATCTTGCCCTCAAAAATGCACAAGGCAAGGTCATTAGCAAAATTCTTGGCGCCCTCATTGTTGAAAGCAAAAGGAGTTGAAAACGATTGGTTTAGTTTATTGAGGATTGCTTCCACGTATTTTGGATAAAGTTCTGTCTTTATCGAACTGAGAAGTCGCAACCTCTGATCGTAGAGTTCATGTATTTGCGTTTCGAGGTTTTCAGGAACCAAGTAAAGCAAATGTGCGGAACGGATTTGGGAGTATTCTATAATATCGAAGAAGCCGTACGCTGATAGGTTCGTTTTCAGATTGCGTAATTCGTCATACAGAGGCGCGTAGACTTTCTCCCGTCTTTCATCCGCTTTTTGGGCCTTCCAAGAATATCGAGCCGTATACCACGACGCAAGAAAAGTGAGAAGTGAGGTTACAACAATGAAGACAAAAGTCCCTAAATTGTTGATAAACCAATGCGCTACGTCATTCAGAAGTTCTGTTATGTCCATACAATTAGATGAGGCTCTCTATCTATTTTCGGCTTTTGGAGGTTCTCCGCGTTTTCGGTCTGCCGCGTTTTGAATCAGTGTTAGCCATTTATCTTCTCCCTCAACTGAAATGCCTACTTTGTCGGCTGGTGTTTGTCCATCCAGTCCCATGTGGGGGCGTATGTAGTTGTGGTAGATTTGGTAGCCTTTCAGTAGTGGGCTGTCTGCTTTCTTGACTCCTCGAACAATCTTCTCGCGGTCGCGGATTTCTCCGTTGAAGCGTTCCATCTTGTTGTTATTGTGCTGATTCTTGAATGCGATATTCCGAATGTGAACTGTCCTATCACCCGTATCACGAGTCCAATATTCTTTCGTGTACGCTTCTTGGTAGGTGCGCAACCCGTCCGTAATGAGTGTCTTAGGTTTCTTCCCTGCTACCACTTTAGCGGCTCGGAATAGTTGGCGTGCATCGTGAGCGTATTTCGTGTCTGCGACCTCTCGCGCTATCCAGAACCGAGTTTCATCGTCTAGGACAGCAAACAGGTACTTCATGTCGCCTTTGACCTTGAGGTATAGTTCGTCTGCTCGCCAAGTATCGCTGACTTGCGGGGTGATTTTTGAGAGGTATGAATCCATGAGTTTCACGTATTTTCCAATCCATTTGTAAACAGTGACATGGCTAACTGCTATCCCTTGCAACTTCAAGAATTTCTGAACATTCCGTAGTGATTCGCCTGAGAAGTATAGTTGCATGGCTGTTGTTACGGCCTGTGGGTTCGCTTGCAACTTTTCGAAGCCGTAGTTCTGGGTGAATCTTTTCTCACAGTTCTTGCATAGGAACCGTTGTAGGTCGCCATATCGGTTGTGGCGTAGTCCTCTCTTGATTAGTGCCTTGGAACCGCAGTTGGGGCAAACGGTTAGGCTGATATTTGGAATTACTACGTTTTCCTTTACTGTGTTTCTTACGGCGAGTGAAAATTCAACTGCCCATATGTGTTTGCATTTGACTTGGCGATATGTGAAGTCGGGGCAGAGGCATATCCACTCTGCGCCGAACTTGCTGCTGCGGGTTATCTTATAGAATCCTTTGCCAGATTGTGAGGCTACTTTGTAGAGGCAGTCATCAAAGCGTAGAACTTGGCTGTCTTTCTCGGCAATCGCTTTACCTCGCAACTGGCGTGTTTGTAAGGCCATGTGATATCTACCGTTCTATCTATCATCCATATGTGATATAAGTATCTATCGTCCGGCCGCCGTTCCAGCACCGTTCAAACGGTAGATTTATACAGGTCGAAGTTAACGGTCTAGCCATGAGCTTAGACAGCACCGTCGGAGTAGCCAAGATAGGAACGAAGTCACTCAGGGCAACCGTTCCAGAAGGAATCGTTGCCTACTTGAACATACAAGCTGGCGACAAACTCCTATGGACAATGGAAAACAACGAAACCGGAGAAAGAATCGCCATAGTCCGAAAAGCAAAGACCGCGCCATCATTTGAGAAGCCGTTCAAGAAACACAAGTGAAAACAATGTCTGAAGAAGAATGGCGTGACCTGTTACCTTCCGAAGAAGAACGTAAACTCTTAGACCCAATAGCCGAAAAGTACACCACTCAGAAACTGAGAATCCTTGACGAAGAGGAATCACGTACCCGATTAGGCAAACTTGCGGATTTCTTATCAGGTCCGAGTTTAGACGAGTTACCATTTAATTTTGCCAACGCCGTGAAAGAATATCTCCGTCTCAACCATGTTGTCAAGATGCGAGCACGAACCTATGAGCAATATCCAAAAAACTCGGACTCAATAGAAGCGATAGAAGCGAAGAATTCGGTGATGCAATCCGTACTCAGTCTCCGCCAAGTAACTACTGAATTTAACAGGCTATACTATCAAGCCCTTGCGGAGCATAGAGTGGATGAAGGCTTTGGCAAAGAGTTGGAAGACCTTCGAGCCACAAAGATAGAACTTACAGCGCAAAACGAAGTATTACAGAAGAAATTGCGAGATGCTCAACATTGGACCAGACAACTTGAGACTTACATAAGAGCGCATAATGGAAATCCAGACGAAGCACGCGATTTGCCGGGTGATGTTGAAGAGGGTGGTGAGCCGCATGAGTGATGTCGAAAATGTTGGAAGGTGCCCTCGGTGTCGAGCATTCTTAACCTCTGAACAAGTAGGCACTCATAAGTGTCATATTCCAATCAGAGGCACAGCAGAAATTTACCTTGACTGGATTGCTGACGGATTCATCGACGAAAATGAGGATTTTGTTAGAATGGCAACGAGCATAAAGGGAATCCTATACAGCGTCATTTTGTGCAAGCATAACCCACCGCACAGCCTTGAGTCCCGACTGTTAACACACGTAAAAAGTCCCGAAGACAGAACAGAACCTGTAACATCCAAACATAAATATCAGTACAAGAGATTTGCACAGCTCAAAATTACCGTGGTAATCTGTATTGCAATCATTCGTGCTACGTGTCGCGCCCAAACTGTCTGCCTTAGTCGGACTGTGCCTCTTCTACTTCTCGATACCATTCGCTTTCGCTCAGTCCTCGCAAGTTGAGACGGAAAGGGCGCTGTTTAACCAGATTCTGATAATAGGAATAATCGTAGGCATAGTAGTATTTGGCCTTCTGTTCTACGCCATTATCAGGTTCAGAGAGAAACCGCATCAGGCTGGTGAGAAGTAATGGTTTCGAAAACACATGCCATAGAAATTCTCTCAATCATTATCACTTCAGCGGTCCTAGCCTACATAGGTGTGATCGCCGGTATTTCGCTGATAGCAGTGGACACTCCCCCTCAGCAGGAAGGAGCACTTCACGTGAAGGTTATCGCGCGCCAATTCTATTGGACGTTTCAATATGCGCCCGGTAGCTCGATCACCTTCCCCAACGGAACAACCATTGAATACCCCAATGGAACCTCCATACAGAACACACTCTATGTTAAGGCCGGACAAGTAGTAGACTTAGAGATAGTTTCTGACGATGTTGCACACAGCTTCTTCATCCCGCAGTTGGGAGTCCACATTGATGCCATCCCGGGACACGATAACCATTACTGGCTGAGAGCAGACAGCCCTGGGCAGTACCTTATTGAATGTACCCAGTTTTGTGGCACGGGACACTACACCATGATAGGCCAACTAGTCGCAGTTGCATAACGGAGTGTAGCGAACTTTGCAGGAAGTGGTTGAAGAGAAACCGAAACAAACACCAGCATTCTATTTAAGCTTGAAAGGAATTCTCACAACAACACACCACACGGACATTGGGATTCTATACATTTGCACTTCATTCTTCTTCTTTCTCCTAGGCGGCGTCGCGGCGCTGCTCATCAGAACCCAACTGGCCGAACCAGGAAACGCGGTTGTAACACCTGAGATATACGACAGCCTCTTCACAACCCACGGCACAACGATGATTTTCCTTTGGGTAATCCCCTGCCTCGTAGGCTTCGGAAACTACTTGGTGCCCAAACTAATCGGTGCTAAGGACATGTACTTCCCCAGGTTGAACGCTCTTAGCTACTGGCTGCTTCCCGTCGGCGGTGCTCTGATCTGGGCCGGATTGCCTGACGCTGGGTGGAGCGGCTACGCACCTCTGTCAGTTTATTCCCCTGGTTACGGAATTGATCTCTGGCTTCTGGGCCTCATTGTGCTAGGCGTCTCGTCGATGTTGGGTGCCATAAATTTCATAGTAACAATCTACAGGCTCCGCGGCCCCGGCGTTATGTTCAGAAATATGTCGCTTTTCGTTTGGATGATTCTGGTAAACTCCTTCTTGGTTATTGGTGCGACCCCCGTCCTCTCAGCCGCGTTGGTTATGCTTCTTTCCGACCGAAACTTGGGAACAGGATTTTTCCTACCTAAATTAGGTGGTGATCCACTTTTGTGGCAACACATGTTCTGGTTCTTCGGCCACCCCGAAGTATACATAATGATAATTCCCGCATTCGGCCTCATATCCGAAATTATACCAATAATGTGCCACAAGAAAATATTCGGCTATGGAATGGTCGCCGGGTCCGGAATAATGATAGGTGTTTTCGGGTTCGGCGTGTGGGCGCACCACATGTTCACATCGGGATTATCGATAACTGCTAGATTCCCCTTCATGGCAATGACTCTCGCTATTGCCGTCCCCTCTGGAATCAAGGTGTTCAACTGGATCGGTACCATGCTGGGAGGACGTATCAGTCTCAAGGTGCCGATGAAATATGCCATAGCATTTATCTCTACTTTCTTCTTCGCCGGTGCCACAGGCGTCTTTCAAGCAGCGATCCCGGTGGACTACTTACTTCATGACACCTACTGGGTTGTCGGCCACATTCACTTGATGCTCTTGGGCGCTTCAACTCAGGCCATTTTCGCCGCATTGTACTTTTACTTCCCCTACATGTCGGGGAGAATGTATAACGAGCGTTGGGGGAACATTCAATTCGTCATAACGGAAGTCGGCATTTACATGCTCTTCTCAATGATGTTGCTTCTCGGGTTGGAGGGAATGCCCCGGCGGTGGTACACTTACCCAATCCAATACGCAACGCCGAACCTTCTAGCTAGCGTATCGGGTTTTCTTATAGGAATAGGCGTAATCATTATGGTCGTTAATCTGGTTTTCAGTTGGCTTCGCGGGCCACAAGTAACCGGGGATCCATGGCCTTGAAGCTCACACCCTTTCGCGGTTTATCGCTAGCAACAGCAGTCTCCGTGTACATCCTGATCGTGATTGGCGGAATTGTGTCTTCCACTGGCTCCGGACTAGCATGCCCCGATTGGCCCTTATGCAGAGGCCAAGTGGTTCCCGCGCTCACGCTTAGCGTGCTAATCGAGTTCACACATAGAGTTTGGACGATTGTCGTTACTGTCTTAGTCGTAGCGACGCTGCTCTTTGCTTGGAGCAAGTACCGCTGGCCCAGCAAGCTAACAAAACTTTCGACCCTTACTTTCGGTTTGCTACTCTGTCAGATTATTCTCGGGATGATAACGGTAGACACAAGGACACTTCCGGCAGCTGTCACGGCGCACCTTGCTGTGGCGACGTTAGTGTTCGCTAGCGCGTTGACAACAACTGTCACCGCAATGTTATTCGACTCAAGAGGGACCGTTGCTTCATGACTAAGGAGCAAGTTGTCGTGATCGCATTTACGATAACAGCAATCGCTGTGGTTTCGGTTATTCTGCGTGCGGTCTTGACTAGGTAGCTGAGCCTAGCTCGAAGCGGAAGGAACGCTTTCCGCTGAGCTTGCCAGTAAGGCCAGCAACTCTCTCATTGAATCGATTGAGAGATGCAAAATCCCAATCCCCACATCTACGCCGTTCCTAACATTGTCTTCGAGGAGCTTCCTGCTCAACTCATATGGTCCCGTCAAATACACTGAGCGCATTCCCTTCCTATCCTCTCTCCAAGCTGTAACGCCTTCTCGTTCCATTCGGAACATGTCGTAGATCTCGTCGGACAGATGACGCTCATATTCACCGCTTGACAACCTCGCAAAGTCTCCCACTTTCATTTCGAAGGACTCCGATAATGTCGGGCTTGGTGCAGTAGGGGCCGTTACGGGCGACGTTACATTTTCTTGGTAGAGTTTGGGCTGGGCGAGGGGAACGGACAATTTGGCTTCCTCTTGTGAACCAAGCCGGCCTATTGAACCGAATATTGTGTATGATAGTACGCCGAAGGTTGCGAGCAGTACTTCAACCCACCAGCGTCCTTCGTTGTATGTTGAGCGAATGAATACTTGAAGGACTAGGTCTGCGGCAGAAAAAAGGCCGAGAGCTGTGAAGAAATATCCAATATACTCGATGTTTCTGTAGAAGCCTGATTTCGGAGGTGTTTCTTCTTCCACAATCGTCTCGACACCCACATCCGGCCGTGTCAAAGTAGACGGGGCCCCTGTTGGCGGCGCTACTGAAACAGGTCTTAGCAGATAATACAGCGAAGCGAAAACTGCAACCGACCCTCCAGTAATGAGGTTGGCGCCGAGGAATTGCGAAGTAAGCTGCCGTGCGCCTGGGAAACCCGCGGCAACGAAACTGAACCCGTAGTCAATTAAAACAAAGCCGCAGGCGAAGCCAAGAAGCTCATAGATCCGGCGGGAAACCAAGGATATTCGAGCTTTGCAAAAAGTGGAGAGTAGCTAATAAGAATACGAGTTAAGCGGACTAAATTGATTCGGCAAGCCCTTACCGAAAATTTATATTTCATGCAGCTGGGCGGAGGGCTCATGAAAATGGGAACCGACTCAGAGGCCTTGCGGGCTCAACCAGAAGGACATGCCCCAGAATATTTGGAACACAGCGCCTGGCCGGTACTCATCGCCCTTGCGACTGGGGTAGCACTTACTGGCCTCTTCTTCCTATTCAAACACGTGGTCTTGTTAGCGGGGATCCTGATGATGTTATCATTCGGTGCGGTTCTGGGGGGATTTCTTTACAGCGAGACTAAGAACTGGGCCTCTGCTCTTCGCAAATCTCTGCCTCGGCTCCCGCAAGACACGGTCCTCGGGCCGTTCCCGGTCGACGTTAGCCTGACTATCCAAATCATCATTCTGACGGAGCTTCTTCTTTTTGGAGGGGCGTTTGGAATGTATTTCGCCATAAGATTGCAATTCCCCTTCTGGCCACCTGCTGGGGCACCAATCTTGGACGACTTCATCGCACGCATCCAGACACTCATATTGATCTCAAGCAGCGTTCTTGTGGAATGGGCGGTTTGGCAGCTGAAGCGGGGCAAGCAGAGAGCCTTCAGAGCTGGAATTGTTGGAACCACAATTCTAGGGAGCCTTTTCCCTATTCTGCAATTCGGCTTCGAATGGCCGCACCTGATACTCAACAACATCCTAACCCCGGCAAGCGGATTCTTCGGAGCAACTTTCTTTCTGTTAACAGGAATTCACGGGGCACACGTAGTCGCGGGCGTAATCGCATATCTCTATACTGACATTCGTGCGTTCATGGGACAATATTCGCCGAAGAACCATGGCTTTGTTGAGGCTACCTCAACCTACTGGCATTTTGTGCACATAATCTGGCTCGTCCTCTTCGCATTGATGTGGCAGGGGAGTCGACTCTTAGGTTGAAGTTAGAGGACTTCGGGAGATTCGTAATTTTCACCGCTATCTACGCTGCAGGCACTCTGGGGCTTCCGAAGATTCCATTACTCGCATATCAGATTAGGATCGGAGAAATACCAAGCGCTTTTGTTGCCATTTTCGGTATGCCAGCTGTTTTCGGATTGACGCTCGGCCAATTCATAGCAAACCTTGGTGTGCAAGCATCACCGATCGCATCTCTATCCCCGCTGTTCTCGTTCATCGGTCTACTGATAATCTATTACACCCGCAAATTCAGTACTCTTGCAGGTTGCATAGCCTACGTAATCATAACCTCGCTTTGGCTAACCTTCCTATTGCCATTGAATTCAGGCATATCGATGACCGAGGCAGGCTACTCAGCGTTCATCGACCAGTTCATCGCGGTCATCATAGGCTATTGTGCATACGTTTTGGTTGCCAAAACGATGCTCCCCAAGGCAAAGGCCGCAAGTAATTGAGGAAACGATGCCGTTCCTTGCAGAACTCAGCCATGTCATAAAAGAGGGAAATACTTGTTCTTCCCTCTTCAATCCTTAACCCACCAATATGACTATAGGACTATTGAACCCCTGAACGCCAATATGATTTCTGCATAATCCTAGGACTGAGTCGCCTTCACAACTTCTTCCGGAGTGTTTCAACACCGCCAACTAGCCCTTTACATATGACCTCAGCAATTTCAAGAGCTACAAATACAGCTGGGAAGCAGGCACAATGGGAAAAATTCGCGTTGCAATCGTCGGAGTAGGCAACTGTGCATCCTCGTTAGTTCAGGGCGTAGAATTCTACAAGGATGCCAAGGAAGATGAATTCATTCCGGGATTAATGCACGTTAGGTTGGGAGGATACCACGTTCGTGATGTAACTTTCACTGCCGCCTTTGATATCGACAAGAACAAGGTTGGAAAGGACTTAGCCGAGGCGATTTACACTAAACCCAACAATACGATCAAGTTCAGTAACGTTCCGAAGCTCGGCGTTGAGGTCCAAAGGGGGATGACACATGATGGCCTTGGAAAATACCTCAGCAAAGTCATAGAGAAGCACCCTTCTCACACGGTAGACGTTTCCCATGTCTTGAAGGAAACGAAAACGAACGTCCTCCTCAACTATCTTCCCGTTGGAAGTGAGTTTGGGACGAAATGGTATGTGGAACAGGCACTAGACGCGGGATGTGCAGTCGTCAACTGCATCCCAGTCTTTATCGCGCGGGAGAAGCGTTGGCAGCAAGTGTTTGAGAAACGCGGCCTTCCAATAATCGGAGACGACATAAAGTCACAGGTTGGCGCTACGATTCTTCACCGGGTTCTTACTCAACTGTTCAAGGACCGAGGGGTCAAACTTGAACGCACCATGCAGCTCAATGTCGGCGGAAACACAGACTTCCTCAATATGCTCGAACGGGAGAGACTGGAAAGTAAGAAAATCTCCAAAACAGGCGCGGTTACTTCGGTACTTGACTATAAGATGAACCCTGACAATGTTCACATTGGCCCGAGCGATTATGTGCCTTGGCTCCTCGACCGCAAGTGGGCCTACATTCGCATGGAAGGGACAACGTTCGGAAACGTCCCACTGAATATCGAAACCAAGCTGGAAGTCTGGGATTCCCCGAACAGCGCGGGCGTCGTAATCGATGCCATCAGGTGTGCGAAGTTGGCATTGGATAGGGGCATCGGTGGCGCGCTAAAGGCACCTTCCGCATACTTCATGAAATCGCCACCGGAGCAATACCCCGACGATGCGGCAAGGCGTATGCTCGAAGAGTTCATCAAAGGCCGATAAGGCCAGACTATGCCATCGAACCTGTGGCCGCAAGATATTCATTCAATCAACGTGAGAGCGGCTGCCATTGCACCGTGGTGAGCGGTGGCCCTGTCCGGAGCGCTACTCAAGACAATAACGTCTCCCTCTCCAGGGCTAAACGATTTTCTCAAGTCTTCGGAGAGCCGATCATCACTGTTCAAACCCCACTTCTCATTTTCGCTCATTGGCATCAAGAATTGTCGACCTTGAAATATGAGCGTACAAGCTCCAGTCGCACCCGCACGTATGGCCGCGTCTCTTTGCTCGATACCTTTCTTCACTTGGTATCCTACATGTCTTATCAAGACAGCTGCGCTGACTTTGTCGAGGGCGAGCTGCTTAGCATCTATTATGGAAACCTTCGAAACTTTCGACCTCAATGAATTGTAGAGTTGTACTCCCCGCTTCGTTAGCGCGCATCCACCTTTCGCGATATCGATAATGTTGGCTTGCATCAGATGCTTAATGATTGTACGTATCGTGCCCTCGCCGATTCCTAGTCTCCTTGAAAGCTCAATTCTTCCAATCTGGCCTTCATCACCGATCGTTAGAATTGCCTGGGTTACATCAACTTGTGTGAACGCAGGAGCTGGCCCTGGACTTGGTAG
Source organism: Bathyarchaeia archaeon (assembly GCA_049517415.1). GTDB lineage: Archaea > Thermoproteota > Bathyarchaeia > 40CM-2-53-6 > 40CM-2-53-6 > FEN-987. The sequence goes on from JBEKSC010000007.1 coordinate 68,214, forward strand.
TTTAGAGAGCGCTTGCAACGTGTTGAGGACCTTCCCGGAAGTCATTCGATCCATCGCCAGCGATTACAATTTGGTGCTAACCGCGGGCTTGGATTTGGGTTTCTCAGCGAGCTTCCTAAATCGGCGCCTAACCTCTTGCAAGGTTGAATCCTTCTTGCAGTAGGCTAAGCGGACTTTCTTTCGCCCCAGATCTTTGTCGTGGCAGAGAGCGTTGGCTGGCAGAACGGCTACTCCGATTTCTTTCAGAAGATAATCGCTGAATTCTTTATCGTCTTTGAATGCGTCCGGAACATTCACTAGCATGTAGTAGGCGCCTTCTGGCCTCTGGTATTGTAGTCCGGCCTCATCGAGGATTTTCATCATCATCCTTCGCTTTCCATCGTATGCTTCTTTGAGCTTCTCATAGTACGAGGATTTGAAGTTCAGGGCAGTCACAAGCGCCTCTTGCAATGGAGCCGGCGCGCAGATGGCGAAATAATCGTGAACCTTTCGGAGGGCCTCAGTTAGTCCTGCTTCCGCTACGGCCCAACCGACTCTCCATCCTGTGACGCTGTACGTCTTTGAGGCACTACTCACCGTTACAGTTTGTTCTTGCATGCCGCCCAAAGACGCCAAGCTCACGTGTTTCTTCCCATCATAGACTATGTATTCGTATATCTCGTCTGTAATTGCGATTGTCTTCTTTTCTTGACATAAATCCGCAATTAATTTCAACTCCTCTTTGCCTGCGACCTTTCCCGTTGGGTTGTTTGGTGTGTTTAGGACGATGAGTTTTGGATGCGTCTCCATAGCGTCCTTCAAGGCTTCTTCGTCAAACATTAGATCCCTTCCAGAGAACGGGACGTAGAGTGGTTCGCAGCCCGCCAAAATCGTGTCGGGAACGTAGTTCTCGTAGAATGGATCGGTGATGATTATGCGATCGCCTGAGTTTGTTAATCCGAAGACAGCGGCTGCTAGGGCTTCGGTTGAACCGCAGGTGATTGTAATGTTCTTTTCAGGATTGGCTTCAATCCCGTTGTACTCCCTGACCCTGTTAGCGACCGCTTGCCTGAGGCCCTCGTGCCCCGATGTAGTAGTATACTGATTTGATCCTCGTCTTATGGCTTCAACTGCGGCTTCGGTCAGTTTTGGGGAAGGAGGAAAATCTGGCATGCCTTGGCTGAGGTTGATGGCTCCGTACTGGTCACTGAGCCGCGTCATTTCACGAATAACGGATTCGGTGAAGGAATTGAGCTTAGTCGAGGCCGCCAAGAAAACCACTCATCCGAAATAATACAGTATTGTGGGTTTAAAGTCAATCATTCCTAATCTCGCACACTTGAGCTGAACCTTTTGCGAAGGAACCACGCCGCGATAGCCACCACTAGCAAGGGTATCAGGACCAGTAGAGTTAGGTATCCAGAAACCGAACTAGGAACCGAACTTGCTGGCGTCACATCGACCTGTACCATACGCGACACTCGGACCGTCCCAGCGTCTATTCCAATTGCGAGCGTATAATTGCCAGGGTTCACACTGTTTGAGACCTTCACCTCCGCTTGCCCTAGCTTAGACTCTTGGCCAAGCGAAGGGTATGGGTTAGGAGAGAAGGTCACTCCAACTTCGCTGGGCATGTATGATGACCAAGAATAAGTAAAGGTCCCATTACCGGCAATTCCTGAAGTAACCTTTGTTGAGATAGCGAGGTTAGCCTCTTCCCCGGCGGCCAAGCTCAAATTAAATTCGGAAACGGCAAGAGAGAAAGGCACCATTGGACCTGCGTGCAAGACTCCAATGTTGTTCGCGCTCCACTCAGTGAACCATATGTCGCCATCGGGGGCTTGCGCAATCCAAAGAGCAGTACTGATGGGCCCAGTTGGAATCGGAAATTCGACCATCGTGCGTGTGCTCGGGTCAAAGTATCCAATCCGATTTCCCCAATGCTCGGCGAACCATACTTTTCTTTGCCCGTCGATTAGCAACCCATTTGGTATCGCTATCCCATACGAATACCCTGTAGGAGCCGTCGTCGGGTAGCGCTTCAATGCCTTCGAAACAGGATTGAATTCGGCTATCCAGTTGCCGCCATGGTCCGCGAACCAAACGTTCCCATCTTGTCCTATGGCGATTCCAACGGGTGATGAGATAAAACGCGATGGATCATTTGTTGAGAGGTGATATTCGACGAAACTCTCCGTCACAGGCTCGAACTCCGCCACAGATTCATTATACGCCTCCGTGAACCACAGGTTTCCTCGATTGTCGAAGGTTAGGTCAGCGGGGCCTGCTAAGTATGAGGGCACAGCATATTCTTGAAGCCGATTTGAAAGTGGATCGTAAACTCCTATCTTGTTACCAAGCAACTCTGTAAACCATACTCGACCTGCTTCATCCGTGACGAGCCTGAAGGGGAAGGATCCACTGGCGGCAATGTCTACAATTGTGAAATTCCCGGTTCTTGGATTGAAGCGTAGTAGTCGCCCATGGCCTCCACCGACAATCGCCCCACCTGGGTTCACGGACCCCTTGCCAGCGTACTGTGTCAACCAAACGTAACCATCATGATCAACGGTTATGCCCCACATGTCACCCACTCCCGGTACTGGATATTCTTTGAAAGTGTCGGTTGCCGGGTCGAACCTTCCCAGTTTGGATGCGTTTGATTCTGTGAACCAGACGATCCCGTTTTTGTCGGCCGTTATGGCGAGCGGTGCAGAGTCAGGCGTCGGAACCGCATATTCGTCAATGTATTTTGGTAGCCCGCTAGATGCCATCGCTGGTGTTGTGGAAGACAGAACAATAGTTAGGAGGAGTACGAGGATAATTATACTGGTGGCCTGATGAAAAGCGCATCTTTTGATCCTGTCGTTTCGCATTCAAAGCGCGCCACGACCACAGTCTCCGATGACTAAACAAAGCTTACTCTCGAAGACGCCTGGTTAGTAGTGCAGCCCACAATTTGCGCAGTAGAACCGGTTATAGTAAGGAATCTCCGTTAACTCACAACCGCACTCTTCGCACACATAAACGTAAGAGCCAGTGTCTGTCACAAATTCAACTTCAACCGGTTCTTCGACTTCAACCATCAATGGAGAACACACCAACCGTATGCCTTGAGTTCTATGCTCAAAAGCCTTTCGAGGAATAGACCAAATCCCGCTTATTCCCAGGTGTAACCCCATCTCTGTTGGGGGCCGTTTTATGATAGCTTCTTTCAGAATATGGCATGCAATAAAACTTTGAATCTGGAACCTAGAAATCTTCTTTACTCAAGCTATGCGCAATAGCGGCTCGTGCTAGCTTAGCTTTCTTGGGGGCGTAGTCTAGCATGGTTATGATACGCGGCTTGGGCCCGCGTGAGTTGCCTAAACCGCAACCGCGAAGCCCTGGGTTCAAATCCCAGCGCCCCCACCACTCTACCCATCCTCAGTTACTTCTTGTCGACTCAGATGTGCTTCCTTTCGGGCTTCCGCCGCAACCGCTCGTCCCGTTCGCGTTTCTAATCAAGGCGCTGGAGGCGATTTTCGTTCTCGCGTTAGTGTATTCCCTAAGAACTCGCACCACCGTTCGTGCATGAAGCAGCGCGCACGCTTGGAGGGACCCCCAGGGGGGTGGTGCATCTTTTGGGGTCAAGGGGGGTTGATTTTGCGGTTTCCCTGGGATGTGAGTAATACGGGGCTGAGGAGCTTGGAATTCATGAAAAGAAGCTTTCCGCCCGTTTCGCCACTGTAAGTGGGTTAGGAAGTTGTAGGAGTGTCTCCCCCGTAGTTTGGGATGCTTTCTCGGTGTGCTTTGGCGTAATGCCGTTTTAGTTTAGGCTTGGTGCTGAAATGGCGTTCACAGATAATGCAGGCGTAGAGCCCAATGAGTGGTCGACGATTTTTCGGCTCACTCCCCTGATAGTCTAGGGATGCTTGACCCATCGTTTGTCCACAACGAAATTGGACTACGCGTTATAGTTATCTTATAACTAAGATGGATGAATCATCCATCATACAATGGTAAGAGGTCGGCACTCTCCTTACTCGATTCTGCCGAGCTGAACGTTCCTCGCGGTTAACAGAGCGTAAGGTGTAAATGTGCAACGTGAACTATCCCTTGTAGTTGATGCCTGTGGCAACACGATCCGCCCCTGCAGTACAAACGGTAGATGTAACGAAGGTCTACCGCGTGGGCCACACTGGATACCCCGCCCTACGGGGCATCAACATTAAGATCGAAAGGGGCGAATTTGTAGCGATTATGGGACCTTCCGGCAGCGGGAAATCCACACTCCTCAATTTGGTTGGAGCCCTCGACCGACCCACATCGGGCAGGGTAATCATAGACGGAGTCGACTTGAAGAAGATGGATGAAGACAAACTCTCCCTCCTCCGAAATCGGAAGCTGGGTTTTGTGTACCAGTCCTTCAACTTGATTCAGAGACTCACCTCGGTTGAGAACGTGGAGATGCCACTAATCTCCAGAGGGATCCCCGAAAGAATTCGAAAGGCTAGATCACTGAAGATGCTCAGTGCAGTCGGGTTGCATGGTAAGTCGAACAAGCGGCCTGCCGAACTGAGTGGGGGAGAACAGCAACGCGTCGCAATTGCTAGAGCACTAGTAACAGAACCAGCACTAATTATCGCAGATGAACCTACCGGTAACTTGGACTCGAAGACCACTAGTGAAGTAGTAGACCAGTTCACCCAAGTGAACAAAGGATTCGGAACCACGATTCTGATCGTCACCCACAACTCGGAAATCGCCACCAGGACTCAACGCGTAATCTCCCTCAAGGACGGGTTGGTAGAGAAGGAGGAATACATCAAACGTTTGGACTCGTATTCAACGCCGTGAGCGATATCCAAATATCCCAGGAGTTTATGCACTCGTCAGTGATATCAATCAAATTTTGCTCGGAGATGTAAGCTGTGCAATTAGTAGATATGTTCAAGCTAGCTTACAAGGCACTGATTGATAGAAAGATACGCAGCGTATTGACTATACTCGGGATAACCGTAGGTTCAGCCATTATCCTTGCCCTAATAGCGAGTTCAGCGGGCCTTAACGCCGGTATAGCCGCCAACATTCAGAAAGCAGGAGCGAACATTCTCACAATACGAAATTCGGGAGGATTCTTCTCTTCCGGTTCAACAAACACTTACCAACTGAGCCAACAGGACGTAACCTACCTCAAATCATTACCTAACGTGGTTGCGGTTTACCCGTACTACAGCTATGGTGCAAGCATCAACAATGGAGGAGAATCGATCCAAGGCACAGTAGTCGGGATAGACATGGTGGCTCTGCCCCAATTATATCAGGGATTGACCGTTGCTGAAGGCTCCATTCCTTTGTTGGGCGACACGACAGCTGCGATTATAGGATACTTGATAGCCAATCCGGTGTCCGGAAATACAATCGGACTTCATCAAATGGTTTCCATGTCTGTATCAGGAATCAAAGCAAGTAACGGGGCAAGCAAAGGAGCCGTGTCATACGCTGTTCTCACCAGCGGAATTCTAGCTCAGTACGGCACGGCATTATTCGCTAATATTGATGATACCGTCTACATATCGTTCCAGGCAGCCTCAATTCTCTCGAAATCCCCATACTTTACAGGTATCTACGTCATAGTCGACAACACGAATGATGTTGCGTCCGTTCAAAGTACAATTACGACTTACTATTCCAATAATGTTCGAGTGATAAGCCCGGGACAAATCCTGTCAAGTCTCCAATCGATTACGGCCAGTCTGACAGTTTTTTTGGGTAGCATAGGCGCTGTTTCGTTGTTTGTAGCAACTGTTGGAATAGTCAACACGATGTACGTATCGGTAATGGAGCGCACGAGAGAAATTGGGGTACTGAAAGCCATTGGTTACAGGCCGAAGCAAATAATGGGTATGTTCCTCGCAGAGGCTGCGCTCACGGGAGTAATTGGAGCCTTCACCGGGCTCGCACTAGGTTATGCACTATCCTTCTTGATGGGGGGTATGCTCGCTGGATCCACTTTTACCGGGAGATTTGGAGGGGGGGGAGGGGGAGCAACCATAGTTCCCGTCTTCTCAACTGAACTCATCGTCTTCTCGTTAACATTCCCTGTCTTACTAGCCACAGTAGCAGGACTCTACCCAGCATGGAGAGCTTCTAGAATGAACCCAGTTGTCGCCCTGAAGTATGAATAAGCTTCGCGCATAAGTTTACCGTTACATGCGCACTCAGAACTCAAAGCCTGTTGCTAAGGTTCATTCACTACTATAGAATGGCTGTGCCCTAACCGTGGATTGGGACATAAACGAACATATCGAGATTTCTTGCATAGATGAATGAAGATTGCCGAAAGCTGAAGGCACTCGTGGAGCCGAAGAATGCGCCCTCCAGGTACCTTAGAATTTCGAAGAGAACACCGATTATTCCGGTTGGCCCTCCTCCGCGTCTCTGGTTAGGGTTCACGGTGCTTTTAATCACTTGGATATTGGCAGAGGCTTGGACTACGTAAGGTGAACCGGGTCTATTGTCGTCTATCGCTGATGCATTCACAAGAACGGAATAGTTCCCAACAGGAATATTGCCTTTGAATACAACCAACATGCTGAACGGTCTAGGAATGTTCGGGTCAATTTCTCCGATGAACGTGCTCGATGAGGAACTCGGCACCACAATATTCGACAGTACGGAAACATTAGCATCATAGGCAGCTAAGTTTCCGGTATTGAGCAAGTTTCCTGAAATCGTTGTGTTGCCACCGGGTGATGTGATTGAAGGTGTCATCTGCACCCCGTACAGGATGAGGTTAATGTAAGCATAAACAGAAAAGCTCACAACGTGAACCTCTTGCGTGTAGGATACGTCTCCTAGCGCCTTGTATGTCACAGTTATTGAGCCCTGGTACGTAACTCCAATGTCTGCGGATGGGGCATATACCTGAAAGTTTATCGTAGCAGACTGGCCAAGCTGCATAGAGTCATAATGCCAATGGTTATCACCAAACATTGTCAAACCCGCAGGAATGCTCACTCCAAAATCGACATCGTAGATTGCGGGGTAGCCGTAGTAGTTGTTCGTTACCGTAACGGTGACGTTGTTGTTGAAGCCTGCTGTCATGCTTTCGCCGGTAACCGTGATAGTCATATGTGGGATAGTTGAGACTTGGGCTTCGACTGACCCGCCCGGAATAGATAATAGATATACCACTAGGATAACAAGAAACAATGGCCGAAGTTGAGATGCTTTCACTCTTGCTTCATTTCCCGAAGTGTTTTTAATCTGTCTTCTAACGCCGGATGTTTGTCGAACATTCTACTGACTCCTCTTGGGGCAGTTAGATTGCAAAGGCATGAGGAGCTTGGGATCGCCGTGTCTAGATTATTGGACTCCTTAAGCTGCGACAAGGCGGAGATCAGTGCCTCCGGTCCGCCCATCAGTTTAGCAGCTGTAATATCTGCCATAAATTCGCGAGCCCTGTAAACAGCGGGTTCAAGAAGGTAGCTTAATGGCCTTGCGAATAAGGCAACCTTTGCTAAAGTTGCAATGAACCGTACGGTGAAGTCATTGTTCTTCAGGTGCGCAACCTCATGAGCGAGACAAGCTTCTACCTCTTTGGCATCCAACGACTCTAGGAGACCCACCGAGAGTGTGATAGTGTATCTTCGATTCGCTCGCACGGTGAAAGCAGAAGGCACGCCAGAATCAACCATACAAACATCTGGAACTCGGATGTGAGCTGCGCGTGCTAGCCGCGTGATGGAATCTCTTATTTCAACCGGGGGTTCGAGGAAGGTTATCTGCGGAAAAGCTTTCGCAAGGCTCATTCGCGACTTACCGAATTCAATGAAAACGGCAGCGCATCCAGCGGCCATCGCTCCAAGGAGAACTTCACCAATGCCTAAGTCAAAGAAGAGGTCAAAGATACCCTTTGAGCTGCCGAGCACGTGGTTCGGTTGGCCTCGGAACGCAAAATTAAAAGCCAATGCGACGACAAAAGCACTTTCAATTAGCATTAGGCCGAAGATTCCGAGTAAGGCAATAGTTCTCTTACTGTGCGACCGTCGCAGAAACAAGGTGAGGGTTATTCCTAATGCCGTTAGGCCTATCGTAGGAAGTGCAAGTCTAGATGGCCCTACAACCAGCCAGCTTATGAATATGAGGTATCGCGGAAAAAACGGAATCATTTCATTTCCTTCTTGCGCAACCGATTCAAATATTTCGACACAACATGAAGGTCGTTGCCCTCTGAGGCACCCATCTTTTCAGCTAAGTATGCTACGGTCACGTCATTAAAGCTCTGAAGTAACCCCTCCATTACGTCCTTCACTACTGCTTGCTTGAATTCTTCCTCTGAAATTTTCGCCCTGTACAAATAGTGTGGGCTGCCGTCTCTTGCGAGCTGCCTCAAAACCAACCCTTTTCCATAAAGGCGATCCAAGATTGTTGCCACCGTTGTCACGGCAACTGGCCGGCTTCTCGCTGTTCTTGATTGAGAGTCTCTAACTGAAAGTGGTCTGCTTGATTCCCAGAGCTGCCTGAGCACGACTGACTCGAGATCGCCCAACGCAAACCTAAGATTAGGATGATTAGGGCGGACTGTGCGAAGCTTCAACGTATTCTCCTAACTATGCCACGTAGTTAGGCTTATATAAACACGGTAACCTTTGCCGCCAGCGCTGTTGGAGTTCGGGCAATATGCCACAGTTACCGATAATTATTCCTCTCATTATAATTGGGATTTCATTTGGTTCGTTGCTGAAATCGGAGAAACCGAAAATATCATTGAGAAGAGTTATGACATGGTCTTTGGTTGCTGGTCTACTCAATGCCGTTAACGCCTATGCCGTTTACCTTTTAACGCCTCAAACGACCTTCAGAGGCGGGACCTTCACCGGCGCGACCTTCACCGGTGCGACCTTCGCACGTACGACTGGTGCAACTTCGAACACTGGTTTTACTGCGGCTTCATTCTTGGCGGGATTCATTATTGTTGCGGCGGTTTTCGGCATTGCACGATTCATTAGTCGAAAGCACCAAGGCGATGCTGAACTTGGTGAAGAGCCAGAATCCGACCTAGATAACGAAGACCTATCGAAACTTAAACCCGGCTAATTTTCATTCAATTTTCCCAATGAGTTCATTATTACTATGTTGCTACGTTGGCTCCCTCAATGTTGCATCGTCGTTCTAGGCGGCGAGCGGCCATGAGAATCACGCTCTTGCTACTGCTAGTCTTGCTCCTGGTCTCCGAAGCTCCCAATTCTGCCCATTCGGATAATGTAGGCGATGTTAACCACTACACAGTCTCGCCCGGCAAATATGACCTAACACTGGGCGCAGGATTCCCCGGCTTTGGCCCCGTCAAGTTGAGTTACCCGAACAGCAGCATACTGACTAATAGTGTCGGAGACCTACTGTTCACTGTCACCTTGAATCCTCTCATGCTCAATCCAGTCTCCGCCCAAGTATCATCGTCGCTCTTTCCAAACCCCGAGGTTGAAGTGTGGGGTTCAGGCTTCTCGTCGAGTGACACCAGCTGCACTCTGTCAGGCCCAGTGGTCCCTGTCGTCCCTTGCAATATTTCAGGCGGCATTCTGACCGAATCGTTTAACGTTGCTGATGCTCCCGCAGGAGTATACACTATTACCGGAACCGGTAGCCCGACAGGCGATTACTCATCATCCACATTCACTGTCCTTCCGCCGTCACTTTTCCTCGAACCATCTTCAGGTCCGGCCGGCATGACTGTCAGCGTCTCTGGGTTTGGGTTTTATTCGACTGATACTACCTGCACCTTGACAGGTGACCCCGTACCGACTCCTACCACCTGCATTATTGCAGGTGGAGAGATAACCCCCTTCACATTTGTTGTTCCAATAGGAACTCCGACTGGCGCCTACACTATCGTCGCGACGACTAATCAGGATGATTCAGGTGAAGCTGTGGCTTCATTTACAGTTACAACTACGAGTTCTCCATACATCGCTCTCAATCCTTCCGGCAAGGACTACGGCTACGTTGGTGACACTGTCACTGTATCGGGTGCAGAATTCCAAAGCGCTGATTCGGCCTGCACTTTGAGTGGGAGCATTGTTACTGCGGTAACGCCCTGCTCTATTGCTGGTGGAGTTCTAGCTCCGGGGCTGCAGTTCACCGTGGGTAATGTGGCACCGGGTGTTTACACCATTAATGCGAGAGGAAACCCTGAAGGCGATTCGGCAAGGGCGAACTTTCAGGTCTTGCCTCCCCTCCTCCCTCCCTCGGTACCGATCTCGGTGACATTTTCAGTCGGCATCTACATCCCTCCGGACTTCGCGGGGCTGACGCTAGGCAACACTTGGACCAGCTTTACCAATAACTACGACCCACACGGTTTCTCGTTATCAAAACTGTCAAGTTCGGACCAAGTTGGCCCCGACTGGTGGGAAATCAGCCTCAGCAATATCACCGTAACTCACGACCCTAGCTCTTATTTGGCCCCACTGGTTGGACGTCGAATCTTCGTTGTAAACCAAGCCCAATACATCAGACTTTTCCAAGTTACATCTCCTTCCATTGCGGGACGCTACTTTTTCAAGGCTTTCATCAACGGAAAGTCAATAGGAGCCGAGAATTTCCCAACGATAGTAGTCAAAGCCAGCAGGGACCCCGGATATATTTCCGGAGTTCTCAGAGATTCCGGAGAACACAACGCATCATTGAAAGGACAACCAATACAGCTAGCAAATGGGACAGGAGCCCGAGTGCTAGCTACCGGCTTTGACGATCTTGGTAATGCTGTTTCAGCTCAGGCGTACATCAACTCCACCGCACTTGGAAGTTACACATTATTCGGAGTCGCTCCAGGCACCTACAACATCACCGCATATGCTGCCGGCTACATACCAGCAACTGACTATGTCAGAGTAAATGTCGGCCCCGCCCAATCACTTGAGGACGTAGACATCTACTTAACCGGAAGTGTCAAAATTACTGGAACAGTATTATCGGAAAATGCGGAAGGCACACCGATCCCTTGGGGAACCCTGACCGGAGTCAGCCTCTTTGGAGGCTCAAGGAACGAAAATCGAGCAATTACCGTTGATGCTCTGAACCTAGATGGGAGCGTTGCGGCGTCCACTGCTGCGCCTTTTGGTGAATTGCAAAACACGGACCCAAGTTCGACAACTTTCAATTTTGCAATTCAACAAATCGGGTTTGACGGGCGAATCCCCCAAGACTATGCCAATTACACGTCCGGGTTGACACAGGGTGACTATTTGCTCTATGCCTATGTCACCTCCTACGTCCAGCTGGAAGAGGTTAGGGTGCACGTAGATAACGAGACCATCCAAACTTTTTCCATGATACCTCTCATCAGAACTGGCACATTCATTGTTACAGTGCATTTCAGAAATGAAAACGGAACCATAGGGCCAGATGAAATTGCCGTCCCCGCAACGCTGACTGTCTCAGCGTACGGGCCTAGCGGGAGACTTAGTGCACAAAATGTAACCTTCGTTCCAGCAGGCGCGACTGAAGCTACGGTGGAACTCCAAGGATTCAGTAACACTAGAAGCTTTGGAATCAGGTCACTTTTCTCACAGAACTATGGGCTTCTGCCAGGGACATATCAAATCATCGCTAGCGTGTCCTCATCGCCAACTATAGCCGGAAATGCCAACCTCGGCATTAGAGACTTTTACTACCAGATGACGAACGTCTACGCAACCATAGGCCTGGGCGATGCTGTCGTAAGCATCAGCCTACCTGTGTACAAGGCCGGCGGAATACTGCTTACGATCTTCTCTATCGACGACCAGACCCCATGGATAGGTGGACCGTGGAATTATAACGCAAAAACGATCAACGTTATGATCATCGGGTCAGATGGCGAGATCTACCGAGCGAACGTAACGCAACTTGGGGGCCAAACGAACGTAAATTTCGCTTACGTAGGCTTGAAGACCGACAGTTACTCTGTTTTTGTTCAAACACTTGGGTACACCCAAAGTGAAATAATTCATCTGAATGTTGAGTTGGGCGGAAATAGCGATGCCCCGGTGTGGATGATTGAGAACCCAGTAATTGACCTTGACTTGGCTTTCACGCATGAGACACTACTTTCAAACATCACGTCAACTCTACCCTTCGCACAACCAATCAACCACATAGACGCCACTCCAGTACGTTTAGAGGTATTCGACCAACTTGGAAATTTCGTTGCAGCAAATGCCACCTACGTTCCCAACAATACTACGATCGCGCATTTCACGCTGGCCGGTTTCGACCTATACTACGGCGATCCACGTTATGTTTGGTCAGGTTTCTATGATACTACGGAGGGTACCAGTCAAAGCCCAGGGGGCTTAGTCTTGTATCCGTGGAGCGACCTGCCCCGCGAGTACACTGTCAGGATATGGGTCGATGGATATTATCAGGAAAACCGATTGCAAGTACTCGTGCCGACGCGGGAGAGAGGGAACGTTTCAGTTGTGCAGCCCCTGGATAGAGCCACTAGGATAGCTGGGAACATTGCAGGCCCGGACATTTTCGAATTCGCAAGGCCTCTCTCGTGGGCTACCATAACCCTCCAACCAAACGATTACACGTTGACCAGAATCATTGATGTTGCACCAGGAAATTACACGACGTACAGTCTTGACGGCTCATTCCAATTGTGGGTGCCGGAAGGAAGCTACGGAATGGGTGTGTCACTTGGAGGTTACTCTTCGTACTCGGCTAAAATTGAAGTTGCTCCGGGCTCAGACATCAACATGTGGATTTGGCTAGACAACTATCAGCCATCGCTAATTGCAAATGCATTCGGGTTCCAAGGCGATACTCTGGTGCAGGTAGCTGGAACTACAAGGCATCAATACGACAGACTATGTCTTGCAATCTGAATTGGACTCTGTTTACGGATGAAAAACATGAGTTTTATTGTTGATTTTCTTGGAACGGGGCGAACCAGTCGAGGAACCTGTCGAATCTGATGACTCTCGGAGAATTACCCCCTAAGCAAAGCCGGGAATTGTTAGGATAGGTGATGTGTTCAGATGGCTCGGCAACTGCGACTTTTGCTGTCCGTTTTCGTTTCAGGCGCCGTAGTCATGGCACTTGAGCTGCTTGGAAGTAGGTTACTCGCCCCGGTCTTTGGCAATTCGATTTTTGTCTGGGGCAGCCTCATCGGCGTCGTTCTTGCCGCTCTGAGCACTGGGTATTACTTAGGTGGGAAAGTTGCTGACCTGAAGCCAGATTTCCAAGTCCTTTCAACCGTGATTTTTGTCGCAGGCCTGCTTGTCATGGGCTTGCCGGCGCTCGCGCCACCTCTGTTTGACTGGATCGTCAAGCTGAGTATTGGGGATAGGTATTCGCCGCTTCTAGCCACGGTAGCTCTGCTTGGGCTCCCAAGCGTTTTGTTGGGCATGGTCTCTCCTTTTGCGATTCGCCTCGCAGCAAAAAGCTTCGAGCAATTGGGAAAAGCTTCAGGAAATCTCTACGCGCTCTCGACGCTCGGTAGCATAGTAGGCACTTTCCTTACGGTTTTCGTCCTAATACCAGAATTTGGCGTGAACAAAATCATACTCAGCCTGGGAGTAACCCTGTTGGTTGTTGCGTTTCTTGGGCTTGGGTTTCGGATGAAAGTGTTCATTCTTCTTCTGCTCTTGGTCCTACCACTTGCGGCCCCCTACATGGTTAGCCGCAGATTAACAGTCGCCGCGTACACCTTGGCGCTTGGCGACACAATCTACGAAACTGATACGCCATATCATCACTTGATTGTAGCCGACGCTTACGACCCCGTGCACCAATCGACCGTCCGCTACCTGATCCTTGATGACAACTTACATAGCGCTATGGACTTGAAGAATCCCAACCGCACAGTCTTCGAATACACGGATTACTTCAACCTCGGGTTCCTGCTTAGTTCGAATGTCACTCGAGTATTGTTCATCGGCGGCGGTGGTTTTACCGGCCCTAAAGCGTTTCTTAACGATTATCCAAACGTTTCAGTCTATGTGGCCGAAATCGACCCGGAAGTTATTCGAGTCGCCGAAGAATATTTCGCAGTGAACGCCAGCAACCCTAGACTACATATTTACAACGAAGATGGCCGCATCTTCCTCCAAGAGAACCCCCAGAAATATGACTTAATGGTCTTGGATGCGTATTCGAAAAGTTACGTACCATTTCACTTGATGACCACCGAGTTCTTCGACGAAGTTGCCTCCCACCTGACCAGCGGGGGAAGCGTAATTTCCAACCTCATCGCCGGAACCTCCGGAGGCCAAGCACAGCTGCTTATGGCAGAGGTTAGAACTATGAGCACAGTTTTCCCGAATGTCTACATTTTCGCAGTTAAAGGGGCTGATTACCAAGACCCCCAGAATGTCATAATACTTGGAACACTGCTCCCCAACCACTTGACTAAAGTCGACTTTACAAATCTAGCAGCAAACACGGCAACTCCCAAAATACCCGCTAATTATGTCAAGAACTACTTCATCCTAGACACAAGTAATGCACCCGTCCTCACCGATGACTACGCACCAGTTGAGAATCTGCTCAACCCACTAACAGGACAAAACCTCACGAGCGACAACCAATCAACAATTAACTGGAATGAAGTGGAAACTTTAACCGCGGCTGTCTCAGTAATCGCGGTAGTCTTCTTGGTTCTCGTTAAGAAGAGAGTCTTCTAGCGAAGGCGTTTAACGCTGGCTATGGGTCGTTAGCGCTCATTTCCGCATTATGTTTCTGACAAGTCGGTCGTAAACTCGCAGTTTCTCAAGCCCCGCTTTGATGCCTACTTCCGCTTCAGGCATACTGTGCTTCCCAAAGAAGCTCTCAACTTCCTGAATTCTGCCGACCCCTAAGACAGGTATTATTGTAATGAATAGCCCGGAAAGGGCACCTGTATTGGAGTACATCGCCCGAACCTTCTCTATGTTAGATTGCAGCCAGTTCCAGGTGATACGTGCAGTATGTGGTTTCTCAGTTGCGGCGAGAATTACTCCTATGACGTCTTGCCTTTTGACTTCCCCACTTAGGGCGAACTCCAATGTCTTTTGGAGTAATCCCTGGTCGGTGAAGGATGTCATCGCGCTAAGAAACTTGACTTTGTCCTCGTCGGAGTTGCTCTGTCTATAGGCCTTTACGAGGCCATCGTAATCGTTTGTGGACCTAGCGTAAGCTAATGCTACAGCTTGCTTCATGTCAGGTAGTGCCTTATAGAAATCGGTGAAATCCTTACCTATCTTGGAGGCATAGCCATCATCGACTAATGCCAGGCGGCAGGCCATTTTGCCTCGAGCGAGCAGGCTGATCTTGTCGTCCTTGCCTTCCAGTAACTCCAACTGGACCAGATGAAATGCTTTTGAGATTTCCATGATTTCAGAAGGAGCCAGAGCGTACAGGAGCTCGAGCTGGTCTGATACTTCTCCAGCGGGAAGTGTTTCGCGCTCCTTACTGAAACGCTCTAGTACTTTTAGATACTCATTGAAAGTCAACTTTCCTGAAATCAGAAACAAGAATGAATCGAATACTATGCCCCATTTATCAAATGGCGAAAGGTTGCTGGTCCAAACAAGGTCGTCAAGGCCCAGATAGTGAACCAAGTAGAAACCGGTGCGGTCAGGGTTTATTCTTAGGGATATGAGGGGTTTGGTGTCAATTATTTTCTCCGCGCCGTCCATCAATATGCTTCGTGCCTCTCCATTCAATTCAATCACCAATGGCAACGGCCAAATCGCATTCTTGGAACCCTCCGAGATGAGAAAACGTTCCTGAGTCAAGCTTAGCTTCCCGTCACGATATGAGGCAGTGACAACAGGATAACCAGGTTGCTTCACCCAACGAGACATCATCTGCTTCACTGGCTTCCCGGAAGTATCCTCAAGAGCAGACCAGAGATCGTCTCCTGTAGCGTTAGAGTAGGCGTGAGCGGAGAGGTAACGGCTTATCCCTTGCCTAAATGCGTCTTCTCCAATGTACGCTTCGAGCATCTGAAGAACGTGAGCACCTTTGCCATAGCTAATGGCGTCGAAAATCTGTTCGATTTCATCGGGAGAACTTACCGGAACTTGGATGGGGTGAGTGTTCATCAAAGAATCTCTAGTTAGCGCTCCTGCGAGCGCTTCAACCTTTGGCTCTCCGTTGAAGAAGTTATCCCAGATCTTCCAGTCTGGATGAATCGAGTTCAGCGCCTTATACGCCATAAATGTTGCAAAACTTTCGTTAAGCCAGATATCATCCCACCACTTCATCGTAACTAAGTCTCCAAACCACTGATGAGCAAGCTCATGAGCCAAACCCATCGACACGCGCATCTTTGTCTTTGTGCTCGTTCTTGAATCTACAAACAACATGACCTCACGAAAAGTAATCGCTCCCCAATTCTCCATAGCCCCCGCCGCGAACTCAGGAACGCCGATCAAGTGTACCTTAGGAAGCGAATAGGGCAAGTTATAGTAGGAATTGAAGAATTGAATTGCACTACACGCTTCGTCTTGCGCGAATTTTCCAAGCTTTGCCTTTCCTGGAACGGTCGCTAGGATTATGTCAGTCATCCCAAGTTTCACGGTTTGCGTTTCGAACCTGCCAACTCCAAGGTAGAGAAGATATGTCGACATCCGCGGCGTCTTCTCAAAAGTGACTAGTTTCTCCTCCCCATCGTTGTCCACAGAACGGACGGGCATGTTCGAGATCGCCTCTAGGTCTCTGCTTATTCTTACGGCGAGTTTGAATTCGGCCTTAATGTCGGGCCGATCGACGCATGGGAACATTCGCCTCGCTTGAGCCGCTTCAAAATGTGTGGTTATAATGTGCGTATGGTCATAGGGAGCCCTGTAAATCCCAGCCAACAAATCGGGGATGGAACCTGCATAATCTAAATGCAACGTCCCGTCAAATGGCCCTGTCTCGACAACCAGGTCCTCTCCTTTCTGTCTGAAGGAAAAACTGCGTTTCCCTGAACTCACACTCGATATGTTTAGACCAACCGAGTTCAGAACCACATCTTGCTCTGCGTTCAGCTTGATAAGCAGTCGTCCCTTGAATTTCAACTCCTCAAAATCAATGTCGAGCAGCAGATTGTAATCTGCAACTTCCACGAAAACACACCTTGCCAGCTGGGAACGCGGCAGACCTAAGTAACCTTTTCCAGACCCTAAACGCTACAATGAAGTTGCTAAAATGGGACCGAGATTCTTTCGGTTCCTAGTCGAATTACGTTCCCCTGACGCCTTTCTTTGTTTGCAATCTGAACGGCTGGTTTGAATTACACGAAAGAGCCGCGACCCAAATTCATTCGTTAGAATGCTGAGAGAGTGAAATAGACTGCAACTGTAAGTAGAACGAGGCCGAAAGTCCGTTTCACATTCATTTGACTTAGTCGCTTGGACCCGAAATGACTCCCAAGTTGAAGAGTGCGCACTTTCTTGGACTGTAGGTCACGAATCTTCGATGGAACCACAGCTAAACGAACAGATTCGTCGCCTTAAGAAAAACACTTATGCCTATCTCCTTGCCGCTTGAGGAATTCCTGAAAAGGCATGATATGCAGCTTCAAAATTTGTTCTAGTAGGAAAGCCGCGTCCGACGAAGATATAGCTGGTGCGCACAACAACAAGGAAAACGACGACGGTAGGAACGACGGAACGGGGGTATCCAGAAAACTTTTTTCCGCATCCAGACGTTCCGTAATGCATGAAGGTTTTTCCAATTCCTTGGGGAGAGGCGTTGGAAGGTTGCAGACTTGCTGCCGAGAACGCGGAGAGACTGGCTGAGGACTCTCGGGTGCTTGGGCGAAACAATAGAGTACAGTCCGCTTACGCAGTCAGCCTCGACGCTTGGGAAGAACTCGGAAAGGCGGTTCTTCTATTCCGGTACTTCAAACAAAAGGAAGACATTTCCCTGGAAGACTGGCGTCAGATTCTGCGAGACCACAAACACAAGCGAGTAGCGTGGGTTCACAGTATGGATCTTCTCTATGGAGAGACTCCTTCAAAGCCGGTGCTGCAGTTGAAAGATGCTTTGGAAAGGGCTATCAATGAGGAAGATTGGGGGAAGTGGTTTGATCTTGAAAGAGAGATCGGAGTCTATGTGGACTGGCTTGACCTGAAAGAGCATTGGCGATCCCCATGCCAGATTGATAAGGCATTGTTTCATGCGGTTCCGTTCGATTCTGAGTATTGGACTGTGGCCGCGATATTTCAGTGTAAGCATTTCCGAGAAATCATAGAGGGAGAGAGAAGAGAAATGGCAGCTAAGATGGCAATTTCGCAATGAGCAACAGAAAACGACGGCTCGCACAAACTCGTAAAGCGTAATTTTGTGGTCAGATCCTCGGCGATAATATGACAATTCTGGCTGTCATCACATATAACTAACCTTCATCCCTGCTCCTCCAACAGTCAGTGAACCCTGAAAGTGGACTTGATTAGTGGAGAGTAGGACGAAGGTAATTCAGCGGCCATCACAGACTTAACCCCGTACAATAAGCCCTATATCGACCCCTTATGCTATTCCTTGTTGATGTGATGGCTTCATGGGAAGCGGTGGCGGCAGTGGTGGCGGCGGCGGTGGCGGCGGTGGCACCGGCCCTAGCTAAAACGGACTAAATCATATCGTTGCCGTTGAAAGGGTGTGGGGAAGTGGCAGACCTTGGGATGGATGAAATTAGGCGTCTGCCTCCTGAAAAAATTAATGTGAAGCAGTGTGAACTAACTACAACAATCCTACCGAAGCTCGATAAGGTAAAATACTCATATTCCTTCGAACTCGAAGTTCAAGGAGATTCATTACCAAGTTATTGGTCCCATTTCATAGAGCAGAAGAGCGACACTGTCTCTTCTCTCGTAGCCAGAGACGATCAAGGTGGCCTGAAATCAGAATGGGACGGTCATTGGATCAAGATCTATTATAGGGATGCTGCTAGGCAGAAGAAGTTGCACTTCGAATATGAAGTCCCCTCTAGACTAACACTTGTGCGACAATTTACCAAGCACGTGTACGTCCACCAAGACTGGGTAACCTTTACTGATCCCGTTTCAACAGTCACAGTCACCCTACAGCCACCGACTGGCGCACACATCCGCAGTTGCCAACCACCCATGGATTCTGAAGGCAAGATTCGGTATGATCGCCTTGAACCTTACATTCCACTCAATTACAGCATGATTTTTGACATCAGCAGAATACCTGTTGCCATTATCGTATCGTTGCTCGGTGTACTATTTACTGTTTTGATTGCAGATTTACTATCTGCCTTGCTGACCGCCTATTCTTTAGGCCCGTTGGTGGCGGGGTTTTCGGCTATCGTGGTAGGAGTAACAATAGCAATGCTTTACTTGAAAGCAAGATAGCTGATCCGGTTAATGCCTGAAGAGTAGCACTAGAATTACGTTCGCGGTTTATTCGAACTGAGCTTAGCTGTTAGACCCGACCGACCAGCGGGCAGCTACTATGAATACGGGTGAGCTGGCGCCGTTCTTTGTTTGCAATCTGAGCGGTTGGCTTCTGCGCACGCAAAGAGCCGCGAGTCACATTCATTCGTTACAGTGCTGAGAGAGGAATGCAGGCACCAACCGTAAGCAGAACGAGGCCGATGGTCCGTTTCACATTCGTTTTACTTAGCCGGTAGGACTCGGAACGGCTCCCTAGTTGGACTGCCACAATGAAAACGGGAATACTCAAGCAAGGCTTGATTTGACAACTGATCGTAGGGTACTATTTACTGGATGCAAAAGAGATCGCTGGTTGGAGTGTGCGGCATTCATTTATCAGCGATTTTGGCCGATCTTATCGTCACTCCTTCGAGAGGCCGATCATGATCGTCTGTCCGCACTTTGCCGATTGATTGCAGGACATCCATGCCCTCGATGACTTTACCGAATATAGTGTGTTTTCCGTCGAGCCATGGTGTGGGGGCCAGCGTGATGAAGAATTGTGAGCCGCCGGTGTTTGGGCCAGCATTTGCCATTGATAGAATCCCTGGCATGCTATGTTTCAAACTTGCAACAAACTCGTCTTTGATGACATATCCCGGACCTCCAGTTCCATCACCAATCGGGCAACCGCCTTGAATCATGAACCCGGCAATAACACGGTGGAACATCAAGCCATCATAGAAGCCATCTCTGCAAAGTTTCATGAAATTCTGAACTGTGATTGGCGCTTCGTTGACGAACAACTCTAACTCAATGATGCCCATACTTGTGTCAAGAACCGCTACGGGATTTGTCAGGTCAAATCACGCTCGTCCTCCCTGGGGATACCGTTGTCTATAAGAAGAATAGCATCACGTGGAATCAGCACTGGTCGGAGCGAGTGGAGCCTCGGGCGGGGTTCGAACCCGCGACCTGCCGCTTTCTTGAGGCCAAGTTTACAAGGCGGCTGCTCGCCAGTGCCCGATATATGGGCATCTGCCAGGCTGAGCCACCGAGGCGCCGGCCGATTATCGTCGGACGTGCTTAAAATTCTCGCTTAGATTAGCCTGCTACTTGTTTTTGTGGCGCTTGGCTGCGTCCACTAACGCCTCGATTGCCGGAAGCTCTTCTCCGGCCAATAGAGAGAGCATTGCTCCCCCAGCGGTACTGACATGCGTTAGCTTATCCGAAATGCCGAGTATACCCGCGTAACCTGAAAGATGCCCCCCGCCTATCACGGTGAAAGCATCTGAGTTGCCCATTGATTCTAGCACGGTCTTCGTTCCAGTTTCAAAGCCGTCTTCCTCGAAGACGCCCATCGGCCCGGAAGCCACCACAGTTCGTGATTTGCTAATTATCTCTGAGAATTTTTCAGCCGTTTTCGTCCCTATATCAAGTGCTCTCCCGGCGCGTCGCAACCTCGTGACTGGTGTGTTAGCACGTTTACCGTCAATGATGGTTCCGAAATCGCTAGGGAGAACGATGCGTTTTCGAAATTTCGAAATGATTCGGTTCGCTTTCAAGACTTCGTCGGTAAGATTTTCCAGTTCCGCCTCGTCTGACTGGCCAAACTTCCTGTCAGCAGCCTTTAGGAATACCTTCGCAACGTTTCCTCCTACAAGAACATGGTCAGCTTTTCCGCTCGAGAGGATGTTCTCGATGACAGGCACTTTGTCCTCAACTTTTGCCCCACCTAGAATATAGGTGCTCGGCCGGTCAGGCTCAACCAATAACCGCTTGAGCGCGACAAGCTCTCTCTCCATCAGTTTCCCGGCTGCTGAAGGAAGTAGGAATGGGAATCCTACGAGTGATGCCTGCGACCTGTGGGAAGCTGCGAAAGCGTCATTCACGTATAAATCAAAGAGAGGGGCCAATCTCGATACAAGGTTTGTTCTGGCAAGCTTCTCGCCACTAGCTTCCAAGTTTTCCTCAGCGCAGAACCGAACATTATCCAACACCAAAACCTCTCCGCTTCTGACCTCTCTGATTGCCTGGCGAGCAGCAGGCCCCATAACATCCTCAACGAACCGAACTGATTGCGAACAGTTATTTTGCAGAAGGGTCGCATGCTCCTGAAGTGACGTGAAATCATCCCTCCCCGGACGGCTTTGGTGCGAGAGAACGGTCACCTTGGCCCCTGCCAACGCGTCAAGTGTGGGTGTGGCGGCTATGATCCGGCCTTCATCTAGAATGTTCTTGGTGTTGGGATCTAAGGGCACGTTGATGTCCAACCTTAGCAGTACGTGCCTGTCCCGCAGCTCGAAGTCGTCGAGGGTTAGGTAGTCGAACACCATGCGCGCTGCGTCCAACCTACGAACTCAAACATGCTGCCTATTCATTTAACGTCTTGCAAGGCGCAGAAGATACGGATAGAGAACGTTTTTACATCAATCGCTTGGTTTCTGCGCTGGGCCGGGGTGGCTCAGCTGGTAGAGCGCCAGCCAGGCTAAAGGGACGAAACTCATAATCTGGAGAGCATTGGGCCCAGAAGCCGCGGGTTCGAACCCCGCTCCCGGCACCACTTCTACTGGTTCACATAGTCAACCAGTGTATAACATATGCTAGACAAGAACTGACGCAGGCTAATCGGGAATTCGTTTAGGAAACATTTGCGATTCACGCCTTGTCCGCCTTTCGAAGCGGATTTTGGGTTGCTCCGCCAGCACTTTTGGCACCGTTTGGCACCACCCCTCAAGGGGTGGATCCACCCTCTTCCTCCGGGCAGTGGAAACGAGGACTAGACGCAATTGAGGGCAAAAGGCTACTCCAATAGGTCAACTCTTCCATTCTGCCGGCCCACATAGACGACATCAACCATATTCAAGAACAGTCCAGTCTCGATTAGGCCTGGTACCGCCTTCAACCGCCGTTCGAGCCGCGCCGCATTTTCAATCCGTCCGAAATCAGCATCTAGGATGAAATTTCCATTGTCCGTTATCACCGGTCCAACCTTCCCCGAGCCTTCGCGTAACTTTGCTCTTCCCCCCATTTTGGTTACACGAATCTGGACAGACCTCTGTGCCATTGGCAAGATCTCTAATGGAACAGCTTGTCGGCCGCCTAAGTGTTTGGAAAGTTTGGTTTCATCTACCACTATGGCTAGCCTTCGTGCAGCAGAATCGACTATCTTCTCCCTCAGCAAGGCTGCCCCTCCACCTTTGATTAAGTTGAGCGATGGCAACTGTACTTGGTCAGCTCCATCGATCGCAAAATCGATTACGACTGCTTCGTTGAGGCTACGGACATTAAGCCCGTGAGATATGGCTAGGTTTTCAATTTGGTGGGACGTTGGGACAACGGATAACTGAAGTTTCCTCGCCTTATTTGCCCTTCCGAGTTCGACGACCGCATAGGCCATTGTGGAACCGCTCCCGACGCCGATTACCCAACCGCTCTTTATGGGCGCCAATGCTTTGAGGACGGCCTTGCTCTTAGCGCCCTCAACCCAAGACAAGCTTATCCTTCCGTTTCAATCTGTTCGAGTCGATCCATGGCTTGGAGAATTTCTTCGCGGATTTTGTCAATTCGCTTTTCCGCGTCGGTGAGTTGTTCATCGTCCTTCTGCTTTCCCTGCGGGTCCTGGCTTGGCTGCCCCTCTCGACTTTCTCCAGAAATCTTCTTCTCGGTTTGCCCCTGAGTTAGGCGCATTGGAGTTTCCGATCGTGAAGGGGAGCCGGATTTTAGGTCTTTGAGTTTAGCGTCTATCTCAGCAAGTCTGGCCTTGTAATTCTTGATGACATCTTCCCTCTCAATCTCCAAATCATAGAGGTCCACCACATCCTGGTTTTCATTGATAGCCTTCTCAAGCCGCTTCAGATCCACCTTATACTTCTCCAGCAGTCGATCCCTTTCGGCTTCGGTGATGATTCCTTTCGTTTGGGATTCGTAGATGGTGCTTACAGCGGACCCGAGTATCTGCCGTTCGAGCTTTAGTACCTTCAAAGTCTCTCTCGCATGGTTCACGTCTTCGAGTGAAGTGGAGCGAAGCGTTTCCAAAGTCGATGCGGGCAGGTTGGGTAGGGGGATTATCCGTTCAGGTTCAGAGGTTTGGGAATCCTTTTTCCTCCAAAACGCGATAAGCGTGGCCAAACTGACCAAGATCTGCCCCTGAATTACGCTGGTTATCTTTGGTTGAGCGTATTAATGCTTCGTGAATTGCCATGGTCATTCTTAGCCTAACGAGATCGGTTTCTGACGGTTAGAACCTAGACTCTAATCGTTAGTTTCAGAGTCATTGATTGAAAAATCATATCATGCCCTCGCGCTTCCTTTGCGCGAACATGAAGCCTTTTACCATCCCCTGCACCAAAGGCGGCCAACTACGGAGGATATAAAACGAATGCATCTTGAAGGATCATTCGAAACTCCAGCTGCTCGAAAGACCGTGTGGGATTTCCTCTTTAACCCCAAGGATATCGCAGCGTGCTTCCCCGACCTGCAATCGATGCAGGAACTCTCTCCAGATAACTTCAAGGCCAAGATCAGAGTGGGCTTATCTCTAGTAAAGGGAACCATGGATTTCGATTTTCGAACCACCGATAAGGTCCCGCCCAGTTCGGCGAAGCTCATCGGTACCGGTCGTGGGGTGGGTAGCACAATCGAAATCCAGACAGGGTTCACCATTCAAGAAGCAGCGACTGGAAGTAAGATTGACTGGGTCGCTGACGTGAATGTTGGAGGCATTATGGCGGGGCTTGGGACAAAACTTCTAGATTCCACTTCCAGCAAGATGGTTGAACAAGTTATCGAGAACCTCAAGAACAAGCTGAAAGAAAAGACAACCGCCTAGGCTCTTTCAGCTGTAAGCTTCGAAACCTTTCCCCAGAATCAACGAAGCAATCTTAAGCTCCATTATCTCGTCCGTTCCCTCGTAGATTCTTGCCACCCGGGCATCGCACAAGTGCCTAGCAACCGGAGAAAGTAGGGAATAGCCGAAGCCCCCGAACACCTGAACAGCTATGTCGGCGCTCTCGTACGCTAATCTGGACGCAATGCGCTTTGCGATAGCAGATTGAAGGTCAACCCTGTTTCTTAGCTCGAGGTCGCTAGGCTTCGTGTCTAGTTTGGCTTTCTCTGCAGCCGCGTAATAAGTCGGCCATCTTGCCATCTCTAAGTTCATAGCAATGTTTGCGAGGTGGCGTTGAATTAATTGGTGCTTGCCAATCGGTTTGCCATGCTGCACACGGGACTTGGCCCTTTCCGTTACCGAGTTCAAGCAGTCTCCTATGATGCCGACGCATCCCGCCCCTATCCCGATCCTCCCGTTCAACAGCGCCGAGTACGCAACATGCAAACCCTTCCCGGGCTCTCCGAGCAGGTTCTCCTTAGGGACGCGCACATCAGAAAGTTCAAGCATCGCCGTATCCGATGTGAAGAGCCCGATCTTCTCATCCAAGTGCATGGCAACAGAGAAACCCTCAGACTTCGAATCGACGACAAAAGCCGACATGCCCTGCCTCTTGCCCTTCGGATAAGCAAAAATGATCAGTGCGTCAGCGACGGACCCGTTTGATATCAGGTACTTCGTACCGCTGAGAACATACCTGCCATCACGATCCTCGTAACTCGTCTTTATTGAGGTTGGTTCACTTCCGGCTTCAGGCTCCGTCAAACCATAAGCTAGAACCTTCTCTCCTTTAGCTGCCGGGGTAAGGTATTCCGCTTTCAAATGTTCGTTGCCCCATTGTTGAATCGCTAACGAAGCTAGCAGGCAATGGACATCGACGAAGGTAACCACGCTCAACCCAAGCTGCCCGAATCGTTCAAGTGCTAGTGCCCAGGTCAGCGAGTCTGCCCCGACTCCTCCATATTCGGGGGAAACTGTCAGGCCCATGAGATTGTATTTCTTTAACGTCGTACGAGTCTCAGGATTGTACTTGCGCGCTAGGTAGTGCTCGAACTCAGGAAGGTAGAGTTCCTTGCAGGCTTCGTCCACTCGTTCAAGAATCCCCCGTTGCTGATCGCTTAACTCGCGCAGGCGACTGGCTAGCTGAACCGATTCCGAGAACGAGCCTTCCAATCCCAACCTTCCTTGGAACTGTGAATTTCCATTTGCCCCTTTTCAAACCTCCGGCCGTCACTTGCCCTCCCAGGCTGGTAAGCTTCGTACATATTCATATCCCATGACCTAGGGGTTGGTAGCAATGCGCTTCGTTTACTTTGGCATCCGTGTAAGGAACATGAATCAATCACTACGTTTCTACACCAGAGTCTTGGGCATGAAGGTAATCCATAAGGGAACGATGCTTCACGGAGGCACCTTTGGCCACTTAAGGCAGCCCGGTTCAGCACAGAGGCTAGAATTGAACTACT
>JBEKSC010000008.1:0-86663 GCA_049517415.1 Bathyarchaeia archaeon
GCGGAGCTTGGGGCTCTTGCGACCGAGATCATACCACCAGAGATAACCGACATATAACGCGCTATATCCTCGCCTCGGACGTCGTCTAGGGCCTTCTTCAGAACCATAACGTCTCCAATCGTGTTTGCCATCGTCATGGGCGAGACTGGGATGCCTGCAATGTTAGTGGTGGAGAGAGACATCTCAGGTTTGGCCCTACCACAGGCATCTGCGTCGATGGCTGGCTTTCCTTGAAGCGCTGCAAAGTACATCGGAAGTACAGTGTTTCCTGGACCGATCTCACTTGGCACATACGTGAAGAATTGTACACCCATCAGCGATTCCAATTCACTTGCTGCTTTCTGAACCGTGCCTGTCAGAGCCTCAACATGATCCTTCTTCTCAGTTAAACTCAGATAGGGTCTGAGTTTCTCCGTGATCTCCTTCTCAACCCCTCCACCTACTTGCCCAATAATGCAGAGGTGCTTGTCCTCCGGAATCTCATTGGGGTCTACCAAAGTGAATTGCTTCCCTGAACCATATATCGCTTTTATGAGTTGTAGTCCTGACTGTGCGCTGCCTCCACCGCCACAGCCAAGTATACCGGCCCCAACGAGAAGATCAAGCATGTCTCGTTCTGTGAGAGTTCTCATTTGCATCAATCCAAAACGGAACTGGGTTTCGAGACACCGATAGACCGTCATAATCTATTAGATTTTCGCACAGGAATGAGTAGTAGACTTGGAAGGTTCTTGGGCCGATACGTTCACGCCAATGAACAATAGGTGGAGATATACACCACTCACGTACCCTAAGCGGGAAGGCAGGAACAAGACGTTGACTCAAACAACCCACGCCCAACCATTAGTGTATTGTATTAATGTCTACCCAGTCAATATGTTATCAGCTATGACAATTTGAAAAGGAATTAATGTCAAGCCAGGAAGAAGATACGTCTCGCAGAATCCGGGAACTCGGGCGATGAAATCCTCCCGGAATCGACTTCTCTGCAACCCGTGAGGGTAATCTGATTGCGTGCAGGTCAGGAGAGAATTCCAACTGGTTGCAGCGGTTTGGATAAACTTCTCAACGGAGGCCTCGCAAGAGGAGAGGTGGCACTAGTTTATGGTGAAGCTGCAACCGGCAAAACAACTACAGTGATTCAGACTGCAATTGCCGCAGCCAAGTTAGGCCTCAAGATACTGTACTTGGACTCCGACCATTCGTTCACCCAGCAGAGGTTTCATCAGATAGCTGGAGTGAAATCTGATGAGATCAGCCAACTTATCCTGCTCTTCCTGCCCGAGACTTTTTCAGAGCAACGGAGTATCGTTGAATCGCTCGAAAACTATGTCACACCAGCTCTTGGTTTGGTGATTATCGATTCTATGAGCTCCCTCTATCGAGCTGCATTTTCAGGTTCGGAGAGCATTTTCAGTCTCAACAGAGATCTAAGTAGGCAGGTTGCGTACTTGGGAGATTTGTCCGCTTCTCGCAGAATTGCCTGTATTCTTACAAGTCAAGTTCACGCCCGCCTAACCAAGACTTCAGGTGAAATTGAACCAGTCGCACGCAGGGCGTTGTTCCATTTTCCGCAGACGATCCTCAGGATTAGAAATACTCCCAGGACGAATGTCAAGGAGTTCGTTTTGGAGAGAAGGGGAGGTTCAGACGTTGCGAGAACTAGTTGCCTCATTGCACTCGGTGAAACCGGACTGTCGGATGTCTCAACCTAACTCTTATCTCCGTAAACCCGATGCTAGCGTTTGTCTCTCAGCTTGTGAACAGCTTGTGGCCTCCGACACAGGATTTGATTTCAGCTCTCTACATCATAGTACCAGCATACTGCACTAACGGTGCTCCAGTAATTTTTGGCGGCGGCCACCCATTAGATCTGGGCAAATCTCTCTCCGATGGGAACCGGATACTCGGTGACAACAAGACGGTCCGCGGACTTCTTAGTGGGTTAGTGGTTGGCGCAATAGTTGGGGCTTTTGGCTACTACTTTTTCTCAAGGAAGCTGTTCCTGGTCGCAGTCTTGGCGTCGGGCGGCGCGCTTTTGGGCGACTTGGGAGGTGCTTTTCTAAAGAGGAGATTGAAAATCAAACCGGGGAACGCATTGCCAGGAATAGATCAACTGGATTTTGTCTTGGGTGCAATACTGTTTGTTTCTTCGGTTTACAGCTTAAGTCTGGGAGCAATCGTAATATTGCTTTTTGTGACTCCGCCCATTCACTTTCTCATGAATGTTGTCGCGTACTATATTGGGCTTAAGAGGAACTATTGGTGAGTTAGCGTTATCATCCGCCGATCTTTTGATTTATGAGCGCATTCGAGTAGAATACGACAATAAGTACCATAAGCGTGCCTAGTATGAGGAGGAGGTACGCGTTGCGTGGTCTGTAAGCAAATCTTGTGCTCCGAAGAAGCATGTAAAGACCCCCGAGGCCCAGCATGTAGAGGAAAGCCGCAATCAGGCTCTCGTTCAGTGTTTGCTCACCCAAGGTTCCCTGAATGACGACTGAGTATCCGGTAGCGGATGGCAGGAGAGAGATTGGGCGTTCTAGTATATCGTATACTCCTCCAGCCAGTACGAAACCGACGAAGACAAGAACCGCGACAATCATTACAGTGGTCGAGGGTTTCATCCTTCTTGCGTTGGGCGACCTGAAAATTCTAATGGAATAGCTTAGGTTTGTGAAAGTTCGTTGTAGTCTCCATGGCAGCCTGCGAAGCTTGATTCGAAGCCCTTCGAACATATTTTGCAACACTCGCACTTAGAATGACCACGAGGCTAAAATATGTTACCGTGCTTGTCCTCGCTTGGCTAACGTGGTTAGGGCATGCCACAAAAAATCGTATGCGAAGCCTGCGGCTCGATTCTATATGATGGGCTTGAACTAGAGACGCCAACCGAAATCATTCAACGGCACAACGGTATCTGCCCACAATGCAAGAAAAAACTAGATTTCGTAACTGAGAAAGTCAAAATAGTTCCCTACGAAGAAACGGCCTGACCTGCCAAAGACGCCTCAACGGTAAGAGCGAAACAGTTTGCTCAAAGATGTTCAGGTGCAAAGTTTTCATGCGGAAAACGGGCATCTGACGGAATTCGCAGGTTTCAACCTCCCTCTCTGGTTCAAAGGAATCATACTCGAATCAATGGCTGTTAGAAACGCTGCAGGAATTTTCGACGTAAGCCACATGGGTCGCGCGATAATTCGGGGGAAGAATTCAGAGAAGTTACTGGATAGTTTGTCGACGAATAACGTTGCGTCCCTTGCGAACGGACAAGGCCAGTACTCCCTTCTCTGCAACCCTGAAGGGGGCATCAAAGATGATGTGCTGGTCTTCCGGTTGCAAGAGGGCGAGCACTTAATCGTTTACAACGCTGCGAACCGCTCTAAAGACTACGATTGGATTCTAAACAACAGCAGAGGCTTGAATGTTGACATCCAAGACGTATCTGATGATGTCGCGATGTTCGCTGTGCAAGGCCCGAAAACGATCTCCATCATGCAATCACTGTTTAGTGTTCAACTCGATGCAATTCCTAGGTTCGGGTGCTCTTGGGCACAGGTTGCTGGGACCAAGGCCTTGGTTTCTAGGACAGGCTATACTGGGGAGGACGGGTTCGAATTGTTCGTTTGGGATTCTCCTGTAGCTAAACCTGAGAAAGCACGAATGGTTTGGGATCGAGTCTTGCAGGCCGGAAAACCCTATGGGCTTGAGCCATGCGGGTTGGGTGCTCGAGATGTTCTGCGCTTGGAAGCTGGGCTTTGCCTATACGGTACGGACATGGATGAGAACACAAACCCGTACGAGGCGAAGCTGGGGTTCGTAGTAAAACTAGACAAGGAGTTCATCGGCAAGAAGAGATTGCAAGAAGTTAAAGAAAAGGGACCGTTGAAAACACGCATTGGCCTTGTAACAACGAGACGTGTTATTCCAAGGCATGGGTTTAACATAATTCACTCTGCGAAAAATGTCGGAACAGTAACAAGCGGAACTCTATCACCGATTCTGAACAAAGGCATCGCAATGGGGTACGTTGGACCTGACTTTGGACGGGAAGGCATTGATATCGAAATCGAGGTAAGAGATCGTCTAGAGGAGGGCAAGATTGTCAAACCGCCATTTTACGATCCAAGCAAGTATGGATATTCAAGAAAGACACAGGTAACTTCGTCAGACGGTGCTAACGTTTAATTTTCTGATCGTGTCGTGACATTAAGTTCCCATAAAGGGATTCACCAGCGGTCCCCTCTGGCTCCTCACCCAACTCACCGATTTCCTCATTGGTCATCGCTGAAGTTGGCTTCAGAACAGTGACGATTGGCCCCCATCGTATGCCCCTTAGAGTCGGCAGTGTCTTTCCACATTCGAGACACTGCTCCAAGCCTTCGGGGTTAGCTGTCCCGCAGGAAGAACAATAGATAGGTTTCAGTATTGATCCGCAATCAATGCAATACCTGGCATCCAGTTTGTTTACCCTTTTGCAAGAGGGGCACCTTACGATTGTACCTGCCAATCTACCAACCACGATTTATGGAGGTTCGCTACACATCCAGACAAGTCTTTCGTAGTTGAACTTTGGTTTCTCGGTCGGGATGATTTCGATTGACAAGTGACGGATCACGAGGTGCCGAGGCATCCGAGGAGGTTCCAAATGTGGGCCTTATCGTAAATCCGATCGCAGGAATTGGTGGCGCCGTAGGACTCAAGGGAACGGATCGCCCCGAGATCTTAGAGGAGGCCTTGAGACGTGGAGGTCGTCCAGTCGCGCCAGAGCGTTCTATTCGGGCGCTAAGGGCAATGAAACGGAACCTTCCGGGAGTGAACGTAATCACTTGTCCTGGCGAAATGGGGGAGAACGAGGCGGCCGCGGCCGCCATACACTGTGATGTGATACAAATTCAGCTTATGGAAAGAACTACTGCAGTTGACACTCTAAAGGCAGCTAAAGAGCTCGAACGCAAAGTATGCCTGCTATTGTTTGCTGGTGGAGATGGTACCGCTCGTGATATTTCGGAAGCTGTTGATGCTCATGTTCCCGTGCTCGGCATACCTTGCGGCGTAAAGAACTATTCCGGAGTTTTCGCGTCTTCACCCGAGGCCGTTGGAGGAACAGTCGCGTTGTTCATGGAGAACAAGAATGCGACGGTTGACTCCGAGGTGTTGGATTTCGATGAAGATTCGATGCGCAATGGTAGAATTCAAACGAGAATCTGTGGAATATTGCGCGTGCCCTCTGCAAGGCGTTTCATGCAAAATGCGAAATCGGCTCCGTTCTCATTAGAGGGGGACATTGAGCAAGAAGCGTTGGCCAAGTTTGTTGCAGAAGATATGGACAAGGAATTTCAATACGTCCTAGGTCCTGGTTCAACTACCAGTAAGGTTGCTGAATTGCTGAATGTGCAAAAGACATTGCTCGGAGTTGACGTTATTCTCAGGGGTAGGTTGGTTGCTAGAGATGTAACTGGCAGGGAGTTAGAAGACCTAGTCCGATTACGATCAACGAAGTTGGTTATCTCCCCCATCGGCGGGCAGGGCCACATCCTAGGCAGAGGAAATCAACAAATTACCCCTAACGTGATTCGAGCAATTGGAAAAGAAAACATCATCGTGATCTGTACCAGAAGCAAATTGGCCAATCTTCCTAACCGAAGGTTATATGTCGACAGTGGCGATATCCGATTGGACAACGAATTGGTTGGCTATTGGCGTATTGTGGTGGGATATCGTGAATTTGCTGTAGTCAAAGTAGATTAACTTCGAGATGACTTTGCGGACCGATCTATGTCCAACCTGACACAGAATATTGGGATTATAACTCACCAACCTTTTATAACACACTGAAAGTGTAATCTCAAAAATCCCTAGGTGCAGAAATGTCAGCTACCCGGCAAGCCCTGAGGAAGGTGCGTGGCTTCCTAGGGAAGTACGTAAACCGCGAAACACTTGCCGGCCGTGTTGAAGGAACTCGCAAAGTTCTTTCAGGCATCTCTCGAGGAACAGCCATAGAAGCAATTGTAGTTGGCTTGATTGTTCTCATAGCACTAGCCGTCCGAATAATGCCTATCCGCTGGGGATTCTTCCTAAACGAATTCGATCCGTACCTGCAATGGCGCATGGCACAGTACGTGGTCGATCACGGTTTCTTGGCGTGGTTTAACTGGCATGACACGATGAGTTGGTATCCATACGGCGCGGACATGCCCACATGGAACCTCTACGGTACGGCCTTCGTAATAGCGGCAATTACGATGATACTGAATTATGTTGGCGTAAATGTAACCGTGTTTGTGGTTGCAATTATCTTTCCAGTAGTCGCCGGAACCCTAACCGTTCTAGCAGCATACTTCCTTGGAAAGGATTTCTGGGGAAAAGGCGCAGGATTGTTTACCGCCCTGTTCTTGGCTTTGAATCCAAGCAGTATCGGCCGAACCCAACTTGGTTTTCTCCGTCATGAGCCGCTTGGCATTCTCCTGATGATACTGATCTTCCTCTTCTTCAGAAGGTCGACTGTGCCAACCTCTTCAACCCGTAAGACGCTGATATACGCTGGCTTAACCGGCTTCATGCTCTTCTACCTGGCCGCGGAGTGGGCCGGAGGCCTATACCCGCTGGACCTACTGGTTCTCTACGTAGTTGTTTTAGGCGTACTGGGTCGTTCCTCGAAGAAACTCTTCCTAAGCTATTCTATCACTATGGGGATATTCTTACTCTTTACACCATTTTTGGTCCCGAAGCTTGGGTTAGCCTCACTTAGTGATTTCGGCTGGCTGGTGATCCCGGTTGGGGAAGTAGTCCTACTTGCTCGCGAAGCCTCCTCATATGTCACCAATAGGATGCACCAGATTTACGCGCTAACGGCGACGGTACTTGGAACCATAGCCGTTGTTGGCTTTCTTTCGTATTTCCACGTGGTTTCTTTCCCCTATGGCAAATTCTATGCCGTAATAGACCCGTTTGTCCGAGGTAACGTTCCAATCATCGCAAGTGTTGCGGAACATCAACCCGCAACATGGGGTTCGTTCTTCTACGAATTTGGAGGGCTTATTTTTCTGATTCTGTTCGGCTTCGTTTTCATCCTGCAAAGGGTTAGGAACGACGATATCTTCCTACTTCTATGGGGAGTCACTGCTGTCTATTTTGCGGCATCCTTCGTCCGTCTAACCTTGCTCCTTGCTCCGGCATTCTGCATATTAGCTGCCATAGGGACAGTGGAACTTGGAAAACCTGCAGTCGACATTGTGCGCGAGGCGGTTATCTATCCAAAGCATAAGACACGAGTCATAAGTAGAATTGGCCGAGAGTTTGGTGTCGCCATCTTCCTAATCCTCCTCATAATCATAATTCCGACCTTCTGGACGGCGGTGCGTGGTTCATACCAACCCGCCACAATCGTCACTTCGAGTATACCCACAGCTCCAACAGCTGGGCAGGAATTCAAGTATGCAGATTGGCTTGAGGCGTTGTCGTGGATGCAACAGAACACGCCTACTGGTTCGGTTATTTTCGCGTGGTGGGACTATGGGTATTGGATCACAGCTCTAGGCAATCGGAAAACGCTCGCAGATAACGGTACCCAAAACGACACGCAGATAGCCGTGATAGCTCAAACCTTCCTCGACAATACCACTATGGCGATCCCTAATCTCCAGAAGTATAACGTATCCTACGTGGCTATCTTTATCACGCCTTCAGGTGGCAGTCAAGGAGGATACCAAGGGTTCGGCGAGGACGGGAAATGGTATTGGATGGCTCGCATCGGAAATAACACGATGTGGAACAACTATAAAGTGATCTACACGGAAACTACTGTCGCCACTCAAAGTGGTAGCACCAGTTCGAGCTATACCCAATTGCTCGAGGACTCGAAAGGAAGAGTCGTAAGTAACGATACGATTGCAGACAATAACCAGCTCAACGACCACACGATGTTAGGCTACATGATGGCTGAGGTAACAAATGCGGCAAATGAACATGCCTCTCCATACTTCACACGTGTCTTCTCTTCATCGAACAACTTTGTATTCCTCTTCCAGGTGAGAATTCTAAGGTCAGTTCACCTATCGATCAATCCAACCAAACACGAAATCCCATACGGACAGCAAGTGGTGCTTGCTGGGAGTCTTGGTGATGCCTCTGGAAACCCATTAAGCATCAACAACCCGTCGGTCGCATTAGAAACATCTACCGACAGTGGCCAAACGTGGCAGCAAATAACAACCGCGCCTGTCTCTCCAAACGGAACGTATAGCTACAACTGGACACCTGACGCTGGCAATTACATTATTCGAGCCCACTACCTAGGTGCTGTCGGACCGTACGCAGAGGCTGCGACTACGCCTGAAGCCCTACTTGTGCAAACCGGAACAGTAAATTTGAGTATCACAACACCCTCCCATTCAGTAACGATCGGCCAGAACGTTACGGTGACGGTTCAAATGTCCCCGTTCGTGAGCGGAGCCAACGTAACCATATCGTATACCTTTGACAACAAAACATTTGTTCCGATCCAAACTGTAATCATGAATTCCCCCAGCATGAGTTTCACTTGGCTTGTTAACATACCTGGGAGCTTTACATTGGCCGCGAACTGGCCAGGAAACCAAAACTACAACCGAGCACTGGCGGAAATTACGCTCAACAAGTCATGATAATGGTCTCTATTCCACTACTATTGCCCTGAATATTTCTCCTCATTTGATTGACGGAGTCGAGCATATTTGTCGTGCGGAGAAAACTTTGGTGGATGGGGTGTAACTGTAGCCTCTCCGCACTTGGGGCAGTTCTGCTTCAACGTGTAGGTTTTGCAGTCAGGACATTTTCTTAGAAGCCATTTCAACTTAGTTTGCGCCCTTCGCCGCCTAGGCTCTTAATCGAGTTTAGTGCCTCGTCAATCGCCAAGTTCAATGTCGCTTGGGCATCCGTTATCTCTTTGCTCCTAACTTCGAGCCTGTAACGTGGGGACCCTACTGTGTAAATCTTAATGGTTGTTCCGCGTGATTTCTTAACCTTCTTCGCTCCTCGGAGTGCTTGGCGTATCGCTTCCACTCCTTCTGTCTTGGCGCAAATTAGTTCGACAGTTCCGGTGACCTTCGCTTTTTCTAACCTAATCTTGCTCCGCGCAACTTCAGTAAGTGTCTTGGCCCATTCTTCGCTAATGCCAAGTTTGCTAAAGATCTCTTCGCCCTCATCCGTGGCTTCTTCGAATGCGTCGAATGGGTTGTCGAATTTTTCATAGATAATCGACTTGACCTTAGATACATCATCTTCGGTCGCCTTCAACTTCTCAGCTGCTCCTTTAATGATCGAGTCAGCTTTCTTGACTTTCTTCCATTCGAGCATTTTTTCGGATTTTTCTCGTCCCGTGACCCTGCGGAGCGAGAGGTCGACTTGAGCCCGTTGGGAGCTAACACGCAGAACCTTCAGGACGAGCTTCTGGCCCTCTCTGACGTGAACCCTGATGTTTCTCACGTATGTGCTTGCGATTTCTGAGATATGGATTAGGCCTTCCACACCTTCGTATTCATCAAGTTTGACGTATGCCCCGTAATCCACGACCCGCGTTACAGAGGCTACTACAAGGTCGCCGACCTCTGGGTAACGTGGCGTTACAGACATTTGTTTGGCCTATCCGAGGACTTCCACGACTTCTGACTTAATTCTTGCTTTTCCGCCGGTCGGTTCAGCTAAAATTTCTTCGCACACTGAGCATCGCGGGGAGATTGATGGTCTGTCAAATATCACTTGCTCGTTACCGCATTTGGGGCATTTGATTCTAACGAAGCTGCTCTCTGGCTTTGGAATAAGTTCGCCCTTAACCATAATCATTCACTGTTCTTGTGGAATCCGAAGAAAGTGGGTGCAACCAACATAAGTGTTATGGCTTGTTTTTCTGCACTCGAAGGTAATTTAGGTGATTTCGAGTTTTCGAAGTCTAATTCCGAATCGGTAGACCTCAGAGCTGCAGGTTTTGCAGCTGAGCCTCAGCAATTGTTTCTTTGTTGTCTTTGCTGTACGTTTCAGTTCCGGGAACTTCTGTCCGCCGTATCCATGCTTTCTTCGTCTTTGCCTTCTTGCTCCGTCGGACATGGCCCGTTCCTTACTCTTCTTGTAGATTGATACCTGGTGATCAGTATGTGATTTGCATTTTGGACAGTATGTTCGGATCTGTTTGGGGACTTTCATACTGATCAGCCTGAGTTCGATACCTAGCCTTGCGTGCGCTATTTATTGTTGATGGAGTTGTTCCGCCAATTCTTCAGGCAAAGTATGATGAACACGCTTAACATCAATTTCCTTAGCGAGGCCTTGTTTAATCAGTGCCTGGGCGTTTTGATTTGGAAGGGAACCCACGTCTTCTTTCTTGTACGGGCCGTATATTTTCAAGTCAACGCCAACAATTTCGGGAACATTATCAAGGAACCTTACGACTGAAAGATCCGCTTGATCTTCGGGAAGGGAGCCTCCCTGCTTAGCTTTGTCGTGTTCCTTGTAGTTTGAGAGAGATTCATTGAAATGTTCCACGAGCCTTTTTTCTTCATCCGTTAAGTCATTCGTGCTAATTTCGGTGCCATCTCTTGCTGCGTTAACAATTTTGTGCAGCCTTGTTTGCTTAATTTCGTCGAGCAGGCGTTTTGCTACGTCCTTCTCGTCGACGAGTAGGCGGCCCTGGATTGTACGCGTGTCGCCAGCAACGGAGTCGTCTTCCAAGCCCTTTAGGTAGCCAGTGGCACGCTGGTAAAAGTCGCTCGATAGCGGCTGCGGTTTCTCGGAGGTTTTTTCCGCCTTCCAAGCCTTGTAGAGGTCGTTGTACACGTCTATTTCACCGGGTCTGCGACGCCCTTGGCTATTAGTAGGATTGCGACGGCTAGCGGTAGTTCAATTTTCTCGTTGGTGAACGGCCCATAATGTTGGTCGCGCAGCATGATTTCAGGTGCTTCGCCTACTTGAACGACCTGGGCCCCTTCAAAAACTGCCGGTTCATAGAAAGGATCGAATTCTTCGAGGCGCTCTAATTCGACTGATGTGGCTTTGAGGCCTGTCTTCCCGTTCAACGTTTCCGGCATCCGGATCAGTCTGTGTATGTCCGTGGTCACGACGGTATCGATCTGTGCAGGTAGGGCGACGAGGCTCATTGCTTTATCAACGATGTTTCTCCAGACCTTCTCGTTTATGCGCCACTTGTCTTGGAAAGAACTCCAAAGCATCTTTCTCGACCATTCCTTCTTGATTGTTTCACGGTCCTTCAGAATCTGCGCGGCAGCGCCCCGTGTAAATCCAAGTTCAACCAGCTGCTGTTGATTCAATTCCGTTAAGATTTGGTACACTCCGCGAGCAAGCCTACCGCGCCAACCTGGCTCCGTCAGATCAGGCCCGACGACAACCGGGTGCCGATTGTCTAGAATGTCCTGGTAAAGTCCCTGCTCAGCTGGATCCAATCCGAGGGCGAGGACATAATCTACGATCTCTTTCCGCTGCAGGTCGTCTAGAGTTTTCAGTTTGTCGGAAATTATGTGGAGGTGGTATCCTCTGTGACCGGAAAAAAACAGGTGCATCTGATTAGATTCAATTCCGAAGTCTTCTGAGAGAAACTCAATTAGTTTTAGGACTTCCTCCTTCGCAGCTATAAGACACCGAACGCAAAGCCAAGGTTTCTCATCTATTTTCTCGTTTCCGCACTTGGGACATTTTGCAGGCTTCCTTCCTCTTCGCGTCTCCTTGCAATTGGTACACGCCCACATGTCATGTGTTTCTTTGCAGGGGGTATCGATGTGATCAGCGTCAACATCGAAAACAACATCTGAGCCCTTCCAGCCTTTTTGATCCATCTCAAGAGTGGGGTGTGCATAGTACGCTGTAGAATAGTAAACATCTGAAGGCGCCAGCGATAAGAGCGAATCAGTGAAGGTTTCGAGATTCTGGAAGGCCTTGTGTCTTACCATTATCTTCTGAGGGAAAAGCAGAAACCCGAATTCGCGTTCCGTCATTGCAGAAGGGGGTTTGAGGGACGGACTTGCCGCTTTATAGTACTCTTGAAATTTCTGTTTTAGGAATTCGAAGCGTTGGGTTTGGGTGTTGGGTGGCAGGTCGCTCTTCCTCATGTTCATGTCAGAGTAACTTCAGGCATTTCATTATTGAGTACTCGGCGCGAATACATCCTTCCATGTGCACTCACTTCATAAACCTAGCCGAATATAGTCCCAAGCGGTCTTACAGGATGAGAGAAGGGTGTGTCAAAGTCGGCCAAGCGGTCGAATTTCCTGTTAGTTCTTTGAAGAAGGTTGTATTTGGCGGCGAAGATGTTCTCGTTGCAAATGTTGGCGGAAAGCTCTATGCGATACCGAACACCTGCACGCACAGAGGAGGGCCGCTTGATGAAGGTGAGCTTGAAGGAAATATCGTCATTTGCCCATGGCATGGGGGCCAGTTTGATGTTACAACGGGGAAGGTGGTTGGGCCGCCACCCACGAAAGATGAAATTCTATTTGATGTTCGCGTCGAAGGCTCCGACGTAATGTTGAAGCGAAAATAACCTAGGTTAACTCATCCATTTCCTCGCAATAATCACGAATGACACGAGAATTGCTACTAGGACCACCATGGCGACCACAAAAGTTTCTACGGGAAAGGTCAGGGCGTAAACAGCTGTTACGTTCCCTGGCATATTCATGACAACAGGGTCTGTCGCAACTCTACCATCCTCTCCCACCCAGTAAGTCAAAGTGTATTCTCCACCTAGGTAGCCTGATGTTCCCTCAGCAGGCACGCTCTCCGGGGCGCCAACTTTCACAGTTGCATTAGCATCGTACCACCCTCCTCCCACCGTAGGTCCGAAGCGCGAGTTTACGACGAGTAGATATTGAACCGTGTAATTCAGCATCTTCAGTGAATTCGCCGATACCGCAAAACCGCCATTCTCGATTTCGTACCGGGTGCCGGGTTCACCTTGAATCTGAGTATCCAATGAAACCGTGTGCGTTTCTCCTTTGAGGAAGTATAGGTCAACCCAGGAACCGCCCGATGGCTCGAGATTATCCTTGCCGTCTACCTGAACGGGAACGTTGATTGAGCTTGGAATACCACTGGTTACCAGTGTCAACCGGAAGAACCCGGTAGCCGTGCGTGCATCTATTTTTCCGAAGCCCCAAACCGGGGAGCCGTCCGTAGACACGCCAGTGTCTGCGTCAAGTCGTGCGGTTTGTCTGAGTATTCCCGGGATATCGATTGCTTGTAAGCGTGAGTCGTACTGGAGCATTAGGGCAATTACGCCCGCTACGTGTGGAGTTGCCATGCTTGTTCCCGATATGATTCTGTGGAACGCGTCAGGGTCACTTTCTTGTTCGTGGATTGCATTTGATCTGGCGGATGCTATGATGGTTCCTGGTGCCACGACATCCGGCTTGATCCTTCCGTCCCTCGTGGGGCCCCAAGAGCTGAATGATGCGATTCCCCCGGGCTCTATGTCAGTAGGGCCGTAGACTTGACCATTCATTCCCGTCCATGAAGTGTTCGTTACGTAAGCGCCCACCGTCACAACATCTCTCGCCGTACCCGGTATGCCCACCGTGTCGTGGCTGTCGATCTCGTATCCGTTCCCCGGAGTGAAGGAGGGGCCAGGATAGGCGCAGGTTACCGCATCCGTCCACGCGTCCCAAGAACCTTGAGACTGAATTTGATTTCCTTTCAGAGTTACGCTCCATCCATTAGCTGGCAGGTATTTAGTCGAGTTGACTTCAAGGTACAGTTCCTTACCGTTGTTCGAGGAACTTGTTGTGGTTGTTACGTTGCCGAAATTGCTTACAACTCCTCCAGGAATTGTTGGGACATGGTAAGTCTGCCCATCTGGTATTGTGAGCGTCGCGTCGATCTGATCCTGAGGTGAATACCAGACATCGATCTGTAGGTCAACTGTTGTTTGCCGAACCTGCAGCTGGAAAGTCACGTTACTTCCCTGTGAAAGTTTGCCTTGAATGTGGGCGTTGTCTCGTGCCTCATTTCCGGCGGCAACGACGATCGGCGTTCCCGCCTCCACGATTGCGTCGAGGCCGAGTTCGAAGGGGTCAGTTCCATCGTGGGCCCCAATGTTTCCACCTAAGCTGAGGCTTATCACGGCACGTTTTCCCAGCTTGGCCGCTTTTTTCACAATGTAACTCACGCCATCTAAAAGGTGAGTTGTATCGAAGTTCCAGCTAGTGCCGTTGCATAAGCTATACCCGCTCTTCACGAAGATTATGCTCGCCCCCGGAGCTACCCCTGTAAAGTTTCCAGTAGCCACCCCGGAACTTGCCGCTATTCCGGCTACGTGTGTTCCGTGGCCGTACGTATCGGTTTCAGGACAGTTCTTCGCTTGAATGTCAGCTGACGTGCACTCGTAGCCGTAGTCGAAACCAATGGGTGGGCGCCCGGGAGTTGTTTGGTCCCAGACGTAGAGAATTTTGGTGGTTCCATTGGGGAAGGTGAAATCAGGGTGCGTCGTATCAATTCCAGTATCGACGAACCCAATGATTACTCCTGCACCAGTTATATTGTTGCCATTAGGATCCTTTACTTGATTCCATACTTGCGGCGCTCCGGTATCGGGTACGCCGCTCTCAAGGTCAATGCTGAGGGAATGTGAATTCTCAATTCGGGTGACAAATGGCAAATCCGCAATCTCGGGGAGGCTGGTTACTAGGGTGTGGAGTACAGCGATGGGGCCTGCGGTCGACGTGACTGTGCCGTATGTATTCAGCAACTGAACCTCGCTAGGGACAAAATCGTGGTCACTCTCAACGAAGATCGAGATTTGGACAGTGGGATTCTGTAATCCACGAATAACAAGAGTAGCGTGAGCTGTTTGAGTAGGAGGTACTGAACTGGAGAGAATCGTTAAGATTGCGAGTATGCACAGAGCTACGGATCCTTTCTTCAAAGGCGACTTTCCCCTCTAGCTGCGCCGCTTTTCCACTGTGGCTCTTCCTTTGCCCTCTCTGAGAAGACTCCTTGCTTTTCTCCTATAGTAAGACAATGGATGTTTTATGGAGCCGCATAGTTCATCAGGATTGACGCAAAGGCCGTGGGTCCGCATAGTACTGCAGTTTGGTGCAGTGTATTGTCTTCTTGACCCGCGTTTACCTGCAATGTGTTCCACTTGATAACGCGCAATCCTTTCATCGAAATCAGTGAAAGACTTGAACATCTTAAGCAGGTCGTCTTCGTTCGTTCCGATGTTCAGTAGGAAGGCAGCCATGGCGAATCTTCCCATGTGAGAGATGTGTTTACTCGTTTGGAGGAGACCGAGCAGATTCCTCATGCATGGTGGCATTGCGGATGACATTGCTGCTCGAGGCATTTCGTCGGCCGCTAAATATTGTGACCTAGCCTTTAGTGTAGAACGCAACGGTTCGACGCGCTTTTCCAATTCCGCGGGAAGTGCTACCGTTGTGTCAGCAGTTTTCTCGAGTACTCTAGATTGGACTTCCTCCTCCAGGAGTCTCGCGAAATCTTCACGCGGAAGCAGGACACAGCCTTCAGCGAGGACCCTATTGACCAATTTCCATCTAAGGTCGTGAATCCGGGCTGAATTACTCACATAGAATGTGAAGTAAAGAGCGAATTCAAAGTGAGTGTCGCCAACATCTCGATCTGCAAGCTTCGCGTCCCACGCGAACGTGCCAGTTGCTATCTGCAAGAGCTTCTCTGGGCTTTCGTCTCTCAGCAGCTGGTAGGCTCGCTTTGACTCAGCGAGAGCGTATCGGCGCCGTGTTCTGTCGTCGCCGATGGAGCTGATCAACATCAGCGCCGTGGGGTAAGCGAGGATGTCTACATCTTCTTGGGTCAGGTCAGCCGAGATTCTCCCGGTAAAGACGCCTTGCCTGATTCGTTCTATAGCGCGGTCGAGTATGGGAATTAGTTCAGGCCTGACAAGTTCTAGGGGATCAATGTTTCTTGACTTTATGTAGCTCGAAGCTTCTGCCGTGAACGGGAATTTTGCCAAGTCCAACTTGGTAAGAAGCGCCTGCATGCTAACCGCCTCTAAATAGTTCGGCAGAGGCGAGGGTGGTTATGCCGTCTTGGCGTTAATAGTTCTACTCCGCCTCAATTCTCGGGGCCAGGAAATAGAGTAACTTCCCTTGTTGAGGCATTTCGTACTCTAGTTTCACGGGCATGTTAGATGAGAATTCCAGTGTTACAAGCTCCGCAGCCATCGAGCCGGCCTTGGATATTTCCGCTAAATAGTTCAGGTTGAACGTGGCCTTGCATGGTTCCTTGACTTCAAGCTCCAGCAAAACGTCGCTGCCCTTCTCTAACTCAATCTTTGCTCCACTGAGTTCCGTAACTGCTTCCGCGGTGAACTTCTCTGGGGTAGTCTCGAACCTCACGTTATCGCTGACTGTTTGAATTTGATCAATTATATCTTTGAAGCTTGAGCTGATCATTTTAATTTTCGTGTTGAAAGAAATTTTCGGCGTCGGCACCTCTTCATCTCCGGGATCGAGCGTGGGGAGAGTGAACGTAGTCTTCCATTTTCCTTTGATGACCATGCTGAGCTTTCGAGTATTTTCATCGTATGACATTTCGAGAGGTTCTTGCCCAGCGCCGCGTAGCTTCTTGACAATGTCGGCTACATTCAGGCGAATCTTCGTTGGTTGAGGGCAGGTGTATTCTTCAAATGCTGATTTGTTCCATTCAAAGTCAACCATAGCCACATGGGACGGGTCCATCGATCTTAGTTTGATGCCTTCAGGGGCGGCGTTGAAGTCGGCTTCCTCAATGAGTGTAGATATCGCCGCGAGAAGGTTCCTCCAAAGCCTCGCATCACCGATAGTAGCTTTGAACATTCATCAATCACCGGATATCAGGGGGTGTCTTAGAGAGAGAACCTTACGCATTTTAATTGAGCGGTGCGAGTCGCGACGTGGACCCTAGGAATTTTCACGCCAAGTTGCCCCACAACTTGTGCACCGGAAGAACTGTGTTGAGGATTCATCTGCTCCGCGCGTTTGCACAAGCCAATAGAACGCCTCTTTGTGTCCACACTTGGGGCAATCAACTTTCGTCTTCGGTAGTGTACGAATTTTCTGTTCTTCTTTACCGATGACGACCACATTCTCTTTTTGTTGCTCCAACTTTTGCACCGTGCGGTCTGACCGCTTCGTCTCGTAGCCACATTTCGGGCAACTCAAGACGACGGATTTCTGTTTCTTTGTAGGCAGAAGAGCTAAACCGCACTTTGGACAAAACTGCACTTTGTTCGCCTTTTTGATTGGCCTTAAGGTCCTTTAGGGGCTCTAGGGGTTGTTAATTTGGGTTACTTATCCGCCCGCCCTTAGCCTAGGGTTTAGGGTTGCGAAAACTAACCAAACCGTGCTAGCTGCCTGGAGCGGGAGCATCTAAGTATTGGCGGAGTTGGGGAGGTTCAACGTGTAAACCTTTTCGTAATTGGAGACTGCAGTTGCAAAGAGGCCTTACAATACGCTGCATTATCGTAATCATGCTCTAGGTAGCATGGTCTTCTTCTTCGACTTTCACGAACACGATTGGCCAGTAAAATGCCTCGTAAAGTATGAATCCTAATTTCCGGCTCTCACGCCTGATCTTTGGTGACGCGGATGGGTACGAATCGCTACCTCCAGAAAAGCCCACTACTTTTTCCAGCAAATAACTCGACTATTAGAGCCTTTCAGGTCACGGTTCAATTTGCGTTGCCCGCACCAGTAGACTCTCACACACGTTTTTCAACGACGAACGATCATGTTCGGAATCGGTGGGTGTTATCGCTCCTTTCTTATCGCATCGTGAAGCGAATCTACTTAGCACGTTTTGGCATCCAGAATAGGTAGTACATGAGGTAGAATGCCGCGATTCCGCTGAAAGGAGAGAATTTGCTTAGAAGTCGTCGAACTTCATTTGAGCCAATTCGCTTGCCTTTGAAATACGCTTGTGAGATTGCGCGTTGAATTCCTAGGTCGTCAGCAGGCAATGAATTCACCCTTCCCATGCCCCGAATCAACGTATATTCCGCA
Source organism: Bathyarchaeia archaeon (assembly GCA_049517415.1). Taxonomy (GTDB): domain Archaea; phylum Thermoproteota; class Bathyarchaeia; order 40CM-2-53-6; family 40CM-2-53-6; genus FEN-987. The sequence goes on from JBEKSC010000008.1 coordinate 18,000, forward strand.
GTCCAAGGACCAACGCCCCTAATCTTGGTTAGCTCTGCAATCGCCGTCTCATCATCCATCCTCCTTAGACCTTCAAGGTCTAACTCCTTGCCTTCAACTTTCTTGGAAAGTTCACTTATGTACAATGCCTTATTCCTACTGAGCCCAACAGCCATCATTTGGTTCAGCTTTGCTTTCGCTAAAACCGCGGGAGTTGGAAAGGCATAGAAGCTTCTTCCCTCGAACTCCACACTCTCTCCATACTTCTCAATCAGGCGAGAGCGTACCGCTGCTGCAGCCTCGAGTGAAATCTGCTGCTCGGTAATGGCGATTACCAAGGCTTCAAAAATAGTCGGCGGTGAAACAGCTCTCAGCCCTCTGAGCTTCCATGAAACAATACTCATCAATCGGTCTTTCTTAACAAACGAATAGAACTTGTCAAAATCAAACGAAGCTGCAAACATCGTATGCAGTAGTCTCTTCAATGCTTTAACTTCCTGAGCCAACAAACCTGGGTGAGCTTCCACGCTAAGACGTGGTTTTTCGATGGTTCCCTTGGATGTAACTAGGACAAGGACTGGATTCTCAGCAAGGTGAAGAACTCTTTTGTAAACACCGTTTTCATATACGTCTGGAAGGCTTTTCTCAAACCGACAGTGAATCCCCGCGCTTCTTTCAAAGTCGAATGGGGATTCGGGAAAAATGAAGAAACCTGTTTTGGAACCAGTGATTCTGAGGGTCTTATCCATGAGTTGCTCGTAGCACGCTGAGAGAGTTACATGTTAAGTATTTGTGGATCTTGGCCACTTTAGTCGCACACACTTCCTAGCGATTACGGTTCAAATTTGCCTGCTCGCACCAGCTGACCCACACACACTTTCTATGACGAACGACGACGGCGGCCTTTTGGGGTCTTTCCGAGGATCTTACAAAGTTCGACGAAACTGCTTATGGCCAATGGAATACCCACTCCGAGGTAAAGCGAAGAGAAGAATATAGATTGGTCACGTTGTGTAACTAAATTCGTAATCTGAAAATCAACTAACACAAAACTACCAGAGGCGTAAAGTGGGCTCGCTCTACTAATATCCCACTGGTACCACAGATTTCCTCCAGAGGCGAAAATGTTGTCTTCAGTCGGCGATGATTCAATTATGGCACCAGCAGGTTGCGCCACGTCCAGAACGTAACTCTCGCTGTCAAATTGGTTGAGAGGAGTTACAGGACCAGGTACTATGTTCTAGATTGCAGGGCCGTAGTCGAACCGGTTGGTCAACTCGTATGTGGAGTAGGAATTCCGCAAGAGTGGCGTTTTAATGATAATTGTCGCATTGAACCAAAAGAAATCATAAGACGTGTTATGATTTATCATACGATTTGCGCGAACCCAGAAATATGATAAGCCTGTTGCTTTGTCGAATCCCGGAGAGTAAGTAAAGTTAGGATTAGGATATCTGCTACTCATGCTTGTACCGAAAGAGCTCATTGGAGTCAGCGTCTTTTGCATGCTGAAAGATACATCCCAATCCAGTATTGTCGCAGAAGAATTGTATGGAATCTCAGCTCCGAACACTATCTGGCTCGAGTTGAACTGCGTTTTGAAGGAGCACGATATGGAAAGAACTGCAGCGTTGAGATCTGGCCTTATCCCGTAGACCATAACTGCAACTCTTGTTGAGGTGATTCCGTAATTCCCGGCCAGAGTTGGATAATGTGAGGCGAAAATAGCTAACCCGTAAGATGAGGATGCAGGCGCATTACTAGGGAAGTTGAAAACGTTCTGTAGGCCCGTGGATCCACAGAAAGCAAGTACGATACCACTAAAGAGAAAAATGAGCAGGAGATAAGGCACTCTCCGGTTGACGACTCTTCCGAAGCTATCTATGCTAACCATCTAACCGAGACCCTGTTATTAGACCTGAATAGTCCCTATAGCCACTAATGAATCGACCAGTGTCAATAACGTACGATTTAGGCTTACACGCCTACAATCATCCCCCAGCAGGAACTGCAATCGCCAAGCTAATTCAGCATGAACCGGGGGGGAATCTCAGCGTACACATGGAAACCCTTACGTGGACTTGTGGGTCTAGTGGTGCGCGCGCACACACTTTCCAACGACAAACGACGACGGGTCGAATTTTGCTGCTCTTACCGAAGTTTTTTATGGATTCATTACGCACCTTTAGCTGGGTTTGATGTAATGAACATGAAGTTGATGGTTCTTGTTTCTGTTGTTGCTGGTTTGGTGATTACGCTGATCACCGGGTTGGTTGATGTGACGCCTATGCACCTGGTGGGTGCAACTTGGCATGGTTGGCCGCTCCCTTGGTTCTATGTAATTGTCTACCCAGGCTCACCGATCTCGGTTAATTGGCTCAACTTAATCGGTGATATCATCGTCTGGTTTGTCATAGTCCTCGCAGTTGCCTTAGTGATTTCGAAATTCAAGAAGACGTCCAAAACTTAGGATGCATTCGAGGTAACGATCGGAATCCGCTGAGCCCATGGCACAATTCGTCCCGAGAAGGGTGAGGCTCAGAGAGGGGGGCAGGGGATTCTGACCCCAATTTAGCGGTACACATAGCCTTGCAGTGAAGCAACGGAACAATGCGAGTTCAAATTCCGATGCTCGTACCAGAAGGCGGCCCCTCCATCTGAGGTCAGGTCGCCCACTAAAGCCACAACATCCGGTCGAATTCTATCTACCCGTTCTTCGTATCCTTCCCATTTCACAACATCAGAGAAGGCAAGTATCTTCATCGAGCCCACTAGGTCCAACCGCCAAGCTTCGTCATGACGGGTTTGTAGATGGTGAATTGGTCTTTACAGGCGTTCTTGCGCAAATATTGAAGGGTGCTCTTTCCAATCCCAAGGCGTCTTGCCTTGGAGCCGGTCAGTGCAAGAATCCTAGCTCGCACTTCTCGGTCATCACTCCTCTGCAGCCTCGGAGCGGGTTCTGCAAAATCAAGCGTGAGTGATTTCTCGAGTAGAAATCGGCCCAGCTCGTTGGTCTTCTGCTCAATAACAGTATCCCATTTCAGAACTCGGTGTTTGCATGCTACGCCAGCGTTGAATCGCTCACGAATGAGATCGATGAAGCGCTGCTTCGCTTCAACCTCGAAACGGTATCGGTAATCGTCCCCTGTGAAGTAGAAGTCGGATAGGTTCAAGGCTTCAGACTGGAATGCCGCGATGACCGAAATGTCAGATAGCCACCTGAACGGCTCCTGTAAATCATACACTAAAGACTGCTTTGTCTGATAGTCGCTGACATCATGAAAGAAACCGACCGAGGGTTCCAGGCCGACCGCGTTTATTGCTCGTCGACATTCACCCTCTAGGAAACCATAACCGTAGTTTAGGGCCAAGTTCACGGGATCTGAGGCGTTGTTCTGGTGGCTTGAAGTCATTCGCTCTTGGAAATCCAAGTGCTCGGGCATCACTTTCCCGAATGCTTCCCAGTATCTCCTAGCTACACGTCCTTCGACAGTTCGTAGGTCTGGCACTGTGGAGGCTCTTCTGAGCTTTGATGCCTCAAGCTTCGTTACTTGAATCTCCCTAGGAATATCATACCGCTCGGCCAACCAATCAAGAACTTGCAGACTCCTCTCAATTTTCGCTTGAACGAGCGCTCTGGCTATGCTGAACTTCTTCTTCGGATCGTTCGCAGCTAGAATTTGTGCAGCCCGCAGATCGGCCTTAACAGGCATTGGAGGCAGAACACTAGAAATCAGACTTCCATCGAAGTTCATGATGAAGACAGGAACCTTATGCTTCGACAGCCAGTGAAACGCTTGGAGAGAAATGTACCCACTGTGCCCATCGATGATGATGGTGCCGTAAGGGAAACGTCGCGGACGAAAACGGTGCGTAGATTCTGCTCTGTCATCTTCTCGCCAGTTGATGACCTCAAGTTCAGATCTTGACTTGAGACTGTTAACGCGGATCTTGGCGCCCCAACCGGATAGATGAAGCGGATTCAAACCTAATGCCCTCCCTGTCTACTTTCATATTCCTTGAGCTTCTGGTCGGCCAACTTGCCTGCTTCCTTCAATCGTTGTATCTCTCTTTCAGTAGGCCTTGATCTCGTCTTTGTGTTTGCACGGGCCACTATTGATTGCCAGCGTTCGTTGAGATATCCTACAGCGAAGCTTTCGCCTACAGGACTTGTAAGGAATTCAACGAATTTATCGGGATCGACTGCGAATGCCAACACTATTAATCCGTAGTTGCTGAAGCAAGATTTCCAACCTTTTTTCAACTGTTCAGCATCGAGCCAGTTCCTTTTCGCTGAGAACATACTCTCAGCGAGGAAAGCCGTATACCGGGTTGAGGACCAGTGGGTCAATGCATACTTTAGGTACAGCGACCTTTCGTTAACCATTGTCAATCTAGAGTACGGTCTCATTGCAGTTGACTCAGGAGTCCTCATGCTATCACATGGCGATCCAATATCTTCGATGCTGAATAGCGCGTTCTTGCATCGAGTAATGAACTATCTCGCTGACTGGTCACCGTTCAAAACAAACAGTTATCCAAACGATGGTCTGAAACTGTACTCCGAGACAGGGAAAATGCTTAACGCCATTTTTGTGAGAGTTGCGGATGGCAAGACCTGGCACATTGCCTTTCATCTCAAGCCGGAAACGTCAACCGACGCGATCAAACCTGACATGGTCAAGCTACTCTCAATGCTAGCATCTTTAGGTTTGGTGAAGAACCCTGTTGTGAGAGAACGAGTGGGTAAGAAACCTTGGATATGATATTAGTGATAGACAGACTGAACAAGTGTGAGAGACCGTTCTCCGAACGAGAATGAACCATCTCCAATTTTCTCCTCGACACACAAAGCGACGCTGCCAGAATTAGATTCGGTCGTCCGTCTAGTGTGTGTGCGCACCATTAGACCCACACCCTTTCTAACGACGCTGGTCCAAATTACGACTCTCGCAAGCACTAGGTCCACAATGAAGGAAAACGCGATAGTTGGACAGTTGAAATCACAGATAACGCAAATGGCGACTGCCAACTCTACAGGAGGCTGATTGGAATAATTTGATTGGATTGACGAAGAGTCTTACTTCTTCGCCGATTGCTTAGCGTAGGCCGCCAAACCACCATCCGACACGCCATAATACTTAACCATTTGACTAAGCTTTTGCCATAAAGCTTTGCCAATTCAAAGCGGTGCAGAATTTCTTGGAAAATCTAACCTTTCACACCTCAAAGATTGATAATTTCTCAGGCTTTTCAAAACCATTAGACGAGGCGCGCTACGTGGTGGTAGGTGTCCCATACGATCACACAAGTACATATCGAGCGGGGTCACGTTTCGCCCCACGAACAATTCGCGATGCATCATTGAACATTGAGACCTATAGCCTCCGAACGGCAATCGACATCGAAAACGTTCCAATACACGATGCAGGAGACCTGCATATAGTCGATAATGCTTCTGAAACACTCGACAGGCTAAAAGGGGTTACAAAGGACATTCTAGCCCTTGGGAAGATGCCAGTCATCATCGGCGGAGAGCACACAATCACTCAAGCTCCAGTCCGTAGCCTTCCGCACCCTGTCGGGGTTGTTAGTTTTGATGCCCACGGCGACCTGAGGGATGAATATGGTGGCGGAAAATTATCCCACGCCACAGTCTTGAGGCGCATTACCGAGATTGTTGGGACGGATAGCGTTTTCGTATGCGGTCTGCGAGCCCTATGCAAAGAAGAGGTAGATTTTATTGAACTAGGGAAAGTCCAGACGATGACGCCATGGGAAATTAGGGAGAAAGGCTTAGCCAAGGCGACGGAACGCATCAAAGCCTTTGCTCAAAAGTTCAAACACACATACCTTACCATAGATACTGATGTCTTAGACCCAGCCTTTGCACCCGGGGTCGCAAACCCTGAATTCGATGGCTTAACGCCTCAGGAACTCCTGACACTAGCCACCGCTGTGGTTGACGAAAAAATGGTCGGCTTCGACCTCGTGGAGGTATGTCCAAACTATGATACCGGCGTCACTTCCGTAGCTGCCGCCCGTCTTATCTTCGAAGTTATCGCCAAAGCAGAGAAATCGAGACAGCACTAATCGATTCTTTGTAATTTCGCTATGAAGTACCCATTGCATTCGTGTATGTGAGGGTAGAACCTCTGGCAGAGATCAAATCCCCTTAACCCAATGGAACCCAAGAACGGCACTTGCCGGACTACTTTGAAGTCTGGATTTTTCTTTAGAAATTCTTCGATTATACATTCATTCTCTTCTGGCAGGATGCTGCAAGTACAATAGGCGAGGGTTCCGTTAGGCTTGACGTAATCCGATGCGTTCTGAATGATGGAGTATTGCCTCAATCCGTACTCACTTACGCGCGTGGGCGTGAGCTTCCATTTTCCGGCGGGGCTCCTTGCAAAAACTCCGCTGTTTGAGCATGGTGGGTCAACGATGACAACATCCGCGCTAGTCTTCAGGGGAAGCCTTCTCGCGTCAGCGCGGATGGGTCTTGCAATCTCGCATCCGCACCGCGCCATTTCCTTCTTCCAATACGCGAGTCTGCGGCCTGAAAGGTCGACCGAATAGATTTCGCCTCTATTCTGCATCTGGGCAGCTGCGTGGGTGGTTTTGTTCCCAGGTGCAGCGCATATGTCTATTACGATTTGCCCAGGCTTTGGGGAAGCGACGAGGCCGGCTGTAATGCTCGCCAAATCTTGCACAACTACGTCACCTGATTTGATGATCCGGGACGGCTGACCTTTCATCCCCAAACGAAAGACGCCATCGACGCCTTCGACCTTCAAGCCTCCTAACTCTGCCGTCATTTCCGCTTGACTAACGGGCTTCAGTAAGTTTAGTCGGACGTAGGTAGGCATGGCATGCAAGTCCCGGCGCAGAATTCGGAGTGCAAAGCTTCTTCCAAAAACATTCACTAGCCGTTCGACGAACCAAACAGGATGGCAGGTTTCCAGAGAAAGCCTTTCGAATTCAGGCAAGGGATCCTTGGTAACTTTTCTTCCCGCAACGATTAGGGCGATTTGTTCCTCATGGATGCGGAGTTCCTTCCAACCTAAAATTTGCCGGGCCAATTCCACGTGACGTTCCAGATCGCTTTGGCGCGTCCCATCAACATACTTGAGGTATGCGATAATTTTCAGGAAGCTCCTTATCCCGTGCGGAGTCCTCTCGATTTCATCCTTGGAGACTACTTGTGAAATCATATGGTCAATTCGGTTTTGGAAACGAGTTGTTTCCATGATGAGTCGGTACGCTTGGCGGAGTTCATTCGCTTCCTTTACGTCCATCTGGTCAGCGGCCTTGAATAGGGCGGTTCTCTCTCCGGTGCCTGCGTAAGCCATCCAGCTCAGGGCTTCAATGGCTACTGCGAGGGAATTCTTCATCAAGGCCATACAACCCCATTATCGCTAGTTTAACAGGCAATTATTTAGTGCGAGCTTCGCCATTCCGTTACGATACTGTCCGCTCAATATGTTGCATAATGCGCCGCCGACGATGTTGTAGGTTTGTTCAAACAACCTCGCCAGCAGGCTCGACAAGAATACTCGTCCACATTACGGGAAAGTAGAGAACAGACACGGTCAGATTCGATAGCGCAAACGGCACTTGGCTCAGAGCTGGTTTTGGTCCGGGACGTGTGTGACGGAAAATCTGATAGAAAATGTAAGAGTATATAAAGGGAACGCACTTGCCCAGTTTCGGGACTAGACCCTAGATGTCTTCCTATCTAAAATACGCGTCCAAACCGGGTTTTCTGGTAGATCAACAGCTCATAACTTCTGATAATGACACTGACGAAACAGAGGTCTAGCCTATGTCGAAAACACTTGAAAGCTACTTTACGGAAAAGCGCGAGGAGATCAAACTGGCCCCGAGGCCTCTGGTCAAGCGGCAGAGCCTAGTCTTCTATCCGGCAATGCCAGCGTCAATCCCTCCATCATACTTGGTCTCCATAGGGTATGACGGGGATCTCAAGAAATGTTTTCTGCGTCTCTACGAACCTAAGTCGCATAAAATCTATTTTTGGTTTGACGACTCGGGTCACAAACCCTACTGTTACAGCAAGCAGTCGGTCGGGGAGCTTCAGAGAGTGGAGGCGGTAGCGAGGAACCCTGGGTTCGACCATTTCGAGGAGGAAACGAAGTTTGACGCGCTTCGGAGTGAGCAAGTTAAAGTGACGAAGATCGTCGCCAAAGACCCACTGACAATCGGTGGAAAACCTACCGGTTCAATGCGCGACGCCATAACCGCATGGGAAGCTGACATAAAGTACGTCGAGAATTTCATCTATGACCGCGGGCTCGAACCTGGCATGATGTACGAGTTTAAAGACAAACAGTTGGCCGCGGTGAAATACGAACTACCGGAAGAAGCAGCGATGGAAATTGACAGTCTCTTCCGGGATGAATCTCAAGAGTACCAAGGCCTAGCAAGAGAATGGATGCGGCTCCTTGAGTGCCCCGTACCAGAGTACAGGAGGGCGGCCGTAGACATTGAAGTTTTTCAGGCCGTAGAGTCACGTATTCCCGATCCAGAATTATCGGAACATCCAGTAATTTGTGCAAGCCTAGTCGGATCCGATGGTGCCAAACGCGTACTCCTCTTACGACGAGAAGGGACTCCTGAGGGTCAGGCTTCGTTACCAACTGGCGTCGAATCGGAATTCTATGACACCGAGGAAGAATTGTTAATCGCTCTATTCCAAGCTTTCCTGGATTATCCGATAGTAGTCACATTCAACGGTGACGATTTTGACCTGAAATACCTCTACCACCGCGCTCAAAGGTTGGGTTTTAGAAATGAAGAAATTCCAATCGAGTTAGGCCGCGATGTCGCCTTTCTCAAGTATGGTGTCCATGTAGACCTCTACAAGTTCTTCTTCAACAGGTCTATCCAAATTTACGCGTTCGGCCAGAAGTACCGGGAGAACACGCTGGACGCTGTCGGCGCGGCGCTAATCGGCACTCCAAAGGTCGAAATAGAATCAGTCTCGAAAGCATCCTACAGGCAATTGGCCGCCTACTGCTATCGTGACTCCGAAATTGTCCTCAACCTGACTTCTTTCAACGAAGATTTGGTCATGAAGTTGATGACGGCGATATCACGAATCAGCTACATGACGCTGGACGATGTCTCAAGACAGGGAGTGTCGGGTTGGATTCGAAGCATACTGTTCTGTCACCACCGCAAACGAGGATACTTGATTCCTAGGAGAGACGAGATTCTGGAGGTCAAAGGCCAAACTGCTACGGAAGCTGTGATTAAGGGCAAGAAGTACAAGGGCGCAATAGTTGTTGAACCTAAACCAGGCGTCCATTTCAACGTCGCAGTCCTCGACTTTGCATCACTGTACCCTTCTATCATCAAGGTCTGGAACCTCGGCTACGAGACAGTTCGCTGTCCACACGTGGACGAGGCTTGCAGGAAGAACCTAATCCCAGGAACGCCCCACTGGGTCTGCAAAAAGAAGCGGGGACTTGAAAGCCTGCTGATTGGTTCGCTTAGGGACCTGCGAGTTGGCAGGTACAAGGTCAAGTCGAAAGACCGTTCCTTACCACCGAACATGAAGAGTTGGTACAAAGTCGTATCCGATGCGCTGAAGGTGGTACTAAATGCCTCCTACGGTGTCTTCGGTGCGGATAATTTTGCGTTGTATTGTCCGCCTGTCGCCGAGGCCACTGCCGCAATAGGCAGGCACGTTATAACTCAAGCATTGCAGAAAGCGCAGGAACTTAATTTGGAAGTCTTCTACGGTGACACGGATTCCATATTTCTTCAAGGCCAGGATAAAGTCTCGCTTAACAAGCTCATCGAATGGTCTACCAGCCAGCTCAGGATGGAGTTGGAAATCGACAAGAACTATCGTTACCTTGCCCTTAGTTCAAGGAAGAAGAACTACTTCGGCGTCCTGCCCGATGGAAGCGTAGACATCAAGGGATTGACAGGGAAAAAGCGGCATATTCCAGAGTTCTTGCACGGCGCCTTTTACGAAATGGTTTCGGCCCTGGCCGAAGTCAAATCGCCGGAAGACATCGACATTGCGAAAGCGAAAACAATTGATATCGTGAAACGCAGTTACGTGAGACTGCGGAACAGGGAATACACGCTCCAGGAACTAGCCTTTTCAATGATGATGAGCAGAACCCCGGAAAATTACACAAAAACGACCCCGCAGCACGTGAAAGCGGCCAAGCAATTACAAGAAGCCGGCGCAGAAATGAAACCAGGCGATATTATATCCTTTGTCAAGGTACGGGGCGAGCCCGGAGTTAAGCCTGTGCAACTTGCTAGGCTAGAAGACGTAGACACTGAGAAATACATCGAATATATCCGGGGCACATTCGAGCAGGTACTTGACGCTTTAGGAGTCGAATTCGAAGATTTGGCTGGCGTAAAGAAACTGGAATCCTTCTTCAATGGGTAAATAAAATTGATTCAGATAATTGGGCTAAGAAAGATTCCGCTCACCAAACGCGGGGACAATATAGCCGATCAGATCGTTAACGCAGCCAGAGAGGAAGGCGCTCAAATCTCAAATAACGACATTTTGGTAATCGCGCAGAAAATCGTGTCCAAAGCCGAGGGAGGCGTTGTAGATTTGAAAAAGGTCAAGCCTACGGAAAAAGCGGAGGAACTCTCCAAGGCCTGCGGCAAGGATCCTAGACACGTAGAAACAATTCTGAGAGAAAGCGCGAAAATCGTGCGGCAGAATGGCCCTCATATCATCGTGCAAACTCGCCATGGTTTCGTGTGTGCGAACGCGGGTGTCGACAGGTCGAATGTTGAAGATCCTGACTCAGTAGTTGTGCTCCCAGTTGACCCTGACGGATCAGCACGCAAAATAAGGGAACGAATCAGAGAACTCACCGGCCGAGACGTGGCTGTTATCATCTCCGACACGTTCGGGCGCGCCTGGCGAAATGGGCAAGTAAATGTAGCGATAGGCGTGGATGGATTACGGCCTATAATTGATTACCGCGGATCCAAAGACATGTTCGGCTATGTTCTTAATGTAACCCAAATGGCCGTGGCGGATGAACTGGCTTCGGCCGCCGAATTGGTGATGAAGAAAAGAGATGGCGTTCCGGTTGCAATCATAAAGGGCGTCGATTACGCACACGGCAAGGGCTCAGTTCGTGAGCTCATACGGCCCGAGGAAGAGGACCTGTTTCGGTAATTCACGGCTATCCAATAGGCTTTGGGAACGACCATTCGCAAGCTTAATTATTCCTAGACCTTTGTGTAGCTGAAACGGTGTCCTGCATGGAGTCACTAAAACCGCCGGTGCCTGTTCAAGTTGCTGACATGCAGGCTTTCTCGCGGCTCGCACTCGGGTTAACGGAAGGCTCACAAATCCTCTGGTACTTCAAACACAAAGGAAAACATGTCTTGGGACTGTTCACAGCCTACATGTACTGGGAAGGCGACCTCCCGATACTGGCCTACGCTTATTCGGATACCCCGCCGAAGGCCTTCCTCGCCTACAGAAGTGACTCAGTGAAAGGTGAAGAGTGGATGTTCACCGACGATGTAGATGATACTCGTTTCAGGTACGCCGCCTTCGTTGCATTGAAGACTGTTCCAGAAGCCTTCGCGCAGAGCCTGGACGGCAAATCACCCGAATTGACTCCGCCAATGCTCGCTGAAGTCGACGACCTCAAGTCAATCGCCAGAATCCTGCTCCCACTATCGCTCCGGGAGGGAACACTATTTCCGCTGTGGCACTTCATGCGGGGAAAGAAGCATATTATCGGTACATGTATTCCCTTCGAACATTACTACGAAGCAGATGCCCTGCCCGTCTTCTTTTACGTCTCCCAAGATGAAGCACCTGAAAAGAGTTTCATAAAGTACCTCGCGGTCAAACCGAGCGGCGAGAAAGTTGAATACTCGAACAACACAAGCGACGCCAAATACTTCTACGCAAAACTCATCGACGTGAAGGACCTACCGATTTTTCCCAAGTGACTGCGAGTTTCATGGATTTTATTAGCCCCTCTGCTCTCTTTCCATGGAGGTAGCTGGGTGTCTTTTAGCGAGAAGATACGGAAAACTGCAGAAGCGAACAGGAGCAGAACAGTTCTCGCATTAGATTTGGAAGAACACGACCCAAAACAGCTGGCGATAAAGAGTGAGAAGCTTCTTCAGAAGGTCGGCAAGCGCATCTGCGCGGTCAAGATTAACCGTCAATTGGTCATGTCATTAGGCATGCGCGGGGGGGTTGACAGGGTCGTCGAATTAGCACACGACCTTGCGCTGCCTGCCATAATGGATGCGAAGCTAAACGACGTCGGCCACACGAACGAATTCATGGCACGGTCATTCTTCGACATTGGTTTCGACGCCATCATAGCGAGCCCCGTTGTTGGATGGGAAAACGGCTTAGACAGAGTGTTCGCCCAAGCTAATTCACGCGGAAGGGCAGTTATACTTCTCGTCTACATGAGTAATCCAGGCGCCGAGGCCTTCTACTCATTAGTTGGGGTGCAGGGAGGAGAGCCACCAAAGCCGGTTTTCGAACTTTTGGCGGGGATGGCGGTCCAATGGAAGGCACAGGGAGTTGTAGTCGGCGCTACCAAGCCTGAGGTAATTTCACGAGTGCGTGAACTGGTTGGCCCAGGAATGGGGATTTACAGCCCGGGCGTCGGTGCCCAGGGAGGCGATCCTAGACAGGCATTGGATGCCGGTTCAACTTACATTATAGTAGGACGAACGATTTACGGGTCTGCGGAACCTGAAAAGGCGGCTATGGAGTTCCAAGGCTTAGTCTCGTGATTCATCATCATCCTACCATGTGACTAGCCGTCCACACCCCTTGTGTGGTGTCCCCAAATGGCCCCCCGCCCTGCCACACCGATCCAAAAGATGTCTAGCCATTCTATACGCCAAATCTGTGCATGCGGTGGGCATGGCCTGCACGGCCATTCCTTACGCCACGCCTTACTTGGAATATGTCAACTCCAAGACCAAGATTTTTATTTACCTACATTTGTAGCCGCTTACTAGTGTTTTCTCATGGGTGGGGCAAAAAAGAAGAGCCTAGCGCAGATGGAGAAGCAGCAGGATCAACAGGACTCCGACAAGAAACCTGAACCAGCAAAGAAATCGAAAGGAAAGACAGTAGCAGAGAAGAGGACCGCTGGAATAGGTCTTCCAAATTTCGACGACCCTAAATTCACCGGTGAACTCTCAAAGATGGCAGCCCTCACTCCCTACGCAATTGCCACGCAGTTCAACGTAAGAATCAGCGTTGCAAGGGACATCCTCGAGGAATTGGAGAGGCGCCGCCTGGTCAAATCGGTTGGCGGGAACGCGAGGATCAAAATCTACAAGCTAGCAGCAGCCTAGACTTTCTCAACTCGTATTTTTGTACCACTCTTCAGCTTCGCAAATAGCTCCAGGTTACTAGTTATCTTTCCAACTAGATTGACGGGGCTGTAAGGCTGTGTTGCGCCGTAGAAGACGCACAAGGCTGAACCCATAGGCCAATATGCAATAGTCCCAACGTCAACGTTGCTCTTTGCCTTCTCAACACCTAGCCTCACAGGAGTTTCGAAATAGATTTCTTCCTTCCATCTTGCCGCGCGTCCTTCAAAAGGTAAAGCCTTGGCCAAATTATCAACAGTCATTGGACTCTGAAAACGAATTAATTCACCTTCGGCTTCGCCGAAACCTTCTGCAACCAATCTAACCTTGTAACGGCTTACGTCGGTTTCCAGCGGTTTAGCGGTCAGTTCAGTAGGTGGTAACGAATTGGTAGACATGGCTTTTCCTCTACGAAGTCACTAGTCGTAGGAGAATCACATTTGGGGTTGCCTTCTTAAAAATTGGACATGTCAGAGCCCCGTTATGCCAAATGACCTTGAAATGTGTAGTTTTCTGACAAAAAGGATAACTACCGCCGTTTTCTAGCCGCCCGAGAGGCATCGTGACTTGAGTGGTCGTGTTCGAACAATAATAATGGGGGCTGCTGGAAGAGACTTCCACAATTTCAACGTCTATTTCAGGAACAACCCAGACTACGAAGTGGTCGCCTTTACTGCCACACAGATCCCGGGAATCGAGGGACGCACATACCCAACCGATCTTTCTGGGAAAATGTATCCGAACGGCATCCCAATTTTCCCTGAGGACGACCTGTCCAAGCTCATTAAAGAGAAGAATATCGACTTGGTCGTATTGGCTTACAGTGACCTCTCGTACGACGAAGTTATGCACAAAGCCTCTCAAGTCCTTGCGTCCGGTGCAGATTTCAGGTTGATGGGACCCAAAACGACGATGCTCAAGTCAAGATTGCCAGTGATCTCTGTCTGCGCGGTAAGAACCGGCGCTGGCAAGAGTACGGTCTCGCGCTCCGTTTCCAAGTCCCTAAAGAAAATTGCAGGCAGAGTTGTCGTCATTCGACATCCCATGCCATACGGAACTCTCTCGAACGAGATTTGCGAACGTTTCGCGACATACGACGACATGAAACGTCATGAGTGCACTATTGAAGAGCGTGAGGAATACGAACCTCACATCGACATTGGCAACATTGTATACGCAGGCGTTGACTACGAGAAGATCTTGCGTGAGGCTGAGAAGGAGGCAGATGTGATACTATGGGACGGCGGAAACAACGACCTGCCTTTCTACTATCCGGACCTTCAAATCGTGGTTGTTGACCCGCAACGACCCGGGGATGAAGTTCGATATTACCCAGGGGAGGCTAACCTAAGAATGGCTGACGTTGTCCTCATAAACAAAGTCGACTCTTCAACACCCGAAGCCATAGAGACTGTTCGGAAGAACGTGAAACGCGTAAGGCCTGAGGCAAAGGTTGTCGAAGCAGCCTCTGAGATTCAAGTTGACGACATCGCGCACATACGCGGTAAGAGGGTGGTTGCAATTGAGGACGGGCCAACAGTTACCCATGGCGGATTAAAGGAAGGAGTCGGTGCCCTAGCAGCAAGGAAGTACGGTGCAAAGGAACTTATCGACCCCAGACCGTTCGCCGTAGGGTCGATCAAGCGAACATACGAGAAGTACCCTCACCTCGGCCAGGTATTGCCAGCCATGGGATATGGTGAGAAGCAGATCAAAGAACTGGAACAAACAATCGCAGCTATCGATTGCGATTCACTAATCTACGGGACACCGATTGATTTGAAGCGAATTATGAATGTGCCGAAACCTGCGGTTAGAGTCCGGTACGAGATTCGCGAAACTACGAGGCCGACACTAGATGAAATCCTCAGTTCAATGCCTATTTTGGTGACGGCAAAGTCACGTTAGAACTCGCTTCATGGTATCGAAGATATAATTCAACTCGGCTTCAGTGAGCCT
The DNA here is from genome assembly GCA_049517415.1 of Bathyarchaeia archaeon. Lineage (GTDB taxonomy): Archaea > Thermoproteota > Bathyarchaeia > 40CM-2-53-6 > 40CM-2-53-6 > FEN-987. The sequence continues at coordinate 33,318 of JBEKSC010000008.1, forward strand.
CGGGTGGACGGGCACTGAAAAGACCTGCCTACAAGCTTTCTCAGTCTCAGGAAGAGGTCGGCGTGACGTAGTGCGCTCACGGTATAGCGGGAGCAGGTGCAAAGGAGATTCATAATAGACCGCAGCCTCGATGTTCCTTGACCGAAGCTTTTCGATGATCTTATTGCGCTTCCCCGCATTCGCTCCATGCAATCTAAGCGTGTAAAGATACCATGCACTCTTCCTGCCCTCCGGCTCCTTAGGAGGCACTACCTTACCTAGAACTCCAAGCTTCTCTCCTAGAAATTCCGCGTTCTTTCTTCTTTTCTCCAAGAAAGAAGGCAGTTTCTTCAATTGGGCGGTCCCCACAGCGGCAAGTAATTCCGTCATCCTGTAATTGTTTCCGACCATCACCGGCCAGTACGGGCGTTGTTCCCCGTGAGATCTAATCATCCGTAATCTCTCAGAGTAATCATCATCGTTCGTGGTGACCATGCCGCCCTCGCCCGTGGTCATGTTCTTCCCCGCGTACATGCTGAAACAGGTCATGTCACCGATGGATCCAATTTTGGACCCCCTGTATTCGGCGCCGTGGGCTTGGGCCGCGTCCTCAATCAATGTCACTCCACGATCTCTGGCCAATTTCTTCAATGGGTCCAAGTCCGCCGGCAACCCGTATAGATGAACCGGCATGATGACTTTTGTATTCCGCGTCATAACGGCCTCGACTGTTTCGGCAGTTATTGTGTAGGTGTCGGGATCTATGTCGGCGAATATTGGTTCGCCCCCCGCCATTAGGACAACCTCCGCGGTTGCATGAAACGTAAAGGATGGGATGATCACTTCGTCCCCTGGTTTAACGCCAGCGATGACGACGGCGGAGTGAAGGGCGGCGGTACCACTGCTCAAAGCCACGGCATGCTTGGCGCCGACATAATGCGCGAATTCTTTCTCGAATTCTAGGACCCGGGGGCCCATCCCACTCTTCTCAGTCAGAATGCCGCTCTTCAAAACCTCTGTCACCGCATCAATCTCTTCTTTTCCGATAATTGGTTGGTTTATTCGAATTAGGTCGCGCATAATGATCTTCTCGAGGTCGGGTTCGTTGTCTACTGGAGCGTTCATCTAAAGGTATTGCTGAGTATGGAACGATTTCAGGGGCCGATATGGACATGGTTTTGATTTGCGCTGAACGTTAGGGACATGAACCTCCAACTAAGAACTGCTGAGAGGTCAATCCAGAAATAATCCGACAGGCCACCGCTTGCAAGGCTATTGGATCTTCGGTAACCACGGCTGGATCTGATGCATAAGGAGAGCATCAAGCTTGGGCATCAACGTTCGAGGCTTGCGGCATCGAAATCAAAGGCCGAAATAAGTGGCTAACAATCATCCAAAACGCAAGTCAAAAGTAGCTCACGCAACCGACTATACATCTGACTCAACATGCCGATAGATGTGAATGAGGCAGACCGCTCGCGTGTCGAAGGAATGATTCGGGCGTATCTACATTCCAAAGTCTCAATCGCACAAGTTAGAGGGGCAGTCAGTTCCTCATCCTTTAGACGAGGGGGACTTAGAGCTATCCTTGACGAAGTCGAGGTAAGTACCTCAGCGCTATCTGAGGATGAAAGAGGTAAGCTTATGGCCGTTTTGAAGGCCGAGCTTCAAAAGTCGGGTTTTCTCTAGAGCTATCAAACGAACGGTAACAGCCCCAAAGAGCGGCTCTTACCAAACGCAGAGGTACCAGAACCAGACAACAATAACCTTATATGAAATTGCTTTTTGTTGGAGAGCCGTTCACGTTAGCGGAGGCTTTCAGGTTTGTCGGCGATTATCGGTGGGCAGCGGGCCCAAATACTCAAAGAAGGAACTTCTAGCACCCAGGGGCGCGAAGCCCTACACGCCGATATTATGGCTGCCATGGTTATCGCAGAGGCGGTCCGGTCTTCTCTTGGACCTAAAGGCATGGATAAAATGCTCGTCGATGGTTTCGGTGACGTCACCATCACCAATGACGGCGCAACGATTCTCGACGAGATGGATGTACAACACCCGACAGCAAAAATGATGGTGGAAGTCGCCAAAACACAAGATGACGAAGTAGGAGACGGAACCACCACTGCGGTCGTCTTAGCTGCCGAACTACTTTCGAAGGCACAGGTCTTAATGGACAAGGATGTCCATCCAACGGTAATTATTGACGGCTACCAGATAGCGAGCGAGAAGGCGCTCGAGTTTATGCGCAAAATCGCAACCAAAGTCAATCCGACCGACAAGGTAATGCTAAAGAAAATCGCCAAAGTCGCCCTCGCCTCAAAGTTAGTGGCAGAGCACAAGGACTTTGTTGCGGACCTTGCCGTTAAGGCCGTTCTTCATGTAGCTGAGAAGACGGGAACTAATTACAAGGCTGATCTTGACGACATCAAGGTGGAAAAGAAACCAGGGGGATCCTTGACCGATACGGCGCTCATTCAAGGTGTAGTGCTCGACAAAGAGGTCGTTCACCCTGGAATGCCACGCCGAGTTGAGAATGCGAGAATTGCACTCTTGAATTGTCCGTTCGAAGTAGAGAAAACTGAGTTCGACGCCAAACTAAACGTCAAGACTCCAGACCAAATGAAAGGTTTCCTTAACGAGGAAGAGAAGATTCTGCGGGAGATGGTGGACCGTGTCGTGTCCAGCGGGGCGAACGTGGTCATTTGCGAGAAGGGGATCGATGATATGGCGCAGCACTTCATGGCTAAGAAGAATGTGTTGGCCGTTAGGCGTGTGAAAGAATCTGACATGGAGAAGCTTGCTAAGGCCACAGGTGCGACTACCCTCACGCAACTCGAAGACTTGAAGGCCTCCGACTTAGGGCGGGCAAACCTAGTAGAAGAACGTAAGGTTTCAGACGATAAGATGACGTTTGTCGAAGGATGCAAGAACCCGAAGGCTGTCAGTATTCTCGTTCGAGGGGGGACCGAGAGGGTTGTCGATGAAGCGGAGCGCGCGATTCACGATGCGTTGTCCGTGGTTCGTGATGTTGTGCTGGAACCCCAGGTTGTCGCAGGTGGCGGATCTCCCGAAGCCGAGGTAGCACGAATGCTTAGGAGCTATGCTCAGAGATTGTCGGGGAAGGAGCAGCTAGCGATTCAGGCCTACGCTGATGGATTGGAGATTATTCCACTGACCCTAGCTGAAAACGCTGGAATGGACCCGATAAATTCCCTAATGGAAATTAGGTCGAAACATCAATCCAAACAAAAATCGGTAGGGATCGACCCCTACAAGGGGGAAGTCTCAGACCTTGCAAAACTCGAAGTTTATGAGCCCCTTTCCGTTAAGGTGCAAGCTCTGAAATCCGCTGGCGAAGCCGCCGCCATGATTCTGAGGATTGACGACATCATAGCGGCCTCAAAGTCGAAGGAAGCGCCCAAGGGGCCAGAAAAAAGTGCCAAAGAAGAAGGAGACGGCGAGTCCTAGGAAAACGATCCAGCTCATCGGTCCGAAGAAACTAACGCGTTTTGAACGCGCTCGGATCGTGGGTGCGAGAGCTCTACAAATATCCATGGGTGCGCCTGTACTCTTGGACGTGCCCGAATCGATTAAGTCGCCGATAGAACTTGCTGAACTTGAACTTCAGGAAGGAGCACTTCCTATTAGCATTCGACGAGCCCTACCAGATGGAACCAGTATGAATATTCCACTCAAGACACTTCTTGAAGGCGAGCGGGAAGAAGCGGAACTATAGTTTGGCAGACTCGCCAAGCTCAACAGACGAAAGAAGACTTTGGCTCTTTGCCTTCCTAATCCTTTTGCTCGTCTCCATATGGATGCTAACAATGCACCTCTTGAACAGTGCATTCTTGGCTTTGGATTTCGAGGTTTCACTCATCTATCTCCCCACGTTACTTGCAGGATTGATTGCTCTCTACCTTTCCCTAAAAACGAAAGCTAGTCAGTAGATATGGGAATGATATTCATGTTGACAGTTAGTTTTCATAAATGCGCCCAAAGAATCTCCACGACAATGCGGCTTCAGATAATGTGCTTGCAATCCGCGGCTTTACAGTAGAATTGGAGGGAACTACATTCGAAACCTTCTAAGGAACTTTGTAAGTCGCTTGCGATGCACCCGCCCCGTCTAGGTTGAAATGTAGCCTATTGGCCGGCGAGATGATGCCGTTTCGGGGCATAATGGTTCCATTCGACTCCTGCCTGAGTCCTTGCTTCCTCCCTGATTGGGCCTATGGTCCACGGCCATACCCATATCTTGCGTAGGGCAGTATTGGGCCTGAGTAGAATGGCAAAGTAAATCGTGGCGGGGAGTGGCGGGTAGAACACATCGGGCAGTAGGCGTTTCCAAAAATGTACTGTTTGCAGCTCATGCAGATCGGTACTCCACACATGGCACAATTGGTCTGGCTCGGAAGCCAAGGATGGTAAACGCAACCCCCAGCCCGTCCAATGGGCTGGAATAAATTCGTCGCTGTTTCAGTGCGTTCAGGGCTCTCATAGGCGGGGGGAACTACGACCGATTGGCCGCATTTCAAACAGTAGTTGGCTATGTCTCTGTTTTCAGCTCCGCACGTTGCGCACTTGATCAATCCGACCACACAGAATAAAACGTGTACGAGGGTGTTAATATTATCTCAGTTTCTCTGCAACTTGAAAATCTTATGAGCACCGAGGTCTCAACTTGCAGCCGGAATCGCCATGTCGCTGACCAGCTGTCCGAGATTCGGTGGCCCACTTGAGTTTATCTCGGGCAACAGGACAAGGTCGAAGTGCGCGAATTGCGGTTTCTACGACGATTGTAGTTAGGTGAATGTGATGCGGTACGAGGATGTTCTCGATTATGTCCAACGGCTGGTCGGGGAAGGAGACAGGCTGCAAGAATGGGTCTATGCAAAGTCGCAGGAACTAAGAGATTTGGGAGTTTTTCCTATCGACCCCACAAGGGGGCGCTTCTTGGAATTGCTGGCTCGGATGACAAGCCCTAGTCGAGTCCTCGAGATTGGCTCGGGGGCCGGCTACAGTGCGCTCTGGTTCATGAAAGGCATGGGTGGGAAGGGGAAGTTGGACGCAATCGAAGTCAACCCAGAAGTTGTAGAAGTTCTGAGAAACGTCACGAAAAAAGCAGGTTTGCAAAGGCGGATCCGGATTCATCATGGACCAGCCTTAGCGATGCTTCGCAAAATGAATGGGCCTTACGACATAGTCTTCATAGACGCCGACAAGGACGAATACCCTGCCTACTTGGACCACGCTCTCAGACTAACCAAGGCGAGAAGCGCTATCTTGGCGGATAATATGTTGTGGAGTGGCGCCACTGTCCTAGGTGATACGCGAAGGGAAGGCGTGCATGGAATAATGGATTACACAAAGCGCATCTTCGCTGACAAGAGATTGTTCAGCATAATCATCCCACTAGGAGACGGACTGGCGGTAAGCTATCGAATCAAATAGTCCGAAGTTCTCCGATAAACCCATAAAGCCGCCAGCGTTCGAAGCAGACGCGTTCACGTCGATGCTAAGGATTACGAAGACGGGGGCACTGAAGGTGTCCCTGTTCGGAATCGTCACTGTAATCATAGTAGAAAGCTTAGCGGCAATGGCGACGGGAAGCCTAGCTCTTCTAAGCGATTCCGCCCATGCCTCCTTCGATGCAATATCCACTTTGATCTTGCTGGTTGCAACGAGGCTCTCATTGAAACCCGCGGATGAAGATCACACTTATGGCCACGGAAAAATTGAATCACTAGGCGCCCTCATTGGTGGTTTTGTCCTCTTAATCCTAGCAATAGGAATCGTCGCTGCAGCAGTATTTCGTTTGAGCGTTGGGGGTGCGATCCACCCCACTCTATTCGGGTATGCTGCTGCGGCATACACGATCGGCATAGACATCTTGAGGCTAGCAGTATTGACCTCGGCATTGAAGACGGGGAGCCTATCGGTCCGAGCCGATCTTTACCATGCGGTGGCGGACCTCTTTTACACTTCGCTCGTCTTTGTTGCATTAGGATTAGTGTCCTTAGGTTACGCTGTAGGCGATACAGCAATATCACTCGTGCTCGCAATGTTGCTCGGGTATCTGAGCATTCGGCTGATTCATGCATCAATGCTCGACCTCAGTGACGCCGTATCCGGCAAACTCGTTCAATCAATTCTTCGCGAAATTCGGAAGACCGAAGAGGTGCTCAAAATAAAGGAACTTCGCGCGCGCCGAGTTGGGCAGATAACCTATGTCGACGCTGTAGTAGCTGTTTCACCCTTTGCAGGAATTGCAGATGCCGACACGATCGCTTCAAAGATTGAAGACAATCTCACGAAACTTCTAGGTAAATCCTCAATACTGATTCACTTAGAGCCCCTAGAATGGGACATACCACTTGAGTTGAAGATTCGGCACGCGACAAGCCGGGTTGAAGGCGCCCGAGGGCTCCATAACTTAACGGTAACGAAGATAGGCAGCGGGTTGTACGTGACACTTCACGTTCAGGTCGATCCTTCATTGCCACTTGAGAAAGCGCATGAAATAGCAAAGTCCATAGAAGATGGGATAGAGAAATCTGTGCCGGAAGTGCGACAGGTTACGGTTCACTTGGAACCATCGATGCCTGAGAGCGGCAAGGGAACTTTCGTCGACGACAGATATATATCGGAAACGATCAGGTCAGTGGTTCAAGCGTACACGGATGTAATTGAAATCAACGGAATCACGACCTATGAAACTGAAGGGAAATTGCACATCAACGTTCACTGTCTGTTCGCAAGGGAAGCTCTTATTTCAGAAATACATGAGATGATATCACAAATCGAAGAGAGCGTGAGGCAAGAAATCAACAATGCAATTGTAACAATACATCCCGAGCCTACCCCACGGTAGGCCTCCCGTGATAGGGACGATGTGACTCCTTTTCCGAAAGACTAGTTCAGGAGTTTTGTCATAAGGTAGGCGTCGAACCCGTCGAAGTAGTAGTGTGGAATTGTGCGAGTGATCTCAAAGCCCATTTTCTTGTATAAGTTGATGGCCTGGAAGTTACTGACTCTGACCTCGAGGTAGCATTCATCAGCCTGATGCGTTGATAGTGCTGATAGTGCTTGCTCGACGAGTGAGTAACCGATTCCTAGGTTCCTAAAGTCTGGCATAACTGCCACGGAGATGATGTGCCCTTTTCTTGCAAACCTTAGTCTCCTCAAATCTGAGAAACCATGTTCTAGGCGGCACATTATGTAACCCGCGACTTGTCCTTGAGACTCAGCTACTAGGAAGGTTTCCGGAAGCGTGTTGTACGTATCTATGAAGAAGTAGGCCGCGTAATTTTCAGGTAAGCAAACACGATTAATGTTGATGACCGCTTCAACGTCTGCCGGACTAAACCGCCTGAGTGTATAGTTCTTCTGAATCAGCAAAGGACTACTCGAATTTTCCATGCATGCGTCGAGTATATGATACTATCTGCGCCTTTGGCCAACGATATCGAGAATACGTTTAAATGACAAATTTCGGGTATGGGCAGAAAACCAGAAGGATAGCCGAGTGACCACCGAACGCGTAATCGAGCCACGTCCGCCGTCCTTCCAAATTGATTTCGGTTCGCTACGCAACATGGTCGAGTACCGCTTTACCCTAATGGACGCTTACGTTGATGTCCAGGGGTTACCAACATTCATAGTCGCCCAGGAGGCGATTAAGGACAAATTCAGAGAATTGCTGCTTGACTTGGCGAATCATCACCTTATGGCAAAGATCAGGAGGGTTCAGGACAAACTTGTTATTTCCATATTCCCGAAACCGAACCTTGGCAAACCTCGCACGATCATTAACTTGGTCCTTTTTATGGCCACCATTGTTACGATTGGAATAGCGAGCTCTGCGCTAATATTCAATGTTGATCCTAGGCTTACCGCTGCGCTTTTTTCCGGTGCTGACCTGAACGTTCAAGTTGTCCTTATCGGGGCATCCATTCTTGGAATAGTTGCAATACATGAGTTAGGCCATGTGATCGCGATACGTCACCATAAGATGGACGCAAGCCTACCATATTTTGTCCCCGCGCCTCCACCTATCCCAATCGGAACCTTCGGCGCCGTTATTTCCTTGCGCGGTCCGCCAGCGAACCGCGACCAATTGTTCGATCTTGGCTTTAGTGGTCCACTTGCAGGGTTCATAGCCACGATTTGTGTTGGGATCTTCGCTATTCTGACAGCGCCAATCATGGCTGAGCAAACGGTATCCGGCTTAGTAGCCGCAAACCTACTCTCGTCGAGTTCTTGGCCCCATATGCCGCTATTTCTGGAGCTTCTGGGTGACCTGAGTTTACGCACGGTCCCGGCTGGACATGTGTTAGTCTTGACTCAAGTTGCTTTCGCGGCTGAGGTTGGAGCTCTGATAACCTTCTTGAATATTCTACCAGTCTGGCAACTTGACGGTGGTCACATCTCGCGTGCCACTTTTGGAAACCAAGGCCACAAATTCACTGCGCTCGTGGGCCTCGGAATTCTGTTCCTAGCGGGTTACTGGGGCTTTGCACTCCTCCTTCTCGTCTTCATGTTCATAAGCCGTCGCCCCCTCGAAGGCGTTGAACCTCTAGATGACGTATCCCCACTTTCCAAGACAAGAAAGGCACTGTTTGCCCTAGCTCTGGTCATGCTTGTCCTCTCATTTGTAATCTTCTAGACGTCCAACACGAACGCGAAGACGCTTGCCTGCCGACTTTCAACTCAAACTCCTTGAACTAACGAGGGACGGTCACGGAGTTTCCCTAGACGAATTGGCAGGAGAGCTGCAAGCCGCGCCGGCCACCCTGATCTCACAAGCCGAGGATTTGCGTAGCAAAGGCCTAGCTAACTATCATCATGGAAGATTCGATCTCGATACACGCCAACGCATTTTGTTGGCTGAAGAACTAATCCACGCTGGTCGCGACCCTCAGAAGGTTTCGCGTTTCTTGGAGTGGCAAGAGTTTGAAGATTTCGCAGTTCTTGCCTTTGAAGACAATGGCTTTGCCGTCGTCAAGCATCTCGTCTTCAAGACCAGATTTGGTCGGAGAGAAATCGACCTCCTCGCTTGGAACGATACCTTTCTTTTTGCAGTCGATTGTAAGCATTGGCTGCGTGGTCTTTCCACGTCACGAATGAGTTCGGCAGTTCGCGCCCAAGTTGAACGATCTGAGGCTTTGGCAGGGAAACCCGAGTTACTCGTCAAATTCGGGGTCACGCACCTTGACCGGCGGCGTATTGTTCCCATGATATTTACATTGGGCGAGCCGCGCCAGACATTCGTTGATGAAGTTCCAGTAGTATCGGTTTTGAAGCTGATGAGTTTCTTGTACGGAGTCTCTCCTGTCGACGAAAGCTTCCGAAGTTTTCCGGTAAAGGGTCTAGGCATCGCCTCCCTAATCCAAGGGCAACCGAAGCCCTAATCTCATCCGACTGGCACAACGGCGGTAACCTTGAGCGAAGTACAGCAGAGGCTCCAGCAGTTGACGACTGCGCTGCTTAGCGGAAAGGCGGAAGAGGCCAGACAGAGCACAAACGCCGCCTTAGCTCTAGGTAGCACCGCCAATGAAATACTCGACACGTTAGTTGACGCAGTGAACATAATCATCGGCCTACGCGAGGTGGGGGAGTACGATCAGGACAGGATGACCGTCGTAGAAGGCGCAGTCAACTCCTGCCTTCAAACTATCGAAGACAGGCTAGCGATAGCTGAGAGGAAGTTCAACATCAAAGCGACTACAGGCCCAGTCGGCATGAAGGCTGGAAACTTGCTCTCATTGGCTGTATCTGCGTCACTCAGGGCGGTTGGTTTTCGGTCGGTAAACTTAGGGAAAAGCCAGACGCCCCTGGAGATTCTCCGAAACTCAGAGGAACTCGGAGCTGATTTGGTAGTGCCTCTACTATCGGGGGAACGAGTCGAAGAACAACTCCAAAGCTTTATGGAAGCCATTGAACGCGGAGGTTTCAAGACGAAGTTCGAGGTAATCCTCGTAGCCCCGGGCTTGCCAGAAACGATTGAAACCTCAATCAACCTCGCCAGGAATTCGGGCGAGGCAATTAGCAAGGCAACTGAATGGGCGTTAAGACGAAGTAAGGCCACGAGTAAATGAGGTACTGAAAGCAAAGACGCCTTAGGGCTTCCAGAGCCCGTCCATCGTGGAGAATGCTAAGTCTCCAATCTCCGGGATGAAATGGTCGGCCACAACTATCAAAAACGCAACCGCGAATACCCCAAGTATCAGCCCCGTTGGATAGTGGGCGAGCGACCAAGGCAAAATCCCATTATAGAGTAGCCATATCTCCAAGGCAATTCTGCCTAGGTTAGTGAGGTAAACGCTCACGACGACTGTCCCGAAAGCCATCAATTTTTTCTTGATTGCAACCTTCGGCATCGCAACAATAATTCCCAAGAAAACCGTGATAACTTGGACCCCCGTACACATTCGCTGAATCTCGAATTCATTCAGGAAGACTCGATTGCCCTCATACCAAACGGTTGCCTTAATTCCAATTAACCTCATCAGAATGGCCGAATGTTCAGCTGTCAGTTTTTCGTAAAAGAAATAGTTGGGTAAGTAGTATAGCGTGATCGCGATAGCCGAGGTTATTCCGAGGACGCGCAGAATCTCGATAGCTTTCTGGCGCTGCAAGGGTTTCAATCTCATCCCTTACCCTTCCTCAAGCGGGACATAATGAAACTTGCCTACATTTCCATTACCGGAGCTCCAACCCCATGCTCCCCAACGGAGATACGTTGGCGGCGAATCTTGCAGGAACCAAACAAATTCAAGGGTTTGCACATCTGCAGATCGCCGCGTAAGACGCAGAACTCGGGTGACGCAAGGTAGACTGCGAGCTTTTCTAACGCTTCCTTCTTGTGCGTCTCATGGCCATCAGGGCAGCTGAAAGCGCAACGACTGCAATCACCGAGATCATTCCCGACGGGAATTCGGGTACTGGTACGTGTGATTCCTCAAGGTCGAAGTTTATTGTACTTGCAGAACCTGCTGAAACGGCTACAGCGTTACTGTAAGGCTTGTAGCCTGGTTCTGTGACCGTAACGTTGTAGTTGCCGGCGGGGACGAACATGTAATAATAGCCGCCTGCACCAGAATATGCTACGAGGCTGTATTGGCCATTGTTCGCCGTGACGGTGGCCCAAGCAATTGGTTGAAGCTGGTTATACATATCAAAACCGAGCACATAGCCCGTTATCGCGCCGCCTCCCCCACCGTAATATTGGTCAGCACGAGACTGGGCAAAAGCAAACCTTGAGCCAAGAAGCATCAATGCGACAATGGCTGTCGCCAACAGAAGATATCGCACAGCCTTCATTTCGGGTCATCAGAGAGATTCATGCAAGCTCCAATAAACGTTATGCACTCATTCCAAGCCGTCGGGAGATAGGTGCACACGAACGAAGCAATAGTGAAAAGAATTCATGCATTGACATTTAACGGGAGAAGTGGGGAAGGTACATGCATTTGCACGAGCAAGCCTAGGCATCCTAAAGGCAACCCACGATGAGATTCAGAAGCTTAGCGCTCAGCATGATATTTACCGCATTGCTCGCGGGCAGCGTTACGGCTGCGGCTGCACAGGTTGTGGCTATTACTATACCGCAACCCCACGTCTCAGTTCCCAACCAGATAATTGATTTCTACGCTGGAGGAACGAGCGCGGGTTACACTCTCCGAGTATCGCCGCAAGGCGGCACTCTTTCAATAAATGATTACCTCACGATGGGCCTAATGCCGTGGGGTTACGTTACCGCACAATGGAGTACCGGGCTAGAATACATCATTTTCTTGGTGAATGTTACACAAACGAACTTCAGAATCGGTTTTCTTTACTTGACGAATTCTTCCGAGGAGCCGTTTATGTTGCGTTTGTTCGATTATAGCACCGAGAACGTCAATTTGTGGACTTTCCAAGGGGCTCAACACGTCTATAACCGCACTGTCTCCACGTCCTCCGTTCAACTGCCAATATTACAGATGCCCCAGCCCGCAACGATTACCAATGCCATCTCCGCTCTCGGGCCTCAAATCTATCTCACGACGAAAGGGGGACTGCTATTGAATGGCACAGCGTCCCTCAACATTTATCCCGTCATGAACCAACTGTTCTCGAACCCAACTGATTATAATGAGGTCTGGTCGCTTCTCGCCGATGAAGTTGGTAACTACTACTTTGCAATTCTATACATGCGGAACAACGATCCGTCACACGTCATCATCGAGCACCAGCTAATGCTGAATGATTATAGAAGATTTGATGGCCGAACCATTGACGCACGATGGCAGAGGGGCTCATTCGGGAATGATGCCACCGTCAGGACGCCGATGCCCAATCTGACCGTGAATGTTGACGGCTTTCCGTTTCAAACAAACACCCGCGGTCTGGTTTCTGTCTCCGTTCCCAACGGCATCGTAACCGTCCAGGTTCCTGACGCCATATTGAATTCAACTAACTCAGAACTACGCTTTGCAGGTTGGAACAAGTTCGGTTCATCGAACCCGCTCAGCATACGGGTAAATTCGACATTAGACGTCACCGCCAAATACGAATCCGATTATGCACTTGTCGTGAACAGCGCTTACGGTACTCCTCAAGGTTCTGGTTTGTACCCGCAAGGCGCGAACGCAACTTTTTCGGTCAAGAATGAAATGGATTATGGTAATGGTACTAGACGAGTCTTCGAGCAGTGGGTGGGAGACTCAACCTCTACGGAGAATCAGGCTTGGATTATCCTCAACGCGCCCAAGAACGTTCTTGCGGTTTGGAAGACTCAATATACGGTCACACTCGGGACCCTTGGGCTGCCCCCCAGCGCAAGCGCTGTTGCGCTCGTAGGCGATTCGCTGGTCACGCTTAACGGGAGCTCTCCATACTCAATATGGGTAGACGCAAATCATCCGTTGCCAATTTCAGTTCGGAGTACCCAAATTCTGGACTCCAGCGGTAATTACTCTTTCCAGGAAATTCGCGTTAACAACCAAGCGTACACAGGGGTCCTAGATGTGACCAAACCGGTCGATGTTTCCTTAGTATTTACTCAGGCCCCCAAGCAAAGTCCAGGCCTCAGCCTTCAAGTAATGCCGTCGGTTGCCGTTTCTGGCATTCCAGTGTCCATTACCGGCTCAGTTGACCCACTTGCAACCGACCCGACAACTGTCGTAATCTCTTACAGCTCAGGCGACAGCGGCTGGCAACAGATCGCAAATGTCCCAATCGCTCAGAACGGCGAGTTCGCTTACACTTGGCAAGCAACGGCCCCAGGAAACTATTCTATCAAAGCATCTTTGTCAGGCAACTCAAAGTATTCTTCAACCTCCCAAATCGTGGGAGTTCGAGTTGTGAATTCCGTTCCCATGGTTGTTGGATCTGATCTGTTTAATCAAATCCTGCACAGTGGGTTAGCGGCGGCAAGAAGCGTCCCATACTTAGGTACCCTTGTAAAGTTCACTGAGGCCTTGATGACGTTGGGTTATATGCTGGGCTCGTTCGTCATCCCAGGCGGGCCTCCTGTCGTTGGGTACTTCATCGGAAGTATCTTCGTCGGGTTCATTCTCGTCTTCCCGTTCAGCGCCGCACTCGTACTAGTTCGGGCCGCGAGGACAAAGCGCCGACCAAGCTTGCTATGGCTCACACCGATACTGGTTATCTGGTTATCATCCTTGGCATTAGTTCTCTTGAGTCCAGCGCTCTCTTCCTCGCACTTTCTGCTTGTGGCTTCACAAATCGTGTTGGTGCTTAGCAATGTGTTTGCGATTCCTATGCTTGCATCTTTCAGACTTGCCAAACTAGTTGCTTGATGAACTCTGAAATCTTTCAGAATTCGAGAACGAGTAGTAACGTTGTAGGATTATTGTTAATCCAAATCATTCGGCGGCATTGAGGGTGCACTGCTACGTGCAGCTAAACACTTTATGAATTCTGGGGGAACGGCCCAGTAAAGCTCCGGTCGGCGAGATTATGGTAGCGGGGAATGAAAGGAGAGTTACGATACTCGCTCTTCTCTTCTTCACATTGATTGCCGTTCCCAACCTACCGTCGGCTGTGTTCGGGCGAAGCAGTCAGCCAATTATGGCGTTCGAGCCTTCTTTGAATTCAACGATCCCAAGCCCGGCGATGCCGCTTCCCGCTCCAACCAAGGGCTATGCCCGTCAACTCGCGCCTGTTTCCGGAGTCATACGAGTTCTAATGATTGCAGTTGCTTTCTCAGATATTCCAAATCAAACAAGCATTGCCGTGTTGAAGCAAGAATACTTCGGCACCCTATCCACATATTATCACGAAGTATCACTTGGGACGGTCACAATTCAGGGCGACGCATACGGATGGTACAAGCTTCCCTATCCCGAAGCTCATTATGGAAAGGACTGTCTAGCAATTGACGATGCTGATTGTAGCGGCGCAGACCAATCGTGGCAGATCGCCCAAGATGCTGCTCAGCTGGCCCAGAAGAATGTTAACTTCCAAAATTATGATTACTACGTCTTCCTCCACTCAGGGGATGGACAGGAATCAAGCGGCGTGAAAAACGACGTCTGGTCAGTCACCTACCTCGGTGGAGTCTACGTTCAAACCAACACAAAAACCCTGATCAGATTCAACATAATCCCGGAACTTGAGGCAGGAGGCGCAGTGCCGGACGGGGTTTGGTGTCACGAATTCGGCCACAACTTAGGGTTACCTGACCTTTACAATACCAGCAATGGCCAAACAATTTTGGGTCCCTGGGAGTTGATGGATAAGGGATTGTGGAATGGAAACCCCGCGGGTTCAAGCCCGGCCCATATGTCCGCTTGGCCTAAACTTCAACTCGGATTTATCAGCGGGTCACAACTGGCAACAGCAAACATTGGAACGACGAGCACCTTCACCATTGATCCCACTGAAATACCTTCGAGTAACATACATGTTATCGAGATACCTTGGACGAACACGCTCAACCCTAGCCAATACTACTTGGTTGAGGTTAGATCACCGATAGGTTTCGATTCAGCTTTACCTGCCGCAGGCGTTCTAATCACCTCCGTAGATAATACGGCAATCATAGGCAAAGTGCATGTTATCGATGGACATCCGAGTGTTCCTAGTTTAGAAGATGCTGTTTGGTACGTTGGCCAAACTTTCACTGACAGTCAGCACAACGTCGCTGTAACTGTGGCAGCAAAAGTTGGAAACTCTTACCAAGTGATTGTGAATCGGGGTGGATCTCAACCACCTCCGCCGCCAAATCAGAACAAGACCTACATCAACTTAGGAATAACCGCCATCAATGCTCAACCCCAAGTAATTATCAGCCCCAACACAACGGTTACCGTTACCGTCCAAATAACGAACTTAGGAACTGAAGGAGCAACCAATGTTCCAGTAGAGGTCGACTTAGATGGTCAACTCTACACTAATACAGAAGTCAGTGCCGCCGCAGGTTCTGCAACTCAAACCTCCTTCACTTGGATCTCAGTTCTCGGAAGCCACGTGTTCAAAATCACCATAGATCCAAATCACACAATCAACAATACCAATACAGCAAATAACGTAGCGAGCGTCACACTCAACGTCGGCCCAGTACTCACGATCAATGTCCCGGCCAATGTAACATCAGCCGGTAGCATCTGGGTATTGATAAACGGCGTAAGGTACAATCTAACTTCGGGCCAACTGCAGACGAGCGTTCCGAGCGGGACTATAACCGTACAAGTGCAGCCAGCGGTCAACACTTCCCTAGGGGTCAGAGAATTATTCGGCGGCTGGTCTGACGGTAACCTAACCAACCCACGGCAAATTGTTGTTACCTCAAATACCGCATTGCAAGCCGTTTACGCGACCCAATACTTGCTGTCCATAAACCAGAATGGCGGAACTACAACTCCCAGCGGATGGTACTTCCCAGGTACAGTCGTTCAGGTGAATGCCGCGAATCCGTCAAACGTGACTGCTAGCGCCTCGAGGCTAATATTTGCCGGTTGGAACGGCGACCTTAATTCAACTTCAACTTCCTTGACGGTGAACATGTCCAAACCACTCACCTTGAGTGCAAGTTGGACGAAGCAATACTACGTCACGATAATCTCCCCGACTGGCTCACCGACGGGGAGTGGCTGGTATGATGATGGCAATACCGCTACGGTGGCCGTTCAATCAACTGTTCAGTTCGCGAACGGGACGAGAAAAATCTTTGCAGGCTGGAACGCAACCTCACTAGGTAACAACCCAACTGCGCAAGTTTACGTTGACTCTCCTACGACGCTTCAGGCCTCGTGGGAGACACAATACGCCGTAACCATTCAGTCCGAATACGGAACTCCACTCGGGTCAGGTTGGTATGATGTGGGTTCAACTGTACCAGTCTTTATACAAACGCAAGTGGATTATGGAAATGGGACACGTAGATCCTTTGCTAGTTGGACAGGTGACTACACTGGGACATCTCCTAACGTAACTTTGCGAGTAGACACGCCAAAAACGTTGACGGCAAACTGGAACACCGAATACTTGGTCATCTTCAAAGTCGCCGGTCTGTCAAACTCAACAATAATCAAACTCAATCTCAACAATGAATACCACGACCTTTCAATGAATAGCAACTTTCAAACTTGGTACCAGAGAGGCACAACGGTCAGCCCAACACTGAATCAAACGATCGTTGATGGGTTTTCAGTTCACCAATTCTCAGGCTGGCGAAATGCAACAGGTGGCGCAATCGAGCCACCCCGTGCAATTAACTCTCCCGAAACCTTCGTAGCATCATATTCAAATTCACTAAGCCTGCCCCCTATCCCTGGTTTCCCGATCGAAAGCACAATCTTAGGAGTCTTAATTGGGTCACTAATGTTAGCGGCCGTCCGAAGACGTAGACCTCAAAAATCGGGCCGCTAACCTCTTCGAATAGAGGCGTGCAGAAAGCGAACGATTCTGGACAAGTTTGGAAAGAGGTCAGGGTCCCGTGCTAGACGTCTGATAGAGGTGCTGGTTTACTCCGAGTGAGAAAGATGATTCCTTTACCTTGCTGAACTTGGAAGCGAGTCCAGCGGTCGATATAGGGCCTGTCTCTTAGCTTCTTGATCCTCAATCGCCTTCGTTGTCCGCTGCCAGATTCCTGAAGTTCTGTCTCAATGACACAATCAGAGGATTCCTCAAGCTTCGTCAGATCCGCTTTCTCAATTCCCGTCCCTACCGTTACGCAGAATTTTCCGCCGTTTGCCTTCACCTTCGCGGCGACAGATTGAAGGAAATTTATCAAGTAATCAATCCGCAAAGCAGTGATTAGTGGATTCAATGAATCGAAATAGACGTCCGCTCCCAGCCCGGCGACCTCCAAGCATTTCGTAATTTTCAAACTCAAATTAGTCAAGTCTGTGTGTGAAGAAACCGAAAATTCTTCCTTCGACAAACCTCCACCGACCGCAGAATAGGCGTCGATAAAGATCAGTTTGTCACCCTGCAAGTTACTTTCATCCGTTACTCCAAGCCTTAACATGTTCTCACGAGTTTTGTGAGGATACTCGGTGTTGGTTATGTAGATTGATTTGCCTTGCGCAAAGTGTTCGGCGGCAAGGGAATTTAGAAGGACACTCTTCCCGGAACCAGAGTTGCCTGATATCATTATGAAACAAGTTTCGGGTAAGCGTCCTTGTGTGAGCTCTGTGAAATAGGCGAAGCTCCTTGGGTAGAGTTTGCCGCGCCTCCGTCGAACTAGTACAACAGACGCGAGTGATAGAAAAGCAAGGGCGCCTATCAATGTAAGCGTTCGATGAGGAAACGGAACCGTTACAATAGTGGGACCATTTGTCCGCACATTCAATGGGAATTCATACGTGGCAAGGAGGTAATCCACGCGAACCGTGTAGTTCCCTGCCGGGATCGTCTTAAAGTTGGCAATTCCACTTACCCCGGTGAGCACCTCTTGAACAGCGTTTTTCTGGTACAGTGTGACACTCGCTAGGGGAACCGGGACGGGCAAAGGCAATCCACCCAGTCTGATCCTGATCGATGGATCGAAAACCTGGAGTTCTATCCGAAGCTGCTGCAGCGTAGCGTTCACGACGTCAAGTGGAAAGCGTGTCCGTGTTCCAAGCCAAGTAATCGTAAGATCCAGTGAACCCACCACTCGTGTGGAAGGCAACGATAATGTGCCCCAGCCTGATGCATTCGTCACCGCGCTCCAATTCGCGTCTGTTCCCAAACTCACCGTCAAAGTTGCATTGTCAAGAACCGTTCCATCTGAACCAACAGCTTCAATGGCGAGGGGATAAAACGAACTTATCCAAAGATGGTCCGTGAACGAATAACTGCCGCCTGATAGGTCGCGCAACAACAGGGCGACTTGCCATTCGCCCTCGCTTAGTCTCGATGTGACTGACATTTGGCTTGAGTAGTCAGTGCTGTTTTCAGCGTTGAGCGCAAAATCGATGTTCGATCCGTTCGGAGCTGTTAACTCGAATGAACGTGAAATGAAACGGTAGACGCCGATTGCGTCGTTAACCTCTGCTTGGATTGTGACAGCTTGGCTGCCTGTTGAGTCCGCTTGAAAGACTTTACCGAAACTGGGTTGGCCGAGGAACTGCAGAACTGCTGAAGTGGGAGACACAACTTGAATTCTTAGGCCCGTTGGTGTTCCGGGAGCATCCCACACCAAGAGTGGCGGGCCGGTGCCTGACGTTTGGTTAGCATTAATGCGAAGCACTATGGCTGAGTCTTCTTGGAATTTGTAATCGGCCAATCCTCCCGCGCCAAGCGTCACCGGTGTAGCTACGGTGGTTAGGCTGAGTTGGGCGTCCACTCTCGCGCCGGGAATCGCCGTCTCAGTTCCTTCCTTCGAGAGTTCGGTGACTTGGACTGCGACAGTTCCGAAGAAGGCCCCGCTCGCGCGAAGATATAGGGTGAACGTGATAGCCCCCTGAATTTCTAAACTCTCACCAAGCACCGGGCTAAGCCTGAAAGCGAGGCCTTTACCCAAGTCTGCACTCTTCTGCCCAGTCCATTGCGGCAGGGCGTTCAAAATCGCGGAAGAACCGTAAGAATGAGCATACAAAACTAAGTATTGTGGCGGAGCCTGCGCGCTCGCAACAGGTGCCATCAAGAATGGCAATAGAAAGAGAAGAATGAGCAAGCGAGAGGTCCGCAATAGAAAGGCCGACACGTGGTATACGAACGTGCCAATTTAGGATTGTCTTTGATTCATCCACCGAAAAGTAATCCCTGTTTTCTGGCATTATTTCATGCGTTTGCGTTAAAATCAATGAATTTTTGGGGCCGATTTGACATTTTGGCTGATATATCGGTGTCCGAGGCGTCGGCTTATATATGTTCAGGCCGGTCTAGACGAAATTTGTATGCGTATGTAATGCGCATAACAGAATTAGGGAGAAAATGAAAATTGCATAAGAAATTAGCTGCAGCGCTAACAATCGCTATTTTCCTTATTAGCACGCTAGCAATTGTGAACCCGGTCCAAGCGACCTTTACGCTTGGCAACTTAACTGGAAGCTACCCGTATGACGTTAACAATTTTGATCCGCACGTGGCTGGACCTGTCGGTTATGTCTGGCCGGGCGGCGGTCAAGCCGCATACCAGGGAATGTTGAACTCTGCTTCCAATTCTATGGCACCGGGATATCAGTCACCTTACCCGTCGGGCAATCCGCCGGGTGCACCGGCCAGTTGGTATCAGCTTGAGAGCGACGCATACTCGCCGTTCGGAGCTCCACTAACAGGCTCGACTGGTGACCTGATATTCGCATTAAACGCAACATGCACACCAATCAATTGGCAACCAGCAAACCTAGCAGCATGTGCCACTCAATTTGACGCAAACGGAAATGGAGTGAAACAGGCTGAAATTCAGACACCACTCGCGGACACGAAAGGTTGGGATTCGTGGGTTATCCTAATCCCACCCGAATTCAACGTACCGCTCTATGGAGCGGGCGAAGCACAGGTAGCAACTACAATAACGAACAATGCGGCCGATGTCGGAGTTTACAGAGTATCGCCCTTCGACAGATACGCGCCCAACTATACAGCGATCTACATCACTGCCGATGGAACAGTGCAGAGTGAACATAAATCCGACTTAGGCACTAACACCGTAGGCTACAACCACCAATTCATCAACTTCACGAGCGCAGGTGAATTTTACTACGCCAGAATCAACGGCGTAACCGCACCAAAGGTCGCCGGTAAGTACTTCTTCAAGATGTTACTGGTCGGCAACCTCGCAAGCAACGGCAAAATCAATGTTGGACCAACTCAAGCTGGTGCAGGTACAGACGCGGAGAATCCAGATGTTTGGGTTCCACCGCAAAACTGGCCAGTTATGCTTGTGAAGGGTGAAGTTGACCCGGCAATCGTGACCGGAACTCTCCGGTACGCTGGGTACAACGCGTCCCTATACGGGCAACCAATTGAGGAAGCGGGTCAAGTGTGGGCTCACATGACTACTCGTCTAGACCCATACACGGGGGCTCAACGCCCCGACTTGCCGACGGTTGACGCACAGGCGTACGTGAACGCGACCGCGACCGGCCACTATGAAGTGGAAGGTCTCGCTCCGGGCATTTACAGCTTGTACGCGTCCGCGGCGGGTTATCCGCAGACTCTCTGTGCTAGCGGCATAACAGTATTGAGGGGGCAATCCCTTCACTTCGACTGCTACCTACAACCAGGCCCAGTAATTCATGGGCAAGTGTTCACGAAGCATCAGTTCGGCGATGAGCCGTGGCCAGGAAACTTGACGACGGGTTCGTACATAAAGATTGAACTTTATGGCGCCCCGACGCTCAGCAACTTGGTTGACCCAAGTGCAGGCAGTCCAGTCTCATGGTCTCCGTTACCATGCACCGCGGGAGGCCAAGAAAAATACTACGGACGCCGGGCGGCCGGACTCTGTGGTGACCCACGTGATGGAAGCGCAATCGCGTTTCCATGGCATGAGTACAGCACAGACATGAACGTGGTCGCTCAACCGCCGGTTGGCGGAACAGCGCCAGGTTATGCGAACGGGTACACGCGCGACGTATCAATGACTGATGTTTTCGGCAGCACTAAGTTGACGTCTGACCCTGAAGGGGTCGGGCCTCCACAGAAATGGTTCGTTCAGGGCGGGACAACTACTCCGTTCGCTTACGAGTTCGGGCTTAAGGGTGAGTACGGTGCTCCAACTGACCTCAGCGGTGAAGTACCGCAGGTCTATGCGACTTGGATCAACGGCTTGACCCCGGGAAGATACTATGTGCGTGCATGGGTCTTCCGTTATGTTCAAACAGCTCTGGATGGTTCTATCTTCCAAGAGTACTACTTTGACATAACGCCGAATGAGTGGGCTGGAGATGTGACGTTGCCTCTTGACCTACGCTTATCAAGCTGGGTTAACAAGACAGTGTACTTCCACGACACATCCAACACCATAACAACCAGCCCTGTCCACAGCGGTGCAGGATTTCTTTGGGGTAACCTGATGGGCGCTGATGGGCACGTATATGCCCATAACGTAACCAACCTAGGCTACGATGACTTGTACTACTCATGCGCCTACGATTCCAACTCAAACGGCAGACAAGACAGAAACCAAAAAACGTTCGGAACTTACACGAGCATCTACACTGGAGTCCAGTATGTTGGTTCGGGAGAAACGGGTGCTCCTAGTATGTCATGCGCGGGCGACTCCAACCAACTCAACAGGGCGCACACGAATGCTGATTCACTAGCCTCTGGAAAGGCAGCAATCCAATTCTTTGGCTTCAACGACACTTGGGGTGGCGAAGACTACGGCATCCCATCTGGAACATATACACCGAACGTGGCCACAGACGGCTACTACAGCCCGTCCCCAGAGCAACAAGTATCAGTCACACTGAGCGGTAACCCAACCTCCATCAGCGATCACTTGTTCCTCGCCCCAGGCTTCAACGTAACCGTAACCAGCATTGACTGGGAACGGCCAAGTGTAGCCCGACCGTGGATCTGGTCCGGTTGCCAAGACGCGGGAGCAAATGGCCTCGCGAACGGCAACGGCAATGCCGCACACAGCAACGCTGACAAAGACAGCGGCTGTACAGGATCAGAGATCGACCTCGGTTTCTACCCGGTAGTGAACGGCACAGCGGGCAACATCTATGACACCATCGGTGACACATCCAGCTACTTCTACCTACCCTCAAGCATCCCATCCACCCAACTATACCAAGGTCCAGAGGGAACGGACTGCCTCCTAGGCAAGTCACCCGCGTACACCTGTACTGAGATGGATGGCGGTGGACGCAATGTACTCCAGTACTACCAAATCTCGCACGGTGTCTTTTACGGCGATTCCGCACGCTACGCATTCGTGGGAGGACAAACCGCGGGCAAGAACGGATTCACTACAGCTTCAAAGCTTCTAGTCGACAGCATGTTCAACCAAAAGAGAGTCGTCTGGCCACTTTACTTTAACCAGGGCCAATACGACCTCGCAGCCTACACGTATGGCTACATACAAGACCAAACCTTCACAGCCTATGCCCAAAACGGCCAAGTTGCCGACATGCGAGTCAATTTGCTCATCGGCGTGAACCTAACTCTTGATATTCTCTTCAAGAAGGAGAGTATCATAACCGGCACGCCGTTTAACATGTCCGCACGGGTCCGCTTCTTCAACGACCAAAGTCAGATGGTTGCTGAATGGATGTCCAGCGAGGGCACCTACGTTGACCGCAGTGGTCACGCGATCGCAGCCAACGGAGCGCTGCCGGTAGGCGGAAGTGGTTTCACGACTCCCTCCGACCCGCTCTACCCGTTCACCGACCAAGCGGGTTACCAGAAACCTGCTTCTGGGCTACAAGGATACAACTTCGTACCCGGAAACACAACATTACTTAACGTCCTAACGGCTGGCTTACCGCAGCAGCCGCCCGCTGGAAAATTCCTAAGCAATGAATACTTCAGCGACCCACTGCAAGGCGGTGGAGGAACTTTCGGAGACTGCGACTTCAACCTCTACTGTTACCCAGCCGCGCATGCTCAGTACCCATTCCCCAACACGGGAATCACAGGTGCTCCAGACTATACGGGTGGATGGACAGCCGAAGTCGACTTCGTCCCATGGTACGCCAACAACACCGGCATCCAGGCCTTCGTAGGCCAGAGTGGCGCGACCAGCGTAGTTGGCACAGGGCCCTATCCAGCATACTACCCGCCGATTCAAGGGCTACTAATGGGTGAATCGTACCACATCGTCCCAGGCACGACCGCAACCTCAGGCATCAGCCTGACAGAAGACACGGCAACGAATACATACGTGTCCCCGCCGGGCAGCAGCTTCGTCGGCCACAGCATGGCAGCGAACCACTTAGGCCCGTACTCGCAGGAAGGTGTCTGGCAGATCAGCAACGCTCACCTAAGCGGTGAAGCTAGCGGAATCTTCGAAGTCGACTTGAACGGCCTCGTATCAGGCAACGCTCTAGCGTTCACGTGGGCTAACGAGTTCCGGCCTTTGAGCTGGGCCTCAGTTAGCGTCGTGGGAGCAAGCGGTGCATCGTTTAACTTCTACACCTACGACGGCATCTACGAAGCCTACCTGCCACCCGGCACGTACAAGTTCACCATAAGCTCACCAAGCTACGCGGCTCAAACCTTCTCCGTAGTGATCTCACCAGGCCAAGCCGGGGTAGGCCAGAACGTGTACATGCAACAGAACAACGTACCAGTCCCAGAATTCAGTGGAGTAGCAGTTGTCGCCTTCTCAGCGTTAGCAGCTTCAGTATACCTACTCAGACGAAGACGCAAATAAGCGTCCGAGCGCCCGAAAAGCGCTCGTACCCCTTTCTATTTTTTCAATAAAATACGAGGCTACTGTGTAAGGAGAAGCTGTCCGGTCTGGGACGATTACAATTTCAATAGTTCGATTGCGTTTTCTCCCAGGCTCTTCTCTTTCTGCTGTTCGCTAATCCTCAGACTCTTAATGCGATCCACAGCATGGTACGATGTCAAATGGATTTCGTGTGGGAAATCTGTTACCAGCACTAGTTTCTCAGCGCCGGAAAAAGTATCCTGAGCCCATACGACGGCCGGCGACTTCCGCAGCTACGACTCAGTTGGTCACAACGCTAACGACGACTAAGAATCCGCATCGGCAAGCACCAAGCAAGTTGGAACAGCCTAAGCCGTCTATGTGAAGGAATGCGCGATAGCTTGACGTGGCGCTGGTAGCGCCCCTTCGACCAATGATAACAAAAGCAGGTAATAGTAAATGCGAAGAAGTTTCGCCTGAACATGTACATGTTCGCCAGGGAGTATGTACATCTTTCCGCAAACGGGATTGAGGTAACGTGGCCGCAAACCATGTACATGGTTACCGGCGACCAAGTACATCGTTCAGAGGGTTCGAGTTCGCGGGGCGGATTGGTGTCCCGTCAGGCGGGACCTAGATGCCATTCAAGTAATCATCTATGTGAAAGCAGAACCGGCACTCGAACAACAGACACATGGCCTACCGGGGGTGAATAGCGTTACGCATATGAGTAATGTTGGCTATTCGAAAAGGTGGTGCTTTAGATGCGTTTCGGTGGAAAAACCGCCGTAGTCACGGGGGCTTCCCGAGGAATAGGCCGAGCAACGGCCCTAGCCTTGGCGAGGGAAGGCTGCAACGTAGCCGTCAACTATGAGAAAAATAGTCAGAAAGCAGACGACGTCGCTAATGCGATCAGGACTCTGAAAGCACAAGCCATCGCAGTCAGATGCGACGTTTCAAAAAGGAGTGATGTTGAGGCCATGTTCAAGGCCGCCATAGGCGAGTTCGGGAAGGTGGACATCCTAGTGAACAACGCGGCCATCGATTTCGGAACAAACATGCTAGAAACGACTGACGAAATTTGGGACAGAACTTTAGACGTGAACCTGAAAGGCGTATTTCTTTGCACACAAATAGCCGCAAGATACATGGTGCAGAGAAAGTATGGGAAGATCGTGAACATCTCGTCGAACTCAGGATTCGGGGTCGCTGTCTGGGGTGAAACCGCCTACGCCGCGTCGAAAGCCGGCGTTATCCAACTAACAAAAACCGCAGCTTTCGAGCTCGGACAATATGGAATTAATGTAAACTGCATAGCGCCCGGATCAGTTCATGCTGACATGCTCAAGGGGAAAATGACAGATCAGGAGTACGAAAAGTTTCTAGAGGCCAGGAAGAAAATAACTTCGCTAGGCATAATCGGCGAGCCCGAAGACATTGCTGCAGCAGTTCTATTCTTGGCCAGCGACGATTCACGATTCATCACCGGCAAGACTATCCTAGTGGACGGTGGCAGAAGAGACTTCCTATGAGAGAGAAGAAGATCCACCCGATCTCCCATTGCTTGAGATTACATATCACACAAGCTAAGAGGCCACGTGGGCCTCTGAGGCGGCGGATTATATGGTAGTGGCGGCATTTGCCCTAGACGATTCGGCTTTTAACTCGTGCCGATGGTTTTTGATTCGATTTAGCATTGTCTTGGCTACCATCAAGAACCGCGACTGGTTTGTCATGCATAATTCCAAACGGGAGCTGCCGAGTCAGGGATTGGGCCAAATCAGGACGAGTCTGCCGTGAACTTCTACATCACGTTGACGACCAATTGCAACCTCAAATGTAGCTACTGCTACGGTAAGTCCTGCGAGGATTTTGGTAGCGACTTCCATGGGCTTGAAGTCGACTATTCGCTGCCCAGTGAAGTTGCCTATGACAGCGAGGTACTGCGGAATTTTCTGCAGAAAGATCGAAAGACCGCCCTGATATTCTACGGAGGTGAGCCCATGCTACGGTTGAGCAAACTGCGAGAAATCATGAACACCGTCGAAGCTGACAGGTTCATCATCCAGACCAATGGCCTTCTGCTAAACAGGTTGGAGCCTGGGTACGTGAACAGGTTCCGATCGATCTTCGTATCACTAGACGGCGACGAAGCGTTGACTGACCATTATCGAGGGAAAGGGGTCTACGGGCGAGTTGCGCGCAACCTGAGGCTGATTCGCGAGAACGGGTTTAGAGGCGAGGTTGTGGCGCGAATGACCATCGCGGAAGAAACTGAGATCGATACCCAAGTCCTGACGTTACTTAATGGCGCAGAGCTGCCGATATCATCAGTCCATTGGCAGCTTGATGCCCTCTTTTGGCAGAATGACTATTCGAAGCGACGGTTCTCAGAGTGGGTTAGGACGAGTTACAAGCCTCGCCTTAGGAGACTCATCGACTATTGGGTGCAGCACATGAAGGATACCGGCGAGGTACTGCGGCTCTATCCGTTTCTCGGAGTGATGCAGTCTCTGCTTCTCGGCGAGTCGAGCCAGCTGCGTTTCGGCGCCGGTTGGATTGTCTTCAACATACAAACTGACGGGAACATAACACCCTGCCCCGTCATGGCGGGAATGAAAGACTTCTACTTAGGGAACATTCGCGAAACGCACCCCGAGAGTCTGAGAAACGCCGAGTTCGTATCCGAGCCTTGCACGCAATGCCAAGCACTTCCGGCCTGCGGTGGGCGTTGCCTCTACGCGAATGTCACTAAACTTTGGGGGAACGAAGGATTCAGGCAAGTTTGCGCAACGGTCACCGACATGATAAACGCATTGCAGGCGGCACTACCCGAAGTAAGGTCCCTCATAGATAATGGAAGAGTTCGGCTAGATGCTTTTGACTACATGAAATACAACGGATGCGAAATAATACCCTAATTCAAGAAATACGGGGTCTCTAGGATTAAGTCTGCTTGACTGGAACGATCGTGGGGACACTAATGGCATCTCTGAGGCTTGCTAATTTAATATATGATATGAGCTCGTTCTTTTCGAGCGTCTCCTGTAGTTTCTTAGCAGCCAGTCTGACTTCGATTTCTGTCTTTGCACCTGTGATGACGAGTTTGCCGCTGGTGAAAATCAAGATGACAGTCTTTGGTTCATCCATCCGGTAGATGAGTCCAGGAAACTGCTCGGGCTCATAGATCGTCTTGGTTAGACGTTCTGCCACTACCTCCAAATCGAGCGTGCCATTAAGATCGGCTGTGGCCACGATGTTCTCGATTCTAACTTCTGGGTTTCTAATTATGACTATGCCGTGAGTTCGAAGTTCGTTCGCTATCCTCTTGATTGCGGTCTTGGCCGACCTCTCAGACTTGGCACCTGTACAGACCATCTTGCCTGTACTGAAGAGTAGGCTTGATGTCTTTGGGCTCTTCAGCCTGTAAACGAGACCAGGAAACCTTTGCGGGTTGTACTCTGCCCGGGCGCTCACTTTCAGAATCGAATAGAGATCCAGGTTCTGACGTAACGCTCCCGTAGCCACGACGTTCTGAATCCTAACCTGCGGCTCTCTACTAGTTAACGTGCCATTCAACTCGCCACAATGAAGTCTTGCAACCATCATCTGATGGTACTTTAGTTTTTACAATAAGTAGATTAATAAATGGTAACTTATTAAGTGCTCTTCTATTACGTCGTTTCAACACCCAGAGTAAGGGCGCATCTCTTGCCTGAAGCCGCGTTTGGAGAATTGCATTCTTGACATCTGACGCAGATCTTTACTCTGAGTTTCTGTTCCCTTAAAAACGGATTCCGAGCCGTGAAGTTCCAACAGAAAACCAAGACACGTTACATACGCGCGCACACAGAGAACGGGGCCCAAAGGGAACGGATTTGCATTTCTATTTCGACCCACCGTATTTGTCAGGTTGAGAGTTTCTCCAGAAAGACTCCTCTCTGCTAGGTGAGCTTCATGGCTCCCTTGGGAGCAATTAGTTTGTCTTGAGCGGAAGTTGTTTGAGCGCAGTGACAATTTCATGCGTGTGTTTTGTGACGTCGACGTCCGTGAAAATCTTAGCAATCTTGCCTTCCTTATCGATTATGAACGTCATTCTTTCTGCAAGCGAGCCGTCTTGACTCAAGACTCCGTAGGTCTTCGAAATCTGCTTGTCATGGTCGCTGATCAACGGGAAGTTGAGACTGTTTTTCTCGGCGAACTTTTTGTGGGATCCGACGGTGTCCACGCTAACGCCTACAACTTCTGTCCAGAGTGCTGCTATCGATTGGAGCTTGTCTCTGAAACTGCAGGCTTCTGTGGTGCAACCTTTGGTATCATCCTTCGGGTAGAAGTAAAGCACTACGTTCCTCTTTCCACGGTAATCTCTCAGACGAACCCATGTGTCTTTGGACGTTTGGCCTTCGAAGTCAGGTGCCGTGTCACCAACCTTTGGCCTTGTTTCCACTCGTAATCACTTCTCGGTAATTCGGTGTCTTCTGTCCATTATCTTCTTCTCAAGTTTATCATGCTTTAGCTTTGGAACCAACCTTGCCATGAAACACTTCCCTAGTTCAAGTTCAGTTGTGTGTGAGGTACCAATACTGCGCAAACACACTTTTTCGTGTAGCGCGACTGGTACACGCTGCAACGTGGAAGTTTACGTGTAAGGGTTGTTATGTCGTAGTCTGTTGGGTTGGTGCGCCGCTTTCATCAATCGCTTGGATCGATATGCCGTTTTGATTAATCACGTCAATTACAGATGTCGGGACGGCCTGCTGATTGTAAATGTAGACTGGATTCAGCGGAGTTAGCCCACTGGTGCGTAGGATCTGTTGTCCCATTGGGCTGAGTAGAGCTTTGATGAAGATTATGCTCATGCTCCGGTCTGGACTACTAGATGGGATGGTCACGTCGTAGAGGATGGGCGCCCCGGTCACCTGTTTGCCATTAACGGTCACGTTAACCTTTGCATACCAGTTTGCAAAGGTGAGGTTTGAGAGGTTAACTTGAGGTCCCGGATCGACGTATTGGAGTTTATGTGAAATCGCTTCCGAGGAGTACGACAGCACGTAATCTACCGCCCCTGTCTCTAACTGCGCGTCAAGATAGGTTTCTGTTGGGACTATCACCAGTTCCTTTGCTGCATTCTTCGTGTGGTAGATTTGATCGTAAAGGTAACTGGAGTTCTGATAATCTTGTAGTCCGGCTAGTTTCAGCATGAAAATTGCGTTGTAACCGCTCGGGTCAGTCTCTTTGTCCGAGACACCAACGATTACTCCCGGGCGAGTTATGATCTGATACCAGTTCTTTTGAGTAATCTCACTTTCGTATCGGCTATGGTTTGTGTAGAGTACAGCCATCGAGTTTGAAGCAAAAACGATGTACCACGAAGCGTATTTAGGAATCAGTTGATTGGGAATTATGCGATAGTCCGCCGAAGCAAAGATATCGAACGATTTGTTCGCCTGCGTAATCTCATTGGCCGCCAAGCGGCTGCCCTCGAAGATGTAATTGTAACTAAGCGTAGGATACTGTGGGCGAATCAGGGTGTTAGCAATCGCGTTGAAAGGCACTTGAAGAGTACCTGCAGCGTCTACTAGAAGAGTCGAAGATGTAGGAACCGAGTTGAACCCTTGGAAAAATCCGAGCGCGTATCCGACTCCCAATCCTGCAATTAACACCAGAATGAGAATTAGCCCACCATACTTTACCATCACACTCATATCATATTACTTCCTGCATGGATCGTCCAGCACAATGATGTAAGCCTTGATAAGCGCGAACGCTTACGGTGGTAAGCGGACAAGACAGCCTAGTCGGCCTCTATGTGAACCTTGATAAGTTCAACAATATCGTTTCGTTCCTCGTGGAGAGGCGGTGAACATTGACACCTCGCCGCATCATTTTGACACCAAGGCAATGGAAGGTACTTCAACTCAGAGCAAGAGGATTAACTCAGGCTCAAGTAGGAAGCAGACTGCACACTTCACGTGAGAACATAAGCATCATCGAACACCGCGCTTACGCAAACGTAAGGGTAGCTAAGGCTACTATTGCTGCCATAGACCAACTCTCAGAATCCGAAGAATTGATAATTCCAAGCGGTACCAGTGTCTTCGAGGCCGTGTCCATGACAATCCTCAGGGCCGACATTTTACGAATCAAACTGAGAATTAATGCTGACTCTCTCCTAGCAGCGATCCGATCAAGATGTAAGGGAAGGATACGAGGACATCACCTAACAGCTGTCGTTAAGATTAGGATAAGCGAAGACGGTGCTGTAACGATAAAATGAAATTGAACCGTCGTGCGTCGTCGTTCACGTAATGTGTGTGGTGATACTGGTACGCACACGCACAGCTTAGCTGTTAGATTCAGGCGTAGTCTCTCGGAACATGTGGATGATTCGTCCACAACAACTAATTAACGGCAATCCCAACGACAGGGCATAGTTTGCAGCGAGGTGAGAAAGTTGAGTTTACTCGAAACAGTAATGCAAAATGCCACTGCTCCCCACCACCCTTGGCGACGCATGGGGTTTGGTATGGGGTTTGGTGGGTCGTTCATCTTCGGAGCCATCGGTGCAGTCTCAGTCCTCCTAATCACTATAGGCGTCTTCTACGTTTTAATAAAACTCGGAAGGCTCCTAGACGCAATGAAAACAGAGGCTGGTTCCGCAAAGAAATGAAGCCCGCGAAAACGTAGACTGGGCGAGGCTTAGAAGTTGGACCACGCCCAACAACCTTTTTCTGGTTTGAACATCTCGTTTAGAGAATGGCCGATTTGACTGTACTGAGACAGCTTTTGATCAAGACAGGGCTAGACCTTGAAGGAGACAATATCCTGATGCTATGATGAGCTACAGGGGAAAGCCTACCCGTCTCGCCTCCCTCTTTTTCTACATCGGCGTCTCAGCCATCCTTCTGAAAGTGTATGCATTTAAGTTCAAAGAAGCCTATGACAAACTGGAGTAGACACTGAAATGATTAATTCGAAAGTCGAAAGCGCGTTAAACGAACAGATGAGGAAGGAGTTCTATTCTTCCTACCTGTATCTTTCAATGGCGGCACATTTTGCCTCGTTGAATCTGAAAGGATTCGCCCACTGGATGAAGATTCAAGCTAACGAAGAGACGAAACATGCGATGAAAATTTATGAACACCTGAACGATAGGGGAGGAAAAATTATTCTACAGAAGATAGATGCGCCACCATCAAATTGGAAATCAGCTAAGGAAATATTTGCGCAGGCGTATCAGCATGAGCAGAAGGTTACTGAATCGATAAACAAGATAGTTGAACTTGCTAGGACAGAGAAGGATAACGCCACAGAAGTATTCCTGCAATGGTTCGTGAACGAACAAGTAGAAGAAGAAGCCAGCGCCGACGAGATCACAAGGAAACTGCAACTGATAGGCGACAACGCTGCTGCGCTCGTCATGCTGGATGCTGAATTCGGCAAGAGATCAGCCTCCTCATGAGTCCCTGTTCAGACTACTGATTATGCTCGGAGAATTATTTCCAGTTGCAAAGGGTTTGCGCTAAGTAGTCGTAACTTACGGAACTGAGGGTTTGACCAATCAATTGGGGTTGGTCTTCACACGCTTCGCAATCAACCCATCAAGGCTCACTGTGAGACTTCCGTTTAGAAACAACACCGATAATGCACTCAACAGCAAAGCAGGGACCAAAGCCTCTCCGGCGTTGCCACTCAAAAGAACAGGAGTGCCGATTATCGCGAACTCGATTACTGCCCACACAGCGGCTAACCGCGTCACAAATCCCAAGAGGAAAGAAATCGCTGCAAGAGTCTCGAGGGTGGTGAAAAAATAGGTTAAAGGCACAACCATGCTTACGCCAAATAGAATCCGAACTAGACCGTTTGCTTCTGGGTGCCCGGCCGCCAGCGCTATCCATCGTGGTATATCGGAATGTAACCAGAAAGCAGCCATAACGACTCTTAGCGCAACAAACGCAATAGTGCCCCATCCCTTAGCTCCAGCAAAAAGAAAGGCCACAAACTTTGAATCAGTCACGTCGAAAGCACCTTATTCCTAAACCGCCCCTAGTAAATTCAGATAGGTCTATCCCCTTGAGCATTATACTTCCCAGAAAGTCAGCCAGCGGTGCATCAACTTGAAGGGAAGCCTGTGCTAGCTCTCGTTTTGAGTTCTTGTTAGCTTTTCCTTCGGCTCCTGTCCGAGCTCAACCTCATTTGGGGCGAGTCTATGGGTGTTCGGCGGTGGATCTGCAGCGTGCGCGCTCTTTGAAGTCTTTATTGGCACAGCCACTTGCAGCTTCTCAGCTTCTGCCCCGTAAACATACCTCTTCCCGCGAAGCGCTGATGCGGCGGAAGCCACAACAGCCAGTGCCACGTTAGAGTACAAAGCAATTCCTAGAGATGACATGAAAGCGTTAGCGATCGCTGTTGGGAACCACACTTTTCCGGTGAGCACTGCGACCGTCTGCGGCCTCAATGAGTTCGTAAGTTTCGAAGGAAGCTGGCTCAGTACCGTGCCCATTGGGTTGTAGCCTAGAAATGCCGCGAATATTGCGGCCGTCGGAGGAATCTGGGATAACGCGGAGGATAACTGTGGAGCGCCAGCCTGTGAGGCAGCTGCTGCAAGTGAAGAAGGCAGATCTCTCGATAAGACCAAGAGAACTAGGGTAAACAATATGCTAAGGCCTATGACCGAACCCGTGTTCTGTAATGTGCTCCGCATCCCCGATGCGGAGCCTCTATGCTCGGCTGGCACCGAGTTCATTACGGATGCTGTATTCGGAGAAGCAAACATACCCATGCCGAATCCCATCAGGAAAATGACCCCAGCGAAGGAAAGGTAAGCAAAGTTGTATGGGAACGTTGAAAGCAGATAGTACCCGACTGCCGTTATGAGCATACCCGCAGTCGAGAAGCCCCTCGCACCATACTTGTCGGAGAGGTAGCCGCTGAGTGGGCCCATCACCAAGAACCCCGCGGTAAACGGAAGCATATAGATCCCCGCCCATAGGGGAGTATCCTGATAATTGATGCCGTGCAGCGGCAGCCAAATCGCTTGCAGCAGTATAATGAGGAGCAGCGACACTCCACCTCTCGAAATAGACGCTAGGAAGGCGGCGAAGTTACCCGCAGCAAAGGCTCTATTCTTGAAAAGGTGCAACCGGAACATTGGGTCTTGAACACGTGTCTCGATGAACGGAAATGCAACTAGCAGTGCAACTGAACCGATGAGGCCACCTATTACCCATGGATTGCCCCATCCCATCGTCGAGGTGCCGTAAGGTAGCAACCCATAGGTTATCGCTATGAGCAAAACCGTCAAACCCACGCCAAACGTAATGTTCCCCCACACATCGATCCTCTGTCCCTTTCGTATGGTTGCTAGCTCCTTCAACTTCCAATACGACCAGGCTGTCCCGAAAGCCCCGAATGGCACGCTGATTAGGAACACGTATCGCCAGTCATAGACAGCCAGTACACCACCAAGCACCAACCCGACAAACGAGCCTGCTAGGAAAGCTAACTGGTTGAGCCCCAATGCCTTGCCTCTCTCCTTTAGCGGAAACGCATCGGTAATGATCGCTGCGCCGTTCGAGAATAGGAAGGCACCTCCTATTCCTTGGACGATTCTGAAGAAGATGAGTTCGATGGCTCCCAAGTTTCCAGTGTTAGGCGTCAGGTAGAGTAGCACGGAGCCGATAGTGTACACCAAGAAGCCTAGGTTGTAGAGTTTCACTCTGCCGAAGATGTCTGATATTCGACCGAAGGTGACGAGTAACGTTGCAGTTACTATGCTGTAGCCGAAGAGTATCCAGAGCAAGTATTGAAAGGACGTGAACGGGTCAATCGCGATACCTCTGAAGATGGCTGGAAGCGCAATCTCTACTATGGTGATGTCTATTGAAGCCATGAACGTGCCGAGTGTAGTGTTCGAAAGAACAACCCACTTGTACTCGACCGTCGAACTTCTCCCCTGGGCCTCATGTTTGCTCCTAAGCTGGTTCCTCGATCATGAAATACGGTTCGTGCTGCCAGTGTCAAGGTAGATTATTTTACTCGAGAACTGCCGTCCTAACTTCGGTCCTTGGAACGTTGACCGCTTTGAGCTGCGTCCAGCATATGATCTAGGATTGTCAGGAGGCTTCGGGTCTCGTTCGAGGTTAGGTCTGCTGTGACTTTTTCAATGAACTTCTTGTATAGTCGGATTCCCATCTTGACTTCTTCTTCGCCCTTCCGTGTAATTGAGACCTTCACCACTCTTCTGTCGTATTCACTTCGAGCGCGCTCAACGAACCCTAATTCTCCCAAATGATCCACAATACTCGTCATAGCTGCGGGCGTGATCGTCTGGTCCGTAGCTAGGTCAACCATCGGGCTAGGACCCGACACGGATAACACCTTTAGAACTCGAAATTCCCCCAGAGTAAGGCCAATCGGAGAAATGCACTTCTCCGTGAGCCTGTGCCAACGTCTGATCCTATCTGACAGTGCGTGTCCGAATTCGTATGGCTCCAATAAGACTTGGCTCAATATGATTCCCCGTCACAATCGTCCCTTAATGCATAACTTTTAGAGTTGTTTAAATGCCGATAATTAAACGTTTAATCATTTAACGGCGATTGTCGGCCTAATCGTGCGGGCTCTTTCATTGCAACCGCTCTTCGCATCATCGCAAAGGGGCTCAGCTTCGCCTACCCTTACATAATCAAACCTTTACTTGCAGCGCTAGGGATTCCAGGTTAGTCTCTAGATCATTAATGATTTGAACAACAATAAGAAACAACGAATCTTCGTGTTAAAGGGTTTTAGTGTTTCATGGTTCGCGATGTTGTGCCGTACGCGAATAAAGGCCGCCGTACAATCTATCTTTACCTACGGGACTTGCTAAGAAGTCGTGAGGAAATCCCAAATCAATTTTGCTCGCTTCATCAAGTCTGCGAAGGTGCTCGTCCGGAATCGTTACGTCGAGGCAGCTCAAATTGTCACGTATCTGGTCTAATCGGCGAGCTCCAAGTATCGGAACAATCGAACCCGGGCGCGTACGCAGCCAGGCTAGCGCGAGTTGGGATGGGCTGGAGCCAATCTGCTTGGCAACTTCTACTACTACACGTGCTATTGCGAGATTTCGATCGTTCGCCTTCTGGGTATTGACTGCATCTAGCCGCCTCTCAACGTGCCCTCCACTCGTCCCGCCGTTCTTCGTGGCAGGTGGGGCATTGTTATACTTTCCAGTCAGCACGCCTGCTCCGAGCACCGCCCAAGGAGTCACCGTCATTCCGAGGCTGCGAGCCATAGGTAGAAGATCTCGTTCAGGGGTCCGTTCAATGAGACTATACTCGATTTGAAGCGCCACGAAAGGTGACCATCCGCGTAACTCCGCCAACATGTTGGCTCTACTCACGATCCACGCGGGCGTATCCGAAACACCAACGTAGAGTACTTTCCCTGACCGCACCAGATCGTCAAGCGCCCGCATGACCTCCTCAATCGGCGTCGAGAAATCCCAAGCATGCAACCAGAATAGATCAACGTAATCTGTCCCAAGCCGTTTCAGACTTCCTTCTAGCGAACGAATCATGCTTTTGCGGTGGTTACCACCACTGTTTGGGTCACCCCTTACTGTGGGGAAGGAGTATTTTGTAGCGAGAACGAACTTGTCGCGGTCAGAACCTATCAAGCCGCCAACGATTCGTTCGCTAGTGCCATTAGTGTAACCGTTGGCTGTGTCGATGAAATTACCACCGCGTTCTACATACCAGTTGAAGATCGCTCGACATTCTTCCTTCGAAGCACCCCAACCCCAATCCTCACCAAACGTCATGGTACCGAGGCATAATTCAGAAACACGCAGTCCACTCGGACCAAGAAAACGAAACTTCATGGCATCCGTCACACTATTCACCTTGAAAGACCCCAAAAGCGAAATCAGGTTTGGTATAAGAAGCTGTTGAGTTAGCTCGATGGGCTTGTAAAAGAATGAATTGCAGTTGGGGAAACCTGGGAGACCCTGTTCTGTTCTAAGTTCACTCACGCTCTCAACGGTTTTTAGCATTCCACAACGGCGACGTCCCCCCGCGATGGAAGATTACTGTTTCCGTCTAATTTCTTGGATTCTGGCGTATGATTTCCGGTTATACCGTGTACATCTCTTAACTACGTAGGCTGGGCCAGAATAGAACCCAAACCACCCGGTAAGAGCCATATCAAATGAAGGATCTCTCATCTCTTCAAAATAGTCCGGGCATCCCTTGCATTCATCAGGGAAATCCTTAGAGCATGATACGAGTTTACTCAAAACTCAACCCTCGACAAAGTCTCGAGCATTCTCCATAGCCCCGGCTAACGTACATGTTTGGTAGGTTCAGAGAATTGAATTTTTCCCCTAGTACTGTAATTATCGCAGGAAATCCTAGAAACGACTCCTATCCAAGGAGTTATCATGATTATTGCTGTAGCTCATACCGGTGTTGCGAGATGCTGCAGCACGATGTCTGAGACTGTGAGTTTTGCTCAATCTTAATCCCATTGGTCGAAGTGTTTTCGGGGGAGCAGGCCGCATTGGCTTTCGAACGAATGATGTGTGGAAAGGTTCATTTCCGGGCGGTTCTGAACGGGGGAGGGTTGTCATGACTAATATCCTGAAGCTCATCGAAGAAAGGCATTCGTCGAGGGTTCCGTTCGATCGAGAGCGTCCTGTGACCAAGGAGGATTTGAGGCAGATTCTCGAGGCGGGACGCTGGGCGCCCACGGCCCACAACATGCAGAACTTCGAGACTCTCGTCATAGATGACAAGAAGCTTCTGGAGAAGATAGGAAACATCAAGTCCCCGATCTCGGAAGAGTTCATTCGGGAGAACTATCAGCAGCTCTCGTTCTCGGAAAAGGAGTTACTCCAAAAGAAGGTTGGACTCCTCGCCACCCTGTTCCCGCCGTCATGGACTGATCCTGCGAAGCTGGATGAAATCGTTCGTGGGAGCGGAGCCAGATCCCTGCAAGAAACCATTCGGGGTAGCCCGATGCTTCTGATAGTGATCTGTGACTCCAGGAAAAGAGCGCCTGCTTCGGAGGGGGATGTTTTGGGCATTATGAGCCTTGGCTGCGTTATGGAGAACATGTGGCTCATGGCCCAGTCCCTGGGGATTAGCTTTCACATAATAAGTGCCTTCAGTGCCGACGCCGTTGAGAAGGAGGTGAAGAGAATTCTCGATATTCCCCAACACATGAAAATTGCATTTGCCTGTCGCTTAGGGTATCCCATTTCTGCGCCAACTAAATACTTGAGAGTGCGGCGTGATATGGAAGATTTTGTGCACCATAACCGGTTTGGCAACAAGCAACGTATGCTTCAAGAGCCGTAAATTAGGATCATCCTAGTCGAGCGCATGATCAAAGAATAGGCACCGACAATAAGTCGTTCTCGTTGTCGAATCGTCTGGCAAATGAATAGCAAATCAATAAATCGTTCGACTATTCGATACGTTGTTGAAGGGAGATTCTCAAATTGAAGTTCGGCCTACAACATCCCAACTTCACATTCGACGGCCAAGGCGCCGAGGTCGTTGAAAAGCTAAGAACACTAGCGCAGAACGCTGAGAGACTTGGCTTCGACTCGTTCTGGGTTATGGATCACTTCCACCAAATCCAAAATGTCGGCCAAGCTCAAGAACCGATGCTCGAAGGTTGGACAACCCAGGCCGTTGTTGCGGGATTGACGGAGAAAATCAAGCTCGGCACTCTCGTTACTGGAATCGTGTACAGGCATCCTTCGGTTCTCGCTAAGATAGGCGCAACTCTCGATGTCCTCAGTAAGGGTAGGCTATTCATGGGGATCGGCGCCGCCTGGAACGTGGAAGAGGCTAGAGCGTACGGAATTCCTTTTCCGCCTGTCGGTGAAAGGATGCGGCGCCTTGAGGAAGCCGCACAGATAATCAGCAAAATGTGGACTGAAGAACGTGCCTCCTTTAATGGTAAGTTCTACCAGATCCGCGATGCATACTGCAACCCGAAGCCCATCCAGAAGCCGCATCCGCCCCTAATGATCGGTGGGAGCGGAGAAAGGCGGACGCTGAAGATCGTGGCAAAGTACGCTGACGCTTGCAATATCTTCGGCTCTGTCGAGACGGTGAGACGGAAGCTCGGAGTACTTCGTGAACACTGTCGCTTAGTTGGTAGAGATTATGACTCCATACTCAAGACGAAGCTTGGCCACGTAGTCATCGACAATAACAAGGAGAACGTCACGGAGGCTATCAAGGGCTTGCCGGAGGATAGGCGCCGGGAGTACGCCATTTATGGCACACCTGAAGAGGTACGCAAACAAATCGAAGCATTCAGAGACGTAGGGATCGAGTATCTGATCGTGAACCTCGAACCAGACAGAGAGCTTCAGGCGTTAGACCTATTCGCTAGCGAAGTTGCAAAAAAGCTCTGACCCGATTTCCAACTCGAGGCCATGGCTGTTGACTGGGCGATAGAACCCGGCCGTTTGTGGGTCGAATGCCTTCGTGACTATTGCCACAGCACTTGACCTGCTAGCGCCGAACTAACGATATTTCGGATTACGTGGCAAAAAATATCACCACTTACCAGAATGCCAAGAATTGATCCCAAGCGATGATGTTGCCTCTCGATTAAACGTCTCAGAACTGAGCGCGTTTCAATAATTCTCTAAGAGCCTTTCGTCCGAACACTTCCGCATGCATTGCGAGAATGCCAAGCAGTCTCTCTTCCCATTCCTTCTGGGATTCCCTAATTCGTTTCGATAGTTTTGCCTGAGCTTCTCTGCCTCTGCGGGTAAGCTCGTAATACACCCTCCCTGACGACTCATCCCTTCTTGATCTTATGATTCCCCGCCGCTCCATACGACGCAAGAACGGGTAAATAGTCCCATAGCTCACCTTGATGTGGCCGCCAGCCATCTTCCTAAACCGTTCAGCCAGGTCGTACCCGTACGCTGGGCGGTTCTTCATGGCCATAAAGAACATCACTTCATAGGGCCCCGACTTAAATCCCCTGGCCACAGGTTATCCCGCGGATTATATCGTGTCGATATACTAAAATAAGTAGGGCAGCTATTGAATCGATATTGAGGCACTTGAACGC
The DNA here is from genome assembly GCA_049517415.1 of Bathyarchaeia archaeon. Classification (GTDB taxonomy): domain Archaea; phylum Thermoproteota; class Bathyarchaeia; order 40CM-2-53-6; family 40CM-2-53-6; genus FEN-987. Next base: position 72,151 of record JBEKSC010000008.1, read on the forward strand.
AAGAAAGAGATAGGGGATGGAACAATGGTCATGCAAGGGACGGAAACTCGTGCCGTCCCATTGACCACCGAGACGATGTTTCCGGAGAGTGGTGATGCCCGAGACAGGGTGTCTGACTATGCAATTGAGACTTATCGTCTAACGAAACGATTCAGCAGCTTCACCGCCGTTGACCACATTGACCTCAGCGTGCACAAGGGAGAGATTTACGGATTTCTTGGCCCAAACGGAGCGGGAAAGACCACAGCGATAAGGATGCTTTGCACCCTGTTGACTCCCTCATCGGGAAGCGCCAAGGTTGCGGGATACGACATTGCCCGCCAAGGGAATGAGGTCAGGAAGAAAATCGGGCTTGTTTCCGAGAAGCTGATCCTGTACCCCCGGCTGACAGCTTTCGAGAACTTGATGTTCTTTGGCAGCCTATACGAAATAGATCAGGATTCGCTGCGGAAAAGGACACACGAGCTCTTGGACATGGTTCAGCTCACCCCATTTAGGGATAAACTTGTGGGCGGTTACTCGAGTGGAATGAGACAGAGGGTTAATGTAATTCGGGCGCTGCTCCACGATCCGGAAATAATCTTCTTGGACGAACCCACGACAGCGCTTGATCCTCAGAGCACACGTTTCGTTAGGGACCTCATAAAAGAACTGAAGGAAATGGGACACACAATTGTCCTGACCACACACATAATGGAAGAAGCTGATGAACTCTCAGACAGAATTAGCATAATTGACCATGGCAAAATAATAGCGACAGACACACCTCAAGAACTGAAGAACAAATACAAATCGGACAACCTGCTTGAGGTCTTCTTGACTCTCACAGGCCGCGAATTAAGGGACTCAGCCTCAGATCGCATTCCCATGCGCAGAGTGATGGGGAGAATGTAGGCACATGCTCAGCGGACTTCGAACGTTTTCGATAGCTCTCAAGATAGCACGACGTGACCTCCTAGACTTGTGGAGGGCAAAGATGCTTCTCTTCGCGTTTCTCTTGATGCCCCTCTTGCTGATAGCGATGTTTGGATACATGTTCCCGACTACGCCGAAAGCAAACCTTGCGGTCGGCAACATACCTACAGCTTATCCCAACCTACCGGTAGCATTAATTCAAGTAGACCAAGGTTCCCTTGCAAACGCCGTTGCGTATCAATTCGTAGACATTGCCCAGGCACAACAGTTATTCCGAGTATCGGAAATGACTAGCTATCAGACAGCAAGGGACTGCATCGTGCGCGGTACGATTTCCGGAATCGTCGTCATACCTGATGGGTTCACAGCCGCGATTAGGGCTGGGATGCAAGCGACTGTGCAAGTAACCGTCGACGAAACCAACCCGCAGATCGCGGCGGTCGTCCAAGCTGAAATAGCTACAATCTTCGGCGTGATATCGTCGAATATTTCAGCAACGATTATGAGGGACATGATGGGCAACCACATCAACCCGACCTTTCTTGTTGACCCAGTTTCCATTGCTCAAGTTCCGTTGATTTCTGGGCCTTCTACGACATTCCAATTCCTCGCTCCTGGGTTTATGGCGTTAACTGTAGTCTTCGGCGCTTTGTCAGGAGTTGGTTTTTCAATATCACGAGAAAAAGAGCAAGGCACCATGGACGGTCTTATGGTCTCCCCTATAACTAGAAGGGCGATTATTTTCGGCAAAGTCCTTTCCCAGACTGTGCGAGGATTGATCCAGGCTTTCCTAATCTTGGGACTTTCGATGCTGCTCTTCGGAGTGAGGATCTATGGGAGCCCGTTACTGATGCTGCTCACAATGCTCTTGGGAGTGGCGAGTTTTGTGGGGGTTGGGATAATTCTCACAGTATTCGCTCCAGAACAAGAGACTGCACAAATGATAGTTATCTTGCTGCAATTTCCTATGATGTTTCTTAGCGGCATAATATTCCCCGTGACCTCGCTTCCCGGTTGGATGCAGTGGATAGGAAAAGCGATGCCACTGTACTATGCCGCTGACGCACTCAGAAAAGTAGTCATATTGAACGCCGGCCTCAACGTGATAGCAACGGATCTAATCATCCTCATTGCCTATGCGCTCATAACATTGACGGCAGCAGTACCCCTCTTCGAGAAAGCAATGACTCGTTGAAGCGGCACGGGGTGAACGCGAAGAATATTAGCGTCGAAGAAATCGCCGAAACAGAACAGGTGAGACGGATGCTCAACTTAAGCTGGGCAACAATACTGTCGCAAGAACCCTGCCAGTAACTATCTTACGTCAGATCTTGCAAGTGCTTTGTGGATTGTTGTGTGTTTGTCTCAACTGTCGAGGTCCTGAAGGTATGGATTGAACTCTCGAAGTCTCAACGTCTGATCGAAGATACGTTTCCCCTAAACTGGGTTTGTGCAGGACCGTACGTATCGCAAATCGTTGGCAAACCGCTGCTCGATTTCGGATGGGGAAAAGGAGCAAATTGCGTATTACGACGGAGTTCACGGCATATAATGACGGTAGCTGGTACCATTGTTACCGATTAGCGAAGTTGGCACGAAGCTGCGTCTGGCCGGTAGGTTGAAAAGCCGACCGCTTTGCGTTTACGGCTCGAAAATAATCCCCGAAGAGACAGTGCCATCGACCTCCATAAGTTCGTGTGTAGCGAAGGCAATCATGACAGTGGCCTTTCGTGACAAAACCCCTCCAATCTACGTCGCCGCAGAAATGCCGGAGGCATGCTGTCCAGGAGGCCTCGCGCATTTCGGGTTTATCAAGTTCAACCCAGGGATCAAGTACTTCGTGTCGACCGGTTCCAAGAATTTCCGTAACGGTGAAGCTGAGTTTCTCAGGGCTAGCCCCGAGCTGGTTGACGAGAACCATAAGCTGATGGGCAAGATCACGCCTCTCAGCAGGTTCATAATCATTCGGCCTTGCGCCGACTTGACTAGCGAAGACCCTGGTGTTAGATCGATCTTGTGCTTCGGGAGCGCGGAGCAGATAAGAAATATGGTCGCCCTGGTGCATTTCAGTGCTCGAGATCCATTTCGTGAGGTTCTTGTTCCTCAAGGCGCAGCTTGTGCATCATTTGTGAGCTATGCTGCGGGTATGGTTGAGAAAGCCCCAGTCGACACCGTCTTCGTTGGTCCATGCGACCCTACGGGAAACACATGGTTTCCTCAGGACCATCTTTCGTTGGCCATGCCGACCAAGATGGCGAGGCGCATGGCCGATGACCTAGAGGACTCGTTTGTAACCAAAAGGCCGACTGTAGCGTACCCTGAGCAGAGATTAGAAGTTTAATCCTGAGAGCTGAAAGCCCCCCTGCAGAACAAATATCCGCTCAATGGAGTAAGTCCGGGCGCGCTCACACGGGCGGATCCTTGCCGTTCATCACCGGAAATTTCCGCTTACGGCCTTCTATACGACCAGGACGTCGTTGAGTCGAAGGACAATTATCTACCGATATTAGTGCGCTGACATAATACGGATAAGTTCTGAGGGGCGGAACGCCAGCTAGGAACTGAGTGCTGGACTGGTGTTCATGAAAAGTGAAATGAACAGTCAATTATTTTCCACCTAAAATCCAAGGAAAGAGTCAACTGAGATTACACCTGCTCCCAGTACTATTAGAACAATGGCGAGCATGAGATACGTTATGTCAATCTCATACGAATTTTGACCCATGTAGGGCGCTTTCATCTTAGTTTTCTTCAGGAGTATAGCGCCGATCATTTCGAGTGCGATGAAAAACCCAACAATTGGCACAATGAATCCAATGATCAAAGATAATCCACCAAAGAACTCCAGAATTATTGCTAGATAAGTTGCGGCCGCTGGAACTCCTAGGCTCTTAGTCCACTGAAGCGTCTGTTGCCTACCCTTGCCGAGCTTCGGATAACCGTGAGCAGCAAAGTTAACTCCAACCCAGACTCGCAAAAACAATGCAAGGAAACCAGTATAGGGCAGAAGTATCTGAAAGATGCCAGTCATTATGAGAACACCCTAACTGAACGTCACCTATTCACTCCTAATATAGACTGAGTATTTGTGAACCGAGCCCACTGAATGAAAGGAAGATCAAATACACGTCAGCTAACAGCGCTTGAGCGCCACGCTCTTCTACGCCTCTCATGGCGCGCACGTGGCGTTGCTAGAAACCGAAATATTCCTCTGGTATGAAGCTTGCATCCCAGTCAATGCATCTGTTAATCAGATCCATTGATAAGTAGCAATTTTCTTCCTGAACGAACCAGGCTTCGAATTCTCTACGAAACCGGTCTGTGGGAATTCTCCTCCGTTGCCAGAGCGACCACGCCGAACACACTCAATAGAGGTTGAGCATTTGCGGGGTGTAATCACCCAAACATTACGTGAAATCACCCACCTTGACCTGTGCAATTCTATATCTTGTTACGGGTTTTCGGACATCGCCTCAAGGTGCAATGCACACGATGTTTGGTGTAATGCACCCTCCATGGGAGTCGGTTCAAGAGGTTTACAGTTTGTCTGTCGGACTAGGCTAACTCATCTATGGTTTCATTGATTCGGTTCTAAGGGAGTTTATCTTCTCTATCCAAACGTCCCAGCGCGGCCTCGAGGTGAGAATCCCCTGACCTGAGGTTGACCATTTACCCTCCTTCAAATTCCATTCATGTTCCCACGAGTCTCTGTTTCCATGATTTTCCAGGAACAGATTCAGTTTTTGGCCGGTTTGGTCTTGCGAGCGGACCTTCAGATACTTGTGCCCCCATGCTGAATCAACTTCAAGCTCCAATATTGCATTTCCGCCATAGAACGGGATCTGTAGGCTACCCAGCCCAGTTAGTGCCGACTTGATACTCTCAAGTGTGTCGACTTTCGGTGAACCAAAGCTTAGAAAGCCTCCGCTTGGCAGAAAGATTAGTCTTCGACTCGTAAGAATGAGAGTACCGAAGGCCCTCTGGAAAGCCTTGGGTTTTTCGCACTCGCGATGCAGAATCACATTAGTAGCGTTCATCAATAACTGTTCAGGAACGGACTCTGTAGACCCGGATGAAGGAGCTACGGAGTTACCGCAATTCGGACAGAACATTGCACCCTCAAGCACCTCTGCGCCACACTTTACGCAGAGGTTCAATTCACGCACACAAATGATTTTAGTGATGGGGTTCGAAATAAGAGTGGTTCCGTCGTCGGGCCTAGTGGTCCGCGCGTGCACATATCAATCCTGGAGTTCGCCCGCCATCTTACCTCTTTCTCATCAGGTCACGAAAAGAAGACCGATCAAACGATGTCAACATGATGGAAACGCGGTAAGTCTGAGCATTCATTATACGTACTTACAGTACGTATTTTCTGCAAGCTTCGCAAGCGTTAATACTTTGAACGCGAATGAATTTTGTCGCTTACAGGTTGTTACGAATTGTCGATTTCTAGAGTCTCTGCGTGTTTTATGGCGTTCCTAATGTTGACTTCAGTTATTGTCGGTCTGGCTGTTGTTCCAAATGTCCAGGCGCAGTCGGGCATCACGAGCATTCTTAATCTCCAATATCCTTCGCAAGTTACACTGCAGGGCGGAACGGCTCAAGCCACGGTGACATTTGCACTGTACTACAGTAACTATTACAATCTCATAGGGGGGTATCTTGTCTTCGGCATTTGGGGTGCACACAGTTCAACGGATATTCCAGGTTCAGCAACGGCAACGCCCGACCCATGCCAGCCAGCAGCAAACAATGCGGGTTACGCAATCTGCGAAGTTGTTCCTAGTGCATATGCCGGGACAGAATCGGCTTCATTTACTCTCACTTTCAACTCGGCTCAACAGTACGATCTTCAAGTCTCCGCTGGCGTGCTTGATGAGTATGGTAATGTAGTCCAGGGATCCACTAGCTATCAGGATTTCACAATTTCTGTCACCGGTCAAGTGTCGACGACAACCATGAGCAACCTCGTACTTCCTTCGCGTGCTTTACTAAAGAACGGAGTGGCTCAAGCAACAGTCAGCTTTACGGATGAGTATGCCAATATTCCCTCCGGCGACGTCCTAGCCGCCGGAGTCGCCGATGTAAACACCAAAGGCGCTGCCACGGGATCTGCGAGCTCGACGCCCGACCCATGCGCGTCGCTGGCCGGAACAGCATATGCTAACGATGCAGTGTGCATTATGACTCCGGCTTTGAGCTCTGGAACAGAATCTGTTTCATTCACCCTCACATTCAACTCGATCCAACAGTACAATCTCGAGGTTGTCACTAGTGTCGAGGACCAGTCTCACAACGTGATTAGTGGATCCACAAGTAAATCGCCTTTCACGGTCTCCGTCACAGACAAAGCGCAGTTGACCCTCACTCTGCCTAACTCTGTAACGGCGGCAGTTGACGGAGCCAATCAGACGGCTGGCAATGTCGCTATGTCGCTCCTGCCGGGCCAGCACACGATCTCGGTTCCTGAAACAGTTCCACTCACGAGCGGCTCGCAATTGAGGTTTGATCACTGGTCTGACGGCTCGACAACGACAAGTCGAACAGACGACCTCGAGAACGACACAACCCTTGCAGCGACATATGTGACTCAGTATAGTCTGAGTTTGACGGATCCGTCGGCGAGCGGAGCGGGATGGTACGACAAGGGAGCTACGGCTCAATTCTCAGCTCCGCCGTCTGAGCCTGCTCCAGGAATTTTGGGGATGCTCGGAGCAACTTCGACCTTCCAAGGATGGTACGAGAACGGGGCCTCGATCACTTATAGCAGCAGCGGCTCCATAACAATGAATGCTCCGCACACGCTAACCCCGCAGAGAACAGAAAACGACACGATGGCCATGATAATCATAGTAATCATCGTGGTTGCGGTGGCAGCGATTTGCTTTGCTGTACTCCGCAGAAAGAGAACGGCTGGCCGACCGAAATCAACAGTTTCACCGGCCCCCAAAGCGAAGAAGAAGGGGCAGTTCTGCCAGAACTGCGGCGCCCAACTATCGCCCGACAGCGAATTTTGCGGGGAGTGCGGTGCCCGGAATTGATGCTCGGATTGTCAGCTTTTAGATCTTCCGCGTATCTAGTAATGGCCATAATGCTGACTTCAGCGATTGCTCCGTCTCGGTTGCAGCCCAGACCGAGCCGTTGGTAGGGTCTCTCTTGCTATGCTTGCTACGTCGCAGACGCAAGTAAAACTTGCGAGGGGAATGTGACGAATCGAATGCGCGTTTTCTTAACCGCGTTTTCCTGTCTTGTCATGTTCACGCTGGTCGCTTCTCCGGCTGGTGCCGTATCGCCTTTGACTCCTGACGTCTTTCGTTCCGCATACAACGTCAACCCATTGATACAATCCGGATACACTGGGAAGGGGGTGACTGTGGCGATCATTGGCCAATCGGTCCTGAGCACATTCGACTCGGACGTGAAAGAATTCAGCACTAAGTATGGCTTGTCCGCGCCTATCATGTCAGTCGTGCAACCGTTCGGTGCGACCGCACCGAACAATTCAGATACAGAGGAAATTACTGCAGATACTGAGTTTGTTCACGCGATGGCCCCCGACGCGAAGCTCCTGATCGTGCTGGTCGAAAATCATACAACGCTCGACGGGTTCTCGTACGTCATAGACCACAACGCAGCTGATATAGCAACGATGAGCTTTGACGCGTGGTACTATGACAATGGAAACGGTAAGGCTAGAGAAAAGGTTCAATCCTACAATGAGGAATATGCCAAGTCGGTTGGCGAGAAGATCACGCTCATCTCCGGATCTGGTGACTTCGGATCTAACAATACTGTCCCTTGGCCTTCGCCTTGGAAAGGTGACTTCTGGGCCAATCATCTACCTAACGTGTATATGATTCCTCAGTATAGTCCATACGTCACGATCGTCGGAGGCACGGCACTATTGCAGCTGTCCGGCGGCACGTACTCGGAAACCGGATGGAACCAAAGCGGCGGAGGACCAAGCAACCTTTTCCCCGAACCCAGCTGGCAGGTCGGAAACGGCGTTCCTCAAGATCACCGCCGCAACATTCCCGACATCGCATTGGACGCGTCATGTGACACACCATACTCGTTCGCTTATCTCGGCGGAACCTGGTTCTGTGGAACCAGCGCAGCCGCACCAACGTTCGCCGGCATCATGGCGGATATCGTGCAGGCTGCCGGAGGAAGGCTCGGTTTCATCAACCCGACATTATACGAACTAGCCGCCACCGATCCAACGGTATTCCATGATGTTACCTCAGGCTGCAGCTTAGTGAAGACCGGCGGAACAACTCAGACAGGGTACTGCGCAGGAAAAGGGTGGGATGCTGTAACTGGTTGGGGAAGCATTGATGCAACTAAACTTGCCAAGCACTTGGCGCCCAACGCCAAAATAGTTACTGAATATCCGACTGGAACTACCACTCAAACTGTTCCAATACCACTTACGACTGCGGCCGCATCAACATCAACGACCATATTGGGTCTTTCAGTAATCGCATTACCTTTTATCGTGATTATTGGATTAATCGTCTTTGTCGTTCGACGCGGGAAAGGTAAAAGGACCCCCGTCACTCCGGCCGAAGTGCCGCCCTCAACCATTACAGAATCTCCTCCGGGGGGGTTATGCATGGCGTGCGGCGCCGAACTCAAGCCTGGCAAGCGATTCTGCGAAAAGTGCGGTACACCGGTCTCTCCACAAACTCAAACGGAACGTTTTGCTAGTGGCGGGTTCTGCGCGAAGTGTGGAGTCCAGCTGAAGCTCGGCAAGCGCTTCTGCGAAAAGTGCGGAGCACCCGTTCCCACAGCTCAACCAACTGCACCTCTCCGCAAGAAGAAGACCGTGGCCTCAGCACAACGGGCAGACTCGCTGCCGCGTCTGACAGTGAAAGCTGCCGAGTTCTGCGGGAACTGCGGAGCCCAGCTGGCGCCCAACGACGATTTCTGCACCAAGTGCGGCGCCCGGAAGTCGTGATGCAATGATGGATCCGAATGCGAGTTTTGATGCCGAACCTTCGAGTCGATTCTGCGGGAAATGTGGAACTCAGATCAAGCCCGGCAATAACTTCTGCGAAAAGTGCGGAGCACCTGCCCCGGCCGAAGCACCGCCCTTACCTCCTACGAGACCTCAACCTCCTCCGGCTGAGTTCTGCGTGAAGTGCGGAGTTCAGCTCAAGCCTGGCGATCGCTTCTGCGGAAAGTGTGGGGCACCCGTCCCTCCCACTCGGACCACGGCTCAGCCAGTTGCACTTACGTGTTCCAACTGCGGCAGCCTCGTACCCGCCGGAAAGAGGTTCTGCACCAGCTGCGGCAAGAAATTGGACACCGACGAAACACCTCCGCCAGGAAATTCGGAGTTTAGTTCAGCTTTCACTGCCAAAATACCTGTACCTGTAGGTGCCGGGGTTGGTTCAGTTTTTTCTGGTAGGGAGTACATAATTGAACAGAAGCTTGTGGCACTGCGAGATACGTTCGGCGTCAAGGATAGGGACGGTAACCCTCTCGCTTACGTGAAAAAGAAAATTGTGAGCTGGGGACCACAATTCTACTTTGAAACACCGGACGGCGGTAGGTTAGGTGAGATGCGAGGAAAGGTGCTCACTGTACGGCCGACGTTTGAAATTTACGACGCCCAAAGCCTCGTCGCCGTTGTGAAAAAGAAAGTTCTCAAACTGTTAGGCTCAGAGTGGTGGCTTGAAGATGGATCGGGGGCGGAGGTTGCGCGAATCAAGGGGAACATAAGTGAACATAATTTCTCAATTCAATCCCCCTCTGGAACAGAAATCGCCCAAATCAACAAGAAGTGGGTCAGCGTTCGGGATTCATACGGCATCGAAATTCTAAGCGAAGAACTCACGCCGTACGTCATCATAGCTTACGCTATTGCGATGGACCACGCCGAATTCAAAGCCGGGAAAGGTTTGAAGATCGGGCCCCGGTTTTGAGGTGTGTGAACTTAGGTCGGGTTGGATTGTGTTGAAGGTAGAATACAAGGGTCTAGGGATCAGGTTCGCAGCGCAGGTCATCGATGGAATCGTATTGGGCGGATTGTTCATGCTTGCGAACCTTGTGATGTCATGGACGTTATGGTGTTGGGGATGTGTTTGGGAATGGATGAATCCGTTCGATGAATTACCCTACTTGGTAATAGTCTTCGCCTTGCTTCAACTCGTTTACTTCACGGTTCTGGAAGGAGCCACAGGAACGACTATTGGAAAAAGAGCCTTCAAAATCAAAGTGGTAAGGGAAAATGGACAGCCATGCGGGATGCGCTCGTCGCTGGTAAGGAATATTCTGCGTTTTGTGGACGCAATACCACACCTCTTACCATACATGTCAGCGGGTTTTTGGTTTGTACGCGGGTCGCCCAAAAAGCAGAGACTAGGAGACAGATTCGCGCATACGGTCGTAGTGGCGTCTGCATAGCAGCCTCAAACCAGATCGACCTCAGGCACCGAGAAAATGTTCATCTAGCCTCATCTGCGAGTGAGAGGATCTCGCCGCACAGAAGGATGAGTTTGCTAGTTGTAGTATTCGCTACCGCCAACTGGGTCAACGCCTTAATGTAAGCTACTTTGAACAATACGCGATCTAGGGGGCGGTAGGAGAGCTAAGGTTTGGGTTCTATTCGGCGAGTCCGAACCTTTTCAGCACCACGAGGACTCTTTTGTACTGGGATAGAAATTCCCGACCTTTTGTGGTGCTCCTGATGGCACTGCTATACGTGATCAGTCTCAGCCGAACCATTTGTCGCAAGTGGCCGCGCAGTCGGTCGGAGGGAAGGTTGGTCTCGTTCTGAACCCTTGTAATCCTCACGAACCCTTTCTGTTCTTGACGGACGATTGAACGTAGAATGTCGTAGAAAATCATTTCCCGATTGCGCCCGCGTGGTTTCCCTGGTTCGTCCTGTGGCAAATGTGGTTAAGCCCTTCGAAATCCCGTAGCTAGAGCAGTCGCCAACATGGCAAGCCCCACGAGTCCCATTGCATGAGCTAGGGCGAATGACCAGAATCCGCCGTCAAGTCCCCATAGCAGGAGGCTGTACTGGCTGCCAGCGAGAAGCACGAAACCCGCTAGCACCATGCCCCCTAATCCAACCCGCCTAGGTTTGAAGTCTTGGTACAAGCTAAAGATTATGTAAACCAGCAATACGAGGTCGGTGGTTCGAAATATCTCATAAACGCTCCGATAAGATGGAAGGAGAAAACGCGGTGGAACAACGATCAATATAATGGCCGCAACAGCAAGGATAACTAGCATGGAGAAAAGCCACGCGGACATGCGCCCAACCCTCCTCCGCAAACTCTTCTTCAGGAAGTATGTTCCAGCGATGAATGCAAACCCATACGTCACGATTGAGAGATGGAGCCAGCTGGCCAACTCCTCCAACCCAGGGTAAGCATATGACAATCCGAATGCGATGAATCCAATCGCTAGGAGTGTAAACTCTATAGGAAAACCTAGTAAGTATTCTCTTCGAACCACCCGAACAAGTCTAAGCATCGAATATACGATAAATATGGACAACCCAGCCGCGACCACTTCACATATGAAGGGAACCGAAGGATCGAAACCCAGCAAACATCAAGTCCCCCGAAAGATGCCTCATAATCTTAAGCCGAAGTCATGATCTAAGGGTAGCCGGGTTGGTAACGAGTATCCACATGGCCTCCCCCCGCTTTCCTCGAAAAGCAACGCCATCCAACAATAATCCGTGAGCATTTCGCAGTGGACGCATTTACTTTCTTTGTAACAACAATGCCTAATGTAATTACTAGCAGCGCGAACATGACAGGAGCGCTAAACATGCGTCGTTAGAAACACCCGACCCCCGATAGGGTATTCCGTGGCAGAGAGATATCTACACTAATCTTTCCACTAAACTACAGAAACAAAACGCGCACTCCAAAGATTTTCAACCTACTGCAACACAGAACAACGAATCCCAGTCCAACTGATACCAATCTGAAAAAAGTGTCCGCGAGCACGTTCCATTTGTGTTTGTGCGACCAGCATACGCACCAAAAAAAGGGTGGTTCGAATCTGGTTGGCCGCACCAGTGGCATCACATACAACATTGTTCCTCTAGCGCTAAGTACACATCAAGTTGGGAGAGACCACAGTATCAGTCTGCGTAGTCCAAAATGAACCTTAGGATAGGATTCGGTATCTTGAAGCAATTAGTCAAGAAGTTCCGCACTGAGTAGAACATCGAAGTCTCGACGTTCACCGAGTTGGAACAGCTACTGCAGTGATCTGTCGATCTTGCATACTTCGCATAGGAGTCTGAGCAAAGCACGTCGCCCAGACTCTGTTTACGCAGGTCTCCCAGAACTTCACCGTTCCTCGTGCACCAGAAAGGAGTAATCTCACCGGTCTCGGAAACCGTGATGAAAATTTTAGGTTGTGCACACGAGTATTTCTTCTGCTTAGTAAGATGCCGCAGGTAATCATACGAATTGAGGATCGGATAACCGGCTTTCTTGTATCTCAATATCTCTGTGGCCAGGTTTCTGACTTCCTCATCTGATAAGGCGTATCTATCATTTATCCCTGGAAAAACATGCATGGGATCAAATGCCAATTTCGTATCCAACTCTTCTGCCAACGCGGCCATCTTGGGAACGGCATCTCTGTTGAGTTTGCTCAGAACACAATTGATGACAACCCTTCCACCCATTCGTCTCAATGCAACTATGCCAGTACTCGCTCTTTCAAACGCGCCGGGAAAGGCGCGCATTCGATCATGGTACTCAGAATTGTAGTCCAAAGAAACCCAGGTAAGGTCGACACAATTTGCCATTTCCCTGGCCCTTTGAGATAGGTAAATTCCGTTTGTGATTAGGCTAGTATACAAACCGACGCTATGTGCACATTGCATTATCTCCATGATATCCCGCCTCAAGAGCGGTTCCCCGCCCCAAACGAGATACGCGGCGAATTTCAGATTTCTCGCCTCGACGAGTGTTCTGAGAATGTCGCGAGTTGCCATCTCACCTTCGTTCCTCGGCTTTCTCCACACATCGCACATCAGACACTTGCAGTTGCATTTCGATGTTACCGAATGTGTTAGGATTATTGGTTTTCCTGTCCAGAATCGAGAATAGTTGTAGCGATGTGCGTATCTCAGGGCGCTGAGCATTTGATCCCATCTTTGTTTGGCTGTTACAGGCACACGCTGTAATGACCTAATATATAGCATCGAATTCTTGATTTGTCCCTCTAAGGGCGGGCATTAAACGCAGGTCCAGAACATGAACATCGAAATCGCCAAACTCGCCTGCAACCGGGAAGACGTGAAACTCATTTCTGAGAAGCTTGCAAGCTGGGCTGGACTGGCTCCAAGCATCCGACAATCAGGCAGCCAAACCAAACGTGGACACATCACAAAACAAGGCTCCAGAATGCTCCGCTGGATTCTCATCCAATCAGCTCAGATTTCCCATCGATCCGACCCAAGATTCCAATCCCTCCACAATCGAATCGCAGCCAGACGAGGCAACAACAAAGCCATAGTCGCCGTTGCACGTGAAATGCTGACCATCGCATACTACATGCTCACCAGACGAGAGGAATATCGGGGCATGGATATGGAACGTTACAAGGAAAAACTCAAGAGGCTAGAACGAATAGCAAACAGAGGCTTGCAATAATCCGCAGGAAACCAGTCAAACAGCCTTCCGCAGAAACAGATTGCGTTTTCATGGATGGTGCGAGCACCTAAATTTGAACCGTCATTGTGTGTGTAGTACTAATGGTGCACACACACCACCGGACTATGTGACTGAGAGGAACACAGATTGAATGCGATGCTTCACTGTTTTTTCAATCTGTATAGTGCATAAACAGCTGCAGTCATCCCTAAGAAAAAGTATAACACTGCTATTTCTATTGGCAAAGTTCCACCTATCATGTAAAACGGCGAATGATAATAACTCCACAATCGATTTCCAGTTCCATAAAGCTCCCACACTATATCTGCCACAAAACCAATAGCACCAAGCTCTAAGATTACAGGATTTCTAAGTTTAACAAGTCCAGCTATTCCGATGACACCAAACAGAACCATTAGAAGTGTACTCGTCCAGACATTTCTGCCTAATTGACTTGCTAGAAAAGTGGAAAAGATAATGGCCAAGATCATAATTGAAACTATTGTGACACTATTTTTGAAGGCATCGGCTTTTCCGGCAGAGATAATCCACTCAATAACATGCTGAACTTGATTTCGTTTTCCCATTATTCATTTCTCCTCAGCTGGTGGCATAGTAATTTCCTGCACCACATTCATGTCATATAAGAATTCCATCAATCACTATTGGGAACTAATGGCGTCTTATCGTCGTTTGAGCGGGACTTATTCTTGTGTGTGGATATGCTGGTGCGCGCACACACACACTTTCTGTCGACGAACGACGACGGTTCAAATTATGATGCCCGCACCAATGATATATACACACACAAGAAAATACGGTGGATGACGCGTGAAGGATTAGGGTAAGGTTCTGGCCGATAACATATGTTATCACAAAATCTAATGCATACCCTGCTGCAATACACATGATAAGTGTTGACTTCTCGCGATAGGCATGTTGCGATCCTGATTCTAC
>JBEKSC010000009.1:0-85156 GCA_049517415.1 Bathyarchaeia archaeon
GGCGATGGAACCAGCTTTTCCATCACATGGAAGAGCGCTGGACCATAAGAATTGGAAACGCCTTTCCAAACTCGTCATTAGCAGCAGTCGATACGGTTTTCGATTTTTGTAAGCGTAGGCAATAGGCTAATGCGCGAATTAGACTCCAGATCATCGGCCTCTCCAACGCACACTTGATTGTTTAGTGTGTCTGCGCACCACTACACCCTAAATTACCGCACACCCTTCATATCTCTCTGGCAACACGGCCAGGGAACAAAGTGAAAATATTGGAAGTTAATCGGCATGCTCCCTTGTTCGCCCACAAGGATATCTTCATCGAGGCGCCGCCTCGAACCGTCTGGAGCCTCCAAACAGACATTGATAATTGGAGCAGGTGGCAACCTGACATAACAGCATCCAACCTCGGAAGCCCCCTCACCGTCGGCTCTATTTTTCGGTGGAGATCCGGCGGTTTGAATGTAACTTCCACTGTCCAAGTGATTGAGCAGGATCATTTGATTGGCTGGACAGGCAAATCGCAAGGTGCCCAAGCCAAGCATATTTGGAAATTCATGCCGCAAGACAATGGTACGCTGGTTACAACAGAAGAGTCCATGGAAGGCTGGTCGGTTAGGTTGTTGAAACTAGTAATGCCAAAGTTTCTTGATAATTCGCTGAATACGTGGCTGCGGAACCTCAAGATCCAAGCGGAAAGCAACTACAAAGCAGAAAAGGCAGGCGCCTAATTCAGGCTCTGCGTGCGTTCTGTTATAGCGTTGGGCTAATTTCCATCGTGGCTATATCAGATTCAAGTCTCGTGGGTGTGAATTGACGAAAAGTTCTAGGTTCTGGCGTGTGAGTATTTCTTGCGGAGTGTGTTTAAAAAATAGAAGAGGAAAGATTGAGGCAGGCGACCTCGTCTATATTCTTGTAAGATTCGCTTGATCTTCGTCGAATACCGTCTGCAGGAAGCCCATAACCGCTTTCTTTACCTGATCATCTGACATTACTGAGGATTTCCATTCTCCGACCACGGTCACGCCGGTTTCCTTTCCCTTTGGTAGATAGTACTGTAACGATTTCGAACCTGCGAGAGGTCCGTCTAATATCTCGAAGAGTGCGCCCAACGGAGGCATAGGCGTGAGTCTTGTTCTAACGGTTGTGAGTTTTCCTCCCATGTCTACGTCATAGCTGAGGATCATTGTGTCCTCGCCTGAGTGTTCACTCTTGTAATTCTTCAGGCTAGGATGATTGTGCTGTCCTTCGGACGCGTTCAACTTCCAAATCTTGTCTAAGGGTGCTTTGAATGTGCTTCCTTCATCCATTATGAATACCACATACTTCACCTCCTACTGTTGTCATCGAGCGCTAGAGGATGACTTCACGCGTTCGTCCATTGTCTTCTGCCAGCGTTCCTGCCATGACGCTTCGTTTTCTTTCCACCATTTATCGAATTCTTGTTGTGAATGTTCGAGGAAGTACTTGAGAACCTCTCCGGCTAGCATTTCCCATCCCACCTCGTGTCCCCAGTATTCTTCATCCCTTTCTGGGAACCCTTCATGTGTAAGTGTGATTTTGGTTCCGTTTCCTGCTTTTTCAAATTTCACTGTGACTTTCGAAGGGTTATCGTCGGACCATTTGGGGATTCGCTTACCCGTGTTCTTGTCGTAGTCGTTCATACTCCAAGTGTAGACGAGTAACTGGTTTGGGACAACTTCAAGAAATTCACCCGTGGTAGCCATGCCGTCCTCTTCTCTGCCCATCTTGAATTTGCCGCCCTTTCTAGGGTCGACTTCGAGATAGTCCGCCATCCATTGCTGAAGGTCTTCCTTTACCGTAAATGCCCTGTAGACGCGATCGGGTGAGGCGTTCACTTGGAAGACTTTGACGATCGTACCCCTCATCGACTCGGACTCTGGTTTGGTCATTTGCTGGTCAAGAGATAGTTAAGTAGTGCATTAACTACTTATACTGTTGGCTAGTTAAATCTCGGCATGCTGAAAGTAAAACCAACTGTCTTGACTCGGCAGCTCTGGGGACGCCGAGTTGCCGTTGAGGTCAAAGTTGATTCTGGAAACGAACTGCGTACTGAAATCAGAAGCGTTCGGAAGGCGCTCCGTTCACCCGCCCTGAGCGAACTTTTCGTCCTAGTGGCGAAGGGTATGAATGCGCCAAGCGAAATCGCGGCGAAGACAGCAAAATCGAAGTTTGCGGTAAGCCTGCAATTATCAAACCTCAGAAGGACAGGATTGTTGAGGTGCCGCTCAGTTGTGGGATTGGATATGCGCAGGAAACGCTATGAGGTCGTGTGGGAGAAAATTGCCCAAATCTTTCGTCAAGATCACGCGCTTGAGTTCGACTTGTACGAAAACCACCTGACCATCGAGCCATTAGAGGAAGTCCATGGAACCACAGGCAAACCAGGCCTGGTGATTTCAGGCGACGGAAAGCTCGGCATGATAAGGGATATCATACCTGACGCGTTTCCCCTAGTCGAGTTGAAAGAAGAACAAGTTCATGCAAGTATGAATCAACTCCTTTGGGAGTTTGTCGAACTCTTCAAAGGCTATTTGAAAGAGCGACGATTCGCTACAATTCACGAATACCTGCTTGGGGCCTACGAGGAGCTGTCGGAGCACTATGCGCGTCTTCCTCGGTCTTCCGAGTTGGCAAAGTTCTTCGAATTCATGGATAGAACCTTTTCCAGAACTCAACCCATCGATGTCATTTGGAGGAAGTATGTCACGAAGATCTCAAGGGACAGTACAGTGTTTTACAAAGGCACACCTTCTAGAAAAATGGTCGTAAAGCTTTTCGCCGAAGCCGGTAGCGCTGATCCCGCGCGGCGTTATCTCCTAAACGCCGAAGCCCAAGCGGTTATTAAGCCTGGGACGGTCCTGAGAATTTACCCTTCATACACTTATCCTGAACCCTGAGAGGCAGAGTAACCTCAGGGAGGACGAAACCTTGAAAACCTCAGGAACACATATTTGTCCAGTGAATGTCTAAGTGTTTTCGAGGGAATGAGAATGAGCATACCGGAACGCGTTCAAGCGATTGTTGAGAGGCTGCAAACCTCCGCTAGTGTAAAAACTGTTTACGGGGAGCCGATCAAAGTCGACGGAAAGACGATAGTTCCCGTAGCAAGGATTGCGTATGGTTTCGGAATGTGTTCTTGCGGGAAGAAAGGCGAAGAACAAGAGCAGCAGGGCAAAGACCAGCAGAGTTGCGGCGGAGGAGGTGGAGGCCTGTCGATTAGGCCAGCGGGCGTTCTCGAAATAACTGAGGCTGAGACCCGCTTCATCCCAATCGGCGTCGGTCGTAAGCTTGCAGGAGCTCTGCTTGTCGGACTCATCCTAGGAGTCTTGATAGCAGGAAAACGTTCCAAAGACAAGTGAGCATGTGAGCTAGTTCGTCCTAGTTCCAATCAACACCTAGTACAGCCTCAATTATTCGCGCGATAATCATTGGCTTCCTAATTGCATGGCCAAGAGGAGGAAAAGAGCTGCCGTCGCACATCCGAATAGTAACCACGAATTGCTCCTACCAGTGAGCGAGGGTTTATGGTATATGTATATCATCATGGCGAAAATTACGAGTTCCGATCCAACCATGGCGCCAAAGGTTCGCTGGTTCGCAACGAGGTCAAGGAACCATAGGTAGACCGTGATTGTGGCAGCACTCGCGGCCAGGAGCGTTTCCACTGTGTACCTTATCATCTCGTCGTCGAGTTTCAAAATGATGAACTCCTAGATGCCACTGCCAGGTTTCTTGTGATTCTCGCCATTACATAAAACGACGTGAAGAGTCCCACGAAGTTTGGTGCGAGTACTATAAGGTTGACCGAACCCATGGAGAAGGAATCAACAACGTTAGCGAAGCATACGGATCCAATGCACAATAGGACGACGAAGACTGACGTGACCCATCGATTCCTGAAGGGAAGCATCATAGCGCGCAGAACGGACCCTGTGACTGATGAGGTTCTTCTGGTGCCCGTTTTCTTGAAGACGAATGCGGATATCAGTGCTATGGCGAGGGCGACTGTCCCGGTAATTTTCAAGGCTTCGGCATCTGGAATGACTTGACCGGGAGTGAAAAATCCCCAGACCGTCAGAAGGATGAGCTCCGCAACAACGATGATTCCGATCGTTGTGTAAAGGGGTCTCCTCCGTGGGTTCCGTTCACCTCCCCGGTCAATGAATGGAAGTATAACCAATCCAGCCAGCAGGATTGTTACAGCTCCCAGCGCATAGTATATGCCGGAGCCCTCAAAAGAAGCAAACTTCAGAATCTGATACATCCATAGAAAATACCACTCTGGTTGAGGCACATAATTCGATGCCGCCTGAGGGGTGAATTGCGCGGGAAGGTTGATTGGAAACAGAGCCGACGCTACGAAGATTATTGCGATGAATATGCAACCAAGCATCGCGAAGTAAAGGTAAACAGTTGGAAACCATGGAATCTCTTTTGATTCTCTTGCACCTGTGACCGGCTCGGCGGCTCCGTGTGCCTCGAACAGGAACATCTTAAGTGCCAGAAGCGAAAGGAGCGCCGCTGGAAGAACAACGATATGAAGGTCAAAGAATCTTGTAAGCTCGGCGGAGCTGCTTCCATCGCCCGCCACTAGGAACGTTATGATGGGCCCTATCTGTGCTGGAAGGAAACTCAACATTCCTATCGAAACGTCCGTGGCCGACTTTGAGATAACCGTCCACGGAAGCAAGTAGCCTGTGAGGCCGAATCCCATTACTGTCAGCCCCATCAGCATTCCTATTACCCACATCATTTCTCTGGGCCTTTTTTGAACGCTCACAAAGTATCCTCGAAACAAGTGAAGAAGTGCTAACATTATCATTGCATAGGCGCCATAGAGGTGTACAGTCTCCAAGAGCCCTCCGAGAGGCACGTTTCTGAAAATGAACTGAGTGGAGGAATAAGCTTGGTCGACCGTCGGCACGTAGTAGATCATCATGAGAAGACCCGTGAAAACTTGCAATCCAAAAGCGATTACAGTTAGTGCCCCAAGCCAGTAGAATGGATTCATACTATACTCGGGAACCGGACGCAGCGCATTTGTCCGAAGCCCAAAGCGTGATTTGACCCATTCAACGAATTTTCTCCCGGCGTTCACGCTCATCTCATCTCACCCCGTACCCGAGAACACGGTGGAGCCAGTCACGATGTCTCCACCAGTCAAGTCGTACTGAAGCAGTTTCGCTGGATCAGTCGTTCCAGGCGGTCCATGTCCAAATATTGTGGGGGGACCCATGCCTATAGCGTAAATGTCGCCTGTGCCATCGTCGTACTTCAAAATGACTCGTGGAACAGGCCTGGGTGGAGGCCCACCCAGCACTTGACCGTCATGAAGGAAGTCATATTGTCCTCCGTGACAGCAACAATACCCTTCAGGAGCAGGGGCGAGGTACGCCGAGTTGCAGGGAGGTGACGAGTTTGGCGTGAGAGCCGAGTAGAAGCATCCGAGGTGCTGGCAGACATTGCTGAATGCAACAATGTCTGAATCGGGCCCGACGCCGTTGTCAGCCTTTCTACCGCACTTGACCAGAACATTTGGTGTGTCAACAAGTGGGTAATTGAAATGCAAGGGCTTAGCAGGGTCAAGTTTCGAGATGTTCGCGATTTTAATGACCGGCCATGACAAGTTGGTCGTGCCTCCTGTGGGAGACGGTACGAACGCGAGAATCCTAAAGATGCTCGCCAAGGTACCCACGGTAGCCAACCCACCCAAAGTTAGAATGAGTTTCAGAAAGTTCCTTTTGCTCCCTTCTGTTTCGGAGACTTCTCTTTGCTTGTTTTCTGTCGAGCCCATCATATTCACTCAGAACGATTGCTCGGATTTGCGTATTTCGCCATCAGCAACATGGAGGCAGCCAGCCCAAGTAGTACGAGTACAAATGTGACGACGGCAGCAGTTGTTAGGTTGAAGTTTGCTGAATTCGGCGCCGTCGATGTTTGCGTCGTATTTCCAACTGTCGTGTCAGCCCAAGCGCTGTAATGGACGGTGGCAAATGAAGCGAAGAAGGAAAAGAGAAGCATCAAAATGAGCATTGGGATCGCTGACGAAATTCTCGACTTTGAAATCAACTAAGTCACGCTCGGAAATGTGGGAGCCAAGACATTTTCTTAGGCATGTTGGTTTTCTTGCCCCTGCACATTATCAGATGGATTATACTAGAAGGAATCACGGCGCAACCCTTTCCGACTAGCGTCTTCTCCTAGCTAGAGTATCCAAACGATAAGGTACACCAATGGCGATCATTAGAAATGCATAGACTAACACAGTAACCTCCGCCATCACCACAAGGTACGCAAGATTACCTGAGGTCAGGTAGATTACACCGTCGCCGCCTGCAACGGATACGGACGCGAGGCCAAGTAATGAGTAAGCCACCCTTTGCGGCTCCCAATTTGAGGTGGAACTTCCGGCCCCTTCCAGGATTGATACCACCAACACACCGAGAACGAGCGCCACCGTGAGAGCAGCGAACCCAACGTGAGTAACAACAGCAAAAGCGTACAGAGGAGTTGAAGACGCAGCCGCTCCCGCAATAATTGTCAGAGATAATGCCCCCAGAGCGATGTAAGTCATGATCGCGGCAGGGGAGAGTTCCCATGCTGTACCTCTCGATATGCGTGATACCTTGGCCAACGAGAATCCTGTAACCGGCATGCCAATTGCTACGCTTGCCATCATCGATAAGTTCGTAATCGCAATTTGAGTTGCGTCTCCCGGGTTGCCAAGTAACGCGAAACCAGTGGACCCGGTTAACACCGTGATGAGAAAGAGCACGAAATTATACATTGAGACCTTTTTTTCTCCTTGGAGTGCTGCTATGAATCCTACCAGGCCAGTCAAGAGTACAAAAACTGATGATGCCAAACCATGCTCGAGAACTTCAGGCAAATTGAATGAGATGTTGTGCACCGTAATGGCCACCCAGATGCCCGCGACATAAGTGACTGCAAGAGAGATGGCTTGAAGATAGATCAAGTACAGGAGCGGTTTTATCCTCGGTGTGCTCGTAGCCGCTTTGGATTGCGATGGGTCGAGCATTTTCAATCACGCGCTATGTTCGATTTGTTGCCTGGAGTACCTTTATTGCCCGCATTATTTTGAGGGTCGCATAATATGACAAAAAGAGTGCGAGCATGAAGAGTATCGACATTATCCATCCTGCAGCGAGTGTAACAGCTCCTGACAGCCTTCCACCACCCGTTTCTAGAAATACTAGGCCTCCCAACGTTCCCACAATCAAGCAGACAACCGCTCCCAGGCTAAACATGGCGACCTTCCTCATTGCGTAGAGAAAACCTACCACCATGACAATGAAGGTGAAGACGAAGTTTAGGATTGCAGCCACCATGTGGATCATGTTTGAGGGGTCGCTTATGCCGATCGTGTTCACCCCTCCGGTGATGTAGATGTTGATGTACATTCCAGTAACGTACAGAATAAGATAGACAATGAAGTTCGCGTAACAAAGCCTTAGCGTGAGCTTGAGGCCAATCAGGCCGAGGTTGCCTATCTCTTCACCCTTGAGAGTCGCATCTATCTGAGCTTCTCCCATCTTCTATCGTCTACCTGTAAGTGTTTGAGCGGGCATTTGATATTTGATCCGGACATCTTCGCTGACGATGAATATTCTACTCATGAATGTCAGGATGACGGCCGTGAGGAATACAGACGCCATGATGAAAGTGGAAAGATTTGCCAAGTCGCCATTACCTATAGAAGAACTTCCGAAGTACATGAACAGCATACCGCAAACAAATCCGACCATCCGTGCAGTGATCGCCCCAGCGTGTAGCAAAACCACCTGCATGAGTTTGGTCCTCATAGCCAACACTATCACAGGGATACTCATACTCGTGCTCAGAACTGCAAAAGCCACATGAGCAAAGAGCGAAGGAGCTGCGAACAACTGCAAAAAGATACTTGTAAAGTCGGGTTGCAAGCTATCGGGTATTACGTAGTAGTAGTTCACCAACATTCCCGCAGCAATCGTCGCCCAGTAGAAAGCAAATTGCAGGTACAAGAAAAGATAGATCAGGTGCAGAGTCTTCCCAAGTTCACCTTCTTCAACTCTCTTGACCTCCCTCAACTCAATACCATCCCACTCTGAGGTTAGCTCAGTGAAATCGCAACTCTTGAATGAGTTGCGGACGCACTGAGTTCTTTAAACTTTCGGAACTTAGGCAACTCGTAACAGATTGGTTTGCAAACACTTCAGCGAAGTGATAGACGGGGATCGTACAGGTGACTTTAGAGTTAGAGATGAAACTTAAGAGCTTGCGTACATGGTTCGGCCGAGAGCTATCGTAAGAGGGCGACCCTGACCATTACGCTTGGGAGAGATGAGGTGAAATGGAGTACAAGTGGAAGACTTTCTCAGTGACTTCGGTTGGCTCGCTTATGGCAGCGGTAGATAGCACCATTGTCCTATTGGCACTTGTTCCAATAGCCGAAGAACTCAACTCTGACTATGTTACGATGGTTTGGGTCGTAGTCGCCTACATTCTAGCTAACACGGCATTGGTGCTAAGCCTCGGCCGTCTCGCGGACATCTATGGGCGGAACAGGCTGTACAATGTGGGTTTCGTTGTGTTCATACTTGGCTCAGCGCTCTGCGGTTTCGCCGTGTCTGGCCTAACTCTTGTGGGGTTCAGAGCCATACAAGGCGTAGGTGCAGCGCTACTGGCTGCGAACTCATTCGCCATCCTCTCCGAGGCCTTTCCAGGGAACGAGCGAGGCAAAGCATTTGGTGCTAATTCGATTGTCTGGGGCTCTGGAGTCGTTCTCGGAATAGTACTAGGCGGCCTGATTATAACGTACACGAGCTGGCGTTTGATTTTCCTAATCAACATACCAATTGGCATCTTTGGAACGATTTGGGCGTACCGAACCCTGAGAGAAAACAAGACCGAGCTGACAAGCAGGTACATCGACCTCCCTGCAACCGTGTCATTCACAATCGGTCTGCTCGCTTTAATGTTCGGTGTCACCTGGGGCATCATCTATTCCTGGCGCGATCCCATCACGCTTCTTTCGATCGCTGTTTCCCCGTTCATTTTGGGGTTTTTCGTGTATTGGGAGATAAAACGTAGCAAGGATCCCGTGGTTGATTTCGCTCTGCTGAAGAACAGGGTCTTTACGCTATCGCTGACGACTGCGATGTTGCAGTCCTTGGCCTTGTTCAGCGTGGATTTTCTTCTCCTATTCTACTTAGAAGGCGTTGCAGGGCTTTCGGTGCTCACGGCTAGTTACCTGATAATCCCGATGGCGGTTTCACTATCCTTGGTCGGACCGTTTGCGGGGCGACTTTCAGACAGGTTTGGAGCTCGAATAATAGCTTCTCTAGGATTGGCAATACAAGTAGTTGTCCTGTTTCTGTTGAGAGGGCTTACGACCACAACTCCACTTATTCAGATCGGAATCATAGAAGCCATTTACGGCGTTGGGGGCGGATTGTTCTGGCCAGCGAATACGAGCGCGATTATGGCGTCCTCGCCGCCTGCCCGTTACGGTGTAAGCTCAGGAATGATGAATACTTTCAGGAATACTGGAATGGTGATGAGTTTCGCGTTGTCGTTGACTGCGGTATCGGGAGTGATACCGTCCAGCATCCTCTTCCAACTCTTCATAGGCACTTTTTCAGGTACCCTAGCGCCTAAGTACGCTTCCGCGTATCTTTCAGGCCAGAGTTACGCGTTCGGAATATCAGCAGTCCTGCTTATCGCATCCTTATTGTTCTCGCTGATCAGAGGAAAGGAAAGCAGGCAAGCCGTAACTATGGAAACGGCTGCAAAAATACCCGCCAGAATACCGTTAGAAACCAAGTTCGTGCTTGAACCAACTAATTCCCACTCTCCTGAACCGCGGCAGCGTGAACTGCATTCTACTGTCGACAGCATCGAGACCAAGACCGTGAATAGTCACTAGGTCTGAATGAAGCTGCTGAACCCATGACGTAATTGTAAATTTGGCGCCTTTGAGTGTTGAGGATGTCATTCAAGCCTTAGCGTGGTATGGAGTTTTCTGGACAGGTTCTCGAGATCTTGGACGACGTAGAAGAAAGCCATCCACGACCACTTGCCCCACCGACGGATCCCTTCCCGTTTCACGAGCTCAACCGATTCCCTGCTGTTCTCAGGCTCCTTTCCGTAGAACAATTTTCCAAACACGGTTGCTGACCAGACATCGATTGGGAAACCTCCTGTGCGGTTGATCATGTCGGCAGAGTAGTCGCCTATTCCCGGGAGTTCCATCAGCACTCGTTTTGCTTCTTCTCCTGTGAGCGCTTTCAGTTCAGTAAATGTCGGTCCGGAGTTCCTTGACATCACCTTTGCCAGCTTCACTAAGCGTTTGGCGCGGTAGCCTACTTTACAGGTTTTCGCGAGCTCCTTGGCTGTGAGTGTGCTGATACGCCCGTACGTTGGCCAGACTCGGATGCATCTTTCATCAAACTCGGCCGTCTGCCCGTACTTTGTTATTACAAAGTTCATCATCTGGTTACCTCGCTTGATGCCTGTCATCTGCAGCAGAATTGCGAGGGTTGCCCTCGCGAACAGTGAACTTGAAAACGTGTCGTGCATTCCGTATAGGTCTGCGATTACGTGCTTCAGTATGGGGTCGTTTCTTGCAAGCGTGTAGAATGGAGCTAGGTCTTCATTCACCCCTAATAGGTCATTCACCCCTTCCTTCACATTCTCTCTTACATCCGCAGTCGCGTGCTTCTTGGTGAATACGTCTGCTCTCAGGAGTGGGTGGTCCGTGCTCCCCAGCGACCGAAGTTTAACGCCTACCAGTTCGTCGTTAAGGTGTAGCGCTGACCATAGGGTTTCATTCTCGTATACTTCAAATGGAGTGAAGAGAGACCAGCCCGAAGGCTTCTTCACCGTGAGCTTGAAACAGTAAGGCCTGATAGGCTTAACCTGATACGAGAACCGATGGGGTAACTTCATGTGCGCCACGAACCGAAACTAAAGGCAAGATGATTGCTTGGATGGGAGTTATGTGAATTGCCCAAGTCCGACTACGTTGCCTTCTGTGTCTCTGAAGTATGCTGCGAAACCAAAGTTTCCGACGGGCGTTCTTGGTTGGATGACTTTGCCTCCGTTCTGCTCGATAGTTGCCGCTGTCTCGTCAATGTTCTCCACGCTGATGTAGATGACGGGGGACTTAACTGAGTCACGCCGCTCCAACATGCCACCGTTTATGGCGCCGGGTTCCTTTGGCTTTCCTCGTACTCCGAGCATATCAGCCTCAACGGTTCCGACTTGTGTGTTATGCATCTCTGGAATCTCGTTCATACTCCAACCAAAAGCTGTACCGTAGAATTTCCTTGCTTGATTGTAACTCAGAGTTCCAAGCCAACCACGCCTGACAACTTCAAGACCGCGGCTAACACCGTAGTCGACGAGATGGAACCCGCATGGAACCCACGAATTTGGTGGGTTCGTATCCCACCGGCCCGACACGAATTATGGCTTCACAAATATAGTCAGCACAAAAGGATTAGGCCACTGCAAACAGAGTTGGAAATTTACGAACCCGGCATACTCTTATCAAGCATTTTGACCGTGACTATGGAGAGTTCAAACCCGAAATTGTACCCTATCAGGACGTGCGCTTTGAATTGACTAACTCAAAAACGGCCGTCGCACAAGTCATGAAGCTCAAAAATCTGATCGCCTATCAAAGCGGAGCAGTCGTGAGCAAGACCCTAGTGAATGAAGAAGAAGGTACTGTAACAGCCTTTGCATTTGATGAAGGCCAGGGATTGAGTGAGCATACAGCACCCTACGCCGCATTGGTCATTGTCATAGAGGGTCAGGTAGACATCAAGATTTCCGGTGAAAGTTTCCACTTGAACGAAGGCGAGATGATCATAATGCCTGCCAACAAACCACATGCACTCAAAGCAGTCACCAAGTTCAAGATGATTCTAATTATGGTAAAATCGAGGTAACCGAAGACTTTGTCCCCGAGAATCGTCGCTCGCCCACTCGAACTTGAGGAACTCATTGCGCTCCTCTCCCAAGAGCATCAGGAACAGAGAAAACGCCTGTCAGAGCTTGTCGACGTTTTGGAGAAGAAAGACTATGCGAGAGGAGCCGAGCTGGCAAGGGAATTTGATAACTCAAGTATTCAGCACATTGTTGACGAAGAGAATGTATTGCTGAAACTTTTCATCGATACGTATGGGCGAAATGGGGCGGATGATGCCATCAAGGTGTTCCAGCAACATCGAACGATGCACAAACTGGCTGATACAATCTCGGAGAAAGCTATGAACTCACCTGAAGAACTTGGATCAATGCCTTCCGAATTCGACAAACTGGTTCGTTCGCATTTTGATGCTGAGGATAAACGCATCTTTCCTTGGGCTTTGCAGACGCATCAAGGGATACGGAAGAACGATTCAAAGCCGTCAGTGTGAAGTGCCGAGAACAATTCTAGAATCTAGTTGCCGTTCCTATTTCGTTTCATGAGAGTGACCGGTTTTCGTGGCTTCATACGCTGTTTTGTCGCAATGTACGCAGTACATTCGTCCCTCGACGTATCGGACTAGCTGTCCACATTTTGGGCAAGTCTGCGTTGACATATGACCGACTAACTTGCCGGATTCAGTTAACGCTTTTGATCATCATGCTCCCCCAAACATGTTAGGGGTCACCCCTTATAGTTGACTCGCCAAGATGATAGTCGTGAGACGAAAATGACAATAGAGCTGACCGACAAGGAGTTGAGGTTGGCCAAGGCGAACGTCGCTTACGCCCTTGAGAATTGTCCAGTGGAAGGAGGAATAATGACCGAGGCAGGACACTTCTCGACCAAGGCATCCTTCGAGACGTTACGCAAGAAACTTCAGGCTGTTGCAGTTCAGCCCGTTAATAGGCTGGACGTGAACAATGAAGAACTTGAATTCCTAATAGCCGCTTCAACCTACGCTCTTGAGTATTGTCCGGTTGAGGGCGGCATGATGACTGAGGACAAACAATTTTCAACCAAGAAAGATTTCGGTGCCCTGCGGCAAAAGCTCAAAACATTCACAGCACCGACGACGCAGCCACGGTGAATTCTGCTTTGTCCGCCATCCAGGTGTTGGAGGAAGAGCACAAAGTAATCCTGCGAATGGTGAACGTACTCACCGCTATCCATGAACGCCTTGAAAGTGGCGGAGATATTGATGCTGCGACACTGGCGGAGGTTGTAGATTTCTTCCGAGCTTTTGCCGACAAAGGTCATCACGCAAAAGAAGAAGACGTTCTCTTTCCGACCCTGGAAAGGAATGGAGTCCGTCCGCAAGGATGCCCAATAGGCACACTCACAAGCGAACATAAGCAGGGGAGAGCGCTTATGACCGCTCTGAATGATGCGGTCGAGAAGTATGCCAGCGGCGATTCAGCCGCAAAGGTCACGATCTCTGCGACAATCAAAGGCGCCATAGATTTGTACACGGATCACATTTGGAGAGAAGACTACCTTCTCTTCCCGATGACCGAGAAAGTTCTATCCAAGCCAGAGCTAGAAGGCGTCGTAAGAAATTTCAACGAAGTGGAGACGAGATTCGGTTCAGATTTCCATAACAAATATGAGCAGATTGTGGAGAAACTTGAGAAATCATTCAACACCAACAGAAAAGGAGGTGTTTGAAGATGCCTAAGAGAGAAAAACGCCGAAAGACCAAAGTGAAATCGAAGGCGTATTGCGTCGCCTGCAAGAGGCCCATACAAGGAAAACCCAGTGTAATGAGATTACAGATTACTCATAAGAATCCTAGAATGATGGAATGCGCAAAGAAGGTTGGATTCACGTCACCCAACTGGGAATTGGAAGAAGAAATGCAAGGCACCATGCATAAGCAATGCTTCAACCAAGCCATGCTGATCTGGGAGATCGCCTTCCACACCCGACCACTGAGCCCCCGTCGACCAGAATGATGTAGCAAAACGGACTTGGGCATTATGGAGCCGAAAGAGACATTCCAGGTAAGATCAGAAACCGCACAGAAAGATAGCCTGTTTTACTTGAAGCTGAGATGGGTATCATCGAAAGATGATTCCGATAGGAAGCAGTTTGGGGATAGGATAAGAACCCTACTTAACGTGCCTATGTCTTGGCGGCTTGTTCGATGTACTACCTGTGCTAGAGAAGACTACTATGTTTGCCATTATTGCGACCAATGTCCGCAATGTTGTAACTGCAGCGCTGACACGAACCCGGATTGGACGCTTGCTGGCGACTGACCAGCAAATTCTCCAACCGCGGCTAACACCGTAATCGGCCGAGGTGGACCCCACATGGAACCCATGATATTGGTGGGTTCGTATCCCACCGGCCCCACGGCTTCAACCAACTAGGGCTATTTGGTGAAGTAAATTTCTAGGAAGTAGAGTGCGTACGCTCCGATGAAACTGCCCCCATCTGAGCAGAGTTTGCATTGTTTTGAAACCCTGATAGAACGAAGAGAACGCCTCCTATCACTGCGGAGATAACCCCAGCGGCCGCTAAGATCGACAGGATTCGCAGCGATCTCAGCTTCGACTTGAAGGAGAGCCCAATGACAACAAGCGACAGGACGACAAGCAATACCCCTTCGAACGCATGGTACACGGTGAACTCTCCAGCACCGAAGAGAGCTGTCATCAACCCCCCGAACGAATAGCTCACACTCCCGCCGGTGAGGCTGTTCGCTTTCTATTTCAGCCGTTTGAATCGTCATGTGTCGATTCGGATTCCGATCACCGCGAACGTTTCGCCATCCCGCACATTACAAAGAGCAAAACCGTCAGTAGTCTTCTTTAGTTCCAGTGGCAAAGGCGATCTTCATTGCGAGTTGCGTGACACTGACGCGTTTGATTGACCGAGATGCATACACTTCCCTCTTTTTCTCTAGAACGATTTACGCGGTTAACTGGTATAACATCGCAGCTCTCTTCGCGTTCATAGCATCTGATTTCAACCTGAATGTGTCAGGGTTGGGAGTCGCCACGGCCTGGTTCTACGTTGGCGTCGGATTGTTCCTAGTTCCTGGCGGCGTTATCGCAGCCAAGTATGGCGCAAGGAACACCGCCGTCGTGGGTGTCCTAATTGCGTCAATCGCTGTCACAATAACGGCTTTCACTACGGAGTTCTATCAACTTCTACTTCTCAGGTTCATAGTTGGAGTAGGCTCTGCCATTTTCTTTGCTCCAGGAGTAACGTTGATTGCCCGTACTTTTCGGCGAGAATATCAGGGATTCGGGGTAGGCACATTCCAGAGCGCTTACTACGTTGGAGGAGTCCTAGGTCTTTTCGCGTGGTCAGTCCTAGCCGAGGCGGTCGGTTGGAGATTCAGTCTGGTAACGAGTGGTCTACTAGGTATCTTGGGAGGCTTACTCATGTTCGTGAAGGTCCCAAAGGATGAGCTGCGTTCGAATTTTGTAGTCAAGCGCGAAGACCTGCGCAGGGTTCTCTCGAACCGATGGCTGGTTCTGCTCTCACTTGAATTGGTCGGGTTCGGATCCGGCACGTTTGTAATTAGCGGCTTCATGGTATATTACCTCGAACAGTCACTTCATCTCAGCCCAAGCTTCGCGGGCACGATCGGCAGCCTGACGCCGTTATGTGCAATAGTTGCTTCCCCCCTATGCGGGATGCTCTACGCGAAGACCAAGAACACTCAGTTGCTGATCTTCTCCTTGGGGGTGATGTTGGCATTTGCATTGGCGCTTGACGTCATAGCCAGCGTCCCACTTGCAGTGGCGTCAACCATTCTCGCGGGGTTCGGCAACGGTGCATTCACTGTCGGGTATTTGGCGGCACGTGACAGCATGGCGGCATCAGCCGAATACGAATCCTTTGCAATCAGTTGGGTGACTACTATTGAGATGTTAACAGCCTTTTGGT
This sequence comes from Bathyarchaeia archaeon, assembly GCA_049517415.1. Classification (GTDB taxonomy): domain Archaea; phylum Thermoproteota; class Bathyarchaeia; order 40CM-2-53-6; family 40CM-2-53-6; genus FEN-987. The sequence goes on from JBEKSC010000009.1 coordinate 15,899, forward strand.
CCCCGATAATGTTCTCTCTGCTAGTTCTATCATTTGGCTATGGATTCTCGTGGCTTGCTAGCGGGGTGTATACACTAGCTTTAATTTCGATAATCCTGTATCCCATCCATAGCAAACGCTAGGCGCAGGAAATACTCTCAGAACGTGAGTTTTCCGTTCCGGACGACGGCATTGTCGCCTACTGTTAGCGTAGCTTTCGTTATGACTCCGGCAAAGTAGAAGTCGGTTTTGTTGGCGCCCCCTATGTCGTCGTTGCCGCCGATGCCTACGGTTACAACGCCGGAGGCTAAGCTATCTTGAAGGAACCCCGTTCTCACCTTCGGGTTCACGCCAACGCCGACAACTGCAATCCTATCCCTCTCGCCTGAAGCTTTGTCATAGGCCGTTTTCAGAAGGTTCGCGTTCAAACGGGCTCGATAATTCGAGAGTATCCCATTCCTGAAATCTAACCGAACGCCGCCAACCCATTTACCCATGAATTGCGCTGGTTTGTCGAAGACGACGCTCCCCTCCGCATATGTCTCATCTGGGCATGCCAAGACGTCGCCGCCCGGTATGTTAGCAACGTTTCGGCCATGGTCAAGGTCCTCTGAGTCGACGATGCAGTCGTCCTGAAACGCATCACGGCTTGCCAACCTAAGGGTAAGGTTGGTGCCATTTGGGGCGGTAAGTTTGACCTCGCCGTTGCGCATGAGGGATGCGAGCTTCGCCACCTTACCTTTGAGCTCCGCAAAGTCCACCTCCGAGGCTGCGATCAACATGCGCTGCCAGGAGACGAGTGGGATTTTGTAGGCGTGGGCACGCTGTTGTGAGGTGTACCCTAACGCGATCCGTGCTGCTTTAAGCCGTAACCGTTTCGCCCTTTCATACCATTCTTCATTGTAGCTAGTTGCGGCGCCGAATTTTGAGCGGTACTTCCACATTTTGAGGAAGTCCGCTGGGCCGGGGATGAAGACGTATCCCTTGGCCTTCTCAACCGCTGCCCACTCATGCTCTCCAACTTTTCCCAGCTTCTCTTCGGGAAGCGTCTCGGCACTTTTCCAGAAAGTTTCTTCACGCTCGAGTAGCAGGATTGGGCGCGCTCCAAGTTCACGAAGCTTGTACATGAATGCGTCTGCTATTGGAAGGCCGTGGTCCCAGGACTCAACTATTACATCATCGCCAGGCTGGATGCCAAGAGTTGACGTGAGAACGTTTGTTGCTAGGGCATCATAACTGAACATAGTTCAAGCACCACGCAGCCACCTACCCATAAGACTTTACCTCGTGCCTTGGATAATTTCTCTCAGCAGTTACCTGCAGCCTGTTCAACTCCAAACTGGGGGTACAATAGCCGGTTCGTTGACCTTTCAGGTTCCCGCTGGAACCTCAACCTATGCTCCTTCGTATCAAGGGCTAGGAACGCCGCCAACAATAAACTGGATACACCATTAATGCGAATGTAGTACCCTAGTACTACATTCAGGTTTGTGAGAAATTCAGGACTGTGAGATGGTGCCCAAGTCCCCGATTAGGGGAAAGTACGACGAAAGTGGAGAAACAGACTCAAGAAAAAGAAAGCTACACCGAGGATCTAACATCGCGGCCTCGAATCTTCCAAAGGCTCAGTTACTTCTTTCTTCGTCTTACCACAAGGTATCCAATTAGAACTAACACAACGATGACGACGGTTCCCAAGGGCAGTGTCATCCCGCTTAATTGGGTGGATTGTGATTGAGGGAGTTGCTGGGCCATCATAGAGCCCATGGTTTGTGTGAGGGAGTAAACAGTGGTGTAGGTCTCGATCCGTCAGTGGGTTTTCTTCACGATTTTAGCGACTATCAGACGAAGCAGTCGTTAATTTACGACTTGCAGGAACCTTTTCGCTGGTTGGTTGACATATCAGTGATTCAGGCCTTCGAATCGCGAGCGTTGGAGTTGTCAGACTTCTACTTCACCGGCGACGATTACAGATATCGTTTCGAGGCTCAGGCCAAGCAGCGCTTCATTGATTTGATTCGTGACCGGTTTAACGCCGGAGTAACTTGCAAGGGGCGCCTATTGAAGTGGGATACAGTGATTGAACAGAAAACCAGTGAGCTAGGACGTTTCCTGAGTGGGAAGCAACTGGCACTTGACTTCATTGAACCTGCCCCGAAGTTAGAGCGGCAGGATGATAATGATTTAAGGGCCAAGATTCTTGACCTGAGTGCCGCTCAGGCGGGGCAGCTTGGAATCAGTAAAAGCACACTTCACTGCCTTCGGAAGAAGGCTGCGGCCAATCGTAGCTTTGCAGTTTATAGTTCGATAAAGAAGAAACTCGAAATAGTAAATTGGTGAGGAAGAATGCCGACTCAAGCAATCGTTCGCCGACTGGCTTTGATAAGATCTTTGTACAACAGCGCCATCCATATGGGGCTTCTTCAAGGCGCACATGCCCAAGCAAAACCTAGGAATCTACGTGATCAACCAAGACAAACTCTACTGGCATCCTATTGAGAAGCAAAGCGGTCAGAAAGGCGCAGTAACCAAAGTCTTAGAGGAAGCAATCAAACTCTGATCGAAGAGTTAGACGGATTAACGCATATGGCTCTTTAAGACGTTGGGAGAGCCAAGACTCAGTTTTTCGTCTCTCCGGTGGAGCTTCGGCCAGAATCATAAGGTTAATATGATTATAATTGCATAGTTGTTTGCATAGTTAAGCCCATAGTTGATTGACATGACGGTTACTGTTCAGAAGCAGAAATTTGAATACGACCCCATAGCCCGATGGCGGCGGGATTCCAAGAGCTCCGGAAGCTTCAACGCCAGATACGTCATATTGCAGCGGTTCCTCAACTTCCATAATACCACGCCTAAGAAGCTCCTTCTTCTCGCCAGCAAAACCCTGCCCGGTAAGCCTCAAATCGCAATCGAGGGCAAGATTGAGCGATTTCTCGACTACCGAGCGGAGCAAGGCAATGCCAGTAGCACGGTAGCAAAAGAAGCTGGCATAATCATCAGCTTCCTTGCAGCTAACAATGTGCTAGTCAAGATTGGAAAGAAGTACAGCATCCACACCGTCTATGAATCAAGGCGAGTTCTAGAGCAACCCGAAGTTCAAAGGATGATTGAGGTCACGCCAGGTCTCGAAGAAAAAGCCGTAATCTGTTTCCTGGCTCAAACAGCCCAAAGAATCGGTATCCTCACAGGACTACAATGGAAGATGATTCACGAGCAGCGCATCAAAGGAACTAACAAAGTCTACGGATTTGCGGAAGTTATGCCTGAGATAGCAGACCGAAACGGTAGACCAGCAGGCAACAAAACCCAGCAACACTACCTCTTCGGCATCCACTGGCAAAGCATGAAGCTCCTAGACGAACTTAAGGCAAAGCAGAAAGCGTCCGAAAGAGCAGATGACCCATTCATCTTCTCAATCAACAAGCGACGCATGCAAGAAGCCATCACAGACGCAGCAGAACTGGCAGGAATTCAAGTCGAAACTGAAACTAGACTCCCACTTGAGAAAAGAGACAAGAACGGCAAGATAGTCAAAGCTTCGAAGAAACGCAAATGGCATGAAATTCACGCCCATGTCTTCCGACGCTTCTGGATAAACCAAATGGATACGGCTGGAGTCAGAAACGAGAAGCTACTGGAGTACCAGCTCGGCCACTCCATCTACGCTGGAGGAACCTACCACGCCGGAATATTCACCCCAGACAAGATAGTAGCCGCAATCGATCAGGCGGACAAACAATTGAGAGTGCTTCCGTCGGCCTGAGCACATCTTACCGAATCGTTTTCTTCAGTTGCAGGGTGTGAGTGTTTAGTCGGACTATTCGCTGACTGCGTGAAGGAATGGGTGTGATTTGAACGCACTCCTTAGAAAAACTAGCAAACTAGGAATTCAATTTCTGATACGAGGTATTTCCTTCGTCGAACGAAAAATCCTAAGCCCCAGCTTCTTCGCAAGTTGTAGTTCTTTGTCTGCGCCTTTGGAACCTCCCAAATACAAGAAGGCATCGCAAAATTCCAGCCAGACCTTGTCGTACGCATAGTAGAATTGCGCTGGGAGTGGTTTCTTTGTCTCCAGATGGATGAAGTGAGTTAAGTGGGGAATGAACGGAACGTGCCCCTTTTCTATAACTTGAATTCCAGCTCGAATTGCCTTCAAAGTATTTTGGTGCGCCACCCTCGCGGCGTCATGAGGGTCCGAGTTCGCAGGCGTGTAAGGGCCTGCAACGTATATCTTCAAACGCTTCATTCCTAACTCCCACTGAGTTTAATCCCTCGCCAATTCAACGCCCTGTAGCCCAACAATACAGCGAATGCGATCACCCAGAGCATCCCATCGAAAACCGGACTTGCAACGTAGTTACGGAACAGTATAAGTGCGAGGAAAACTATGCAGAAAATCAACGCATGAACGGTTCTTTTCATGAACTTCCGTGGAGAACCTTCGGTTCTGTACTCGTAGATTCGCACTGCAGTCCACGCCAAATACACCACGAAGACAGCGAACAGAATCACCAGAATGGTTCCGAAATATTGAACGCTGGCGAACGCATACCAATACAAGAACAGTAATACTAGGTCCAAAAAGAATCGCCATATCGACTTAATGGGCACATTGAGAACGGATCGATGGTATCCGACCCAACTAGTGACAACCAATGTGTAAGCGAGGACCACGTCGGCAAGCGTCAGCAAATTTCCTACTGGGTCAGAGAACCATTTGCCCCCTTTGGTAGGATCGGCAAGAAGTATGAAGCTCTGGGCTAACACCACGGCGAATAGTATGTCAACAAAACTCGTGTATATCGTTGACAACTGCGGGCCTGTTTCATTTGTTGTCTTCAAGAGAAAATTAGCTCTGCTATTTCTTAACTAATTCAATCTAAGGTAATAGTTGGTTTCATGTATATGTTTTGAGTATACGTCTTGTGTTGTTTCAGGGTTTATGGGTTCAGTTGCGCTGAAGCTTTCGCGCCTTTGAAGTCTTATAATTCATAATTCTTTGCCGCGCTCTTTCCGCAACCGCATCCTAAACTTCTAAGAAGAAACTTCCAACCGTTTTCTTCATCTTCACCATTATCGTCGTGGTCGTTCGTCGTCGTCAGCGTCATAAAGTTAATCTAGGCGGCGGCGGGGGCGGGGTCTGCTGGTGCGGGCGAGCGAATTTGAACTCGCTTTTTGGGGGGCGGTACCGATTCCTAGTGCTGTTAGATTTCTATTTCAGTCGTTTGAAACTCCATGTTCCGATTCCGATCATCACGGCCGCGAAGCCGGTTAGGATTAGGAGGTTGAGTGCGATGGGGAGTTGGGATGAGCCTAGGATTAGGCCGCGTAGTCCGTCGACAGCATACGTGACTGGGTCGAGCATTGTGAAGATTACCAAGTATGGTGGCAGGTTCTTGAGTGGGAAGAGGGCGCCGCTGAAGAAGAACATTGGAAAGACCAGAAAGCTGACAATTAGCTGGAAGCCTTCCACGCTCTCCATATTCGACCCTATGATCAAGCCCAGGCTTACGAGCGCGGACGCGAGAACGAACATGAATACAAACGAGAAGAGCACCGAGAGAAGCGTGTAGTTTATCCTTAGAAGTAATCCGAAGACGAGCATAGCGCAACCCTGAAGCAGCGCATCAATGCTTCCCCCAACCATCTTCCCAGCAAAGATAGTTGTCCGTGAGAGTGGGGCGACGAGCACTTCCTTGAAGAAGTCGATCTTCCTATCCCACACAATGTACAGGCCGAAGAAGACGGAGGAGAAGAGAATCGACATGGCGAGGATCCCTGGAAAGATGAAGACTTGGTAGTTGACGCCACCCAACGAAACCGCGGACCCTAACCCACCCCCGAAGACCACAATCCAGAGCAGGGGGGTTATGAGGGATGATACGATTCGTGACTTTTCCCGCGTAAACACCTTCATCTCCCGGTACCAGAGCGCGTAGAACCCCTCCAGCTCACCCATTAGTGCCCACTCCTCACCCGTGCGATTCGCTCGAACACGCCCCCCTCACCCGACTCCTCCCTAATCTCACGTCCCGTGTAATGCAGGAAAACATCGTTCAGCGTAGCCGTCCGAACCTCCACAGAATCCACCGCACCAACCATCCCGAGAATTTCCTGCAAATGCACGCTCGCATCCTTCACCGTCAACCGCAGCGTACTCCCCGACTGGTCTAGGCTCAACACATAATCCAAACTTTTCAGGCGTTCAATATTTGGCGACTGGACGCGGAGCTTTATGATCTCCCCACCCACCTTCGACTTCAACGCTCTCGGGCTATCCAAAGCGGAAACCTGGCCGTGGTCGATTATGGCTACGCGGTTACAGAGCCTATCCGCTTCATCCATGTAATGCGTCGTAATTATGACAGTAACCTTCTCGGATTTGACAAGGTTCTCAATGTAAGCCCAAATGTGCTCCCGAGTCTGCGGGTCCAGTCCCAACGTCGGTTCGTCGAGAAAGAGGATTCTAGGGTTATGCAATAGCCCCCGCGCCAGTTCCAGTCTTCTGCGCATTCCGCCGGAATATTTCTTCACAACATCGTTCGCTCGGTCCTGTAGGTCCACTAGGCTGAGGACGTAATCTATGCGCTCCCGCCGCTCCCCCTTCGGGACGCCGAACATCAACGCATGCAGGTACAAGTTCTCCCGACCGGTTAGCACATCGTCGCTACTCGGGTCCTGGAATACGATACCAATAGAACGGCGTACGTCGGCGGGGTGGGATCGAATATCGTACCCGTTCACGCGTCCAGTCCCCGAGGTTGGCTTCACGAGCGTGGCGAGCATCGAAAGCGTCGTAGTCTTCCCCGCCCCATTCGGGCCGAGGAGACCAAAGATTTCACCCTCCTCAATGCTCAGGTTCAACGAATCAACAGCCAGCAAGTCCCCATACCGCTTCGTCAAACCCTCCGTCTCAACCGCATGAACCAATGAGCATCAACCGGCCATGCAACGGACTAGGCTGCGTGCCTTAAATTGACTGGCTGTGCGAGGGCGCTCGCACGACTCGCTCATCTTTGACTAATATGATATGGCTTCCTCTTTGCCGTGCTACGACAAATCCACTCTTACTCAAGGCCTTGATTACTTCACGCCATGAGAGCAGAGGGAGCTTCGACAATAACCTCGACTCTTTCACCTTTCGTCTGCTCCCTGAATCTCTCTGCCTTGACCTCAAGATAGCCTTCAATCGCTTCCTTGAGGTTAGAGAGAGCCTCTTCTTTCGATTCACCTTCTGTGGTGACAGGGAGTTCAACGCATTTTATCACAAACCCACCCTCTTCGGCAGGTTCCAGTACTGCGGTGAATTTGATTGAGGCCATTTCTATTCTGTCATGTGGCCTTGACCCATAAACAGCTGACTTACCGACGGCAATGATGGTGTGGCTGGCGCTCAAATTACCAGTCTAGGGTGAAATCTGGGGGAACGCTAACACAATGAAGCTAGGGAGAGTGAATCCCTCGATGTCACTCTATGTATTGCACGCCCGGAAGTTCTTTCAAGTCTTTGTCGCTTGTGATTAATTGAGCCGAGTACGCTCTGGCTGTAGAATAGACTATCGCGTCGGCCATAGCAAACCCTTTTTCCAAACTCGCATCGGCCGCTTTCAACGCCGATTGCTCGTCTAATGTTACAATTCTGGTTCGGGTGATCTGAGCGTAGGCCTCCAAGGCCACTTGTTCGCCCTTTTCTTTCTTCAGCCTCTTGTAGACCTCATACACTACCACAGTCGGTGTGATTGTGTCATTCGCGTTTACGTTCTCGATGTAAGTGGCAAATTTCTTCGCCAACGGCCCATTCGCGAAGTACTCGATCCATCCGTACGAGTCGATTACTTTCAAAACCTGTCCTGCTCATCCCGGATATTGCTTGTTCTCGTGCCGCTGGCAAGACCACGAGTATCCTTGATTGGCCTCAGAGGAATTAGATGAACAACACCATCCTTCTCCACGACTACTACCTTTTGCCCAGGTTGGAGCTTCAATCTTGACCTAACCTCCTCAGGAATGACCACTTGGAACTTGGAAGAGACCGTTACTGTAGCCATCGTTAGCGTCACAGTAGAACGGCGCACCTATCGATACTTAAGGCTTCTTACGATGAGAGTCAGAGTGTCACAAGCCTACGGCAGGGTCGGAGGGGGGAATCACCCGCGGAAGGAATTTTGACACCGGGATCAATGAGTCTGAGTTTAGTTACATCGCAACGTAGTGGACCCGCCTCAGTTTGTCGCCTTCAGGGCTCCAGCCAAGCTGCTTGTCTACCCGCAACTGCATGAAGTTGACGACATTATCAACGACTTTGTTTGGTCTGCTTCAGATTTAGGTGGTCGCCCCATGCTAGCAGTTCATGAAGGTCGTTCTCAACATCAAATCGGTAGGTCTGTGCATTGCTGATCTTCCTCGAACGCTTGACGAAACCATACTTGACTAATTTCCCAATTGCTTTTTGCACAGTCTTAAATGTCAAGCCAGTGGATTCAGCGAGCATTGGTACGGTTTGCTCCATGTTGCCAACTATTCGCGCCTGGTCTAGGACGCGTGCGACTGGGCCTCCGAATACTTGGGTGAATGGCCCCCCTTTCATATCTTTCAACTCTCACACTCTCATGCGTGTCATCATCATGATAACGGCGTTATATTAAGCATTGTATAAGATTCCATAGATAATGGAATGATTTTCAATGGTATTTAGGCTGGGTACCTTGCTGCATGCCAAGGGGAACCACCCGTTGAGCTATTACCGAAAGGATATCCTCCCAAGTATCGGCATTTAGTTATGGAAGCATTTGAGATCTTGAAATCTGAAAACCGATCGCCGATTCAAGTAGTCCAACATAGGACTGGGCGCGGTACCTCTCCGCACGTCTGCCTTGTTCCGACTCAACTCTCAAGTGTTAGAGGTCTGATGAATGGTTATAGGAAATCTGTAGGCCGTTAGCCTTACGGCAGAGACCTCAGAACTCTACTGCCCTTGAGGAAATAGACACGGTATGCAGCGGTTTCTTGCACCCAATCCTGTCCGACATCAACTTTTCAGGACCGCGCAAACTGCTATTTGTATTAGCTACTCCGCCTCAATCATCGGAGAGTAAATAAGAGAAATTCGCAGTAGAGACAATTGAGCTAACATGACGACCGACGAGGAGATCTTGGAAGAATTAAGGAAGATTCGTGAGGCGGTCACTCCGAAGCCCGCGCCACCCGAAGTGAAACCGAAGGGGCTCATCGCTGAGTTTATGGCCTTTATTGGGAAAGCTGGCGTCATTGGGTTGGCTGTCGGCTTCATTATGGGCACGTACATTGGGACCGTAGTTACAGCGCTCGTTCAAGACATCATCATGCCGATTCCAGGTGCCTTGATTTCTGGGGGCGATTGGAGGAAAGCGGTTGTCACCTTGCCCATAGGCCAAGGCATGAATTTCGCGGTAGGAGACTTTGTCGGTGTTATCATTAATTTCATAATAGTCGCCGTCGTGGTCTTCTTCATAACCAAGTACGCTGGAAAAGCTATGGAGAAAGTCCCGCTGAAGTAGCAGCAACAGCCTCGAACCGCAAACTGCCCACTAGGTCTACCGTATTTCTTCTTCTCCTTCAGTCACGGTTATCCCACGTTTTCCAGACACCAGTTCCTTCAGGAACTCGCTAGGCTCAACGCAAAGCTCAGGCGGCAGCGTGCCTCGTTTAGTTATTCTTCCCATTGCGAGCCACTGTGCGATTATGGAGGGGGGTGTTCCTGTGCCGACCGTCCCGCCGCCAACGTTCCACCGTTCGTTTGGAACGCTGACAGCGTCCACCCAAATCCTGACCCGCTTTCCATCACGCTTACCCAATCCCTCGACCCTCTGGCAATCAACATCTAATTCAACGTCCGTGGGTTTCGGGAGGGAGTCAATAACCGAAGTTAACATGTCGTAGGGGACGACGTCTTCGCCCCTGACCTTGATGGGCGTCTTCTTAGTCAAACCCAACTGGGCTAGGAGCACGATTGATTTTGTGAATTCGGGTGGGTAAGCGACTACGAAATCCATTTCCTTGATCCCTCTCCCAATGTTGAAGGGCATCGTCGCTAACTCAGAATGAATCGTGTAGTACCCCTCCACCTTACCAATGGGCTCGGGTAGAGTGAAAGATTCCTTTCCGGAAAGCGCCGGAATCTCTCGGATCCTCCCTTCGCGAAGTATGATCGGTGGGATTGTAAACTCATCTAGGACAGTTCGTATCGCGTAAGGGGCCTGAAATCCTCCGCCTCCTTTGACGACCGTGGAGCCGCTGCGCAGTTTCATCACCTCCACCTCATCCAGTTTTTCAGCGACGTAGGCTCCCATCACGTTCATTGTTCCAGGCGTACTACCCATCCCCAAAACGCAAGCGACGTTCGCGTCCTTCGCAGCCTTGTCCAACTCCAGCTGCTTCATCGTCATATGGTAGAGTCCACCGAGGTCGAGGTAGTGTATGCCCGCCGAGATGGCTGCTTGCATGACTTGCTGGTTCAACTCGTACCAGGTCGAGTTAACCACCACATCCCAGTCTCTCATAATCCGGGTTAACTGTGCGTTTTCACGTGCATCTGCGGAAAGTGGGACGGCGCGTTCGTCTCCTAAACTTCTCGACGCCGCCTCGGCTCGTTCAAGGCACAGGTCAGCAACCCCTACTTTCTCCACTTTGCTGTTCCCTAGCATGTCCCTGATTGTGAACTGAGCCATAGCCCCGGCTCCGCCAAGAACTAAGATTCGCAAGTGAAATCGTCCCTCGTATGACCCAACGACGTATTCCACCAGGTAGAAATACCCTTATCAGACTTTGTCCAATAACAACTAAGGCTTGATGAATAATGAGTCTCCTTCGTTCGATCCTTACTGGTCTGCTCGTTCTTGTCGCCATTGTTTCAATTGCTTTCATAGGGTACACTAGCCTGAACCCTCCCCTAGTAACTGTGACCCAACAGCAGTTTCTAACAAACACTCAGAGCCTCTACAGCACGCAAACGATGACCAGCCTTAGTATTGTAACGAGTTTCCGAACGGTCACAAGCGCAACTACGGCTGGGTTTGGAAATGGTTACCCTGGGTACGGGTATTATCAGAATTATCCGAATAACCCGAACTGTTCGTATTATGGATGTTACTACTCGCCCCCAGGCTTCGCTTCCCCAAGCGATCTCTGCACCACATCAGCTCAGAATGGTACGATTCAATGCTCCGGATACTTGCACGTGCCCTCGAGCACGTGCACGGAACTTGCAATTCCATACAACGCTCCAGCCCTTATGGAGTCCACGGGCTACCTGTACCTGACCTTGTTCAATTTACCATCAAACACTCCTCCGAGCGGCACATGGGTCACGGTGACAGGAACGCTAAACCAAGGCTACTCATCCGGCGTGCTTTGCACAACTAACTACATCAACGTGGCTACAATATCCTAGCAAAAAACCGGTAAGCCGACCAACTAACGGTTAAATTCGCGCGCACTAGGTTGCGCTCACGATTGCCTATGAAATCTAAATTTACATACGTAGGAATCAGAGTCAAAGACCTAGAGAAATCCATCGACTTCTACACAAAATTACTGGGCATGAAAGTCAAGGGCAGAAACAAATTTGAGAGAACCAAGGGTGAAGTCGTCAACTTGGAAAGCGAAGGCGTCGCCTTCGAACTCGAACTGAACTACTACGAGAAGGACAGCCCGTATTACTCGGAATACACGACCGGAGAAAGCCTCGACCATCTAGCCTTCGGCGTAGAAGACCTTCCGCGAGCTCTAGAAGAAGCTCGGAAGGGCGGCTACCGCGTCATCGCGGAAATGAAATCAGACGAAAGCCGCTGGGCCTACGTAGAGGATCCCAACGGAATCTGGATCGAACTTTTCTAGTTTCCCTGAATCGTCAGCCTCGTCTAACGTGGCTTCGTTTTATATTCAACCTCAGTTAATGGGCGGGCGATGTCACTTTGTTTGCAGGTATCGGCGGCCTAATTATTCAACTAATAATCGCTGGTATTATCGGCGGTATCTTCGTTTGGTTGGCGGGAAAGGCCCTAGGCGCACCCAGGGCTACCTATTGGCATGGGATTCTGATCGTTGTTTTAGCGATAATTGTCAGTGACATCATTGGTTATTTCTTGAGCGGCCTGGGCTGGATCAGAATCATCATAGAAATTATCGTAATCCTTCTGCTGATCAAGCACTTCTTCGCGGTCGGATGGGTAAAGGCGATCGTAATCGCAATCTTGGCTGTGGTCATAGCGATCATAGTCACCTTTGTCCTTGCTTTAATCGGGCTTGCCTTCGCAGCCACAGCACTGAAGGGCCTAATCCCAGGACTATAATCGTCTCGCCTTGCAGGGCGAGACTTCGTCACTATGTCTTGTACAATACGGTCGGGCTAACTGGGTAAGAGCGGCCCGTAACATTTGGGTTGGCAAGATAATCTCTACGATAAGGCAAAACCCTTATTATGGGTAGGATTGAGTTGACCAGCTCAACTGCTTCTACATAAATCGCGAGACTTGGAAGATTATGCTAGCTAGATCGAAGGTCGCAATCTTAATTGTGGTCGCTATCTCGTCTGTAACGCTTTTTCAGACTGTGGAAGGAGCTTGTGGTGTTCACGTAGGCGTACCAGGAGCGCCGATACAAGTTGGTTCACCCTTCGTGATCTCGTACTACACTGACGTAGGGTGCAACGGCATGACCACCGTTCTCGTTCGGCCGGCTCTCAGCGTTACGCCCATCTGGCAGGCAGGGCCGACTCACGTCAGCGGTGGGTTAGACTACGAAGTAACTGCCCCTGGCATAAACACTCCAGGAGGTTACTTTGCGGAAGTCTCATTTGTGAAAACGGGCGGAAACACTGCTGTATTGGGAGAGAAACTCTTTCAAGTGGTTGGACCGGCCTCTGTATCAACAAACTGGGCGATCCAGTCAGTCTCACTAACTCCTTCTCCCCCTCAAGTTGGTGACCCAGTAACTTTCAGCGCGGTGTTGGTTGCGCTCTCGACATCGGGCTCATATCCGCAAAGTGTTGATGTGGAATGCACAATTGACGGCGCTTCATGCGGAGGCGGGTCCCTCTCCTACCCTGGACCAACTGGCAACCCCGCTACTGTGAACACGCAGACGCAGTGGATCGCAACGCCAGGAACACACACGTTAACTTGGTCGGTTTCGACGAATAACGATCCAAACCCCGGCAATAACGTAATGAGCACCACGTTCATTGTTGGACAAGCAATACAAACGACAACGCAATTTGATTTTTCATTATCCGATTCACCCACTCAGCAGAGCGCCACTCCTGGTGGGAGCGCAAGCTACACTGTCGCCGTGAACCCAGTAACAGGGCCACAGCAGAGTGTGGATCTCAGCGTGTCAGGATTACCGAACGGTGTGTCCGCGTCATTTAACCCAACCTCAGGAACACCTCCATTTACTTCAACACTAAGCGTTACAGTGGCATCCTCAGTGTCCCCTGGAGCGTTAACGCTAACCATCGTTGGGAATGGAGGTGGGGTAACCCATACGGCCTCCGTCACTCTCATCGTCTCGGCTGCATCTGATTTTGCAATTGGCGTTAGCCCCGCCTCTCAGAGTGTGCTTCAGGGACAGACGGCATCGTATTCGGTGAATGTTTCCGCCCTCAATGGCTTCAACTCGCAGGTTTCATTGTCTGTCTCAGGATTACCTTCGGGTGCCGATGGGGTCTTCAGCAATCCCTCCGGAACTCCAAACTTTGCTTCGACGCTCACGGTCACATTATCAGGGGATGTTGCGCCTGCTTCGTATACGTTGACGGTGACCGGGAGCGGAGGGGGACTAAGCCACGTCGCCAACCTGGTTCTAACAGTTAATGCAGCCGTAGTAACGCAAAGCTCAACGTCCTCAACTCAAGCATCAACTCAACCATCAAGCGACCTGATGAGCATGATCCAACAAAACCAACTCCTCATACTCGGAGGCATAATCTTGTTGGCCGTCTTGATTGCAGTCGCGTTGCGGAGTAGACGAAAACCAACCTCGACCCAACCTACGGGAAAGGGCGCCACAACTGGATTCGTTTACTGTGGAAAGTGTGGAACCCAAAACCCAACCGCCAACAAGTTCTGCAAAGAATGCGGCACCGATCTAAAATAACATCAGATTGCCTCAGGTTGAATGGCCTTTCGAGGTTCGCCATATCGAGAATCGCCTTAATTCCTTATATGTTGAAATGTACTACACAACGACAGGTGCCATTAATTGAGCTTCGAATTTGATGGTTTGAATGAATTGTTCGACAAAGGCGCATATCACAAGGCCGAATCCTTTGGGCAGAACGGCATCATGGCCGCTTTCAGACATCGCAATCTCGAGGCGCACATACCGCTCATAATCGCATTTCTCTTCGTGCTCTCTGGCGATTACATATCCCTAATCCGCCATCTAAGAATGGTCATCTAGACGCTCAAGTCAATGCTTGACTTGCATAAGTCCCGCCTAACGGGGCACCGTTCCACCTCGTGAGCTCGTACCCTCTGAACGATGTACTTGGTCGCTGGTAATCATGTACATGGTTTGCGGCCATGCTACCTCAATCCCGTCTTCGGAAAGATGTACATACTCACTGGTGAACATGTACACGTTCAGGCGAAACTTCCGAGGGTCTCCGAAAACGCGCTTGCGCTGCTGAAAGCCCTCTATTGCGACTTTCCTTTTCCCGGCGCCATCCGAATAACAATTCACCGTTTGTCGATGGGCACCACTTTTCGGTCCCGCGGCCCGGTGTACTCAGTTTCAGGCCGGATAAGTCGGTTGTTGGCTACTTGTTCGAGGACGTTCGCGGACCATCCGACGCTTCGGCTCGCAGCGAAAGTTGCTGTGAAGAGGTCCGGTGGTAAGCCAACGGAATCCATCACAACCGCGGAATAGAATTCCACGTTGGTATACAGCTTCTTGCGAGACTTTTCCGTCTGCAGGATGCGGATGGCTGTTTCCTCAACACTGCGGGCCAATTCGAAGAATCTCTTGTCCGCTGTCTTGTTTGCTATGTCACGGAGGATCTCGGCCCGCGGGTCCGTGGTCCTATAGACTCTGTGCCCAAAACCCATCAGCCTTCTCCCAGCCTTCAACTCATCCCTAATCCAAGGTTCAGCGCGTTCGGGGTTTCCAATGTCCTTCAGCATTTGAAGAACAGGGGCCGGGGCGCCGCCGTGAAGTGGTCCTTTTAGGGCTCCGATTGCGGCGGTTATGGCCGAGTACATATCAGACCATGTGGACGCCACAATTCTCGCAGTGAAGGTTGAGGAATTCATACCATGGTCCGCGAGAAGAATCAGGTATTTGTCGAGTGCGTCTACCTTGGCCTCTTCAGGTTCTTTTCCCGTAAGCATGTAAATGTAATTCGCAGCGTGCCCAAGCCCCGGTAGCGGGTCTAGGGGTTCTTGGCCGCGGCGGAGGCGGTCAAATGCAGCGTTGATCGTCGGCATCTTCGCAGTAATTGCAATCGCGTCCGAGATATCGGGTTTCTTTAGGGGAATGCCCGTCCCGAGCGTTGAGATGGCGGTTCGAAGCACATCCAGAGTGTTCGAGGTGCGGGGAAGGTTACGGATGGTTGCCTTTAGGTCCGCAGGAATCGACCGTTCCATGATTAGGCGTTTATTCAGGTCGGCAAGCTGCGTCTTGGTCGGTAGGTTGCCATTCCAAAGCAGGTAGGCGACTTCTTCGAAGGCGAGGTTGGCGGCAAGGTCGTGAATATCATACCCCCGGTAGATGAGGCGCCCCGCGTTTCCATCAATCATGCAGATACTGCTATCGTCGATGATTACTCCTTCGAGTCCCTTCGCAATCGCCTTGGCAGCCGTCAAGTGCTAAGCCTATTCTTCAGCCACGCTCATCTCACTTATTATCCAATCTCGTAACCGTTTGTGCCCGCCAGACTTGTGCAATCTTTCTTAAGGGAATCCACCTAACGTTATCCACAGGTTAGAAACATGACACATGAGATTGGAGGGCGTGAGTCAGGAGTTGTCGCGTTTAAGGAAACCGATGAAGTACGGGTGAACGACGACGCCGTTCTCGCGCCGGAAGCTGTCCGCGGAGAAGTCGGAACCATTGTGAAGATCAACCGCTACTTGACTGAGCCGGCACAACTCTCTGAAAGGATGATCGCGGTGGACCGTTACCAGCAGTTGGTCAAACAACCACGCGAAACTGAGATACTCGGCTTCGCCCTGCAAATCTTCCTTCCCAAGATTGGTGACTCGCTCCTCGTAGCCTCAAATGAGGTAACCCTACTTTCAAAATTCAGAGAAAGGATTGACAGGCTCGAAGGCAGGCTCATCGCTCACCTAACCGACCCACAACAATTCACTGTGCTAGGCGACGGCGGGCTCGATGTTCCATTCATCAATCAGAATTTTGATGCACAGTTCTTCGGCGACCTGGTGCGGTACGTGCTCAGGCCGAAGCTTGGCAGAACTTCAACCAAGGTCCTATCCCCTGAAGCCTCCGGCCCCCCTTTGGCGGCCGTCTACGCTAGTATGGCCGGTCTCAGCTTTGTACGCGCGGTGAAAGTGTACGATAAGGCGCGGCCGCAAGTCCCTGGCACTTGGCGGGGTACTGTGGTGGGAGATGTTAAGGTTCCTTCCGCTACGAAGAAGACCGAGCACTACTTCGCCATTCCCGAAGGCTCGATGATCGCGGGGGACCGTGTTGTCATCTTTGACGACGTCGGGTTTACTGGCCGTACTCGAAACGCCTGCATACAATTAATCGAAAAAGTGGGTGCAAAGGTCTCGGCTATCGTTAATGTTGTCGAAAAGTCGTACGGTGAACCTCGGAACGTAACCGTGAACTCGAAAGCTATCCTCGGGATAACCGGCTTCGAACCTGAAACGGATAAGACTTGTAGGCTGAAGATTAATGAGCTTCTCTTGGAACCTCTGAAAACTCCTCGCATTGTCGGCGGCGTGAATTACGCTCCTAAGAGGTCTCTCTCAACTCTCCGCGAGCAATAGTGCGGCCCAAGGAAAGTGCGAGTTGCAAATAGATCACTGTGATTTTCCGGAAGACGCACTCTACGACGTAGATAACAGAGTTTGGGTTAGGCTGCTGGGAAAGAACAGTGCCACCATCGGCATAACAAGCGTTCACTCCGCGTTAGCGGGAAGGCTGAACAAGGTGAACTTCAAGCCCGTCGGCACTGTCCTGCAGAAAGGGAAGAGCGTCGCAACCATTGAGAGTGTGAAATATTTCGGCGCAGTCCGAACTCCGCTCTCGGGCACTCTTATCGAAAGCAACCTTGTTCTAACCGAACGACCGAAGTTAGCAAATGATTCGCCGTATGAATTAGGTTGGTTTGTGAAAGTTGAAGCCGCTTCTCTATCCGAGGAATTGAAGACCCTAAGTGATCTGACGAGCGCTAGGGAATCACTGAAATCGCAAATCAGCCAGCTTCGAGTTAGGTGTTTCAAGGCCTATCCGGATTATGAAATGTGGGAAATAGGGGTGGAATGCGCCGCCGTCTTGGTTAGATTGAATGAGCTTATCGAGCGGTGCGCCTTGAATGATGTGGTTCACGTCGTTTCCGACGATCCAACCGCTGATATCGAAATGGAGCGGTGGTCGGATGAAACAGGCCAGTTGGTGCTCGAGTCAAGGAAGGAAGGCAAGCTGATTCACTTCATCGTCAAGAAAGTGAAGTAGGAAAGTAGGTTTTTTCCGAAGGTTTTACGGTTTCTGGATTGGGTTGCGGACCATGTTTCCCCACTCAGTCCAAGACCCGTCGTAGTTCCTTACGTTCGGGTAGCCGAGTAGGTATTTTAGAACGAACCATGAAAATGACGACCTCTCGCCGATCCTGCAGTATGTTATAATTTCCTTATCCGGTGTGATGCCTTTGCTTTGGTATAATTTGGCCAAGTCTTCTGCGTTTTTGAAGGTTCCATCCTCCTTCACAGCCTGAGACCATGGTATGCTCACGGCGCCAGGGATGTGCCCTCCCC
This sequence comes from Bathyarchaeia archaeon, assembly GCA_049517415.1. Classification (GTDB taxonomy): domain Archaea; phylum Thermoproteota; class Bathyarchaeia; order 40CM-2-53-6; family 40CM-2-53-6; genus FEN-987. Next base: position 33,862 of record JBEKSC010000009.1, read on the forward strand.
GTTGCGCGTGTTCGTTCGGGTATTCAGGTGGGGCCGTTATTTCCCCAGTAAATTCAGCTGGGCTGCGAACATCGACGAGCGCTTTGTCCCTTTTTCCAAGTGATTTCTTTACGCCGTCCAAATAAATCCTGATTTCCTCGTTCGGGCCTTTGGCTTTGTAGACTGCGAGCGTGTGTGCGGGTAATTCCCTCGTTACTTCCCGGTCCTCGGAGAGCCATTTCTTTCGCCCGCCGTTCATCAAAACGACTTTCTCAAAGCCATAGTACTTGAGTATCCAGAAAGCGAAAGCTGCAAACCAGTTGTTGAAGTCGCCGTATAGAACAAGCGTCGTGTCTTTGTTTACGCCGGACCTGGAGAGTAAGTCCTCGAGCTGTTTTTGGTTGACTATGTCTCGGGATAGGGGATCGTTCATGTCAGCTTTCCAGTCGAAGAGTATTGCGCCGGGTATGTGGGCAAGGTTGTAGTTGGCGATGGGGTCATAGTCGACTTCGGCGATGCGAACATTGCTATCTTTCAAGTGTTGGCTTACCCAGTCGCTTTCAACAAGAACTTCGGGATGTTTGTATGACAATTCGTAGCACGGCTCAAAACATGCCGTACGGCATATTTAACCTCACCTTAACGCCGCCTAACCATACGCGAACACGCGAAGGCCCAACCAAAGTTTAAATTCGAACACAAAACTCCGGAACAGTAACGGGCACATTATTGACGCCCGGTGAATCAGGAATTTTTCCGAGGCTTACTTGGCGATTCAAAACGCTGCTCGCTCCCAGTTCGAGAAATGAGTGAATGAATCTTGACAGAGAAGATTATTGACGGCTTGACCTTCGACGACGTTCTGCTAATCCCGAAGAAGTCCACTGTTCGTTCCCGAAAGGATGTGCACACCAGGACGCGCCTCTCACGAAATATCGAGTTACGCATCCCGATGGTGAGCGCTCCGATGGACACTGTGACTGAACATTCGATGGCTGCCACAATGGCGCGCGCTGGCGGGATCGGCATCATACACCGTTTCATGACGATAAACCAGCAAGTCGAAGAAGTTCTGAAAGTGAAGCGCTCCGAGAGCATCGTTATAGAGCAACCCTACAGCCTAACGGCTGATCTGAAGCTCAAGGACGCGAAACGCTTGATGTCCCAGAAGGGAGTATCTGGCCTGCTCGTCCTAGATGAGCGGGGGCACCTGCAGGGGATCCTAACGACGAGAGACATTCAATTCGAACGCGACGAGGAGAAAAGGGTTGGTGAAATGATGACTGGAATCAAGGACATGGTCACAGCCTCTGCCGGGATAACTCTAGAAGAGGCGGAACGGATTCTGCACAAAAACAAGCTCGAAAAACTTCCATTGACCGACAAGGACGGAAAACTGCGCGGCCTCATAACAAGCCGCGACATGCTCAGCCTCGAACAATATCCGGACGCTTCGAAGGACCAGAAAGGCCGCTTGTTGGTCGGTGCGGCTGTTGGCGTGAAGGCAGGTTACCTAGAGAGGTCCAGGGAGTTGTGTGAAGCTGGTGTTGACGTGCTCGTTCTCGACGTGGCCCACGCCCACTCCGACATTACACTCGAAGCCGTTCGCAACATCAAGAAGTCACTGCCAAAAGCTGAGTTGATTGTGGGCAACGTTGCGACCAAGGAGGGAACCGAGGACCTTATCGCTGCTGGAGCGGACGCCGTGAAGGTGGGAATTGGTTCCGGTTCGATATGCATCACCCGGATTGTGACAGGGGCAGGAGTCCCTCAGCTTACGGCTATCATCGAATGTACGAAGGTGGCCGACGAGAATGGTGTGCCAATAATTGCTGATGGGGGGATACGCAACTCGGGCGATATTACGAAAGCCATCGCCGCAGGCGCTTCAACCGTGATGGTTGGAAGCCTTCTCGCGGGGGCGGAGGAAAGCCCGGGGATGACCGTGATGAGGGAGGGCAGGAAATTCAAGTTAGTGCGCGGAATGGCTTCAGTAGCTGCCTCCTACGACCGGACATCTCGAGAATCCGAACAGGCAGAAGAGGACGCTGCAGTCGACCTCTTAGACTACGTACCGGAAGGTGTGGAGGCGTTCGTAGAATACAAGGGCAACGCCTCAGAGTTAATTAGCCAACTCGTTGGGGGCCTGCGTTCTGGGATGAGTTACTGCGGCGCAACAGAAATTTCGCAATTCCGTGGTAAAGGTAATTTCGTCAAAATCTCACAAGCAGGTTTGAAGGAAAGCTACCCACACGACGTCGAAGTAATGTAAACAGAACAAGCCTTACTCCTTCCACTAGTCGGCGTGCCTCATTGGAAATCTTCACAATCGGTCATTCAACTAGAACCTTCGACGAACTCGTACGCTCCTTGTCGGCCCATGGTGTGAACATCTTAGTTGACGTGCGAAGTTTCCCCCGTTCGTTCAAGAATCCCCAATTCAACACCGAAGTGATAGAAACTGAACTCCCCAAACACAACATTCGTTACATCTGGTTGCAGAAGCTCGGCGGGCGGAGGAAAGGGTTCGGGCAAGAATCTAAGAACGCTTGTTGGAAGAACAAGTCGTTCAGGAATTATGCGGATTACATGGAGACCTCGGCCTTTACCGATGGCGCCGAGGAGCTTCTCAGGTTGTCAGGTGAGGGGGTCGTTGCCATAATGTGTGCTGAGGCCGTTTATTGGAGGTGCCACCGGTCAATGATATCCGATTACCTGAAATCGAATGGACTGCACGTCACACACATCTTCGATGAGACGCATAGCCGGGAGCATGAATACACTCAATGCGCGAAGGTTGTAGACGGAAAACTAACCTACCATTGAACAGAACTAAATCCCGAGAGTTAGATGGTTTTCTTCGCAACTAGGTAGTATCCGCTTGCTTTGTCTTCCAGAGAGGTGACAGAGAATCCCACTTTCTCCAATCTTTGCTTCAAGATGTCGGGTGTGAGGAAATTCACGTGAACCCTTCTTATCTTGCGTTCGATCCAGTCGATGATTTTCCATCGGCCTTCTGGCCTCAGTTCGTTTACGAACAGGCATCCAGTTGGCTTTAGAATTCTATTCAGCTCCCTCATTGCCTGATCTATGTCAGTCATATGATGAAGCGACTTCTTTGCGTAACCTTTTTCGAAGGAGGAATCTCGAAATGGAATTGCCTCTCCAACGGCTAGGATACAATCTAGGTTTGGATACGTGCGGTGCATGTGCTGCACTTTCTTTTGAGCGGGCTCAATTGCAATTACCTCTTTGGATTGGTTGGCTACCTTACTTGCAACGTACCCGTAGCCTGCTCCAAGCTCTACAATCATATCCGTACCCAACGGGTTCAGGAGAGTTACAATGTGGCTGGAATCTCGCCGGGCGGTCCAAGCTTCAAATGAAGTAAGAAGAGGCGCCGTAGGCTTTAGGACACTCCAACCCGATTTATGAGGCTATATTTCGATCATAACGTCGCTTCCTTGAACGGTAACCTTGTACGATTTTTCCGGCTGGATGCTATCCGCCGGTTCTTGGTCAGGCCCGATGAGAGGTTTTCCAGTTGTGACGTCGAACTGGGCTCCGTGCTCTGGGCAGGTTACAACATTATTCCTGAGTGCGCCCTCTGATAGGTTTCCTTGCTCATGCGTACACCAGTTATCCATCGCGTAGAAGTTTCCGCCGATATTGGCGAGGACAATATCCTTTCCGCCAGCGTTGACGAATTTGAGGCGGCCAGGGGGCACGTCGGATTTGCTGCACGCCTTAACTAGTGGCATTGGGCATCTAAATTTCTGGGGATGTTCCTTAGGTTTTAAGTCCTTCGTTAGAGCGGTTTAGGGGTCGCTTTTAATCGGCGCAGCTCAGCGGTCAATAATGGGACGGCAGCGGCGTAGTCGGCTGCAATGCCATAATCGCAATTCTTGAAGATTAGTGCATTTGGATCGCTGTTGATTGCTACAACTATCCTCGCCCGGCCGATTCCGACCGTGTGGTTAAATGCGCCTCTCACGCCGATCGCTAAATACAGCTTCGGTCCCACGGATCTACCTGTTAGCCCAACCTGAAGCTGCCTGGGCAACCAGCCCATGTCCACAACCTTCCTAGTAGTCGCTATCGGCGCATCCAAGACCTCAGCCAATTCATTGATTACCTTCATATTACTAGGTCCGCCAACGCCAAATCCTACAGCCACAACGACGTCCGCATTGTCTAATCTCAACGCGTCTCGATCTGACTCGAACCTTTCCTCGACCACCCGGCCCATTGCCTTCAGACCCGTTGGGTGTACCTCAACCACACTACCACGTCTGGAAGGGTTCGCTACTGTTGCGGTCAGCATTCCGGGCCGAACCGTTGCCATCTGTGGAAATGTACGGCTGATGATGGGTGCTACAATGTTTCCGCCAAATGCCGGCTTCAATTGAACCAGTTGCCCTTGGTCGTTCAGCTCTAGTCCGATGCAGTCGCTTGTCATACCTAGCCCAAGCCGAGCGGCTACCCTTGGCATGAAATCTCTGCCGAGGGACGTGGCAGCTGCCACAACCGCGAAGGGCTGGTATTGATGACTCGTTTCAGCTAGGGCAGCGGCGTAAGCGTCGCTCGAGTAAGCCGACAATTGCTCATGCTTAACCAAGTAGACTCTGTCAGCTCCGTGCGCGATGAAGTCCTGGGCATGCTCCTCGGGGCTATCGCCTAGGGCGACGACGCACAGTTCGCTCTCCAATTTGGACGCAAGCTCGAGTCCCCGCCCAATCAATTCGTAACTTGCGCTCCTCACGCGGCCTTGCACCATCTCAGCGAAAACCCAAAACGGCTTACTCATTCCTAGGGCACGAGACCCGGGGGGCATGGGTTTCTTTTCCTCAACCTCCTTCCATCCCGAGAACAGGCCGCTCGCGGCTAGGTTCTCTGCAAGTTTCTTCACTTTCTCTTCCAGCGTCGAGCCACCGACGATTTCGCATTTCCTCTTGGTTTCAATGGAGTAAATTTCGGAAACAGACGTTGGCGAGCCTTTGGACCCGAACAGTGAAGCGTCTTGGCTGAGTTCGGACGCTGTAACGGCCCTGTAGGGTTTTGATTTCGCGGCTTCCCGTTCCTCTTGGGTTGGGTTGTAGGGTTTGATTAATCGTTCAGCGGACGTTAGGAGAAGTGGTAATGGTGCTTCGATTCGTTGGAACCCGTAGTCCGTTTCGGCTTCGACTGTCGCTCTGTCGTGGCTGGCTGAGAGGTCAACTTTGGTTGCACCGCTCACGTGGGGGATTCCAAGAAGTTCTGCGACCTCAGGGCCGACGTGGCCCGTTTCCGCGTCCACACTGTACTTTCCGCACAGGATGATGTCGAAAGGTGTCTCTCTCTCAATCGCCATTGAGAGGGCACGTGATGTAGCTAGGGTGTCGGATCCAGCGAACGCTCTATCTAACAGGTGTAGGGCACGATCGGCGCCCATCGCCATAGCCTCAGTCAGGGCTTCTTTAGCTTGGGGTGGTCCCATCGTCATAACAACCACCTCGCCGCCGTACTCTTCCTTAGCGGTGGCAGCGAAGGTTAGGGCCCTTCTATCAAACGGGTTAATCTCGTTGTGAACTCCTTCCCGGATAAGTGTCCTTTTCACGCTGTCAAACTTGAGCTCCGAAACCGCCGGAACTTGCTTGATGCACACGATAAACTTCATTGCAGAACCACTCCGACTCACTCGCTTGGCGCCGTATGGCATTTGGGTCGAAAAGTGGAATCTTCTCCAAATCTAACTATTCCTCCACGCCATGATAAATATTCGCAGCGTAAGGCCAGAGCAAGCGTGCAAACTCTGAAAACAATATCACACCTCTCCCAGAGTTTAATTATATCCAGCCTCGAATTCTGGCTCGAGGCCGATGCAAGCGCTCTCTTCCCTTAAATCAAAACTCGGAACCGTAGTGGACGATTTCCGAAAGAAGTACCCCTCGTTCGACGAATCTTTCAGCACATACATGGGGCAATATGGAGAGGGTGCTGTAAAGGTCTATGAGCCCTTTAAGGTCAGCGACACCATCGATCCCGTCGTCATAATTCTCGGCCGAACTACGTCCCTTTTCTACAAAGATTCCCGTCGGCTCCTGTCCGGCAGCCTCAACTCAGTCCCTATTGAGAGCGGAAATGTCTATGTGATGGGTAGGCGCAAACGTCCCGATTCGAAACTAATCGTCTGGTCATCGAAGGAGGAGAGCGAGGTTGAACAGTATGACAGCCGCATCCGAATAATTCCTTCACGAATTCACGCTGCGATCTTTGCCTTAGAAGACGGCACCGTCTTGTTCGCTGATCTGGGCAGCTCCTCGGGCTCAATTTTGGTAGGTGAAACCTCAAAGCCGGAACCATTCATCACACTCTACGCACCGCCTAGGGTCGACGTTCACAGAGTCCCAATTGAATCAAAGTACACGCGTTAAGGCCCGGATTGGATTCCTCGCCTGACGGGTGAGAAGTTGCTATCATCATTCAACCGGATCATTCTATCTTTCACTCCACACACGAAGCTAGATTGAGAGCCAGTCTCAATTAACTCCGCTAACCTACCAAGCGGAAGTTCGCCACCTAACCTCGGTACAGAATTCGCTAATTGAGAGTTAACCCTAAATTTCCCATTACTCTGTGCTTCGAATGAAGGTACCGGGGGAGCTGGGAAGGTCCCGGCTGAGAGGACGGCTCACGTCGCCGTCGACCCCGTGAACCTGATCCGGGTAATGCCGGCGTAGGGAGTGTGCTAAGTGAACGCAAGTCGCGCAACTTTCCGCAATCCATCCAAAGCGTTCCATATCGCTGTCCTCGGTAACCTTCAACCAAATCGTGGAGGTGAAATTGGACAGTGAAAATTCAAACAAAGATACTAACGGAAATCATCGCTATGGTCGCTCTGGCAGGAGTCCTTGAGTACGTTTCCGGATTTCTCCCGTTGCAGATGCCAGAAGGTGGCAGGGTGACCCTTGCCGCAATGGTCCCAATCTTCTTTGTTGCCGCACGAAGGGGTCCGCGGATTGGGATCTTGGCGGGAATTGCTTTCGGTTTAGTGGTGCTCGTGGAAGAACCTTTCATATACCATCCAGTTCAAGTTCTGCTTGATTATCCACTGGCTTTCGGGGCACTCGGGTTAGCTGGTTTCTTCCGACACTCACCTGTGCTCGGCGTCGCGGTCGGCATAGGTGGAAGGTTCCTTTGCCATTTCACTTCAGGGCTCGTTTTCTTCGCAACGTATGCACCAGCAGGAATGAATCCAGCACTTTATTCCGCAATATACAATGCATGGTATCTTGTTCCAGAACTCATCATCAGCTCTGTGTTCATGTTCATACTGCAAAAGAGGCATGTATTAGAAATCTATCTCTGATTCACTACGTAGAATCGCGGAATAAAACCCCTTTTTTCTTCTCTTGTTCAACATATGAAGAGAATGGTCAGGCGAAAAATGTTGACTGGCTATCTTGGAAAAGTCAACCGAAACTACTTGGACAGAGTTATCTATCCTAGGCTCGGCGCCGTACGTCGAGAAATAATCGTTGGCCCAAGATTTGGCGTTGACAATGCAGTTGTCAGAGTTGGGGGAGGGAGAGTTCTGGTGGCAACAACCGACCCGCTGTCCTTCATCCCGGGCTTACGCCCATCTGAATCGGCATGGCTCTCAGTCAACCTGTTAGCCTCCGATCTAACCACTTGCGGTTGCGCCCCACAGTACGGAATCTTCGACTTCAATCTGCCCCCGCAGATGAGTAATCACCAATTTGCCGAGTACTGGAAAGCTTTCCATTCTGAGTGCAAGAAGCTTGGGCTCGCAATCGTGGGGGGCCACACAGGAAAGTACCAAGGTTGCGGCTATTCGGTAATCGGGGGCGGCGTAATGTATACGGTCTGCCGTGAGGAGCGGTACCTGACGTCTGAAATGGCCGGAAGTGGCGACGACGTCATCCTAACTAAAGGCGCAGCTGTTGAAACGACGGCAATTCTCACACGAGCATTCCCACGAAAAATCAAAAGTGTAATAGGGAGCAGGCTGTTCGAGAAGGCTCGGAATTACCTGTTCGAAGTATCGACTGTAAAAGACGCTCTCACAGCGGCTTCTGTTGGAATTCATCAGAATGGAGTAACAGCCATGCATGACGCAACAGAGGGCGGCGTCATTGCCGCTGTCCTGGAACTTTCAAACGCATCGGGCCTCGGAGTAGAAATCGACTTGGACATTATTCCGGTATCCGAAGAGACCCGGGAGATTTGTAAGTTCTTTCGAATCAACGCTTTGATATCCCTTAGCGAAGGGACTCTCATAATCGCGTGCCGCCCCAATAAAACTGCAAGAGTCTTGAACCAACTGAAGTCTAACGGGATCTCATCGCACGTGGTCGGCCGCTTGACAAAGACCCGATCAGCGCAGGCAACAACACGTCGAGGGCGGGTTCGTCTTACTTATCCTAGTTTTGACCCGTATTGGAAGGCTTACCGGAAAGGAACAACGAAACGCTGGCAATGAACTTCGGCTCAGGTTGCGGACCTAAACTTGAGGTAGCCAACTTTCTCGATGCAGTTCCTGCACCAGAACTGGTTTCGCTCCAAGGAATACTCAGCGTAGGCGTCCACAACAACCGTTCCGCAGTTCCAGCATCGGAGAAGGAGCATCCGCTTCATCTTATGATACTTCATCTCCTTCTGGTGTTCCAGCCAGATAGGGTCGCCATACTCGCAGACGACGTTGCAAACCTCGCAGAAGAAGAAATTGCCAACCACGGCTAACTCGCGTGACTCAAAGCTCGTACTTTCCGTGGTCTGGCTCATGGCTTCTCGAATCTCGTGAGTTTTCCTCACAGAACCAATTGGACCGTACATATGCCTTTGGTTTAACCAGCCAAGAATTAAGGCGAAGTTGGTTTCCAAAAATCGAGAAGGTATTCGAACGTTGTGCCCATGGTTATGTAGTTGGACGGCCAGCCGAAGATTCCTACTCTATTGACTATGTTGGTTCTGTCCCAGATGATTGTGTTCCGAAGCTCGTAACCCGCTTCAACTAAGGCATGGTGCACATGCATATGAAGTGGGACTCTCATTCCGTGTTTGTCATTCTTCCACCACATATCTGGCACATTGATGACCGCATGACCCTTGGGTTTCAGGATTGGAAGAAGACTTCTGAAAATGGTCCCCATTTGTTCCGTATATTTTTCGAAAGCTTGCGTTCCGAGATCTCTGTCGTCTTGGCTGTATTGTTCTACCTTGAGGTACTGTTTGTTCCGCCTAAGTTCGCCTCTTCTGCTCTTGTTCGACCTCGGCCTGTTGAGGAGGTTCGCGTAGGGAGGAGAGGTGAAAATCAAACTGACTGTACCTTCTTCGAGGTATGCAGATATTCTTCGTGCATCGTCGCAGAGTACGATCTGCTGAGTTTCATGCTTCTGTCCGGCTATCTCCAGCCGCTGCCTCGCGGTAACGCAATATTGGGGGTTGATGTCAAAGCCAACCGCATTCCTCTCAATGTCCTGGCAGGCGAGTAGTGTCGTGCCGACTCCATTGAAAGGGTCTACTACAAGCTCGCCCGCGTGCGTGAATAACTCCACTGCCCTCTTGGCTAGGGCGAGGGGCATCACTGCGGGGTGTACTTCTTTGTCTCGGATGTCCCGTCTCTCGTAGAAGCATTTCCAGACTCCGATCTGTGCCTTGATCCATTCCTTAGGCGACATGCAGTTGAGGTGGTTCTCGGGGCAGTTGCATCGTCTAGCTGACGAGATTGAGACTTTGGCCGGCGTCTCTAGCATAGTATTCGACCTAGGATAGTCGGATGAAGTAAAAAGCGCTCCTGAAGCTCCCCACTAGATGTCAGCCGTACTCCAAACGACTACGCTAATCGGCTTGATTTTGATTAACGGCCGGTCTTCAAGATTCATCTGACGATACTGTTTGTATTTTTCCCGTAGCAGCATAACTGCTCGCTCATGAGTTCTTCCGTCGTGAATAATTTCTGCGGAGCCACGCACTATCACGTACTTCAGCTCGTTCCAATCTTCTTCGTAATGATCTACGACCAAACACACGTTGGGGTTCTCAGCAATATTCAGGACCCGCCGTAATTGGATCGGCTTTCTTCGCTTGGGCTTCTCGTCGATTGGAGTATAAATCGTGGCTCCATCGAGCACGTAACATATAGGAACAACGTGTGGTTGGCCACGCTTCGTTGAAGTAGCCAAATGTCCCAATCGGGATTCGATAAGAAGTTCGCGTGCCCATCCTTCTACTCTCATGCCCGAACCCTTCTCATGGATGCAAAGCTCTTATTCTTCGCACGGAGATGTTGGAGGAGAATCAACTTTGCCCATCTTCTTCACCCCCAAGCAGGCTAATGAGTTCTTACCTCAGGTGAAGGAGACGGTCGAACGATCCATCGCAATCAAGAAAGAAGCTGACGCGTTAAAGGACGACACGGAGATGGCTGATGCCATGGAACGGCTCGGGAGGGAAATTCAGAAGCTTGAGGAACTCGGCTGCGTCCTGAAGGACCTGAACATCGGACTACTTGACTTCCCAGCAGTAAGGCTCGGCAAACGCGTTTGGCTCTGCTGGAAATTAGGCGAGGAGAACGTCGCCTTCTGGCATGAGCTGCATGAGGGCTACGCCGGAAGGAAGACGGCTAACGAGAAGGAATTCTACGAAGACGACGTTGCGATAAAATCGCTAACAGGCGAGGCTATCTCGAAACCGAACACTTAGCACCTGCAGCTCCTCAAAGAACAGTTGACGCTTCGCCATTACCTCGTATTGGAACTCAGGATTCACCTCAGAGATTAGAGACGCAGAATCATTCAAAGTACTGATCAAGAGTAAGGCGGTTCCATCGCAATTGAGATGCTCTCCAAGTCCGCCTAGGAACCGCTTTGACAGAGCTATGCCACCCGGTCCTCCATCGACGGTTCTGTCTTCAACCGTTGAACTAGGCAGGTAGGGCGGGTTGAATGTGACCAGGTCGAACTTCCCTTGAACATTCGAGAACACGTCTGACAAGACTGTTTGGAGGCCTAGCGCCAGCACTCGAGCGGTCTTCTGTGCATATTCCAATGCTGACTGGTCAACATCTGTCACTGTGACATGGGCTCCACGGGATGCGCAAAATAACCCAAGAATGCCTGAGCCAGTCCCGATGTCAAGCACTTGCTTCCCTCCAACCGATATTTTCGCGATGGCGTCCAGCATTAGGAAAGTGTCGTCACTCGGGGAATAGACATTCTTCGGCACATCTCCTATGGCATGAAGGATTTTTCTGAGAATTTCTTCGTTCTCGGCCTTTTGCACGAGCCTGTTCTCTGCGCCTTTGGGCTTATGGTTCAGCCATGAACTTAATGAATTCTTCCCGTGTGCGCCTTTTCAATGTGTAATTGTTTCTGCGCTCGAACCCAATAGTTGAGGACGTTGTTTTTCCGTAGTCGTGGCCCGGGTAGACCTCTATTGTATCATCCAAGGGTAGGATCTTCTCTACTAGGCTATCGTACAGATCCCCAGAATTTCCGCCCGCCAAGTCTGTTCTGCCGCATTCACCAACGAACAAAGTGTCCCCTGTGAGTAGTTTTCCGTCTACGAGTAGGCAGATGTGGTCTGGGCAATGGCCTGGTGTGTGGAACACTTTCAGCTTCAACGATCCAACTTCTATAGTGTCGCCGTCCTTTACCGAAATATCCTTTCTCACGGGGGATTTCACGTGCATGACCACCTTTGCGCCTGTACGTTTAACGACGGCTTCGTTCCCTTCGATATGGTCGTGGTGGGAATGCGTATTGATGACTCGTGTAATTTTCAAACCCAATTCTTCGCATTGCGCCAGTAAATTGTCAACTTCCCAAGCAGGGTCGATCAGCGCAGCTGACTTGGTCTTCTCGTCTCCGATAATGTATGAAAAGTTCTGGAAGGTGCCAACGGGTACTTGCCTGAATATCATGGCTGCGTCGGGTAGAATGCCGGGCGAACTTTAATCAATTTCGTTTTCCTTAATTCTTGAGTGTGTACGCTTCGAGAAGGGCGTGATGCAATGAGTCGACTAATTGTTTTCGAACCCGACCTCCTATTCTCATCAAGAATAGAGAGCGCCGCCGCGAAGGTTGGCTTCTCCGCAAAGGTTTTCGACAATTTAGATGAATTTCTCCAAGAAGCCAAGCAATCGACGCCACAGGTCGCTCTCGTGAACCTTGATGTCGCAGTGGGAAAATTTGCGGTCCTGGAAGGCCTCGCCCGGAGTTCGTCTTGTAAGGTGGTCGGGTACTATTCGCACGTGAACAGCAGTTTAGCTGAAGAGGCGCAGCGCACTGGAATCAACGCCGTGTTTCCTCGAGGAGCATTCGCGAACAAACTCGAAGCGCTGTTGAGAGAGTTCTCATCAGGCTGACAGTTCCCTTACTCTTCGCATGTTCTCCTTCTCGTCGCCGCGTTCATCGATGGGTGTTTCCATGATGAAGGGGAGGTTTCGAACCGCCTCGTGCTTGAAGAGCGCCCTGAAACCTTGTTCTCCAATGTATCCCAAGCCTATGTGCTCATGCCTGTCCCTGCCGGAACCTAAACCGACCTGCGAATCATTCAGATGAATTACCTTCAATATGCTGAAACCCAGAATAGAATTGAATTTCCCGAGAGTGCCGTCAACGCCCCGTGGTGAGTGCAGGTCATAGCCGGCCGCGTACGCGTGCGCAGTATCGAAACAGATCCCAACGCGTTTTCTATTCTCGACTCGGTCCAAGATTCTCTTAATGTCTTCGAAAGAGGAGCCCATGCTGTTCTTGGTTCCCGCGGTGTTTTCGAGGAGGAGCATGACGTCGTTCGGGTTCTCTGAAAGTGCGTGGTTTATTGCGTCCACAATTTTTTCTAAGCCTACGTCGGAGCCTTCACCGAGGTGGCTTCCCAGGTGTGTCACAATGTATGGGATTCCCAGCGTCCCGCACCTATCAAGCTCGCCACTGAGCGATTTCACGGACTTGTTGTAAATTAGCTTCTTAGGCGAGGAAAGGTTCGGCAGGTAGGGCATGTGGGCTACGACGGGAGTTAGGTTGTACGACCCGACCTTCCTTTTGAATTCTGCAACTTCTCCGCGGTCAAGCTTCTTGTATTTCCAGCCCCTCGGGTTCCTGGTAAACATTTGAAACGTGTCACAGCCTAGTTCGCGGGCGCGGTCAGCCGCTTGATCGATTGTCCCCGAAATTGAAACATGCATCCCAAGTCTGATCAAAAACCAATCTCCCCAGCGAACAATGACCAGGTTTAGAAAGAAAAGGCGTTCGATTCGCAGCGGCCTCGGATGAACCCTCAACTTTGGCAGCTTGGAAAAGTTGATATGAGAACAGACCTCCACGGACACGCGATGGCCGCCGTAGCGTAGAGGAGTCCTAAACTCCGCGAACCTTGGTAGCGTATAGACCCACTTAGGGATACAAGGCTGTGGACCCTACGGGGCGAGTTCAAATCTCGCCGGCGGCCCTCACCATTAAGACTCCGTCGTCCTCAATTCAACGATTTTAGGGAGCTCCCTCACAAGACTTCGAAGCCGTAGATTGACTTCTTGAATTCGCTCGATAGTGCGAGGCGCGTTTAGAACAGGTGACCCGAATTCTCGCCTCATTCTGGAGATTGCGGACTCAAAAGCGGACTCCGGAATAGCTCCTGAAACCTTCAGCGTGGACATGCAGCCAGTGAGAAATGACAGACGGTCGAGCACGCTAGTTCTAGGCGGACATTCTCCAAGCTCTTCGAAGACCATCATGCGTGAGATGTGAGATGGGTTCGAGAAACCAATTTCCTTTCTCCAGAGATCGATGTCGGCAGAACCATTGATCTGTGCGATGTGGCGTGGGCGTCTTCCAAATCCACCCGGCTCGGCATTCAATCTGCAAGAAACATTGACGCCGAGTTCTCTCCCGAGAAATTTTGCCAATTCCTCAATTACCGCTCGTGCAGTCATCTTGATTTGGATCCTAGGATATTTGTGAGGCTGGGTTTTTGAGGCGTTGTAAAATCCTAGGACCCCGTCTGTGGCAAGGATTTCTCGCACGAAATACTTCATCAGACGAGCGTCGTCAAGAATGGCGGAGGGTATTGAGGGACTAATCTTTCGTCCATTAGGAAGGCCAAGGACCCTGTGCTTGAAGAGTGCAACGTTCTTGCTTTGAAATACGATGGACATCCAAGTCCTTCCAGGGTCGAGATAAACTCCAAACTTGTGGAGGTCGTATGCCGATTCGATGGTCGGAATAACATGACTTAGAAGATAGAGCTGGTCTTCCAGAGCGTTCCCTGTGATATCGTAGCAATAATTAGTGTTGGTTCCGTTTTGTCTGATGAATAGGTGACCGTCTCCAAGGTGAATGCCAGTATCGGCTGCGACCTCAGGTGTCATCGAGAACATTGCACTGTAATGTGAATCAAGATTCATATTCTGGGTTGGAGGTGCAGAGGATGCAAGAGTACTGTGAAACTAAGACGACCCCAAGGGGTTCAAAGCGTCGTTCTCGCGACGTGAAAGTCCCCTCGGCGGCCCTCAACAATTCATTTTTGAGGCGGGAGGCGTAAATTCCTACGATAATCAGGGTGGTGGGTTAGAATCATCGATCGGATGCTGAGGCGAAGCGGGCCTGGTACGTGTGAAGTCTGCGAGAGGAAACCTGCAACAAGGAAAGCGAAGTTTACTGCACAATCTCTTCAATCTACTTCTATGCCTTTGTTTGACGAGGAGTCGCTCGTTGCAGGGGAATTTGAGAAGAGGGTATGTGAAGAATGCCTAACCTTCTTGCAGAACGCGAAGAACGTAACGGACCTCACCTTCGAACGATTGTGAGCAAGTTTAACTCAACCTCGGACGTCGTGTTCGACAACCACTGAGAAAGAATTCTCGCTCATCCGGTCTGCGCGGAAGGGTTAAAGGTTTGAGTCAGAACGTGTAAGCAAGTGGGCCGGTAGTTCAGCCTGGTATGCCAAGTGTTCGCTGGGCCAAAGAACGTCCGGTTTGCAAGTTCTTCACCAAGCTTCCGGAAGGTCGCGGGTCCGAATCCCGCCCGGTCCACCAATTTTAAGCCTTGCTTTTCCCGAGTTCTGACCGTTTCTTGCCCGAACGGTTCGGATTTGGGCCAGTTGGTTTTTCGGTGCTACGAGATTTCCTAATGGGTAGAAGCCCGCATAATTCTTTGATTCCAGTCCCGAGGAGCCAATTATCATCATTCAAATGTCTCAAGCAGTAAATCTACTACTGCAAAATCAATTTAACAAGTTGCTATGAATCCAACTTCGTCCTTGCAATTGTACTATTAATGCTCTTTCTCGTCGTATCCCATCCAAACTTACGCAGCATCAAAAGGAATACGTTCAGACGCGTTCCATCGGGAGATAACTTCTCGTAGGAACCGCCATCTTTCGATGGAAAACCTCTAACGATGAGACTGGCCAGGTGGGCCGGTTCCAAGGGAATTAGTCCAAGTCTGTTAGATTCCTTACTGTCCTCAGAAAAGGGCCAATTGGATTTGACGTCAGCGGAGGTCAGATGGGTGTCGTGATGAGCATGGACAGAGAATTCCAAATCATCATATTCTCCAGCAAAAGCCGCCATTTTTATCCTCTTTCTAGAGGCAGCTATTCCAAGCTCTTCTCTTAGACCGCGAACCGCCGCGGCCTCAAAGTCCTTATCAGCACCTCCTCGATATGAAATATCTCCATTCATAGATTCGTCAGTTGACATGCTCCACTTGTTACCGTAAAACTCTGTTCGAGCGGATCGACGTAAGAGTACAAGCTTCTTGTCCGAGGTGGTTACACTCACATGCACGCCTACCCCTCCACCAACGAAGATGTTTCGGTAAGATCGAACCTTATTCGACCGCTTGAGAACGTGATTCCTGAAGTTTACCGGCACCCCATTTACTTCGACATGGTCCGCTTCCAGTGCATTACGGATCGCGAGAATTACACTAAATTTAACGCGTCCCAATCTAATCTTCGGGGGATTCGAAGGATCGAAGGAATCAAGTATCGGAGGAGGGTCCATTCGGTCGACGTAGAGCTTATCGCGATCTGGGCTTGGTTTCCCGTCGAGGACACGCATTCCGCCCTTAAATTTCACCATGCCCACCTCGTTCCGCTCACTGACTCTACCGTACTTGTCCGCAAGTTCATTCAGATTCGCCTCTGTAAGGCCAAATAATTTTGCAAATCTCCTGCGTCCATTACCCGCGTCAATCGACTCATCGACCGCGACGTCATAATGGGGGGTCTTCTCATAGATGAAATGGCAGTCGGGGAAGACTGCATGTTCATCAATCGCTATCGTGTCACTCCACTTGGATTCCGGAGCTTGTCGATTCAAGAACATCATTAAATCAGATGATGCCTGCAGGCGTGCCTTACGCAAAAGCGAAACCAACTCCACATCTCCGGCAGACGAGCGGGTCAGAGGTTTGGATCCTCGCGTCCTCCTCTGTTCTCTAGGCCGATTGCTCCAAAAGCGTCTAAGGCCCTTCCAAGTAGAACTCAAAGGCAATACGAGGCATCAATCTGAAAGAATCACCTTATTATGTTTGATTTTTCATCTCTCAGGATTGTTCCCTGTCTCACTGAGCTGAGCTATTGTTCTGCGCGAAAACGCGCAAGTTAAAGCTACATTGGCCGTTCACCTAGGTGGAAATCCATCTTGCCGAGACTAACCGAACGAGCCCTCTCACCAATCGTGAATGCCTCAAGGCCCGCCCTCCTTGCAGGGTTAAGCTTAACAGCCATCCAACTCGCGCAACGGAGCTTAGTACTAAGGTCTGCGCTTGTAGCCTCAACGATCTTCTACATGATAAGTTCAATCTCTTTATTCTTTTATGACGTGACACCGGAAGAGAGATCGCACAAACAAACGACGTTCAAGTCTTGGCTAACATTTCTTTGGCATGCAGCCAGTGTGACTTTCTTCTTGGGTTTGTTGCTAACGGTAGTCTCCGCCTTTCTCCTAATTCTAGTATAACCGCTTTCCTCCTCAGATATGGGGTAATTCTAATTCAGCACTATCTTAGGTGATGAAGTAGTTGGGAACCGTAGACTAGACGAAATCTGAGAGCTTGGTTGAATTCATTTTCAATTTAATGCGCATGGGTTCGAATGCTTGTGAGAGTGAGGCGTGTAGACTGAGGACGTAGTCATCGACGTCGATCTCGTTCGAGTTTGCTTGTGAGGTTGGTTTGACGGTGAATTGCCTTCCCTGTAACCTGAACGGGAGCACCTTCACAAATCCAATCGTGTCCCCACGATCGGGCCGCCTTCCCTGCCGCTCGAGCAGCCAAGCCGCTTGGTAGGGCTGCGCAAGTCTCTTCGACCGTACCTTCTCCGCTGGCTCTTCCCTAAGTTCAACTCGATATTCTAAGCCACCCAGACTCACGGATCTGCTACGAAGCCGGTGAGTCGCTTCGGCAACTATGTCGGTCAGCTGCTGTTTGGCAGTTTCGAATTCGGTGGGTGAGCGACGTCCTTCGGCCAGTTGAGTTAGGCATTGTTGGAAGGTTTCCTGGAAGAATCGTGGTGAGTTGGATTTGGCGATGGCTAAACCTTTGATTTCTGGTTCTCCGTTGGGTAGGATACCGAAGTAGGCTTTGATAGTGCTGAGAACACAGACCGAATAGACGCGATCATAAGCCAATTGAAGTCTGAACTTGCTACCAACCTCTTGAATGAGCTTCCACGTCTCCTCCTCAGTTGGGTTGTCTAGGAATAGCGAATCCGTGTCGCTGTACTTCGGTCTGAGATCCATCCTCTTCGCCAAATCCCATGTGGATTGAAGGACGTATCTTCCGTAAGCTGTGATCGCCTCGCCCAGAAGTGGACTGGCTAAGCCATGAATTCGAATTGTAACTCCGTAACAGGAGACGAGAAATAGCTTCAAAATTCGCGATGCGGCCACAACGTTACCCTCCGTCTCATCTGCTGTTTTCGTCTGGGGTTTGTAGACCTGTAGACGCAGATCACGGAGAGCGCCTACGAGAACGGAGTAGATTCCGCGTCTTTTCGTGCAAACGTGTAACTGTGGTTGGCCGGGCACCCGGTTACTTCGACATTCTGGGTGGGGGCATTGGATAGTCTCGTATGAGAGGTTGAATACGTCTATACAACCCGGGTAAAGAGATTCGAAATCCAGGACGTGCATGTTGAAGTAAGTACCCGGCTCCGGCCCGATTGCTAAGGCACCCGTTACCTGCTTTCTCGTGTCTCCGAGGTTGAGTTCTTCAGGGTTGGGAATGAGGATGTTATGGGAGCGGTAGTAGGTGTTGAGCATTGAACGTATCCAGTCGGAGACGGAATAGTTTCTGTATGTTCGGTTTATGGGGAGGTTCGCTAAGCGGCTGAGGAGAAAGGCATTATAGTAATCTTCCTCAGAGCCAACTCCACGGATATCGAGTTTCTCTTCAGGAATCTTGGGTACGGGCTGGCTGACGTAGGCGTATGCCTCCTGCAGCGAAGCATACTTGAGTCGGTCGCTTCGGCTGATTCTTCCGAACAATTTCTCAAAGCGAGAACCATCCTCGCCGCCTAAGGAGGCATCAGGAACCCAACCGTTTTCGCTGAAACGGTGAAGGATGCCGAACCGCAGTCCCTTATCATACGCGTAGCTGAGCGCCGGATCAATGTCCAGCTCCCAAGCTTTCGTGTCCTTCGAAGGTTTCCCTGTGTAGGTGACCTTGTTTAGTGTCAACTCGTTTCCCGTGAAGAGGTCAATTTTCTTGACGGGTTCGCCCTGTTTCTGTGTAGTGAGGTAGTATGGTTGAAAATCTCTTTCAATCCATTCAATCGATTCCAAGCCGGGCGATGTGATCAGCCTGAGAGTGACTAACCCCGTCTTGTAGGTGGCTCCTACAAGCCACGCAGATTGACCCTCGGGAATCAAGAGCGCACCTGGCTTCTAGTCTGACGAGTAATCGGTTCTCTTTAGGCTTGGAGGAAGCGACGTTCCACGCCGGAATAGTTGGAGATTGTGACTTCAAAAGTCTGAGGGGAGGGATTCTTCATACGTTTCTACCATTAGGCCACCGCAATATCGGCCGCTTTCAGCTGTGAATACGATTGGAATTCTATCGATGATCTTCTCGTTGGGGTGGTTCTTAATCCAATCCCGTATCTTCTGGTCGACTTCCAACCAGATGCGCCCGCAGATTATGACTCCAACTCGTTTCCTAGCCTTAGCTTGCATATTTTGACCATCAGAGCGAATGGGGTGAATTTTCGTCAATCATATGGTCTGGGACCTCCGGCAAAAGCGCGCTGTCTTTCTCTCTTCCGCAAAATTGCCACATCGCGAGGCTCAGGTTTAGGGGGGACGGCTGCGGGTCTCTTGTAGCCGGCGCGTTGCACCTTCATGAGTTCATCGGCTGTGATGAAACCTGTCTCCTGCTGCTTCCACTGTATCGCGCGCATTTCACCCATGTCAAAGTCCGGGAGCCGGACGCGGAACACAAGCTCATCTGCCCTTCCTTCAATTTCCAACCCCAAGAGATCATAGTCGTCTGAGAGGGACAGAAAGCGGCGAATTATCTTAACCCGGTCTGATGGCAAGGCAACTTCCTTGGATTCTACCTCCGCTTGGTCGCACCATTGGCAGATCCACGTGACATTCCTTATCAGAACGCTAGGAACCTTGAGTTTCTCGGGAGTGGAGTAGCGGCAGCCGCAGGAAATCTGTGGAGTTCTGGCCTTACAGGCTCTACACCATCGCTCCGTGCGGATAGTGTAGTTACTGCTTCCACTGAATGGCATAGTAGTCTCTCATCTTAGGCTTAAGTTGCATAGGTTCCTCACTTCTCGGTACGAGTTCGCCGCTCTTCACCGAGTATCTTTCATGACACCACTCGCAGGTAAGAAAGACATCGAGTGGTCCACCACAATGAGGACAACGCCGGTTCCGGACCGTGTCGATTTCTGCCTGGTGCATAACGATGCGTTCGGCGACTGGGTCCGGCTCGGTCTTCAGCTCCTTTAGCCTGCCCTCTCTGAATCGAAACTCACGTTTGCATGAGTCGCAGCGGAAGCCCAACTCATCAACATCGCGGCCTTGAAGTAACCGCTTACTTCGGTTTATCCAAACCAATGGCTTGTGGCAATCGAGGCAATCGGTCGAGTTAGAGTCAATTTCCAAATATGTTGCAACTCAGCGCCGCAAATACAGTGGGTCGACCCGTAACGGCACAAGCTCATCATTCTCTAGTTCAAACCAGAGGTTGCATTGGTCACAACGTTTCAAGGGATAGTTCTCTTGGCCTAGAAGTTCAATTTGACAGGACGGACATTTCAAACCAGATCACAATATTTGCCGTAAACAATGCTACCGGATAAACTCAGAAATCACTGCAAGGCTAGGAGTCAGTGATTAATGAAAATGAAATCGGGACTAACAGAGTGAAGGATGAAACTGTAAACTCTTTGCAGCATAGTCATTCTTGGCTCGTCTCCTTCTCCAAGAGCCTTAATCTCGCACGTCTGAACTGTTGTTCGTCCAGTTTGTTGAAATATTCTGTTAGCGCTTGTCTTATAGCCTCAGGCTTTGATCCAACAAATCCTTTCTGGATTATCTCGTCCAGTCGCCTAGCCAATTCACCCGTGAGATCGAAATCTATTCTTGTACTATAACGGTCGTTCTGCATTCTCTACCTTCTCCGCTCTTGACTCACTTCCGAGATTCGCATTCTGCCCAGCGTCAGGCCGCGAAATTCTCTCATCGTCGCCTTGACCAACCGCTCGACTCTGAATCATGGCTTCCCTTAACACGTCCGGGAGGCCGGCCGCCTGTTCTAGTTTCGTCACATTGAAAATAACAACGTATTCTTTTCTGCAGTGTTTTGTCAGCCACATTATCCTTCCGTCATTGTAAATCTTCATGTCGTTGACAATAGTGATGGGAAGACCGCACCAGATGCAGAAGACTCCGGCTGTGCTGTGAAGCTGATACTCAATTCCTGCAGAGCTGAGTTGCTTCTCGACCTCGCGTTGAGTGGTGAAGTCTTTCGGTGCTATCGAGATTATACATGCAGGGCTTTTGGTAGGTCTATAATGCAGATTCTGCATTCTCAACTTTCTGCTCCTTTTGGTCTACGTTCGTCTCGAGTGGTGTGGCATCTAACTCAGCAAGAAGCAAATCGCCATCGCTTGCAGGGGGCTCGTACGCTTCGTGAAGCTCTGATTCCATGACCGCCTCGGACAGTATTCGAGCCTCAAGTTCGCCCTTTTCAATTGAGCGTGACAACGCTTCTCTGAGATTCCACAATAGTTCTGAGTCTTGTCGTGTTCCCTCCCAATCTGCTCCTTCGAATTCGCGCAGTTCCATAGAATGTTCTTTCAGTTCATTCATGCGGTCGCTTCGTTCCAATGATTTGCCCGTGACCATTATTATTCCCTCACCGGTTCGGCCTCGATATTCCTCTCTGGCTGAACTTCAAGCTGGTTAGAGTCTAATTCGACAAGCAGAAGCTCTAGGTCAGCGACAGGAACGTCATATAGTTCTGGACCTTTGTCGATGATGGCCTGTTGCGAGACTTCCACCAAGGGTTCAGTTAGATCAATTTCAGGTTCTTTCTGCTCGATTGTGGCTGGCCCCGTTTCCACAAATCGATTCGCTTCGAGGCCTACCTCTTGCAAGTTAGGTGGAGTCTCCGAAACGAGGTCTGTCTCAGTCTGAGATTCTTGCTTCTGGTCTGAGTCATTGCGAAGATACTTCTCCATAGCACGCCCAACAGCCTTCTCCATCAAAGCTTGATCCGGCTCAGGGCGATAGAACGTAGGCTGACGATAGCTTTCGGTAGATGGCCTTTCGATAACTTCGTAACGGGTTTCCGTCTTTGGAAGTTTTGCAGGTGATTCTTTTTCGTATCTAAAATCATGCGTTCGGAAATAGTTCCTCGGCCCTCCGTAGCCGCCTCCTCCAAGATTCGGAATGTAGGGTCGTCTCTTTGTATCGGATCTCCCAACTCGTTTACGTTTCCGCCTATAGTCTCCCATTCACTGCACCTTCATTCCAGAATCGTCATGATTCGGGTTTGTTCCGCTAAATGACCGCTGATGTCCGACGCCCGACTGGCTATTTCTAGTACTATTTTCACGTAGGAATTCGCTTATTTTCTGTACAGTTACTTTCTCGATTGCGGGACGGGCGTTCAGGAACATTACTCCGTCCCGCAGACTTTCATCATCTTTAACAAGTATGACTAGGCTGTCAAGCTCGTCTATTCCCTCAACTTTTTCCTCAATATTTGTGGTTGTTAATTCTATTTCTATTCCAGTCTTACTCTTGCCGTCGTAACAGTAGACGTCAAGCCTTCTCCCAGAAGCCAGCTTCTTCTCTATCGTCGCTTCGTAGCCTTTCTTTCTAAAAGAATAGGCGATAAGCACCTGGTAGAGTGAATGCTCGAATCCGACATTCCCGATTTTCTTCCATAGGCTCGAGTCGTAGCCGAAATCTCTGAGAAGATTCAGAGCGTCATCCGTCGGAAGTAGGAACTTCACAGGCCTGAATCTTCCCAACGGAATCTCTAAACTCACGATTAGGTGTCGGTTGGCTAGTTCTTGGATTGCCGATTCGATTCTTCTGCCAGAGACTTTCAGAGCGTAGCATCTAGATCTGATGCCAAGAAATGGATGCTGGCAAACGTTTGCGAGTACGCCCCACGCGTCTGCAGTTAGCTGACTCTTGATTAGCCTCGGTACTTGCTCTGCATTCTGTACGCGGCCAATTGCTTCCTTTCGCTCTTCAATTTCGAGTTCAGGGAGCAATTTCCGCAACCTCTCAGCGACCGCTTGGTCAGAAATGTGCTTGTCGACCGGATAGTCAGCGGTGACAATCATGAAAGGCTCAGTGTACTGATCCGAGAGTTTGACTAGCCATTCTCCTCGCTTGAGCTTGTGGATTACGTCTCGTTCGTCATCGTCGAGGCCCATTGCTTCGGAGATTGAATTGATGTCGGTTCCGTTTCCTAAGTTGCCTACTATTTTAACCAAAGTGTTTGCGTGTACGGAATTTGTCATCTTGTTTGGTTCTTGCGACGTTAAGATCAAAGCTGTCCCGAAATCCCTGAACTGGGTGGGGAATAGATTGATTGTCGGCATTCCCATTTCTCTTGTAGTGTCTCTCCATTCCTTGTTGGCATCCCAGATTCTGTGTGCTTCATCGCAGATTATCACCTGTCTCAGTTGTTCGCCGCGGTGTTGCTCTGTCATTCGATAGGCGTAGAGCCACGTTAGCATGACCTCAATGAGCCAATTCTGCTCTTCAGCCCTCAGCTGATCGAGTTCAAAGACTACAAAACGGTCCACAAGGTCTTCGAGTTTCAGGCCGCTATTCGAATTCAGTACGCTGCCAAGAATGCTGCCCAGTGTGCGAGTGCGATTGTACATAACGTCGTAGTACTCAAGCCGCTTCCGACTTGTCTCCTGACTAGCAACCATCAACCTATGCAAGTCCCCAAGCGTTGGAAAAACGCTAGTCTTTTGGTAATCTTCGTACAGCTGGTCCAGGTACTCAAGAAGATAATTGATTCCAGCGTGATAGACTCCCCAAGCGTGGCCACAGACTTCTGAAAACAGTTGCCACCATAGTTTCACGTCCATTTTTGGTGGCGGTCTCAAAGGATTCCAGCGCAATTTCTGCCATGGAATGACTGCCAATTGCTCATGACGCAAGAGGAGAGCACGGCCGTCTTGCTTAACATCAAAGAACCAGAAGCCGACGTTGTTCTTGATCAACTGGTCCGTGAGATTGTAGAGTAGAACGGATTTCCCGTGGCCAGACTGGGCAAAGATCCCGACGTGTCTACATAGGTCAGACCTTCGTAATGCAAATTTCCCAACACGTTTGTTCCCTTGGACTACTGTGCCAAACAGAATTTCACCGTTGAACTCTGGAGGTACGGGCAGATAGGAATTTTCTGAATCAAGCAACAGCTGCAGCCCAGGCCCAAGAATTGTTTCAACGTCTTGCCTGATGCTTTGTTTGTCTTCTTCGCTATCCGTTATGACGTACAAGTCCAGCAGCGTCTTCAGACTATCAGCGTTGACATGTTGCGAGAGTTTCTCGATCGTTTCTTTTGTTTCCTCAACCCATTCATCCAATCATAATCACTCCTTCACGAATATCTTGCCGCCAAGAACAACGAAGACCAGCATCAGCACGCCGAAGACGATAATGTAAGCGGCGCTGGGCATTCCCCACTCACTGAGCTTTGCGTAAGCCCACGATAGAATGCCGTACCAGATGATGAGAATCGACGTCAAGATCAAGCCAGAGACGAAAGCTGTCTTAAGTTCCATCGTTGTCTTCACCAGTCTCTTCTTCCAGCCTGTTCTTCACGTCGGCCACATCTTCGTCTGCATCGAAAATCTTGGAGTAGACTGAGAGGACTCTGATTCCGTCGCCGGTGATTTTTCTTGAAAGGAACGATAGCATTCCAGATTCTGTGATGTACTTTAATTCTCTAAGAACCGCCAGAGAACTTTTCACATCGTCCTTATCCAGTCGACATATTTTGGATATTTGCGGAACCGATTCGATTTCATTGTTAATGCAAAGGAGAATTTTAAATCCGTGACGAGTGAGAGGCGCGACCAGCGCTAGATGTGGCCTGCAATAGGGCACTCCGTCCACCTTCGTGGAACATCCCGTACAAAGTTTTGATCCACACGTTCGACACAGAAGGAAGTTCTCCAGCGGATATTTACCGCAAAAGTCGCATGCCATCAAGAAGGTAGTTCGATTAATTTTTCCAGCATTAGTTTCTATCTTCTTGCCTCCGAGGAGACCACGGTTCTCGATCACTGCGTGTTCTTCGAATGACGTGTCAGACAAAATCATCATCCGCGCAGAATTCATTTCGCCATCTTTGCAGAGTCCTTACGGCAAATACGACGACAAGTCCCATGAAAAGAAAGGGAAAGATGAGAAGAGCAAACATACCTAATGCAATTGCTACGAGCAGCTCTTTCTTCAATCGAAATCATCCTCGAACCGTCTTTTGAAATTACTAGGCCGTTCAATGTGGACGATTCGCGTATGTGTCACTGTGTGTGTTCGTCGGGGCTCATGATAGTCCCAGTCTCCTGATTCCTCCATGAGCAGGCCAAGTATGGTAAGGCCGCCGACTCCTGTGATCATAATGAGAACCCAAATGGCTGCGTTGTAGCCGTTGACAAAGCCCAGCACTGCACCCCAAAGTATCACGAAAGCCATCGCAAAACCAAAAGTGATGGGGAGAGTTGGGAGGATTTCCAATTTAGTAATCCTCCACTTTCCCGCTCGGGTAGTGCGTTAGCACCGTTGTCCGTTCAGTGACGTCGTGACTTGTGGGTTCGGATGGTATGTCGTCACCATCACTGAGGGCCTTCCCCAAACCCGCGCCGATTGCAGCTAGTATGATGAACCAGATCAAACAATCACCTCCTCAACAGTACGCAAGGACCTCGCGTACGTAGTCTTCTGTTTCCCTGTAGCTTTTGGAATAGCTGCCGTAGAGTTTGTAGTCCCATCGTTCGCGGATGATAACAGTGCAGACGTGTTGATCGAGTTTGTCTCCGAACAGCTGTCTCCAAGCGATCTCATTATGAGAGTTGGCAAGCAACGCAGGCAGGCATGCTATGACCGTACCAGGATTTCCCAAGGCCCTGTGTCAGGTTACACTCTCAGGCCTTGATTATGAACGGATAGAATACTCAATCAATAGGTTACCCTGTTACAAAATATGGATTGTTGAAAACGATGCAAGCATAGCCAAGGCCGACAAAGCGCTAATCGTCGAAATTCATAACGATCTCGAAAGAAGACTGCGAAATCGATTTCAAAAAAACCTGCAGTTTTGTCAAGTGAACTTCCAAAATCCGAGAGAGGCAACACTTGGAATGTATGCGGTCATTTTGCGAGAACAAAGAAGAGGCTTCGATGTCTTTGTGAATATAAGCACCGGAACCAAGCCGATGGCAGTCGCAGCAACAGTCGCCGCGGCCCTTGCGGGGTGCAGTGTGGTTTACTTCCGGGCCAAGGAATACTCGCGCCTCAAAGACAAGGACGAAGTTGTTGCCAAAGGGGTCAAGGCTGACCCATCTCCAATAGAAATACCGATATTTCATCTGCTCAGACCTGCCACGCAAATGAGAGAAGAGAGACTTGAGGTCTTAACCGAGCTTGTCAGGGTTGGTAAAATCTCGAATGTAAAGGACTTGACGCTAAACAGAAAAAGGAATCTAAGAGGCGCAAGTTTGGACGCTGAACACGCAAGACTGTTGTATCACCTGCACGAACTTGAGAAGGACGCATTGGTGAAAGTCGAACGACAAATAGAAAGTAAATCAAACGGGAAGCCGACAAAATTGAAGGAGGAGACTAAGCCGACCGATCTGGGCAAGTTTATTGTGGAACTCAAGCGAATAGAGAACGAAGTAAATCGGGAACCTGTCCCGAATCCAGACTAGCTCAATGACTTCAGATTACGTTCTCGGAAAAATGGAAGAAGGGAGCGGTATGCTCCCAGCTTCTTACAAAGTCACGACTTGAATTCCGTCTACGAGTTTTCCTGCGAAGTTCTTCTTCACGACGATCAGGCTAATCTGCTTACCCGTCCATAGATCAGTGTCGTCTCCATATTTCTCTGCGATTATCTTGCTGTTCGTGCTGTTCAACGCAAGCTGCTTGGAGGTCTCGTTAAAGGAAAGAACGACCTTGTTCCTTGCATCTTCTCCTTGACCTAACTTCTTGACTTCTGCGGTCCTTATCGTTAGCATTGTGTTGTTGAGGTTCTCCGAAACAATATTCGTGGAGTTGAGATAGTTCCAGTTATCTCCAGCGTATGCGTTCTCTTCGTATTGACGATATACTTCCATTACATTGGCCATGTTTTCACACTCCTTGGGCTCTGTTTGCTTTGACCCATCAGAACCCATACCAACTCAGCAAGCCCTCTTGCTGAAGCTGTCTATCGGCCTCACTTTCTTCAGCGTCTTCTTGTCTCGAAGCAACGATGATAATTTCGCGTTAAGTTCCTTCCTTAGTATCGACC
Source organism: Bathyarchaeia archaeon (assembly GCA_049517415.1). Taxonomy (GTDB): domain Archaea; phylum Thermoproteota; class Bathyarchaeia; order 40CM-2-53-6; family 40CM-2-53-6; genus FEN-987. The sequence continues at coordinate 60,855 of JBEKSC010000009.1, forward strand.
GTTGCTCTTCCAAGTCCCTAATCTGTATCTGAATCTCTATTATCTCGTCTTGAAGTCTCTGTAGTTTGCTCATCGTCTCACATCCTCTCGAGTTAATAACGGGAGGCGAGTCTTCTTCGTTTCAGCGAAGCGTGGTCGAAGACCGAAAGGAAGAAAGAACGAGCCGACTCCGCGGATCGGGATTCTGTTTTGAATTGCGCTTTGCCCGTCAGAATATAGGTCCGATGGAATTCATGCGACAAAACTCATCAATGTTCTCGAAACCACACATTACATCATAGAAATCAATAAGCAAACATGTTCACAGAATTATCAACATCTCTCTAACTCCACGCGATGAAGGACGAAAGCCCTGAGCGCCTTCACATATTTTCCTACAAACCTGAAAAGTGAGACTTCGTTCTGCCAAGTGAGGAGATCGCATAAATGGCATTACACGCCCTCCGAACCTTTTGCAATCTGGCAGCATCTTCCGACAAAGACGGCTAAAGGAAGTATTTGACCCCCACTTCGCTCAGCAAGGCAGAATCATGCGACCAGCCCGAATTGTAGTCTTAAGTTGTCTTCTCAGCTATGGATTGCGGACAGCGAGCAAAGTGAGTTAAGAAATATGCTCAGCTGGCGCAGATTCATTATAGAACAATCCGAAAATACTCAAGACCATCGGCCCTCGTAATTCATTTTTCGCGAGAAACATTTCCCAGTGCTTCTCAGGCTCATACTTGGGGTCGGGTTCTGTGTGAGGCCAGCTGACTATCTTGCCCAAGTATCGGCAGAGGTCTACGTGAAGGCGGAGAACAACTTCATCGCCCCAGCGGGACAGCGGAACTCGGTATTCAGGAAAATTATGTGGAAACCCGACCGGTTTCGCCGTCGTTGGACCCTTGTGCGTGGGATTTTGCAGGATCGCTGTCGTATTCCATTCGAGGGCTTCGTAGGTTTTTCTGATGTCAGGTAGTCGAGTCAGTCGATGAATGAATATCTCATCAGACCGCAGATCAGACCTCTCTGGAAGGTTGTCCCAGCCAATCGTTCGAGGCTGAATCTCTTGTTGCCCAACTTCTCCAGCCAATCCTGCTCCTCGAAGGGTTTTCGCATTGCCTTGAAATAAGGTTTCGACGTTCCACTCGTTTCATTTTGTATACCGGACGATTAGTCATCTATACCGGACGGGTGCGGGCACAATGGCTCAACTATAAGCGCTCTCGAAACCAAATAATGAATGATGGCATTTTGGAATCGATGGTTCAGAAAAGAAGAATCGAAAGTTGAAACGACACAACCTGTTGCAAGTGACCGGGAGCTGGTCATGCAATGGGTTCAGAGCGTCAATGATTCACTCATAGGTATCGGAGAAGAACTGAGAAAGGTGCCTTCTGAAACGGCGGCCATCTACAATCAGAGTCTCGAAAACAGCAACCGAGACGTTCTAAGAAAGTTGGACGAGCTGCCTGATAAGATAACAGGGCCCTTGAAGGAGATGATCGCCATCTCGAAGCAGGAAATCTTGGCCGAACTAGTTCGCATCAGTTCGCACTATAATGCGCATCATTCGCATGATTCGGATAGTGCGCAGATTCTAAAACCCGTTCAAGAGATAACGAATGGTTTGACGGGTAAGCAAAGGAAGCTTCTGGCTATACTCCTGGGTTCAGGGTTCCTCTCATACGCTGAGATCGGAGAGAAGCTTGGAATAACCCACGAATCAGCAAAGAATCTTGTGAATAGGCTTCTAAAGGACAAAGAGAAGGCGAGGCTATTCTCAAAACAGGAGACCGATAGAGGCGTTATAGTGGGTGTGTCGAGCGAAGCTCAGGATGAGATATTAGAGAAAAAGTACCGAACTACAGCGAACGATTCGACATGATTCGACGAATGATTCGAACGATTCGCACGATGCGGATAATTCGGCAGCGATTACTTTTGGACGTCTGAGGCTCATTGTTATTTATTGCCTTACGTGGCCGCTGAACAAGACCACCAGAAGATTCGTAAAGAACTTCCATCTCAGTGAATCCCCCTTGGTTAAGGGCATGTCATCTGAGACTGAACTTGCTGCAGTTACTGAGTCCCCTTCATCAGTAAATCGAACTATTGCAATTGTTAAAACGAATAAAGACTTGCTGCACAGATTCGTGTCATACGGTGAGTTTCTAGGAATCATCGTAGACGTATTCTACGATCTCGGTCACAGTCGAAAGAGAATAGCGATAAAGAATCTAGTAAAACGCAACTCTAGCGAGACCGTTGAGCCGGTGAGAGATGCCCCGTCTCCTGATCTCAATGTTAATCTCGCTTCGGCTGTTGACCTGAGGAAGTTTTTCCCAACAAAGCCTTTTCCGAATCATGGATACATTGGCACTGTAAGGGGCACAGATTATCCGGTTCCCATTGACCTAGAAAAACTCTGCTACCGAAATGCAGCAGTACTTGCTGGCACTGGTCACGGAAAATCGACGTTAGCTGCACTTCTCGCTTGCGAGCTATATGCATCCGGAAAGAGAATTGTTGTAATCGACCCTACTGGCGAGTGGAAACGAATTGTGAGGCAACTTGCTCCATCTCTCAGCATTCCCGAGGGCAGCATAAAGTGCGATGTAATCCCCCCTATAGGAGACAATGATACACTTCTCTACGAGACGTCCAGAAGAATTCTAATCGCTGCCCTCAGACCAAATAGTGATTTGTTTGAGATTGTTGATGTCTCATTTCCGGACTGGATTGGTTCAATCCTTGCCAAGAAGAAGAAACAACGCATGATGGCATGGCGTATTGAGGAGGATCTGATTAGCCAGGCATCATCACATTTCGCGGAAACAGAAAAGACGTATGACTTCAAAACGTGCGTCATTCTTGAGGAGGCGCATGATTTTGTTCCGGCGAAACCGATGCACGATGACCAAGAGGCACTCACTGAAACGTTCGCGGTAGCAACCAAAGAGTTCAGGAAGCATGGTCTCGGACACATCTTTATCGACCAAAGCCTAAGAACAATTTCACCGGAATTGCAAATCCAAACATTCCTATTTGGGTCAACTAATGCCCCTGCAGACCTACTTTTTCTGAGAAAACAGCTTGGGGAGGACATTGCTTCAGCGATACAGCGCACAAGTGCCACATTGACGAGAACATGGGTTGCTTTTGGAGAAGCTACCCCTGTGCCCAACATACCTTGGGAATTAGAGATGCCGAATAGCTCGAGAATTCCCGAACTCCTAAAAACTACAAGCCAAGTGACTCAATGAATTTGACTGACGGAATGTGTGTCTTGTGGCGTGGTACTGATGGTGGGTACACACGCAATCGCCCGATTGATGATTGACGAGTATACAGGAGTGTTGGAACACAGAGAGAAACTCTTCGTGGTTTAACCATGCCGACTTCATATCGAACGTACGCAGGTAGCGGAATCGTTACGTTTAGAGACGGATACGCAGTGGACGCTCCCTTTTCGATTGAATGTAGAACAAATGCGCAAATGGAAATTACGATAATTGTACAAGACCTGCAAACAGCGGTCAACGTTCACAGACGAATGTTACAATCCGCGAGCCTCCGAGGTCAGGGCGGGACTCCACCGGCTCGCATTACAGTCTCATCACTCACACTATATGGTGTAACTAAGTCCTCAGGCGAGGCAAGCCGGTTCCGGTTTTTACCGAGCGATAACGGAGAACTGAGAATAACAGGTCAAAGCCTGCCACGGACAGGCGTCGTCACCGCCAAGTTCGGATTGATCAATTTTCTCTTGCCAAATTCAATACATGCAAGGTTATCGGGGCGCTTTTTCAATTTTGACCCATTAGGAAATTACTCGATGTTTGAGCAGAAATTGTCTACAGGAGAACCAGAAGTGACCACGGAGGTTACAATCGTCTGTACTCCTTCGGACCTCAAGAGTCTCGACCGCACCATGAGAGACGTTACGCTCCTTCTCTCTTTTGCAGCAGGTACTTACATATCGATCGCTTATGCAGACGTCCTGCTGAACAACGTAGTTATTGCAACCGTAATACGTCATGAGAAGTTCCTCGATTATTATGATAGGGTACCGGTAATCGACATAAGAATTCACCCAGGTCACCTACAATTTTTCCTTCAAGGTAGCTTTGACCATTACCAAACACTGAAAAAGAAACTAAGACTGGATTTGGCGTTGGAATATTGTATTATGGCGAAATCTGCAACCTATCTGGACATAAAATTCGTCGTGATTTTTATAGCGTTAGAGTCACTATTGACGCGGCTTCAGAATCATATCCCTAGGAAGGAAACGGGATGGATCGAGACATTCTTTACTAGGCTAAAACGTGCTTGGACTTTCTTGGGCAAAGAAAAACCTCAATCATTGGTATTGGTAAGACTACAAAAGGCCCTCGAGTACTACTCACTCAATGACAGGTCCGGGGTATCTGCCGCTTCACCTTCAAATGGTAGTCCCAATTACGCTAAGATTAGGAACTGGCTGGTGCATGGTGGAAAGTTCCCTAAGAACGTGAATCCACTTCAGGTAACTTATTCAGCTCTAGACACCTATCAACGACTTTTGCTTGCAATCTTGGGTTACAGAGACTTCTATATTGACTGCTCTGTACAACCTTTCGCCACACGCATTGTCGACTAGTCATTGTTTGAATCATCGACAATTCGAGGTTTATGCCGAGACGTTCCTTTCAGTTGCCAAAGTATTTCTTTGTCCACTTAAGTGTGCGTTCTAATGCTGCAAGCAGGCGAATTTGAACTATAGATTTGAATGACGAATATATGGACTAAAACAAAACTTTCTCTCTAACAATTGGATTCTTTGAGTATGTCACGATTCCAGACGGGTCTTCGTATCTGAATATCATCTGCTCAACGGTCATCTGTTCTAAGTACTTGTGAACGGTTTCCCATCTGAGATGAGGTGTCTGTAGCAGCTGTCTCAATCTGAGAGTTACTGTCCAGGCTCTAAGGTCAGCCCCTGCGTCCTCCAAGACTTGCAGTATGTTTGGTTTCAGCATTCCCCCAATCGGCTTCGGGCCGGTCTTCATATCAATTACTTGATTTTTCAAAAATAAATAGACGAAAACAGTCGAAATGCGTAACAAATCATCGAAGATATGCGAAATGGATAACGGAATTGTGAAGGATACGATGAGAAGGCGCTCCACAACGACGAGAGGATACCGAGAATCTGTATGTGAATATTTTTGTTAGTACGGTATAGTACTAATAGTAGTTTTGTTGGCAAATATAGGTAGTAGTAGGCTCTTCCTGAGAACAGTACGTCGTAACGATAACATTTCTGTTAACCGTTTCTATAATTTCATGAACTCTTCAGTGTTCTTGAAGTAAACTATCTTCTTAACGAGCCCTTCCTGGCCCTTGGCGATTTCGTAGAATGCTGGGTTTGTTTTAGGGAGTTTCTTTAGTATTCCGAGAGCAGCAAGTTTTCCGAGTCGCCGACAGATCGTCATCTTCGAGACCTTGATGCCCCTCAGCGTGAACAGCAGCCATATCGAATGCAATGACTGCGTGGTTGTGTCAAGCGGATAGTCAAGCTTCGTCAAAAAGGAGCTGAGTATCTTGAAGTCATGCCAGTCAAACTGGCTGCAGAACTGTTCAAATGATGACTGCCCCTCGAGGAGCTCTTCTGTGAGATTCACTGTTAATTCTTGGCTGGCATAGCATAAATAATCGCATGGTCGAGGCTGCTCAATCTATTTGAATTCTGAAAGCCAATTCAATAATTGAAAACTAGGTGCTGGCGTGAATGAAGTCCTTGAGAAAGTTGAACTGAACAGAATTCGTAGAGTCGCTGCTCGCAAGAGCGACCCCAGTCTTGACGAACTCACTAAATCAATTCAAGAAACAGGAATTCTGGAACCGCTACTCGTAAGAAAGAAAGGCTCATTTTATGAACTTCTAGCTGGCTCAAGACGGCTGCAGGCGGCGGAGAAAGCAGGCCTGAAGACCGTTCCCGTCATTGTCATGAACGTTTCCGAGGAAAAAGCCTTCGAGATCTCGCTTACGGAGAATCTGCAGCGAGAGAACCTATCACCGTTAGAGGTTGGAACGGCTCTGAGCGAGGGCATCAAACGGTTCAATTTGAGTCAGAGAGAGCTAGCCAGAAAACTCGGCAAAGATGTGGCCTGGGTCAACCGACACGTTCAGTTGCTCAACCTCCCAAAGCAAGTCAGAGAATCGTTGACACGTGTCAACGGCTTAACCGAAGGTCATGCAAGGCACCTGCTAGGGCTAGATCCGAAAGAACAGGTTCGCATCGCGCGCCTTGCGGTCGAACAGAATTTAACAACCCGTGAGACCGAAATGGTCGTCCGACGGGCACGGATACCTGTTGTATCTCGCAGGTCCGACTCGGTCTCCTCTGAAAGGAATTCCAATTATAACGATAAATGGCGGGAAATCAACGACCTCGATCCTAGTCGTTGGAAGGAGTACGCTGACAAGCTATCGTTTCAGTTTCATTCTGTCTGGCCCATGAGCAGGCGCCATGACCCGTTTTATGGTGTGAATGGAACAATCTATCCTGGCACGTTTCCGATGATGGTCCCCCTCAATTGCATTACGAGATACTCTCAAGAAGGAGAACTTGTTCTCGACCCAATGGCTGGCAGCGGGACCACTCTCGTAGCTTGTGCAATGCTGAATCGCCTTGGATTAGGAATCGATCTGAACCCAGAGGCTGAGCGAGCAAAGGAAAAGCGCTTCGAAATAGTCGCACTGAAGGAACCGAAACTTAAGCCCAAACTTCAACAGCAGAGGTTCATCCTAGGAGACGCAAGAGACCTCAAGTTCCTTGAGGATAATTCGGTTGACCTGATAATCGGCCACCCACCATATCTCGACATGATGGACTACGGTCAAGGGGCTACATTCAAGGATGTTACAAGTTATCATAGATTCTTATGGGAAATACTGTCAGAATCCTATCGTGTGCTGAAGCCCGGAAGATTTTGCTGTTTCCAAATAGCCCCATTTGCGGCACGAAATCTGCCTCTCCACCATTATCTTCTGCAAAGCGCGTTGGAGCTTGGTTTCGAGTTTGAAGATGAAATCGTCCTTGCATTCTTGGCTGATTATGTGGGCTACTCTTCTTCAGTTTCGGGAAGGGACACTGGCATAATGCATAAGCAAGCTTTCGCGAGCTGGTTCAGTATCAAACATAATACCTACAACCACAACCACGAATATCTCATCATACTGAGGAAGAGGCACTAACCCTTGAGATGCTGGCAAGCCTGCTTTGGGCGATCTTGACATATTCGGGATTCAACTCTATCCCAACGAAATCTCTACCCAGCTTCTTGGCTACAACAAGTGTGGTCCCGCTTCCTGCAAACATGTCCAGGACGATGCCAGGTCGAAAACCTTGTCCGCATTCACATTTTTTGACAGTTGGAAGCTGAGGCATACCGCATTTCGTGCACACCTTTTCAGGACAGCTTGACAGAATCGGCCTAACGCAGATCTCTTCTGGATATACAGCAAAGTGTGCGAATGGATGTGGCTTGCTATTGATTTTCCATAGATCACCGGGATTCTTGCCGAGAGGATGGTCATGTCTTACAGTCTTGCCAGTATGCCCACCATGTGCAATACCCATGGACAGAAGCTGGAAGTGCCGCGGTTCGTGTGGAGGATACTTGGGGTAATTCTTCTCATCGTATGCTTTTGCTTCACGTTCTGAGGCATGTGCAAGAACGCCCCATTTTTGTTTCAGTCTGCCTTTCTGAGCGTCACGAACTCTAATGTTGAAGGGCTTGGCTGCGAATTTGTGCGGCACACGGATTGCATCAAGGTTGTAGTAGTACTTCCTCGATTTGACGAAGTGGAAAACGTGCTCGTACGTATTACTTAGTCTGTCTTTCACACTCGCAGGCATCGAGTTTGGCTTGTGCCAAACAATTGCGTTGCGTAAGATCCACCGCTGCGGCTTAATTAGTTGGAAGTATTGGAGAAGGTATGCTGGGATGTCTGCTTTTCTGAGTGTGACTCGATTTCGGCGTGAGGACAAATTCCGTACTTCCCGATTGCAAAATTGCAATTCATGCAAAGCACTCTGAAGCCTTCTGGATAATTTGCATGTTTCAGCCATTCGTAAATTGAGCCGTATCTCTTTATTTCCTTCCTGTGCTGGGTGCCATTCCCGTTCACATGATCTATAGTTAAGAAGGGAAGTCTTGTTTCTCGACAACATGCACATGTCGGCGGATTGTTTCCATAACGAATCAGAGCCTCGAATCTGAGTTTGTGGTGCCGTTTCGCATTGCCTCTTATCTTCCTTAAGATCTCCTGTTCGCGGTGCGTCCAGTAGTATTTCTCGCTGTACTTCTTGGTCTTCTCTGGATTCCTTTTCCTCCATTCGGCCGTTCTTCTTCTGTATTGTTCTCTGTGTTCTGTTCTCCATTTCTTCCCGTAGATCCGGAAGTATTCTCTCTGTTTGTCTGGGTTCTTGTACGGGATAATTATCTGAGTTTTCTTGGTTTTGAAGGAATTTATTCTTGAGAAGCATATCCAAAAGATTTGCTCGCTCTTGCGGTGTCAAATCGTCTCTCAATTCGTAAACGTCATTACGGTTGTCATCGATGAGACCTATTGCGAGGCGCCATGGAATTCCTATCATGGATTTTGCCGGAATAACGTCCGTGATTGAAGCTTGAGGACTTGTATCAGGAAAGCCCTCTTTCATGCCATCTTGCTTTCCCCAAGTTTCGACTCCGCCCAGTTTTGAATGGGAACCGCCGCCAGAATACGTGTCGCCCATGTTGAGATAGAAACTCCCAGTTCTTTTCAGAACACGCTTCAACTCATCGAATATCTTCAATAGCTTGGATATGTATTCGCGGAAATCTGGTTCAAGTCCGAGTTGTTCTCTAATTCCGTAATCTCTGAGCGCCCAGTAGGGCGGCGAGGTCATGCAGAAATCGATACTCTCGTCTGGGAGTTTTCGGAGTTCTTCGAGGGCATCTCCACATATGATCTCGTTTACTGAAAGTTCATTCTCTATGGTCTCACGTTATTTTTCGTTCAGTCTTTTCATCTAAAGTAATGTTGGTTTTCTATTGTCAAATAGATTAGCTGTTAACAAAGCAACAGCAACAGAATTCACCCTCGACCATTTATAACATCGACACTGAATTAATTTCAGTTGCCTGACGATTCGCCATTTGCGTACGAAGAAGTATTCATTCTATCTCTGACGCAGCAGGTCCTAGAGGACAAAGAGGAGAGAACCAGAAGGCAGGAAACCATAGAAAACTACTTCATCAGCTTGACAAAGTGGGCCTTAGGCGAATATGAATTCTCACGTCGTATGGGTTTCGAAGGCAACGGTTGAGGGTTCTAAAGACGTTGTTTACTTTCGGGGAGTCGCTTAATGTCGGTGAGTCGTAAAAGCGCTAATTAGATATCAGCGCGAGTTGCGTATGCGCAACTAGGGACAGATAGACCTCCCAGTAGTTTAGCCGGTTAAACTCGACCTGCAGCTTTCACCCGGGTGAAGGTCGACTCGCAGTTTCCGCGCGGAAACCAGGGACTGCACGAGCCTTTCGCCGGCGAAACACAGGAGATCAGGGCTTAGCCTAGGGCATGGCTTCCCATAATCAAAGCTGTTTTATTGCTATTTGTAGCATTGCTGTTGGCTGTTATTCCAAGGCCTTGATCATGCGCTACCTCCTGGCATATTTCCTTGTGCTAGTTGCATGTCTTGTTGCGAACGCCCCTCAGGTGAACGCGCAAACAACCTCCGTCATAGTTCTAACTGCTCCATCACAAGTACCCATAGGGTCGGATGGTACAGCGAGCTTTGATGCCACAGCCAAGGTTACTTACACCGGGCTTCCCTACGCTGCAACCTCCCAGCAAACAGGCCCGTTCGACATGCTGTTAGTTGGCGCGGTTTACTACGGCACTGCCAATTCGCCAACCGGAAGTGCCTTCTCGACTCCCGACTCATGCCTCCCGAACCCACAGTCTGGGCTTAAACCAGGATACGCGAATTGCGCGATCTTCCTAGCATGCCCCTTTGTATCTCCACCATGTGCCTCCGAAACAAATACGGTTACTTTCCATGTTGAACTCCAGAACGCCGCACTACAAATTTACCACTTTCAAATCATCGCTGGCGTTGTCGCGGTCAGCCCTAAGGCCATCACGCCCATAGAAAGTTCAACTAGTCGAGCAGACTTCTACGTCACCGTAACGCCACAAGAATCCACGTCATCAACTGCAGCCACCTCAAGCGTGAATCTAACAAATCCGACCTTCACCTCCAACTCGCCCAGCTTTCCATCTCTTGAGGCGGTGGGTGCTGTGGGTCTCATAATCCTGGTCGCAGCGGGTCTACTTGCATATCGTCGAGTTCGCTCATCTCGGACTCTCCCGGAAAAGGCCGCGGCAGCCGAGTCGAGCCCGCCACAAGTTGCGAAAGGCGTGAATAAATCTGGCAACGCAGATATGTTCTGTTCCCAGTGTGGTGCCCGAATACCTTGCAACAGTAAGTTCTGCAAAGAATGCGGCACGAATCTTACTTGAACAAACCAGAGTAGGCCCGTCAAGTGGAGGCCGCGAAAAATGGGACTGTAGGACGATCCCCAAGTCCCTGATTACGGGACAGGGAGGCGGAAACGGAGAAACGGAACCAGGGAAGAGAAAGGGAAAAAAGCCTAGGCAAGAATTTTTTCTGTTCTATGCCTTCGGCTCCTAAGGCGTTGCTGATCGATTCTAATGTCTAGCACTCGTCACGCATAGCAAGGCGGATTTCGTCTGCGCAAGCGTCGTCTTCTAAGCAGGGCATTTGCAATTTCCCAAAGTCTATCTGCGACCGGGAGAAGCAATGCTAGAGCTGCCAGAAGATTGCACGCGTCAGACAAGCCGGACCGTTTCGCAACGGTCCAAGCAAGACGCCATCAGGTACAAACCTGTGACATACCTCCGGACCTGTATCTCAGACCCTGAAGCGAAGAAGTCATTCTGACGTCGCCCTTGCAGCAGGGTCTGCGGCAATAGGAATGCGCGTCGTCGAATAAGAATGTTAGTTAACTCTCAGCTTTAAGCTCTCACAAATCCAAATAATTTGTGTGGGATCCACTATCCAGCATATTTGGTTTAATTACCAGCCTTGTAGGTCAGCCGGCAACAGCTTCAGCCATTCCGTTCTTTGACCCGCTCTATAATCTGACTGTTCTTGTTTGGATGGGCGCAATAGCAGCCATAATTGTTTCACCTTTTTCGAAGAGGTTTAGAGGGTTCGCTGCTTTCCTGACATGGATCGCCCTGTTCCTGACTTTCGTTGGGAGAGGATCATCCTCGCAAGGTGAACAAATCTCAGTTCTTTCAACACTATTCAATATCTCCTCGTCTGTGGTCTTCCTAATTGTCTTCGTATTGCTGTCAGTCTGGATTTTTGGCCGACTACTGGGCAGAAAGAAGATCGTGCCAACTCCGGTGAGCAAGTGACTAGCCGTATCCTTCGCATACTAGCCAAGTCTGCGTTTGTTTTTGTCTTCGAAGTAGGAGCGCTAGTACTTTCCTATTATGCCTATCTTGCGTGGATTGGCGTATCGGTGACCGGTAGCGTATTTGGCGATTTACTTCTGCCTGTATCTTTGGTCATGCTGTTCGGACTCAATGTTACCGCAGTCTCAAGATGGCCATCAAAAGAAACTGACGAAACTGCTCTTTCTCCGGATACCTCAGCGACCACAGGAGGGACAAAGAAGGAACAGGCTCTGAAGTTTCTCAAAGTCTTGGGCAGTCTCAGCTCAAATCAGCTTGCAGCTCTACTTGAGATAGACGTACGTAATCTTTCGAAATTCATCAACCCCTTCATCCAAACCGGCATAATTGCGGCCAAGAAAGAGGGCAAGACCTACATCTACAGCCTCAAGAACCCGCATAATCTTCTGCTTACACATAATCGTCATACTCCTCAGGAAGAAACTGAGTACGCAAGTCAAGTCACGCTACCAAAATCGAATGTGCAGCTACCGTCTGAGGGCAATGTGTTAGGCCGAGTTGCCCTTGACGATTGGAAGCTGGGAGACTTCGTCTATCTCCCGCTCAGAAAATATGCTCAAAAAGGTATCCTGGTCTCAGGCTCCAGCGGAAGCGGAAAAACAATAGCAGCCAAGGTTATCGTCGAAGAGCTTCTCCAAGAACGTATTCCTGTATTGATTTTTGATTACACGAAACAGTGGGAACGCCTCTTTCAGAGGAACAGCGATCAGGCCATGCTGGAGAAATACAGGTTCTTTGGGATGCGGAGCCCAAGAGCTTTCAAGGGCCATATCGTAACAGAGCTTCCAGAGATCTCCGAGACACTGCGTATTGGCGAAGGTACTGTCGTAGACCTCTCCTCAGTGTCAGAGACGGATGAACGAGTTGGGAAAGTGGCCAAGGCTCTGGACCAGATTCTAGAGCATTTTCAGGGTGAAGCAGATTCAGAGGATCTGAGGCTCTTCCTAGTAATTGAAGAGGCGCATCTATGGACCTCGAAAGATGTGCCAAAAGAAGCCTCGAACTTCCTGGACAGAGTGGTTAGGCTCCTTAGAAAGAAAGGAGTTGGAGTGATGCTTGTATCTCACAAGATTAGCGATTTCGACTCGGCTATGCGTTCTTCAATGAACATTAGCATCCTGTTCAGAACCAAATATGAAGGCGACCTTGACAGTATCGGCCGAACCCTTGGTAGTGACTTTGCTAAGATTGTGCCTTCACTGCCCATCGGAAACTCAATTTTCCATTCAGCCGATCTTGGCACTCCCTTCGTGATGGCTTGGCGACCGCTTTACTCGCAATCATAGTCAGAAAGGTCAGCAGATTTATCCAATGCGTTATGCCTTCCCGATAATTAGGACACACCCACAGTCAGGGTTCATACGTCAGGGGCAGTCGGGCCTAGCAGTGGGACTTGGACTGCAAGGAGTCCAGAATTCACGGGCAGGTCGCCCCCCCACCCCCCGCGCGGCCGGACTACAATGACCTTCACTATTAATAACTCCCAACTGGAAACGATCCCCCATGAGCGAGGAAGAAAAGAAAGAGGTCAAAATCAAGGAGTACTTCCAAGTTTTCCAAGGCGAAAGGCGCGACCTCGCAACAACGGTTAGCGCAGCTCCTCCGCCTGTCCCTCAGCCTGAGTCCATCAAGAAGGAAGCAAAGAAGCAGCAGTAGCGAAGATCATGGCCTTCGACATCCTTTCGATAGCGGACGCTCTTGTCGTGGTCATCCTGCTCGTCCCGGGCTTCGTTGCTGCCAAGCTATTTGCGCGGATAACCGCCCTTGACAGAAAGCTCTCGGACTTCGAAATGACCGTGCTCAGCTTCGCGCTCAGCCTCGTTACGTACGTCCCGTTCTCGTACTTGACCTCGGTCGACAGCCTCGACAAGGTCAGGCAAGCCGCGCTGATGCCTCAGACCATCATACTGCTCCTCTCACTCTCCGTTGCGATCGGACTCTTCCCCGGACTGGTCGTGAAAAGACTGTACAGACGCGGATATCATCCAGGAACCGTGTGGGATTCAGTCGTGCGCAGCATCAACCCGAAGGAACCAGTCTTCGTTCTGGTACACACGGCGCTGGGACAGGAAATAATGGACCAACTGGACTCCGTCGGGACTGGCGACACCGCCAAGGAGTTGCGCCTGCTCCAGCCCAAAATGATCATTCGCGGCAAAAACTACGAAGCCAGAAAGCAGCTGCGGCTCGGCAAGCAAATGTTCATCGCAGAGAAGGACATCCAAAGCATAGCCTTCCTCTAGCTGTCTCTCTCCATGAGTCTGCAAAATTTGCAGACTTTGCAGACTCGTCGATTCTTGGACGGTACCGGACGATTGGAGGATCAAGATGACATAGCGCGACTAGCGCTTGACCTTAAGGGATGGATCAAGCAGATTTCGCGCTGGACTAAGAAGAGCAGCATATGAATTCTCTAGTTCTATCGAGCATTATTATGCCTGAAATTGGGAGCATCTTAACTAATCTGGAATCGCTTCTAGTTCTCCTTTCAGTTGGCGTCCGTATTTCATTAGTAAGTTCTGTCCCGTCTCGTAGCTTGGATAAATGGCTTCCAAGATTTTCCAGAATCTCTTGGTGTGGCTTTTCGTGAGCGTGTGGGCGATTTCATGAGCGATTATGTATCTCAAGGCGCTCTTCGGTAGACGTCTTGCATTCACCTGCACCAGTATCTTGTTTCCTTTCAGCTTGGCTATTCTGTGTTTCTTGCCATCTATGCTTTTCACGACTTCGAAATCAAGCATCCCGAAAACTTCGACCCTCCTTTCTCTTCTAATCTGCTCGTAGATGCTGGAGAGTCTCGAATAGAACGCCTCTACTTGACTGTCATCGGTGGCTTGGATTGTCCTGCTCATTGCATTTCCTCCATCGCTCCGAATAGTTGCTCGGTGAGTTCGTCTACCTTGTCGCGGTGTTCCTTGTAGTCGGACAGGAGGAGGAACCTTGTCTCGGATTTCACTTTCCTGCGCACATCTCTCTGCAGTTGCCAGCCTTCGAAGAGCAAACCCAGTTTTTGCAGGTGCTCCGTGAGATGGTTGATGAATGAGACTGCCTTCTGTTTTTCGATGTCAGGCAGTACTGTCTTCATGGCCTCGTAGAGTGGATATTTGTCCTTCCCTATCTCGTTCTCTTCTCTCCTCCACTCGGCGATTTTCTCGGAGAAATCAATCGCCTTGTGTACGGCCTCCTCTATGTCGATCTTTCTCGTCCTGAGCTCCTCGTAAGTCGTCTCGATCTCTCTGCTCAGGTTGAGGAAGAAGGGCGAACTCGAATGGATGCTTGCCTCGTGCCTGATGTTAGCAATAACGTCGATTGCAGCGCCCACGGTTTTGGGCTTCGATTTCTTGAGCGCCTCCACGTATTGCGCGTCGATGCTTAGAGTTGGGTATGCATCTTCGATTTCTCTTACGTCAATAGTCTGCTGTATGAGCTGATATGTCTTCTTCGATAATTCCTGTATCTTGAGCTCATCTACGTCCTTCTTCTTGAAGCGCTTGTTATAGGCTACGAGCATCTTGGTGAGCCAAGTGTAGTCCGACAGGTATGGGGCTAGAAACGCCTCGCCTCTGAGCATTTCATAGGATTTCATTAGCGACCGCATGACCGCTTCAAATTGCTTGGCTGTCTCCGGATTGACCAGGATGCTCATGGCACTCTCTAAGCTTTCGCGGGTGTCCTCTTTCTTGACCGATTCGAAAATTCCCAGCGCCTTCTGAAGGAGACTCTTGAATTCTTCCTTTTCCTTGTCGAGCTGCCTTATGACAACACGCAGGTCTTTCGCGTCGCTTGCCTCGAACTTCTGAACCGCTTTCTGAAGTTCGGACAGGACGCCGATATAATCTACAATCAAACCGAATTTCTTGTTCAAGAACGGTCTGTTCGTTCTTGCTATGGCTTGGAGGACTCTGTGCTCCTTCAGCGGCTTGTCAAGGTACATGGTCCAGAGGACAGGGGCATCAAAACCGGTTATGAGCATGTCAGTGACGATGAGGATTTTTGGCTGTTTGCCCGTTTTGAAGCCCTCAATAATCTTGTCGTGAATATCCTTCACGTCTTTGGTGCCGTACTTCTTACAGAGTCTGTCATAGTATGCTCTGATGTCTTCCTTGTCGTCAGGAGTGAATGTCATCACTATCTCGGAGGCATCCGGCGGAAGGATCTTGTCTAGAGCGGTCTTGTATTGGACGCATGCATCCCTATCGATGGTGACAACCATGGCCTTGAGATCCGTGGGTTCGACGACGTCTTTGAAATGCCGGGCTATGTCAGCGGTGATTGCACTCACCCGGTCCGGCTTCTTTACAAAGGCAGTGATTACCCTGATTTTCTTTCTGAGTTCCTTCTGCTCTGCTTTGGACAGAGTCTTGATTTCTTCCTCCTCGAACTTGACAAACTGCTTGTACTGCCTTTCATTCAGGTGATACTCAGGGAGCTTTGGCTGATAGGAAAGCTCGACAGTGAAACCGTCCTTGAGAGCGTCGAGCATTGAGTACCTGTCGAGGTAGAGCTCTCCTCTAGGGCAGAATTTCGAGAAGGTGTTGCGCTCTACCTTCGAGAGAGGCGTTCCGGTGAAGCCGAAGATGAACGCCTTCTTGAAAATGTGCCTCATCAGCGTCGAGAACTTGCCGTACTGTGTCCTGTGCACTTCGTCGGCGAGGACTATTACATTCTCTCGCTTGATTTCTATCTCGCCGCTCTCTTTCGCAAGCTCCTTGAATTCCTTGGGACTGAATTTCTCTATCGTTACGAGGAATACTCCTCTCTTCCCTTCCTTGCCATGCTTCAAAACTTCGACGAGTTCCCTAATGGAATGGATTCTCTCCAACGGCACCTCGATGAAGCCGAAATCCTTCTCGATCTGCTCCTCCAGGTCTTTCCTGTCGACAAGCACAAAGATGCTCGGCCTTTCTGTTGCGGAGGAAAAGTAGAGTTTCCAGGCAGAGAACGCCATGGTGTAAGTCTTGCCAGAACCCTGCCAGTGCCATATCAGACCGAACTTGTTGTTTTCCTTGCCTTTCAGAGTTCGGATTACTCTCTGGCAGATTTTCTCAGTTGCCCTGAACTGCATATAGCGGGTCATTATCTTGGTGGACTTGTCCGTCTCCTTCCTGATGAAAGTGAAATTCTCTATGAGGTCAAGGAGGTTCGACTTCGAGAGAAGGCCGTACACGTTGATTTTCAACATGTCATCTTTGAACTCTGACGCTTTGAACGGGTGCGGGTCCTTCCATTCGCTGATGAAATCCTTGTTCTCCTCGTTGAAGCCGTTTGGGAAATATTTCGTCTTCATGCCATCGGTTGCAATCGAATACTGGACGTACTTGAAGAGTTCAGGTGCGTCTCGCTCGTACCTCTTTATCTTCGTGTAACCGGTTGTCCAATCGACATTCTCTTGAGTGGGGCTCTTGCATTCGATGCAGACCAGAGAGATGCCGTTAACCAGAAGGATGATATCTGCTCTGATGTTCGCCTTCGAGCCTTCGAGCTTGAATTGATTCGTCACAACGAACTCGTTATTGTCAATGCTAGCTAGGTCGAAAAGTCTGACGACTTTCTCCTTGTTCTCCCTCTGTATCGGGACGACGATGCCGTTTCGGAAAATGTCAAGAAATCTCCTGATTCCTTCGAGGTTCGATGGTATCGTCCTAAGGGAGACAGCGACAAAATCAAAGTCGGCATCGGTGAAATCGATATCCGGATTTAGCTTTCTAATGGAATTCCTAAGGTCCTCTAGAACGAGCGGTTCATCAAGCCTGCCCTTCCGCTTTGCCTCCATTTCCTTCTGAGTCTGGAACTTCCATCCGAGTTTCTGAAGCTCTTGGATGATGAAATCCTCAACTGTGCCCTTTTCGCTGTAAGTCATTCAATCTACCTTGATTCTGATTTTCCCTGCAAGAAGTAAATTCATTAGTCCCTGCTTGGCCTTTTCCACCTTCGCCTTTTCTTTTCTTTCAAGGTCTAGTTTCCTTTCAACTGATTCAAGAATTTCGGTAATTCTCTTCTGTTCTTCGAACGGCGGGAGTGCGACTGCAATAGAACGCACGAGCGACAGGTTTAGATTTAGTTGGTTGGCGCCTTGCCCGAGATTCCTGATCTTTTCGTAATTGAACTGACACCAATTATACAAAAATGGGATATGGGTTTCGTCCACATCTTTGGGGAGTATCGCCGCACAAGCTTGGTTTATTGCAGCCTCTATACCCAAAATAGCGCATCTTCCGCGAGTGACTCCCTGGCCATACATAGCAATTACTAAAGTGCCAACGGGGTAAACCTTCGCATTCGAATTCCGCAAACCAAGCGATGAAATGCTTTCCTCACTCCTTGTTATCATACCATAGTCTATTTCCGTAGACTTGACCCACGGCATGTCGCCATCAAAATACTCGGGATGTTTCCTACTAGGAGTCCCACCTGTACCAACTGAGCAATAATCACTGATTCTGCCAATTTTCCATTTCATCGGAATCTCAGTTCCGAGTTCTTCACTGTACTTGAACTCCTTGTGGCCTATTCCTCTGGTCAGAAGCTTCTGCAACAGGCCTTTTCTGAGGCGTTCAATATTCGAGATGATTTGGTTGGTTTTCCGAATTGCTTCGTCAGTATGTGAAAGTATTTCGCCAATCTTCTTCTGTTCCACTTTGCTCGGTAGACAAATAGCCAGATTCCTGACAGTGCCTCGTGAAACTTCTTTGTATGTGCTTCCTGCGCCTAGACTCTCAAGTTTTGTCCTGAGGGACCTCACTAGGTGAAGAAGCCAGACATTGTGAACTCTATCTTTGCAGATTAGGTTTACAAAGCCTTGATTCGTGGCCACCGGCACCTCGCTAATGACAGCGTATCCTATCGTTGCCCTGCTGGTAACCAGTACCGAGCCAACGGGCAATAGATGAGTCGAACTATTCTTGAGGCCTTGATCAGTGATATGGCTCTTCGTATTGTTGAGGAAATTTACATTCTGATCTTCCAGCCCAGTCACATCAGTGGGCGTGGCAAATGGTATATCTCCGTTCCAGTATTCCTTAATGCTGGTCGACGGAGTTCCTCCGCCTAAAACCTCGCATACATCCTCAAGTCTGACAACATCCCAGTTGCTCGGGATAGGTCCGATTGCCGATTGCTTGAAGTCAGATTCTTTGTAGAACTGCCCAGTATCCATAATCACACCGCCTCCAGAACATCCCTTATGAAGGCGTTACGTGACTGTTCATTTTGAATGTCGTAACTGTACAATATGTCACTGATTTTCTTAATCAAGGTAGAATCATCGGACAGGAAATAGGTGGCGTTGTTCGTCAGCGCAGCTGCAACAATAAGGGCGTCTTGTGACTCTAGCTGATTTCTGAAAATCAGTTCGTAGAGTCGGTCACATTCTTCGACTTCAGGAGGAACTGAGTATAGCGCCACTCCGTTTTTGTAAGCAAAAGCTTGGATTTTCTCCTTCACGTTGTTATCCTTTGTAACATCAGCAAATAATTCCCAGTTTTTTCTTTTCTTCCGAATCTCATCGAAAGCGAACTTCTGACCAAGACCCCACTTGCCAAAGTGTAGATCAAACTCGTTGTAAATGGACTCTGCAATATTCAAGACCGAGGTCGCTAAGACAACTCTGCCATTCTTGTGCAGGTCGATAAGGCGCTCTACTATCGCTTTTACTTCTTTGTCTCTGCCCTCCAAATAGTCTAATATCACGTTGGTATCAAGAAAGACCACTTGGACCATGTTACTCTAACTCTGCTACTTGACTCAGCACCCCTTCGAGTTGCTTGTTGATCCTGTTTCTCTCATCTTCCAACTTTTTCAAGTCCGAGTATACCTGCGTGATACTGATTTTCTCTGCTTCTTCGATGGGCATTACGTAGAGAGATACGTTCAGATTGTAATCATTTTTAGTGATCTCCTTAACGTCAACAGCGCGCGAGAAGCCAGACACTTCAGAGAACTTGTTGTATGCTTCGACTATCTTTTTTGTGTTATCTCCAGATAGTGTGTTTAACCTTCTAATCGATGGATGCTGTATGAACTCATTCGAGGCGTTGATAAAGAGAATTTTGTTCTTTCTTCTCTCTGGCTTGTTCCTGTTGAATACAATGATTGCCCCAGGAGCTCCAGTATTGTAGAATATTTTCTCTGGCAAAAGAATAAGGCATTCAACCCAATCCTTTTCGATTGCTTTGCTTCTTACAATTTTTTCCTGGCTGCCTCTAAACAGACAACCGTTATCCACCACCACCGCAACTCTTCCCCGCTCCTTCGCCGATGCGAGCATGTGCTGAACCCAAGCCCAATCTGCGCTGCTTTGAGGAGGATAACCGAACGGAAACCTCTCTCGGAAATTTACCGCCTTGAGTCTGCCCTCATTGTAACCGTCTTGATTCCACGGAATATTCGCGATTACGACATCGAACTGTTTCAGTTTTCCATTGTCCCTGAATCTTGGATTCTCAAGCGTATCACCATTCTCAAGGTGTGCGTTCTTGATATCGTGAAGTAGTAGGTTCATTTCGCCTACAGCATAAATCTCCGGATTCCTTTCCTGCCCGTACAAGAACAATTTTCGGGCTTCTTTCTCTCCGTATTTTGGATTTTGAGCCAAGTGCAAATAGGAGATTATCAGCATGCCACCGGAACCACAGCACGGATCATACACGCTTTCCTTGGGTTTCGGGTCCAGAACCTCGACCATCAGTTTGATGACTTCTCTCGGTGTGTAGATTTCCCCCTCTTTGGCACGGTCAGGTGCGAACTTCATGAGTATGTGCTCGTATGCATCGCCGAGAACGTCCGGAGAAACTTCCTCGCCAGCCAGATCGTATTTGTTGAAAAGTTCAACCAGTTGCCGTAGGAGGTCTCTGTTCTCCTGATTCCTTGCGAATTCTAGAAAGTCGACCCTGTTGATTACGCCTTGGAGCTCGGTGTTCAGTTTTGCGATTTCACCGATAGCGGTGGCCAGCTTCTCAGGTAATGTCCTGACATCTTTCGTTATTTCATCCCAAAGAAACTGTCTTGGGATATTGAAGGTGTATTCGAATTTCTCGGCCTCTTGCTCAGCTTCCTTCTGAGATAATTTCGTCTCGCTTAGCAGCCGTTCTATCTTCTCTTTCCTTTCATTCTTCCAAAGGTCGTTTACTCTCTTGAGGAAGAGAAGAACAAGAATGAACTTGTAGTCGACAGCTGTCCTGATTAGGTCTGCTGCTCTGTCGACGAGCGAATTCAACTCGTCCCGTGTAACCTTCTTCGGCACCAGTTCGCGTTGAGTCAATTTCCCAATCTCACAAGGAATTTCTACTTAATAACTCGTAGAGTGCCAATAAATTGATTGTAACGAGACCTCGCAAAAAGGAATCACTGCCTTTCGACTATCTCCCGCCAAATCTGGTCCTTCACTCTGTAGCAATCGCTGAAAATGTCCTCCGCATACGACAATGCTGTCTTTGACTCAAGCTCCGTGAAAATAGAAGCGACTCCCAGCTCTTCGTCGCCGTAGAATGATTTCTCTCGCCACAGGCCAAGAGTCCGGTTCCTGTGGACTATCTGAGCGACCTTTAGTGCAGAGAAGTCGTATTTCTTCAGAGCATCAAACACCGCATAGATTTCTTTGGCGACGTCGTGTTTCTGCGGATATTCTCGTCCGATGAACTTGAACATGGTTTTCAGAAATAGTTCGAACGCTTCCTGCGACCGCCTCACGCACAAGTCGTATTCAATCTTCTTGGAGTGGTCTCTTGCTTCTCCGAGTATCGAATCGGCTTTGCTGTAGAACTTATCGATTTCCCAGTACTGCTCCTGCGTCAACACCTGAGGAACCTTCTATTTGTGCCTCTGAAGATATTCCTCAACGGCTCTCTCGATTGCCTGACTCACTTTTCTCGGAGAGCCCCAATTCTGAGTAACATGAATCACAAGGTCCTTCCACAATTGCTCCTCTATGAGCACGGTCGTCTTTCGCTTCGGCATTTAAACCATCTAACCGTATAGCCGTAAACTCTATAGCTTTTGCTTTATGAAAGGAGTCTGACCAAAAAACAAGGTGCGCTAGTATAGCACACTTGAGTGCGTCTTCCGCTTTGACCGGCTGGAAATCATGCTCGTCCTCCTTGAAGGTAAATCAGTAGATCACTCCTTTCTCCTCCTTCCAAGCCGGAATCCGAGGCATTGAAGCGCGGGCTCGCTGCTCTAGCCTATTCAAATCTGTGGAATGCCGTCCTAGATTGGTGAATTAACTGAACGTGAAGTACTTGTTTCTTCTCTGCAATTGAACTTTGACGGGCATCTGATTCTTAATTCTGGCAAGTTGATCGATTATCACTCTTGAGCTGGTCGTGGTCACAGCTTGCTTGTCGCTGCGCTGAATTAAGATGACCGCAAACTCATCACAGTCCTCGAACTTGGACGGGAACGTTTCATAGTCAAGAACAACAAAGCTCTTGTCCACTAGGTCACCGAACGTAACCTTCTCCTCCACATTGAACTTCTTCTTCTCTGGAACAATTTCACCGAAAGTTTTCGCTTCCATATCTTCACCCCAATTCGAAATTAGAAAACTGCGTTTAAGCCGATTTCCGTGCTGGAACCTATGTCTTATTGCACATAGATTCGCGAGAGATCCGCCTTTCATTTTTTCATTAAGAGTTAGTGGCAATTACTAATCGAGGAGGAATAGGATGTTCCTGCTCCTGAAGCGATTTTTCAAACTCAAAGAGGCCTGAATTCTTAACTGCCAGCTGATCTATCAGTTCCCTGGAAATCGCCGAGTTGCTCCATATTTTATCGCATACCTCTCGGACTTCAGTCTCATTGCGTGCTCTTGAGCATATTTTCTGCACAGTTACACGTTTTTCGACACCCCGTTGACGAAGCATTTCGTTTAGGTCAACTGCTTTCAGAAGCTGAATATTCACCCTTGCAGCGTACCGTGCTAATGATAGCGTTTCGTTCCCCACGGCTACCTTTTCTTCAGGATTGAATGCGGTTCCGGCAAAGATGCCAATGATACCCTGTCTGATTGTCCTGCCTTCGGGCGTGTCAACGCCAAAGTCATAACTCCATTTCAGGACGCTGAGGAATCCCTCCAGTTCTTTCTTCCTTACGAGCCCCCACTTACATTCCAATACGTACGTGATTGGTTGGCTGATGGGGCTCGGGCGGATCGTCCAAACTCTGTCGACCTCGGCAAACATCTTCCGCTCACCCACTGGCTTTAGGAGTTTGAGCGTGATTCGGCGTTTGTCCATCCTTGAACGATGCGTTTGTTCTAAGAACTCCGCCCCTCTTGTTAGCTTG
Source organism: Bathyarchaeia archaeon (assembly GCA_049517415.1). Taxonomy (GTDB): domain Archaea; phylum Thermoproteota; class Bathyarchaeia; order 40CM-2-53-6; family 40CM-2-53-6; genus FEN-987. Next base: position 83,658 of record JBEKSC010000009.1, read on the forward strand.
TCAACGAAGAATTCTACGCAGGCTTCCCAATTGTGGCCTATGCGGTTATCTTTGCCCTTTACTCTTCGTATGTAGTCTTTCTTGTCTTCAATGGCTATCCTGAGATCCTCTTCGCTCAGGCTTGAATGGTAAACGTATGGGAAGTTGAAGATCTTCAGTTCCTTGATTTCATCCTTGTAGAGTTGCATGGCTCTGTCAAGCGCAAGCCGAATCTGATCCTCGTTGCAGCGAAGCTTTTGCTTCAGAAAACCAAAGCTAACAATCTCCTTGAGCTCCTTGGCTTTGAGAATCTCGTCTCTAATGAGCCGGATTCTTTCAGCCAAGGGATTGACATGAGAACCGCCTTCGAGGAGTGAGTCTGTTCGTTGCATGGCTTCGGCGATTGCCTGACTGCGGGATTTTGAAGCGTCCAGGTAGGTTACGATGTATCCAGCCGCAAACGGGGTTTCATGCTCTGCGCTCCTGTAGCCGCGGAAAAACACTTGGCCTTTCCTCTCGTACCTGCGAAGGTTAGCCGCGACATCGCGGATGGTAATACCTTGGTCCTTGAGCAGCTTAGCAATCTCGCTAGTGTAGAAAGCCCTGTCAACGTTGTCTCGGAGAAACCTGAGAATCAGCTGCGACTTGTTTGGCTTGGTGATTCTCGGTGTCTTTGCAAAACTGAGATATGCTAGGTTCTCAACTTCCATTTCGACTGAGCCATTTTGGAGAATGAAGAGGTAGTATGAGCGTGTATTGTATCGGTGGCCTGCTCTACCGGCGAATGAGCTATTCCTTTCACGAATTGGCTTCGCTGATCTCAGCAAAAGCCCTGCTTTCCAACAACGATAGCAAACTGATTCGGCCGCTCGATCGGTGAAAGACAGTTGGTTGGCAACGTCTCTGCTGCTTCTTGGTTTTCCATCACTCATTAAGTCGAGAAGTTTGTCTCTCGAACCATACGGGCGACCCATGTTTGGAACTTCATCGTCGCTGAGGCTCTTAACCCGCTAACCCGACTCAAACCCGATTGAATCTGGGAATTCTCGGTTGCGGGCTTAGACGCCACACTAGATATAGCCCGGTCCACCATTTGATGGACCCGGTACAGTCTTCTTTTTCATTGAACCCTAACTCCTTTTTGGCAAATTGCCTGGCAATCTCGTAGAACTTCGTAGCCGTGTCATCATTCCTCGTAACGTAACAACGAGAGCTAGAAAATTCAGTGCCCCCGACCGTTTGTGAATCGCCCTGTAACAAACCAGTTGGTGGCTCGGTACGGTTACCAAAGGAAAAAGATAGTAGAGAGGGCGACGCGCCCTTTCGTTACGGGTTACCGCTCAATCTAGAATGGCAACGACGGCATTGTACCTGCATGGAGTAGGTAGCTAACGTATCCTTGCCATCCGATACCTGCATGGAGTAGGTAGCTAACGTATCCTTGCCATCCGATACCTGCATGGAGTAGGTAGCTAACGTATCCTTGCCATCCGATACCTGCATGGAGTAGCATAACGAAT
>JBEKSC010000010.1:0-83660 GCA_049517415.1 Bathyarchaeia archaeon
ATATACGGGCCGGTTTACAGGCCAATATTCAGGACCAAAGCGCTCCTCAAGCGTGCTGAACCCACGCCAGTCGTCGCGCGCTAGCTAACGGCTAGGTTCGGATGCACGGTTCCGCAGTTACTACAGTACTTGGCATCTTCAACCTCGAAGAAGTCTCCGTCGTTACGTATGACGAATGTGTCTCGGAACCGATGCCCGATTATCTTGCAGACCATGCTCAATTCGATCACTGGGACCGTATAGGGCCGCATGATATATGAATGTTCCGTTTATGGAACATCTATGTATCGGCATAGGACATAACGAGTTTCATAAGACCCCCCGCATTTAGCCACACATTCATCAACGCGAGGAGGGGCCCAATTTCTGTGGTATAGCCGGCTTTGCCGGCCTCAACGACGAACTCCTTCTCAAACGGATGATTGAAATCATTCACCATCGGGGCCCCGACGATACAGGGTTCTACGTCGACTCGAATATTGGGTTGGCAAATGCCCGCCTGAGCATCATAGACATCGAAGGCGGCCACCAACCGATTCAAAACGAGGATGGAACGGTACACGTCACATACAATGGAGAAATTTACAATTACCGTCAACTTCGCCAGGAATTAGAAGTGCAGGGGCACAGCTTTCGCACTAAATCAGACACTGAAGTCATAGTTCATGGCTACGAGGAATATGGCGAGGGTTTTCTCGGAAAACTCAACGGAATGTTCGCCATTGCCCTCTGGGATTCAAAGCTAAGGAAATTGATCCTCGCACGTGACCGAATGGGAATAAAACCCCTATACTACACAATTCGAAAAGGAACGTTGCTCTTCGCGTCAGAGATCAAAGCAATTCTCCAATTACCCACTAGCAGAACAGTGAGCTTAGAATCTCTCCACGATGTACTCAACCTAGGATACATACCTGGAAAGGGGACGCTCATAGAAGGAATCTCTAAACTCCCACCATCAAGCTTTCTTGTATTCCAGAACGGAATTCCTCGAATCGAGACTTACTGGGAGCCTCCCTCACTCGACCCAACCACAGACGAAGACAAGCTAGTTAGTGAGCTTCAATCGGCACTGGAAGAATCAATCCGTGACCAACTCGTAGCCGATGTCCCCGTGGGTTGCTTTCTAAGTGGCGGGTTAGACACCTCAACTATAGTCGCTTACGCCTCAAAGGCCTCCAACCAGCCTTTGAAGACATTTTGCATGGGCTTCGGTGAAGAGACCGACGAGTTTCAAGATGCCCGATTCATTGCCGAGCGCTTCGGCACCGACCACCATGAGTTGACCGTGGATAGCTCCCAAGCCATGAAATTATACCCCAAAATGATCTGGCACATGGAAGCGCCGAAATACAACCTCTACCCATGGTTCGTATGCGAACTTGTCCGAAAATATGTGACAGTTTGCCTCAGCGGAAACGGAGGCGACGAAGTTTTCGGCGGATACTACGCTAGATACCAGAACGCGCTTAGAATTCAGAAGCTCACAAAGAATCCTCTCTCCTCTATACTCAAAATTCCCGGAGGCATGTTTCAAGGCATTCCACAGAACATGAAGGCCAAGAACAGGCTGCGGGTCATGAAATCGCTTGGAGACAACGCCTCCGAATATCTAATCCTGGCAGGAGTGCTTCCTGATGCATTCAACAACGAGTTATTCAGAGATGAAGGGCATCCCGTCGAGGATGTGAAAAAGCAATATACCCCGTTCTTCGAAAAATGTAATTTCATTCAAGGCTTAATGAATGCCGAATTAAGAACGAAGCTTGTTGATGACCTTCTTTCCGTCGACGACACGATGAGCATGGCACACTCCCTTGAACTCAGAGTTCCACTTCTAGACAATCGAATCGTGGACCTGATGGCACCTGTTCCTTGGCAGATGAAGTATCAATCCAGTACGCACGGGAAACTCTTGCTCAGAAAAGCGATACGCGGAATCCTGCCCGAAGAGAGCCTTCGCAAACCGAAATGGGGCTTCAGCGTAAATGTCCAAGCCTGGTTCAGAGGTGAAGTTGGCGAATTGGTCCGCCAAGTTCTACCGGAATCAAAGGTCATTCAGAGATATTTCCGGGCGGATAGAGTTCGGAAGCTTATCGCAACCACAACAGATTCCGACCAAGACAGGCGTCAACAAGTGCTTCTATGGCAACTCCTCGGCTTTCACTTATGGCATAGAATATTCATAGACAGCGATAGGGTGGGCGCTGCCACCCTTGGGCCCGAGGCGTTGGTGGCCTAACCTTTGAGTTACCAGATGGTGGTAGTAGCTAGAAACGCTGCCCCACACCTCAAACGAACAATCGACTCCTTGCTCAACCAGACCTTGAAATCGGAAGGAATCGTGATTGTTGATGATGGGTCCACCGACTCGACCCCTAGCATTCTTCGAGGTTACGAGCGTGAGCACCACCCAACGGTTAAGGTGATAACTCGGCCGGACCAGGGGTACGACATTCGCCGCGTCCCATCGAACATAAACCTCGCTTGGAAAACCATGAGTTCCTCCGGCTTAGCATCCGACTTCTTCATGATAAGTGGCGACGACTGCTTCTACCCACCACATTATGCAGAGTCCCTACTCGCGAAAATGCGCGCAGATCTAAGAATAGTGGTCGCAAGCGGTCGCCCATCAACGAGCACACCACTCTCCCGTGAACATTCAGCATCCGGGAGTGGGCGAATGATTAACGAGCAGTTTTGGCGTGATGTGGGTGGTAGATACCCACTCATTGCGGGTTGGGAGAGTTGGCTCCTTTACATGGCTTCCTTGAATGGATTAAAAGCATCTTTATTCGGTGACCTAGTGTTCGAGCATTCTCAGCCTCGCGGCGCAAGGCATCGGTTCATCTATTGGGGTGCAGCCATGCAGACGTTAGGATATCATCCCCTATACGCTGTAGGAAGAATCGCGAAGAACGCGGTAACCACAACAGTGGGACCGAAGGGTTCGATCAATATGCTTCGAGGATATTTGCAAGCGGTCTTGGGGTCGGATGACCCGTTTGTTTCACCATTCGACGCAGTACTGCGACGGTTTGTCCGCCAGGAACAAGCCCAGAGAATTATTCGTGTATTTAGGTCGGTTCTCTAGGGTGTGCTCATTGAACGAACTTGTTTACTATGGGCATCTTCCAGCCCAGGCCAAAGGCTTTCTTGGTTATCTTGATTGACGGCGCAGCTTGGTGCCGTTTGTATTCCGCACCCCTAATTCGACGTACCGTGTCCTCGACGACATTCTGAGGGAACCCTTTCTGAATCAGCTCTGCTTCGGACAAGCGGTTCTCGATCACCTCATCGACGAGAGGCGAAACGACGGGATAGTCGAACGGGTCGAATTGATCAGGCTTGAGTTCAGCTGAAGGGATCTTGCTGAAACAATTCTCTGGAATGACCGACTTCCCTACCCTCTGGTTGTAGTATCGAGCTAGTGCGTAAACCTCCATTTTGCTAACATCACCGATTACCTCAAGGCCACCGCTCATATCCCCGTAGAGGGTTGCGTATCCTAGGGCCAACTCGGTCTTGTTCCCTGTGGCAAGGACTAGCCCGCCGAATTTGTTCGATAATGCCATCAGTATGTTCCCCCGTATTCGAGATTGGAGGTTCTCTTCAGCCACGTCTGCGGGGCGTCCATGGAAGTGCGGCGTTAGCTGGTTCAGATAAGCGATGAAGATCGGCTCTATGGAAATGGAGAGATAATCAGTGCCCAGATTCTCTGACAATAGTTGCGCGTCGCTCTTGCTGTGGTCGCTTGAATAACGTGAAGGCATTGAAACACCCGTCACGTTCTCCTTTCCCAGCGCAGAAGCTGCGATGACAGCAACCAGTGATGAATCAATTCCACCGCTAAGGCCTACGAGTGCCCGTTTGAAGCCTGTTTTCCTAAAATAATCCCTCACGCCGAGAACGATGGCATCAAACATTGCTTGGTCTTCGGTCGACGTGGGCTCTGGAACCTCGTGTGCCCCTAATCCATTCGAATCGACATCTACGATAACCAAATCCTCCTCGAATTGTTTTCCTATACCAATCAGTCGACCTTTCGCATCTACGGCGATGCTTTCGCCATCGAAGACCAACTCATCCTGCCCCCCGACTTGGTTGACGTAGAAGATCGGCACCTTAAGCCGAGCCGCTTTTCTCTTCAGAATTCGCAAGCGAATGTCGCGGATTTTGTTATGGAATGGCGAAGCGTTGAGGTTCACAATTAGGCGGGCGCCCTGTTCGCCTAGAGCGTCGACAACTTTCACGGCGTACCCTACTTCTTCATCCCAAATGTCTTCACATATGGATGCGCCAAGTGAAACCTTCTGTCCTTCAATGTCGACGGCCACGGGTTTGTTTGCGAGGGCTGAGGCGAAGTATCGTTGTTCATCAAACACATCGTAAGTTGGGAGAAGTGTTTTGTAGACTATGCTCTTTACGCTGCCTCGACAGATGACTGCGGCTGCGTTGAATAGGTTGACATCATCATAATCGACAAATCCGACAACCGCCGTGATCGTCCCGATTTCTTTGGCGAGGTCGAGGAGATGTTGTTTGTTTAACCGGACGAACTCGTCCTGTTCAGGCTTGCGATCACCCGCGGGCGGCCGAGTCTCACGAGGGGGTAGCAGGTCGAGCGGCGGATAGCCCGTAATGGCCATTTCGGGAAAGGCTACGAGGTCAGCTTTGGCTAGCTCAGCCTTGTGAACGTATTCTAGAATTAGCCGTGAATTACCATCCAAGTCTCCGACGGTCGGGTTGATTTGCGCCATTGCGATGCGCGGCAAATGATATCGACGCGAGTAGGCAGGTTTGGAAACAAAAGCCTTTGCTAACCTCTATGTTGATGAAGCAACGTGTTTGGCGGCCCACTTGAGGAATCCAAGAAATTGCAGATAGATCTTATGGCGCGCAGAGCCAACAGGGAAAGCCCCGCTTTCTTTCAGCCGCCCCGTAAGTAATCTCCAAGTTGTGCTTCCAGTTATCAAGTCCAATCTTCTCGATAATCGCAAATTGGAAATTGTATTAGTTATGCGCTCATTGTAACGGAACTCTAAATGAGCATTGACACGGTCGAGCATTTCTATAGTCGACTCAGTCCTTTCTACAGCACTTTTGATTCTCCATGCTGAGCGTGAATGATACCGGTACGCGCTCATAATCTCGTTGAGGAATGAAATCTTTCCGTGCTCTGCGATGAATATTGCGAGTGGCCAGTCAATGAAGCTAAATCGCGAGAACATATCGGGCAGCTTGCCATGAGAATAGTTACGGAAGACCATCGATGATGCGGGGATGAAGTTCGAGATCAGCAGATCTTCGAGACTGAAAGTAGATTTATGGAGGTCCGCGGGAAATACTCTCAGAGGCTCCTTCCCTGGATCCTGTGAGGAAAGACTCGGCTCCCGACCACCTTCCTCGCCAACTAATAGGGCCTTGTGGAAGCTCATAGAGTAATCATTGTATGCTTCCAAGAAACTGACCTGTCTTTGCAGCTTGAGCGGAGAGGTCCAGTAGTCATCTCCCTCCAAAATAGCAACATATTCTCCTCGGCATTCTCTGAAAGTGGTGATGAAATTCCTGACCATCCCCAGATTCTTGTTACGGAGAAGAAGCCGCACTTTGTCGGAGTGAGTCTGCTCGTATTGAACAATTATACTCCGCGTCCTGTCGGTCGAACAGTCCTCGCCTACTACAATTTCGTACTCAAAATTCGTGTTCTGCGCAAGGGCGCTCTCAAGAGCCTGTTTAATGAAATGTTCATGATTGTATGTAATCATCAGGACGCTAACCCTTGGCAATCTAGCCATCCTAGCTCTTCCCATCCCTTTCACGACTATCAGGAAGGTGTCATGGATATAGGGGATATAGCGCTCGTATTCGACTGCACAGAACGATTGACTTGCCTTACTTCAATGGCCGACCCAAGCAAATTAGGAAGGGAACCCTTGGTGTTGGTTAAACTCCCCACTTATGAGCATCATTAAGAGACTTTGGGAACTGCCTGTGTGGAACTTTTCGAACCACTTTTGCTGGTGAACCATAGGCAACGACATTATCGGGAACGTCCTCCAAAACTACTGCACCTGCGCCTACAATCGAGTTCTTTCCGATTCTGACGCGCTCTTTTACAATCGACCCGATTCCGACCCAGCTACCTCGACCCACAGTGACTCGGCTTGCCAACCGCGCTCCAGGCGCGATATGCACGCCCTCTCCAATTCTACATTCGTGATCAACACTAGCGCAAGTATTAATGATCGCATTATCACCAATCTTCGAAGCCGCAGAAGCCACAGCTCCAGCCGCAACAACCGTGCCCACTCCGACTTCGACATCGCTTGCCACAGTCGCACTCGGATGAATTGCAGTAGCCAAATGGAACTTTTTCTCGCGGGCGAATTCTGATAAGTTAAGCCTGGCCTGGCAATCGCCAATCGCAATAATCAAGGTCTTGACCTTCGCTCGCCGTAGCCGCTCTAGTTGCTCCTGACCACCGAGAATCTTGGCCCCACAAAATCCTATGTTGCGCCGCTGTGGGTTCACATCATCTAGAAAGCCTACGATTTCGTAATCGCCCTGTAGCCGAACGATATCAGCGACGACCCGCGCGTGCCCAGAGGCGCCCCAAATCACTAATTTACCTCGCAAGAGAGAGACCTGCTACTTATCGGTCGGGAATCGGAACAGACCGTGACGAGTCCTTTATTCGGTGATTGATTTCGTCTCCCCTCGCAATTGCAAATTTGAGGATGTTGCAGATAACATCGATACTTTCAACATCAACAGTCGTACCGTTTGGCAGATTCAACACTTGGTTAGCTAACTCCTCCGTGTGAGGTAAACGGAGAGCGGGCTGGCGCGAACGATAAGGGGCCATTCGATGGCACCCGGGGTAGAAGTAGCGCCGTGCTAGCACGTTTTCCGCCCACAATATATTCTGTATCTGATTTCGGTTGATTTTGCTTGCAGAGTCGTCAATTTCCAGAATTATGTATTGATAATTGCATTTTTCGTTTTCGTCATACGATAACATTGAAATTCCTGGAAAATCAGCTAAGTTCAGCTTGTATCGAACGTAGTTACGGTAGTTGACGTCAATGAACTCTCCTATACTTTCTAATGAAGTCAATCCCATAGCAGCCGCGACTTCGGTCATTTTACCATTCGTTCCAGTGCTGACAACATCATCATAGCCGGCGAATCCGTAGTTCCTCATTAAACGAACCCTTACCGCTAAATCGTCATCGTTTGTCACTATCGCGCCACCTTCAAATGAGTTTAGGTACTTCGTCGCGTGAAAGCTGAAGATCTCTGCGTTTCCAAAGGTTCCGATCATACGTGTCCTGTAGGAACAGCCAAACGCGTGGGAAGCGTCAAAAATCAATTTGAGCTTACGGCGTCGAGCAATGTCGCTCAACTCATCGATAGCGCACGGGCGCCCCCATAGATGCACTGCGGCAATGGCGGTCGTATACGGGGTAATGAGCTCCTCCACATGAGAGGCATCCATGTTGTGGGTTCTACGCTCGATATCGCAGAAAACAGGCCGGACGCCAAGCCAATCCAAGGAGTGGGGGGTAGCAATGGCTGTGAACGATGGAACGATTGCTTCACCCCGAACCCCGAGAGCTCGAATCGTGATGCCCAACGCGATAGTAGCGTTGCAAGTGGCAATGCAATGTTTAGCGCCTACCGTGTCGGCGATTCTTCGTTCAAACTCTTGGACGAATGGACCATTATTGGTCAGCCATCGTCCATCTAAAATTTGGTTGACGCGTTCTAGAAAGCGTTCCCTGTTGCCGAGATTCGGGCGTCCCACATGCAACTTCTCTCTGAAAGCTGGAGTGCCTCCGAAGATGGCGAGGTCATCTAGTTTTTCCTTTTTCATGCCTTACCCATCTGCTGGCAATATCCTAGCAGCTGTTCCTGTGTCCGCCAGAAGCTCTTTTTGTGAAATGTGCGAGGTCGGCTAGGGTTCGGAATTTTCGCCTTGACCTTCGTGTAGGCCATTCGAAGCCGATGCAACCATGGGAAAAGACCATAGATAAGACCTAGTGAGCAAATCTCCTACTAGTTTCGGCGTTATCTCACGGAAATAGTTCACCTAGTGCTCTGAGAAAGGTGGACGCAAATTCTGAAGGTTCCCGTTCCTTCGGAACATCCGTCATAGTATGCCCGTTGAATGTGACTTGCAACCCGCATAGTAATGCCTCGTGAACCATTCTTGGGAGGCCGTCTTCTGTGCTCATGCGAATCAATCTCTTGTGGCGTCTGTACAACGCTGGCATCTGGGAGCGCTCTACGAATGGGATCACTTCGACGTTCGGCAATTGAATTACATAATTCGCTGGGTGGGAAACATTCCCGATTATGGTGACTTTCTCCTCTGGATGAGCCTTCGCATATTCGATAACCCATGACAAGCGGTAGATTTTCTCGTTTGCTTCGCCGCTAGGACAATAATACAGCATATCTCGGTCGGGAGTAACTTGCAGCAGCTTCCCTTGCTTGAACGCCTCAGTAGCAATAGGGAAGGGCAATACCACTCCTTTCTGTCCTATCATTTCCTCAAGATGAGGGGAAACATAGAACAACAGATCGCAATGCCGGAGGACGTACCTCCAATACCGTTGCCTCCAAAAAGAGAGCTCGCGCTTGACCCAATACGCGTCGCTGCCCACAAAATGAATGATGGTTTTCCTTCCGAGCAGTTTGGCGGCTAGAATGTAACGACTGCATGTCTGGAGGTAGATCCCATAGACAACGCCGCACCTCAATATTTTCCTCAGGCTGGGGATCTTGACTCGGTCGGTCCATTCGGCGTCGATTCCGTTGGACTGGAGAACTTCAGCTACCATGTCGGCGTTAGGTGAACCCGCTCCAACTACCAACACTCGAGGTGGTCGTTTTATTTTCATCTTAGGCAGCTCTCACTGCAGCCTCTATGGTGACAAAAGTCATTTCCGGCCACCATACGACCATATGTCAAGTTCAACTACCCCCACTAACGCGTATCATCGTTACTCACAGGCAGCTAAGTCTTTGTAAGGACGACACAACTGACTGTTCAAGGACCTCATCGACAAGCTTGCTCACAGTCCGTCATCATACGTCTGACTCAAACGTTCAATTATGTACTCGGGTCTAACATGCATGGGCGCAGCTAAGGTATATCTGAATGTTCGTTACCGCCGCACCGATGAAGACCAATACGTATATGACAAAAATGCGGACGACGCTAGGGATTCTAACAAAATTACAAATTTTCTTAGACGCCGCAACCATTCCACATGCTAATAACGGCAATACTGCGGGCCAGGTAAGAAACGAATACCGCTGTGTCATGACAGGCCAGATCCACGCATTTATCGAAAGTATTGCAAAGCAAAGCACAACCCACATCCTGTCCTTGGACTTGACGTTAAGAAAACCGAACAATGCCAGGATCGGATAGATAGAGTACCTTAGTGCTCTGGGAAAGTAGGGTACAAACGCGTTGATCATGGTCTGTGCAAGATTTCTAAGGCTCCAGTTTGACCCTCCGACCTCAGTTGCGCTTTGAGCAGCACGGAATTTCTGGAATATGATGAACGGATCAACTCCATAACCCCTCAACAAGATCAACTCTAGAGAGGCAACGATCGCAATGGCGAGAAGGACCGTACTCAATCTTCTTTGGGAGACTCTGACAATTGTGAGGAAACCAACACCGAATACTACACTCTCTCTGAAGATGACTCCCGCAACAGCTACGAGGTCCGCGCAGAACCTGCGCGTAGTGTTAGCCGGATATTGGTAACTAAGTAAGACTGCGAGTCCTGTAAAGAAATATCCGGGAGAGTCCACTAGAACTGCTGCTCCAAACCAGAGTATCGTCGGTGCCGTCGCAAAGAGAATCGAGGTAAGCACTCCTATCTCCTCGTCCCCGAACATTCTCTTGCCTAACGCGTAAGCCACGAGTGCCGCGAGTACAACGAAACTCGTGTTTGCTAGTGCATAGGTTTGTGAGAGGCTTAATCCTAACATTGAAATCAAGCTCACGATTAGTGGCAGCATAGGTCTCACCCAGAGAAATTGATATGCGCCCGCTTTCCCCGCCAGACGGGAAAACTCAAGGTATTCTGATGAGTCGGGAAATGCCCTTCCGAAGCTCAGCCCGCAAGACAGAATTGAAACGAATACAATGAAAGCGAGGATTCCGAGCCTCTTGGGATTCTGAGTGAGTTTGTCGAATAACATGACCCGCCGAAATACAAAGTTCGTATATAGCACTATCCGAATTTTCGTTAAAGCTCCTATGTCGAAAGTCGTGTCGAGATTAATGGCATCGATGACGTTTCTGGGAAACATATCAACAGTCTTGAGGCTGAGTTAGGTCATGCCTCAAGAGAGGCGTCTACCTTCCTCGAGGTCGACTAAGAGCGCTGTCAAGAGCAATTGGATTCCGATGAACAGGGGAATAGCTGCAATCATGACGGAGCCCGTAGAGGGGCTAATCCGTTCCGTAGACACATATCTCAAGTAAAGGAAATATGCGGACAGCAGCGAACCCCAAGAAAAAAGAGATGCACCCGTCACGTATAGCAACGCAAAGGGATGAAGGTCGTATAAAATATACTTCCGGTACAGTCGCACATGAAAGTCTTTGAAAAGGCATATTGACGTCCTGACTGCGAATGGTAAGAGACGAACTTTTGATTGCTCCCCTTTGTAGACTGCCGGAATGGGTACATCCTTGACTCGCGCACCCAGAATGTTCAGCCTTACAAGCATGTCATTTTCGAATTGGTAACCATGTTGCATCGCATCAAGATCCAAACTCTTAAGGATCTTCACCCGTATCGCTGTATATCCGTTCTGAGGGTCAAATATCCGCCAATAACCTGACGCAGTTTTAGTGAGAAAGGAGAGAACAGAATTGCCAAGTATTCTAAGCTTCGGCATCTTCTCGAGTCCACTCGCCATAAATCGATTGCCTTTCGCGTAGTCATAGCCATCGTCAATTATGGCATCCAGCAGAGCTGGAAGGTATCTCGGATCCATTTGATCATCGCCTCCCATGATTACGCTTATGTCAGCGTTCAATTCGATTGCTCTCTTGTGACCGGTGATCAAGGCTCCTCCAAGCCCTTGGTTCGAACTATGCCTAGTAACCTCCACTCTGCCCGTAGCAGATCGAGCGATATCGGCAGTGTTGTCTGTACTTGCATCATCAACGACCACTATGTGATCTACAAAGTCAGGTATTCCGCGGATGACTTTCGAGATATGCTTAGCTTCGTTGTAGGCTGGTACGACAACGCACACCCTCCGATTCTTATACAATCACGTCAGCTCCGTGTTGGAAATCAAGGTTCAAGACTCTCCGGCGCGATTTCCTTTATTACTCGCGCGGGAACTCCGCCGACCACTGTGTGCGTCATATCGAAACGCAAGGTTCTCGATAGCATTTACGTTCTGCGCGAGCAGTTCTGCGTTTGCGCTTCTATACCCTAAGATCTGTCGAATGGCAGGCTCGGCGCCAGCCGCGGGTATTTTCAAGGCCTTAGTACTCTTAGTACTCATAATCGCTCCTGCCTTTTCTCTCGACTTCGTTGATTATCAGCTGTTCCACTTTGGGCGCTATCGTGGCCCATCCGAAATTTGCCGAAACCCATCTTCTGCCCTGCTCTCCCAATTCCTTGGACAATTTGCTGTCGTCAACCAGCATCTGAATGCGGTTAACCCACTCACCAATGTTCGCGTTATCGATGCTCCACCCTGTAAGGCCGTCGGATATGGTCTCCGGTACTCCTCCCACTCGGCTTCCCAGGACTGGCTTTCGCATAAGTGACGCTTCCAATACAGTTGTCGGGCAGCAGTCCAAGTTTGAGGCCAACACGTACAAGTCCGAGTTCGCCAGAAGCCGCCTCACGCCTTCGGGATAGCCGATGCCTGAAAGGAAATGCACGTTCTTGAATAGCCCGAGGCTCTGCTTGACTAGTGGAAAGTAGCTTTGCCTAATGTCCTCTCCTGATGAGACATAGAAATGAACCTCTGGTAACTTTGAAATCGCTTTTCCGAAGTTCAATAACCCTAGAGTCTTCTCGTACACTGTGTGATTTTGAATAATTGCCACAGCCGGATGCTTCATGTCTATTCCACGCGTGGGGAAGAACTCCGTTGGGTCGACGCCTTGGTACACCACGTCCGTGGGCTTTGAAGGAAGATGCCTGCGGACCTCCCTTTCTAACCACCTGCATATCGGCGTGACCCTGTCGGCGAGAGCAACTCCAAGGAGGCTACTAGCGTAGAGCGGAGATCCTAACACTCTCGATTTAACGCGTGACCGTTTGCCCCATTCAATGAATTCCCTCCAAAGGTCTCCTCTTAAATGAACAATTATCGGGATCTTATGCTGGCCCGTGAATTGGGATAGTTTCAAATGGGAAGCGTAGAGTGGGCTGTCAGTGTAGACTACATCAGGGTTGAATTTCGCTAGAGCTGTCCGTGTTTCGCTGTCACCCGCTATGCTTTCGAACACATTCCCCAATGCGCTGCCTTGCGGGCCTGCTCGTGTTCGCGGGTAGGAAGGGGCCAAGACTTCCGTCTCGACCGACCCAGAGAAGTGCTGTATCATCCTTAGGAAGAAATCACGCTTGACTGGGGCTGCAACGAATGAGACTCGAACCAATTCTAAGGCCTAATTAGTCTGCTCTATTAGTGCTTACGACATCGAGTAGTTCTTTGCTGGGGATCCGGGCTATACGGTTCGCGGTATTAAGAGCTAGGTGAAGGTCGGTGTCATAACCATGTGGATACACCTTCTATCCCTTCTTGCTTGCCCTAATTGCAAAGCTGAATTGGAACTGTCTAACGAGACAGCCAATCGTATTCAGCAAATCAAAGAGGGAACGCTTCGATGCAAGAAATGCGGCGCTTGTTTCCCTGTGGTGAATTATGTCCCGCGTTTTGTTCCTGCGAACAACTACGCGGCCTCATTTGGGTTGGAGTGGACCAAGCATGCTAGAACCCAATATGATAGTTATACGCGGCTACCGATCTCAGAGAAGAGGTTTTTCGACGAAACAAAATGGCCCCGGAGAATGGTGGGCGAAAAAATACTTGAAGTTGGTTGTGGCTCTGGGAGATTCACAGAACATGCTGCGTCGACCGGTGCGACCGTGGTTGCTATAGATTACAGTGCCGCCGTTGATGCGAACTACACCATTAACGGGGCCCAGAGGAATATCCTAATCGTTCAAGCAGACGTCTATCGTATGCCCTTCCGGGAGCAAACCTTCGACAGAATGTTTTCCTTCGGAATGTTGCAACATACTCCAGATGTGAGGAAGGCCTTCACTTCTCTGATGGCACCACTGAAGACGGGAGGAAGCATAGCGATTGATGTGTACGCGAAGGGCAGGTGGTTGAAGGAAAGAATAGCCACCAAGCATTTGGTTAGGCCGGTCACAAAGAAACTCCCACCTAACATTCTATATTCGCTCTGCAGCGGCTACGTGAGCTTAATGTGGCCGTTGGCGAAAGTAATACATCGAATTCCTCGAATCGGTCCGGGTTTGAATTGGCGGCTGCTCATTCCGGACTACATGGCATCATATGCCCTCCCTGATGAGATTTCTCGAGAATGGGCAGTACTCGATTGTTTCGACATGCTATCACCCGCTTATGATAACCCCCAAACAATTGAAACACTACGCTCCTGGTTTGCTGAAACTGGTTGCAGAGATGTTGAGATCAAATACGGCTACAATGGAATCGAAGCCCGTGCATCGAAACCTTAGAACTCAATGAATAATGGACAGTCGTCTGACTCGCCATCATTGATGCTAAGCCTATTTTGTTAAAGATGATCAATTCTGAGAACTGGTGCGCGTCACGTAGCCAGCTGGCGTGTAGGCGTGTTATTTCTAAGCGTGGCTTTGTACCATTCAATCGTCTTGGCAAGTCCGTCCTTGAGCTTTGTCTTAGCCCGAAATCCGAATTCGCGCTCCGCTCTCGCTGTATCCAACCGCCTGCGGGGCTGTCCGTCGGGCCTTGATGCATCCCATTCTAATTTGCCTCTAAATCCCGTTATTTGGCCTATTGTTCTTGCCAACTCATCGATTGTGAGCTCTTCCCCCGTGCCAAGGTTTACTGGAAGTCCTTTATTGTACCGTTCCGTCGCCAGTATGATTCCTTCAGCCGCATCTTCCACGTAAAGGAATTCCCTCGAAGCTTTGCCGGTTCCCCACAAAACGACTCTATCTCTTCCCGCTTCCACAGCTTCTACGAACTTCCTCACCAATGCGGGGATTACGTGGGATGAATGAAGGTCGAAATTGTCACCGGGTCCATACAGGTTCACCGGTAACAGGTAAATGATGTTCATCCCATACTGTTGTCGGTAAGCCTGAGCCATTACAAGCAACGATTTCTTGGCAATTCCATACGGTGCATTAGTTTCCTCCGGGTACCCATTCCATAAATCGTCTTCTTTGAAGGGCACGGGAGCATACTTGGGGTAAGCGCATACAGTTCCCACCTGAACGAACTTGGCAACCCGCGCCTGCCTCGCCCCTTCAATCATGTTAACACCCATCAGGACGTTCTCGTAAAACAAAGATCCAGGGTTTTCTTGATTAAAGCCAATGCCGCCCACCCTGGCGGCTAGATGAATCACGATGTCTGCTCCTTCCAGTATCCTTCTGGAATCCTCCAATTTCTTCAGGTCAATTTCTCGACTTCGCGGAATGATGATTTGTTTAGTCTCGACATTACGCGTCTGGACGAGTTTCTTCACAAGGTGAGTCCCTAGAAAGCCAGCACCTCCAGTTACGAGAATTCTTTTTCCTTTCCAAAATTCTGCTTCAGTCAATTTTCCACCATTTTTCTGGAAACGCTTTCTTCACAATCTCGTCGCCTTCTCCGATTGCATTGAGCCCAGCGGCTCTCATATCCGCGTCAACCATGATTTTGACCAAGTCGTCAAACTTTATTTTCGGGTTCCAGGCGAGCTTGGTTCGAGCTTTGGTTGGGTCGGCTATTATCACATCAACCTCCGTTGGCCTGAAGTATCTTGCGTCCACTTCCAAGTACTTTTGATAATCTAAGCCAGCGTATGAGAAGGCGTTTTCGAGGAATTCTCTCACCGTGTGGCCTTCGCCGGTTCCTATTACGAAATCTTGGGGTTCTTCGCTTTGGAGCATTTTCCACATAGCCTCCACATATTCAGGGGCGAACCCCCAATCTCGTTTGGCCTCAAGATTTCCCAAGTACAGTTTTTTCTGTTTCTTCGCTAGTATCATCGCTAAAGCTCTGGTTATCTTTTTTGTGACGAAGATCTCCCCCCGCCTCGGGGACTCATGGTTAAACAAGATCCCGTTAACTGCGAAAAGATGGTATCCTTCTCTGTAGTTGGCGGTCATCGAGAACGCGTAAGCCTTCGCACAAGCGTACGGGCTTCTGGGACGAAACGGGGTATCCTCATTCTGCGGAGGCGGGCTGCTGCCGAAGAGTTCACTGCTCGACGCTTGATAGAATTTTATCTTCCTATTGCTTCGGCGCAACAATTCAAGAATTCTTGTGGTCGCTATCCCTGCAATGTTCCCCGTGTATTCCGGTAAGTCGAAACTCACCCGAACATGGCTTTGGGCGCCAAGATGATAGATTTCCTGCGGCTCAACATTGTAAATAATATTCGAGAGTTGCTCAGAATCCGACAGGTCTCCATAGTGAAGAAATAATCTCGCCCCCGGAGTGTGCGGGTCGACGTAAATGTGGTCTATTCTAGCAGTGTTGAATGTGCTTGCCCTTCTAATTATCCCGTGAACCTCGTATCCCAAGGAAAGTAGAAATTCGGCCAAGTACGAGCCATCCTGGCCTGTAATTCCCGTAATGAGCGCCTTCATTATTCTCAACCCCTCCTCAAGTTCGAAGGTTCTACTTCAAGTTCCCTAGGGTAATATTTTGCCATGTCCTTTCATGGCATGGTATGTTTTGAAGTTCTCTTTCGCATTTCCCGCGAGAGCTGAAGTACGTAAAGTAGGTATTTTAGTTCCACGCTCTCCTTTCCAAGCGCAGAAGCTGCGATCACAGCGACTAGTGATGAATCAATTCCACCACGAAGGCCCACGAGTACCTCTTTGAAGCTTGTTCTCCTAAAATATTGCTCCACGCCCAGAACGAGGGCTCAAACTACTCGGTTTCGAAATACCCGCCGAATATCGAAATCGTCTAAGTTCGAGGCTTC
Source organism: Bathyarchaeia archaeon (assembly GCA_049517415.1). Lineage (GTDB taxonomy): Archaea > Thermoproteota > Bathyarchaeia > 40CM-2-53-6 > 40CM-2-53-6 > FEN-987. The sequence goes on from JBEKSC010000010.1 coordinate 16,223, forward strand.
CAGTTCTCATTCAGGATGACTCGCATGAGTCTACTGCAAATGAGGCTGGCTTCAAATGGAAGAGCCTTCAATCTCAGTTGATCTCTCGATTGCGACGGCACGAAGGTGCTCACGGTCTCGACTAGATTTTCCGGCGTCGAATATACGGCCAAAGGACTGTTGTTCGAGATAATCGGAGTTCCACATGCAAGAGCCTCGACTGCGGTGCGCATGAACGCGACCACCCTGCTCATCGAGACAACTATGTCCGCAGCATTATAGTAAATCGGCATCATTTCGTAAGAAATCCCGCTGATGTGAATTGTCGCGAAGCCCAAGGCCTCCAGTTGGTTTCGCCACGTCGAGATTTGTTCCACAAACTTCTCGGGCAAGTCTCCAACGAACGCGATTAGCTTATTGCCTGTTCCAAAACCCAACCGTCTCTTAGATTCGTCTTTGTCGCGTATCGCAAATGCGCTCAAATCGACTGGATTAGGAATCATCGTAGCCCGTCCCCCGTGGAATCTGCGGACTCTAACCTCCAACGCTGGGTCAACGGCAACAACTCTGTTTGCACTTCGGTATCCTTGGGATTCGATTATGCAAGCGAAACGGAATGCGTACCCTTTCGAAACTTGCCGAGCAACCTCATCTGAAAATGCCCCGTGGACAATCAGAACGTCCGGGCTGACTGCACAGGAGGCCACAACGTCCATGCAAACAATCCTATCGAAAGCATGGCGCCTTAGTCCAAGTCCCAATCGCATACAAAGAAGGATTGTAAGAACCTTGAGGACCCACGTTACTGTTTGTTCGTTCCTTCTGGTGATTGACGCTAGTGTCTTTCCGAGAATTTGTGCTGCAGCTCGCAATAGTCGTGTCACTGGAAAATTTTCCATTGAATACCAATCACACGCCAAGCCTTGTCGATGGCAGTATTCCACCAACGTCTTGGTGTATGAAGTTACACCGCCCGGCGTCCGGGGGAACGATGTCAGGAAGAGAATCCGATATTCGGGCTCAGTGCGACTTTTCATACGATTCAGACTTCCGCAGGGGGGTGCAACGATGCTGATGACCAAAGTGTTCTTAAGACATTCGGCTTTCTTTTCAACGCTGAGTCCATGTGTATCGGATTGGAATCGCGCATCTCCGCTACACCCGATCGTCTGATCCAGTCTTCGCTTTAGGGTAGGCGCTGAGTAATTGACGATCACGACTTAGGCTGCGACCCAGCGACTTTAATGGATATTTCACAATTCGGGCCATCAAGTCGTACCAGACTTGAGGGAAAAGGGCCGGGTCAAGTTCCAGAATCAGGCGCCATATCCTAATGGAATAGGCCGGCCATTTCCTGAGACACATCAACGCAAGCGGAGAAAGTTTCTGTGCGGTGTAAGCGCGAACCGATCGCCTGTCGCTCTTGGGCATTTGTTCTTTAACCAAATATTCGAGGCACCGACCTAGCATCCAGGACGCCGCTCCGAACGTATCCCTTCCGTCAAGGGGTCGATGCAACATTATGGTATCAAAATAGCGACGCGGGACATCTCCTCCTAAAGATGACGAAAGTGCCCATTGCGAGATGGAAAGAGTAGTCTGTTGCATGCCCAACTGATGGGCATACGATACACTCATGCGATTCCTCCGATGCTGTTGCAGCGTTTCGGGCATGTTTGCAATCTTGGTCACCTCAAGCGCGCGAACCCACAACTCGTAATCCTCACAATAAGGCAAGTCAGGGTTGTACCCACCTAATTGAACGTAGACGCTTCTTCGCACCATTACTGAAGAATGTGCTAATGGACAATCGCCTAGAAGCAACCTCCATTTAATCAAGCCCCTCTCCAATGCTGGTTTAGGTCTCTCAATCACCTTGTCCTCTTCATCAATAATATCGTACCTCGAACCTACTACTCCGACATCAGAATGGGCGTCGAGGAATTCCACCTGTTTTTCAAACCGACAAGGCAGATTGACATCGTCTGCGTCGGACACGGCAACGTAGCGTCCCTTCGCATTGGTCACACCTATGTTCCGCGATCGAGCGAGCCCCATTCTAGCTGAATTATGGATGTGGCGGATTCGATCGTCGCCGTAGGTACGAATTATCCTCAAACTCTCTTCACTCGTGCCGTGTTCGCTGATGATCAGCAATTCGAAATCGGTGAACGTTTGATTGAGGACACTTTCAATGGATGCTGGAAGATATTTTTCCTCGTTTAGCACAGGCATTAGAACAGTCACTGTTGGGTGTGCTATCAACCGAGACACCTCGCAGCCGGATGTTCATGAGTCACAAGGTATATTGTTATGGTCGAACCGACGTTCAGTGATTGTCGAGGGCATCCATGACAGATGCCTCCGCAAAGCGTGCGGACAAATTAATTGTTCGAGTACTCTTTCTAGCGGCACGTCAGCGAACTCACCGTTGAAATCCATGCCAACTTGATTGAGAGCTGGTCGACAAATTTCCGCTAAATTTGGTGTATCGTTTCGGATTGGCGGATCAACCGGTGTATCTCGCTAAATCCGCTGAATGTGTTGATCCAAAGCAACCTCTATGTCATTTTCCCTATTGTAAGCCGAGGAGAGCTTAGGAGCTGTGTTGAACTCACTAAATATCGTATCAATTTAGTTGAGGGAGTCTGAATATATGTTATCTCGCATTGTGATGACATGGTCTTCTTGCGGATTAGCATGCACTTTCAGCAATGACCATTCAAACGTCCATTCTTCGCCTTGGCGTACCGATGAACCCGCCCTCGATTAGCATCTTTAACTTTCCTTCTAGTGAGTCAAGCTCTTTCTGGTCATCATCTGAAACAACTGACCCTTTATTCGCGAGTTGGTGTAGGAGTCGTAGTTCCGCATATAGGGCAGGAACAAGTGCCTCTCTCCAGTATCCAGGTATAAGTTTGTAGTTCCAAGGATTAGCCTCAACACCAATATCCGCTTCGCTGCTGTACAAGTTGCTTCGTTTAAGATGAACCCAGCCAATCGCCACCGACAACGGGACGCCGATGACTGTGGCCAAAGCCGCGAAAGGTGCGAAACGCGGGAATATGGCTAGGAGGTCAGGAATATTCTTGATCGCAAGGAAGTACACCGTAATTAGGGTGGAAACGTATCCCAGTAAGAAAGTCAGATAAGTGGCGTACCCTAACCGAAAATAGTACCACGCTCGAGAAACCAACGTTGACGCATTCTTTAATCTCATCGAAATTCGCGATGCGTATCGTTGTGCTGGATAATTAAAGCATGTGTCAATGAAGATGGGATTTAGTAATTGAAGAAGGGTCGGCTGTTATCTTGGAAGGATGCACACCTACTACAGATTTGCTCCGGACTGAACGCGGCTAATGGTGATATCGCATTAGATTATAGCATTTGATCGTGTCAGAATTCTAGCGGTCTTCCGGACTGAGCAGTGCTCTTCATGGGTTAAGACCCGTCGGCCTGTTCTGTCGCGAGGCTAGGAAAAGGTCGCCAATATGGATTCTATCGTATATAGTGTTGGCATAACGCTCCACGTCCAAAATGGTTCCACTCGTCCACCTTTGGAGCAGATCTTCGCTTGAAACACCCGCTCCGTAAACTGGGGTCGGCGAAACGCTTTGAACCCTGTTGACCGTCACAACGTTAGCCTTCGCGTGAGGATACGAGGCCATTAGTTCAGGTAGTTCTGCGAATAGTGTGTAACGAACGAGATCAGCTCCGACTCCCTCAAGCAAGTTTGGCTGAGCCCACTTGAATTTCCGCTTCCAAAGCGCACGCATTGAGCGCCATCCGTCGATTTTGCGCACTATCTCCCGTGCGAATTCAGCTTCGTAGATGGTGCAATTCTCTTCCCACGGGTACCCCCAGTCAAGCTGAGCCTGTTTCCATTTCCACACTAAGAACGGATTTGTCTCTAGAAATCTAGGCCTAGGCATCGGACTGTTTTGCGGTTGACAGAAAGAAAGCTCTGTTCCAAGTCGCAGCGAGAATGCTAGCAATTTGTCGTGATCTTGAAACGCTGTTGCCGCGTCGCTGGCTTTCCACTCACTCTTGAATACCGCATCGTCGGAACCAAACATGAATAAGTCGGACTCCAAGCTCTCGAAATATTTCAGCACCTGTTTTCTGAAATCGGTTTCGCGTACGAAACTAACTTCTGGGAAACGAGACTTGAGCGTCTCGTAAGCTCGTTCAAACCCCTCGTTACCGCAAGCGTAAAGCACCGTTAGGGCCAGCGGTTCCTTGCAGGTGCGTGCTATCGACGTCAAATAGCCTTCTAATTGCAGTGGCCTGTCTTTGCTAAAGCAGAGTACCCCGAGCAAGATACTTATGACTCCTTTCGCTTCCAGTTTTCCCAAGATTGTCAACTATGACCTTGCCGCTCTTCAGATTGGCGTCATCCGATCTAAAGCCGCGTGTCCCGCTCCGTAAGTGGCACTTCAAATCAAGAAGTCACTAATGATTTAACTACTTGGTCCTCGCTCGACGGTTTCTGTCCAATTACGAATTATTCTTCGAACGATCCTGCGCCAAGGGGGGAGAGTGCCTTCGGGCTGCAGAGATATTCTCTCCTTGTGATTCGGTATCTTGACGTTCTCACAATATTTGGCGAGGAATGCAAACAGGTTGTATTCATCAAGCACAAGATTTCTTGCTAGCATTATCTCGTTGATTGACTTTTCATATTGATTCTTCTGAATCGTTTCTTCAATTTTCGACAACGCCGCGTGTGGTTGATTGATGTCTATAGATGTTAATGATCCCTTCGGAAAATAATCTAAGATGTTCGGACATCCATAGTAGAACGGGTATGCTCCAGCGAGGTAAGCATCAGATAGCTTCTCGGTCCAGTAGTCGGGATACGAACTGTTCTCGAGAACAATATGATATTTGTACCTGGCTATTGCGTCCCACTTGTCTTGCACTTCATTGAGGCCTCTGCCGAATACGTCTATCTTGGTCCCGAAGTGTCTTCTCAGTTCCCGAACGAAAGCAATTCGTTTCCTGTGGCCTTCTGAGAATGCCTTGTCAGAAGATATTACCGACAAGGACCGATCTTTCTCGAAGCGTGTCATCGATTTCAATGCATCGTAGTCCAAGGTGAATGGGTATTGTTCCGCGTTTAGAACCACACGGCGACCTACAGCCCAATTTAACCCCTGCTGGGTATACATTGCGCCTTTGTGTTCGAGATTTCGATGGCAGGTAATTATTGTCGCGAATTGACGCAGAAATGCGGGGTCGTATTTTCGGAAGGTTGGTGGTTCTCCTGTAATGAAAACGGTATGTTTTCTAGGACAACGTGTTTTCTCCTTGTCCAGCAGTCCCTCGTAGACTACCCAGAAATCGCATTCTTCGATATTCCGATTCACTATGAATTGGGAATTGCCCCACACACCATGTCCTCCGGGCGTTTGGCGCAGTATTGGTTCTTTCGGAGAGTTTGTCGTTAGCTTCACGGTGATCACCTTGCTTCACGCCCGTTTTCTCACATATTGTTGCTGGAAATCGTCATTTGCCAGCGCTCTTAACCATGTCGTAGTACTCTTGTAAGCTGCCAAGACTATAGAGACAAGAAGGCCTAGCCACTGTCAACGAGAACGTGGACGCATCGAAGCCGAGTGAGTCTTAGTCGATCTGCCTGACCAGCATCTAACGCAAAGATGCGATTGGCCAGTCAGAAAAACACTAGCCCAGCCAATTGCTGTCGCCAGCTATTTGGTATTCAATTCCAGCTGATTGCAAGTCGAATCTCCGCCAAGTTTCCTCGAGATTGTCCAAGACCAACTTGCATTTTTTGAGATGGTTGATGAGTTTGGCTTCAGAGACAGCCTTGTAGATTCTGTGTCCGGCCACAATGATGATGCATTCGAATTCGGAAAGACCTTCAGGGAAACGGAAAGTCTCTGCGCCGGTTAGCTTCTTGATCTCTTCAGGCGTGTAATATGGGTCATTTATCTTGACTTTGACTTCGCGTTCCATGAGCCTCTTTGAGATCCGCAGGGCTGGGCTAAGCACATGGACCTTTAGGTCACCCTTGTAAGATAATCCCAAGATTCCAACATTCTTGAAACCAGCATTCGCGACGTGGTCCGCAACGAGCGCGGGCAACTCGCTGTCTGTGGCAACAGTATCTTTGAGCAGCGTCAAATATTCCGGCCTCTCCGCACCCTCTATGACGTACTTGGAAGATAATGGGATGCAATATCCACCACTTCCAAAGCTAGGCTTGTAAAGCCCGACGTTCCATTTCGTTGCGACCAACCTTAGCACCTCGGTCATGTTTAGGCTGGGATATGCGAGGCTGAGCTGGTTGGCCAGCGTGATTTCCATGTGTCTGTATGCGTTTTCGACGCTCTTGACTATCTCTGCGTGTTTGTGGTCTGGAGCTGGGATTAGCTTGTCGCACACGATACCTAGCACTTCGGTCATGAGCTTTGTTGTCTCGGGCGTTGTTCCTCCCACAATTCTTGGTAGGGACCGAAGGTTCTTTTCTGGACTGATGAACCAGTCACGGCGAGGCGCCACGCCCAGGAAAACATCTTTGCCCACTGCTATGCCGTTCTTCTCGAAAATTGGAATTACCAAACCGTCGGTTTTGTTTGGTGTTAACGTGGACTCTATGATTACGAGCGGAGGTTCGCCAGATCTTGGAATGTGTGTCGCGATCTTTGTGATGACATCTTCAAGCGCTCCGTCCCATGGTTTATCTTCCTTCTCGGTGGGTATTGCGATCATGTGGACTGAAAACTCGGGAGCGAGAACTTCCTTCCAGTCCACCGTTGCAGTCATCATGCCTGATTCTACAAGGTATTTTGTGTCGAAGCCAAGCCAGTATTCCATGTTTGGTACGGGAGTTTTGCCATCGTTGATTGTTGAAACAATTCTTTCCGAAACATCCGTCCCAACACATGCTATCCCTTCGGCAGCGAAATTTGCCATCGTTGAGAATCCGATGTACCCCGTTCCCCACACAGCGATCTTCCGTTTTCCTTCGAGGAGTTGCCGCCGCAATTTTTGCGTTTGCATTTGCGTTCAGCGGGCACTAGCCCCGGTGCGTAAATTAACCCTTTGGAAAAACGTTAACCACCGGTTCGCGTGGAAATTGAATCAATTAGCAACTTCAAACCTTCCTTCAGTTCGACCTTCGGCTGAAATCCCAAGCCCTCTTTAGCTCTAGTCATGTTTGCGTAACTATGGCGAATGTCCCCAGCCCTGTCGGCGGAATGAGTTGGAGATGTCTCATGCCTCCCAACTAGTTCGGCTAGGAGTGAGTAGAGTTCGGAGATGTTCGTTGCCCGTCCTGTTCCTACATTGAACGCTTCCCCTGCTCCCGTACTTGCTCGTACCGCTTGGAGGTTCGCCACGACAACGTCCGAGACGTGGATGAAGTCTCGTGTCTGTTCCCCGTCGCCATAAATCATGGGCGGCAAGCCTTTTGAAAGATGCTTTGCGAAGATCGCGATTACTCCACTGTAAGGGTTTGCGCTTTGCCTCGCACCGTAGACATTGAAGTACCGCAGAGCAATCGTGCTCAGTCCATAACTACTGTAGTAGGCCCCGCAATATTTCTCGCCCGCGAGTTTCGAGACTCCATACGGTGTAACAGGATGAAGAGGGTTGTCTTCGGTTATTGGCAGAAGGCTCTGGTTTCCGTAGACAGATGATGAAGAAGCGAAGACTACCCTCTGGACCTTGTACTTGAGTGAGGCGTTAAGCACGTTCAATGTCCCGGTAACGTTGACCGCATTAACAACCTCAGGTTTCTTCAATGAGAGGTATGGGCTTACAAGGGCGGCCAGATGCACAATTGCGTCAACTCTTTTCGCCAAAGATTCAACTACTTTTCGCTTGACGACGTTGCCCTTTCGAAAATGGAGTTTCGGATTCTTTCGCCACACGCGCAGGTTTCGAAGCGTTCCATTGGAAAGGTCGTCGAGGACCCAAACCTCTATCCCTTCGTTGAGAAGCGCGTCTACCGTATGGCTTCCTATGAATCCCGCGCCGCCGGTGACCAATACACTATCGTAAGTCAAATCCATGCAGCTCAAGAGAACTGGAATGGGGCTTTTGATCGCTCAACAAGTACGCGAACCTCCTCAAGGTTCTTGAACGTCCCAATATCATAATGCCTCTTGGGCGTTAGGTACGCGAATACGGGCCTGTGCTTATGGAGTAATTCAGGGATTACGTCGTGCGAGATATCGGTGTTGGGTTTGCAGTAGGAAAGGATCTCGCTCTCACAGACTAGTATGCCCATACTTACGGGGTATTCCTTGATTACGGGCTTCTCTTCGAAGTAAGTTACTCTCCCGTCCTCAGCCACGCGTGCGACCCCATACTCTATCGGTACTGTTGTGCTCATTGCGATGGTACAAACCGGACTCTTGTTCTCATGAAACTGAATCATGGCGTGTAAGTCCATATCTGTGAGAACGTCCCCGTAATACACGACGAATCTCTCGCCAAGAACATCGGTGGCTGCACCTAATGCTCCAGCTGTGCCGATCCTATCGGCAACAGAATATTCGATCTTAACACCATACCGGTTCCCATCGCCTAGATGGTTTTGGAGAAGTTCATGTTCGCTCTCTGAAATCAGCATGACAATCTCGTGGATTGCATGGTGCTTGAGATAGTCTATGATATACTCGATAACGTAGCGGCTTCCAATTGGTATCAATGCTTTGGGGATGTATGCGGTAATAGGGTAGAGGCGGGTTCCCGCGCCCCCGGCCAGAATAGCCGCTTTCAACTAGCAAATCCAACCTTTGAAGCGGAGGCTCAAGTCCGCTGGGTAAAAAGCCTTTGATGCGCTGGGGGGAGCACGCTTCGTGACGAACAGTGATTTCGCTCTAAAGAGGGAGTGAAATACCTCTTTAGCCCAGAGGTAGGTGCCCAGAAGGTTGTTGCTTTGTTTGCGTCTCAGTCATTGTGAAGATGAGCATGAGTAGTAGAGATCCAGTGAAGAGAGTTCGAGTAAAGACTTGAACAAATGGCCAGGCAAGGGGCGAAGGAAGAGAGGATGAGACGCCTTCCATTGTGCTATTGAGGTTCAGAAGGAAGAATAAGCCTTTCCCACCCAACGAACTGTTAGTATCCACAGATAAGCAAGTATACAGGAAAGCTAGCGAGGTAATGATTCCATACCGTTTGATTTTGACTCGGCTCGCGGCCGTATACACCACGAGGGAAGGCAGCATCCAAAGAAGAAAGTACGCAGAGAACGCAGAGAACGTCGAGAAAGCGAAGTACATTGCGAAGAATGCGACGACCTCACTTCCGACCTCCCGTCTCCTCCACGCAACGGGTTTTGACAGGAAGTACCCAAGGAATATGCAGGCGGTTGCCGTGAGTGGAATACCGTACTGGCTAAAGGCTTCTTGGGGGAAAAGGAAGGGGCCCATCGTTCCCCATCCTTCGCCAACAATGATGCCTGGGCGTTGCCCGAATATCTCTGCAACAGTTTTGAATCCAACAAAATAGCTAGCGAGTAAGAGACTGGATAGAAGTATGACAAATTGGACACCCACAAACACGACGGCTTGGCGAAATTGCCGTGACCGAGCTAGAGCTAGGGGGTATATCCATGCTAACAGGCTTGGTGCGAATCGGAGAATTGTTCCAATCGCTAGGTGTGTAGCTCCCCGTCCTATCTGCGAGTTGTAGATCGCGTAAGCTCCCAGCAGTATAAACGCGGCAGGGTAGATTTCGACTGTGTTGAACATTTCTAGGAGGAAGACAAGTGGTGAACCTGCCCACATCAATCCCGCGACCATCCCCCTCGACAAGGAGCTCGTCGTCCTCGTGACGATATGAACAATCATGAGCATTGTCAGGAGGTCCGCTATTATGAGCGGGCCCTTCATTGTGAGATTGAATGCCATTAACGATGGGCTGAGTTCTGTCCATATATGAGCGGATGGTGCGGTATTCACCAACTCATATAATTTAGTAGCAACGATTGAGTCGTTTGTGGCGCGCAGCCATAACCAATACGCTGAGGCGAAAATCAAGCTCGGACCTGTATACACACCGTGAAACAGATGCCCTTGTGTCACGGCGATCCCTAGGAAGACCCAGTCCACGAAATCGTGGCTGAATGATATGGAAAGTAGAGCGATTCTGGCAGCACAAACAGAAATAAGAAGTAAGATGTAACTGGTTACCCGTCCCTTAATCAACGCCAAATAGTTGTGAACTCCTATCAAATTCCTATGCAGCGAGAGAGTGTTGTGAGAATCTTCGTATGTGTGTTGATTAACTGGGCGGCATAGATTAGGCAGATTGATGTGAACAACGCTTGAGCAAGAGGGACGAAGAAGATGGCAAGTAGAGCGTTCTGAGATATTTGGTTGTAAGACGCGAGAGTTTGCATGAGAAGAGCGTTCCCATTTACCGGAAGGAAGAAGAGGGCCAGGCCGTTGGCGGTGAAATATGATTTGAAGGTGAAGATGCTGGTAGAGAACGCTGTCATCGTAAGCAATGCGAGATAGATGAGTCCGCGTCTGCTGCCCGCCGTTCTAACAGTTGCAAATGGAATTAACCACAGGAGATACGACGGAAACCAATTGGCGAAAGCAAAATAGGCCAGGAATGTTACCAAAATTCCGTCGAATGTGGCCTCCGGGTTTTTCGGCCACTTTTCCAGCATAAGAACGTAGGTTACGGTGAGCAATGTGGTTGCAAGGCCGATTCGTATATAATCTTGGGTACTTACGGTAAACTCGTCGAAGAAGACGAAGAACACGTCATATCGTGTGAATTGAAGTAGGGGATTGTATCCTGCGTAGTATGTCCATGCAAAAAATAATGCCGCACCGACCAAAGCTGATAGAATTGCAATTAGACGTTGCTTTTTGTCATCGATTGTGGCGAAAAACGCGGGCGCAGATATTAGTGGGAATAGCTTCGCAGCAGTTGCGCACAGTAAATAAAAGTCGCTCTTAAGTCGCCTCCCAGAACGTAACGCTATCACGGAAGACAATAGAAGTGCTATCGGGAATAAGTCCATCGACCACCACATTTCGTTGACAAGGAGGACGTAGGGGTTCAGAAACCATACGAAGAAAGCGTACTTACCTTGTTTCACGAATCCTTGTTGCCTGACGCATTCACCTATCAGTATGCCAGTAACGAAATCGAGGATGAGTAAAGGGAATTTTAACATGAATACGAGGAGAAAGAGGCTAGGCGAAGGCTGGAAATTATTAACTGTCCACGACGAAGCCAGATTAGGGTGCTCGAGCGGGGTGAGATTCCATAAGGCTAGTATTGATCGAAACAAGAGCCCATATGGAGTCATACTCCAAGGCTCCATGCCAAAACCTTGTGATACCTGAAACGCTAGATCTGGGCTCATCGGCGCGAGCGTCATCAGTACGGCCTTTGTTGCGAAAGCGAGAATCAGGAGTATTACGGACCACTTTGATGAAATCAGCCAACCAAGTTTCATCTCAGACCCGACCCTTCCGGATACAAATCCATGAGACCATCATGGAGTATGCAAGGGACATTCCTGACAGCGCCGAGCGGATCCACTGACCAAAAATATTGGAGAACAACAAGACATTCGATTCTAGAATATTGATTTGTTGCGATTCGGACGGGGCGGTCGGAAATATATTGATGGGAATAAAGAGGAGGCTGCTTCGCGATATGAGGACGTCGATGTAAAAGAGTGTGCAGAACACTCCAATTATCATGTAGAGGAGAACAGTCCAGTTAAGTTTTCCATATTTCGCATTCCAGAGGGCGATTAGAGGGCCAATCCAGAGAAATGAAGTTGGATATGGATCTGATAGCGCATAGACGAGGAGGAAACCCGACAGGGCGAGCGGGACTAACGACCAACTATCACGCGACCAAATCTTACCTGCAAGAACGTAAAACATTGTCACGCCGAGCATCGCAAGGCCTACGTATGTCTGGGGCACAAAATACTCGTTCAGCGTCTGTATTACCGGGGAGTACGGTATCGCAAAGCCCGAGTACCCTGGGTCGAAGAACTGTAGCAAATTCAGGATATTCGTCAGGTGCCCTTGAATAAGCCAGTATGAGTATGCCAGAACGCCTGCAGGACCAGAGACGTAAATTAGCAGCCGGTCCAACCGTCCGATTTCAGATCTGGGCTTTCTCTGTAACCATGCTACTAACGCCAGCCACGCGATTATCGGGCTCAGTTTGAAAGCGATCCCCGTAAACAAGGACACACAACTGAGTCGAAAATGTCCTAGAATAATGAGGGCGATAGCGGCTAGACTTAGAGCTACAGGGATTACCTCTACCGACCCCCACATTTCACCAAATAGAGTGTTTAACGGGTTTGCAAGCCAAAGTACGGCGGCGTACTGGGCTGAGGAAACGGAAAATCGTGACCGAAGGGCTAACAGGTAAACAAGAACCCCGACAGCAGCGTCACAGATGATGAGAGGGAGTTTGATTAGTGCAGTCAGCAAATAACCTCCAAGTCCCAAATAGTTCGGTTCTGACACGAGCGCACCTGGAACATTGCCATGACTGATCGGCAGCCAGAGCCAGAACATATAGATGCTATGAGCGATGGTCAACCAAGGTGACCATGGCACGTCCGTTCCGTTCAGGATAACTTGCGTCATATAGAGGGTATAGTCATTGCCTAAAGGGGTCACTATCGCCAGTATGAGTTTCAGCAATATTATTGAAGACAACACTAGCCCGAACCGTTTCGAACTGTTCCTCCCCTCAAATCCCAGTAAACCTACGAAAGGTCACCGAGGGTTCGTAAGCTTTTGCATATATTGGAAGCAGTGGAAGCTTGATGCTGTGGCTTTAAATTCGTCCACGGCTGAAAATGAATCAAGCAGTCGGAATGGACTCGATTGGTTCGCAAGCCAAGAATAGTCGCGGGCATACCCGCACTGAATGAAGAGCGAACTATAGCTAAAGTCATAGTGCGCGCTATGGAACATGTCGACGCTATCCTGGTAGTAGATGATGGAAGCAGGGATGAAACGAGCGCAATTGCCAAAAAACTAGGAGCAGTAGTTCTGAAGCACACCAGGAACCTAGGGAAGGGAGCAGCTCTTCGTGATTGCTTCAGATGGGCCAAACGAACGAGTGCAGATGTCTTGGTTACGATCGACGCGGATGGACAACATGACCCGGCAGATATTCCCCGGCTAGTGGCTGCTCTTAGGAAGAAGCGGGCCGATGTAGTAATCGGAAGTCGACTGTACCGGCCTCCGCAGATGCCTCGTCATAGCTGGATGGCGGCACGCGCACTCGACGCCGCGGCAGCTGTTAGAATTGATGGAAGACTCTTGGACACCCAGAGCGGGCTCAGGGCATATTCACGCAATGCCATCGAAAATCTTGTTATAACGGATCTTGGAATAGGAGCCGATACCGAACTCCTCATGCGAGCAAAGAGTGCACGGCTTAGGATTGTCGAAGTTCCTATAAGAGTAAACTACGGTGGCTCAAATACCTCAAAAAGTCATCCATTGATCCAAGGGCTGAATGCCTTATTCGGCATAATTAGATTCACATCGATTCAACATCCCCTCACCTTCTACGGGGGATTTGCTATTGTTTCATTCGTCATTTCGCTGTTCTTCGGATTCAAGACAATTGACTACTTCCAGCGGTCTGGTGAAGTCCTAACTGATTTGGCATTGATCTCAATCGCATCAGGCCTGTTGGCATTTCTAGCACTTTTTACCGGTGTAATCTTATTCACACTAATTGGACTAATTCGCGAGAGGCAAGAAAGATAGCCGTTTAGGATAGCTATGCGAATCCTCCACGTGGTGCACAGGTTTTTTCCGCCGACCGTAGGGGGGCTTTCATTTCACGCTCACATGCTATCCGTTGAACAGGCAAGGCTTGGACACGAAGTGGTGGTTTTTACTTCTCAGGAGCATGGTTATCCTGAGTACGAGCGAAAGGATGGGTACGAGATCTATAGATTTAAGCCGTTAGTTCGACCGATGGACAATCCGCTTAACTTCCGATTGTTGTCATCACTACTCAAGTACGATGCATTCGACATACTTCACGCCCACTCCCACCTGATGTTCACGACTAACTTCGCGGCTCTAAAAGCGAAAACTTCCAGAAAGCCCTTCGTGATTACAAATCACGGATTCAAAGTAGAACGGGGTAAATTCCTTAACTTCGTTCAAGACGTCTACCTATCGAGTGTGGGTAGACTCTCTCTCACCGCCGCCGACTCCGTTGTGAGCTTCACTGATTCGGAACGTAAGAAGACGATCAATGCGGGTGTCGCTTCTAGGCGAGCAGTCCTCATTCCAAACGGGGTTGACACGAAGTTCTTCCGTCCCCTTGCTGTTGAACCTGTCCCTCATAGCGTGCTCTGGGCAGGGAGATATGTGCCCGAAAAGGGCGTGCGCTTCCTTCTGGAAGCAGCTAAGATTGTCGTGAATGCGTTTCCTGATGCAAGATTTTTCCTTGTAGGTTATGGCAAAGGTTTGGCTGAGACGATTAGATTCAGAAATGTTCTCGGTCTAAGCAACCACGTAGACATGTTCAATGTAATGGAGCAAGGGAGATTACTGAAGTTGCTCAACCGGTGCACCCTCTTCGTATTGCCGAGTCTCAGTGAGGGACTTCCAAGCACTGTCCTTGAAGCGATGTCCTGCGGAAAGCCAGTCGTCCTTACTGCCAATATTGGCCTGGAAGAAGTAGTCGGTGACGCCGGTCTCTATTTCCCTAGGCGAGATTCGAAAGCGTTAGCCAACGCTATAGTGACCCTTCTGGCAAACAAGGAGTTAGGTGATGAGCTTGGAAAACGGGGGAGGGAGAGGGTAAGATCATCGTACGATTGGCCTCAAATTGTTGAAAAGGTAAACGCATTGTACACCAAAGTGATCGAGAATAAGCGACGGTCGGATTGACACAATTGTCTTCCCGACTCCTTGAGTGTCAGAGGACCTCATCTCCTCGTTATTCCGGCTTGTTGTAATCACGACCCCTTAGAAGGTCCCGGAGGGTCATGCGACGGGCATGCTTAAGAATTCGGTCGTCGGAAACGAGTCTAATACTCTGTACGATCACTCGTTTCTTCCAGTTCTTGCGAAAATCCTTTACGGCTGCTAGAAGTGCAACTGTGAATCCGAATGCTTCGTGCGCTCGTCGTTTGGAAATGAGGTACAAGATTGTGGCCACTTGAACCATAAGATGGCCGAGGCCGTACGTTAGGAGACTTCGGCTTTCGAAATTCTTTACGAGTGTCGCGATATAGTTTCGCCCAGAGTAGAAGCTCGGCACGGTCATTGCGTGAACCTGCTTGCCCGAAGCGGCCCCGGCGATGTGATAAACAACCGAAGAAGCAGCGAACTCAATTGAGTAGCCACGAAGCCTAAGCCGCCAGGAAAGGTCAATGTCTTCGTAGTACATGAAGTAGTCAGCGTCGAAGCCGTCGACTTCATGAAAGACCCGCTCTCTGACGAGCATTGCTGCTCCCCTTGCACTGAAAATCTCTCTTTTCGAATCGTATTGTCCTCGGTCGATAATGCCCTTCCCACGAGAATACGGCCAGCCAACTGTACATATGAAATCTCCTGCACTGTCCAGCTTCTTCCTATCGGACATCATGAGTAGTTTGCTCTGTGCGGCGGCAACCGACGGATGACCCTCCAAAATTGACACAAGATTCCCGACTGCGCTGGGCATAGCCTTTGTATCAAAGTTGAGAAAGAACAAGTATTCTCCATTCGCTCTGTGGGCACCTAGGTTAGAGCCAGCGGCGAACCCCAAATTTCGTTCACAAATAACGAGCACAACGTGGTCGCTTTTCTTGTACCTCCGGGATAAGTACTGAGCGCTGCCATCGGTTGAAGCGTTATCTACCACTATCACTTCTAATTGCTTATAGCTGGACCGAAGTATAGAATCTAGGCAGCGTCCGATAACTTTCATACCGTTGTAGTTTACAACAATAACAGAGACCAGACGGCCTGGTTCAGCGAGGTATGTGCCGTCGTTCCTTGTGCGCAATGTACGCGCGCTGGGTGACGGGCGCCTCATTAAGACGCATCCTTACGCCGTGCGATGACATTCGCGAATTTCTGGGCTACGACTCTAACCGAATACTCACGGTTTACGGTCTGCCTTCCGCGACCGCCCATGCCATCCCGGAATCTTCCATCTTCGATTAGTCGAGAGATTTTGTCCAGCCAGTCCGCGGTCGAGGTGGCTAGGTAGCCGTTAATTCCATTACGGATTATGAAATTGTGCTCACCGACAGCGCTGGCAACCACGGGAATAGCCATTGACATATACTCTAAGGCTTTCAATGCGCATTTGCTTCTCGACCATAGGCTGTCTGTTAACGGTGAGAGGCCTATGTCTACATCCGCTAAACTGGCGGGCATCCGTTCATATGGTATCCATTCGTCTCGTCCGAATTCCGTCTGCAATCCAGGTATTCCATTGAATATGCTCTGAACCTTGCGATTTCCCATTGACCCGATCAGTTTCAGTCTAATGTCATAACGCTCTGCGAGCTGTGTCAAGACTGGCACTAGGATCCGTAAGCTATGCAGTTGGGTGTACGCGGTTCCGTGCCAGCCTAGAACAAACTCGCCTCGTCTTCGGCTCCGGACTTTCGGGCTAAAGATCTCTGTCGGGACTGGTGTCGGAATCAAGGCAACCTTCCTGTTCCATTTCCTGGCGTATGCGGCAAGTTGGTGGCTTCCTACGGTAACTATGTCGCTTTTCGCGGAGAAAAATTCTGTAAGAACCGGATCTTGAAGGAAGATTGCGTCGTCAATGTCGAATATGGTCGTCTTGTTCGTAGCCCGGCTTGCCAAATGAAGGAACGGTTCGATCGGAGCCTCGGGAACGTTCGTTAGGGGGAATTGAAGTCTGTGGAAGACAACTACGTCACTTTTTCTAATCTCTTGCAAGAGTCTTGAGAAATCGCGGGTCCTCCGGAAGAGCACGGTGCACGAGAATCCTAGTCTGTCAAGTTCACTGGCGAGCTGAGAACATCTGACAATAGTTGAGGGAGTTGGCTTTCCTCTCAATCCCCAGAGTCTTGTAATCTGGCCAAAGAACAGAATCTTCATAGATCCGTTAGAACCAGCTTAGCTTTGCTCCAGGAACCGCATTTCACAGCCCGCTCTTGCGGGACAAGGATTTCGGTGCGCGGTATAATAGCGTGCAGGCGACCGCGCCAAAGTTTCTTGGCGTCATGTTCAATCCTTCACGCCGGTTAGGAAACAGAGGCCTATTCGTTTTCACTTTAGCGTGACTTCGCTTGCAAATTCCTTGAGTGCTTCATCTATGGCACCCGGTTTCTTATCAAGTAGCTGTGCGGCCTTCCCGACATCGAGTGATGAATCTTTAGGTCTTCTTGCCTTCCAACCGGTCGCGGAGTGAGTTATCGGTGTCAGCAAACCATCGTTGAAATCGCAGATCCTTGAGAGTTTCAAAGCGAATTCGTATCTGCTTATTGGTGCGGCGCCCGCCATATGGATGATGCCAGTCAACCTGCGCTCCGCTGCTTCCAGAAGCATTTTGGCGAGATTAGTGTTGAGAGTTGGGGATGCGATTTGGTCGGTAACCACACCCACCGGTTGGCCCGCTCGCAACTTGGCGACCAGCCAAGTGGCGAAATTTGGCCGGTAAGCTCGATCCCATCCATACAGTACGCTCGTTCTGGCCAGTAGGTAGTGGATTGCGTTATGGGCCAGTTCCGTCTCGCCAAAAAGCTTCGAGCGTCCGTACACATTGATTGGGCCAATTTTGTCGTCCTCTCGGTAATGGCCGCGCTCACCATCGAACACATAGTCGGTTGATAAGTGAATTAGAAAAGACCCGGTCTTGTTGCATGCCCGCGCAATAATTCCCACTGCCTGGCCGTTCACCCGCATTGCAAGCTCCGGTTGTTCCTCGCATAAGTCAACGTCTGTTAGGGAGGCTGTGTTGAAGACGACATCTGGTTTGATCGATAAGATGGCCTCCTGCACTTTCGCCTCATTCGTTGCGTCAAGGCAGATAGGAACTCCATAACTCGGTCTATGTTGACTATATGCAGAGGTGACAGCGTGGCCCGATTGAAGTGCGTACTCTGTCAGTTTTGTTCCGAGAAGTCCGCTGGCGCCGGTGACGAGGACCTTCACGTCACCATCTCACTTTCCATGGAGCTGAGGACAGGATCTTTGGGTCGGCCACCAAGGGTCTCCACCACCATTCATTCTGTACATACCAATCGACTGTTTCCCTGAGCGCCTGAGGGAACGTATGTTTCGGCTTCCAACCGAGTTGAGACCGTAGGAGGTTCGAGTCGAGGGCGTAGCGGAAGTCATGTCCCGGGCGGTCTTCGACATGTTCGATTAGTGACTGCTCCTTATCTAAGAGCTTCAATATCGACGAGGCGACTTGAATGTTTTCGATTTGGTTTCCGCCTGATATATTGTAGATCGCTCCAGGTTCACCTTCACGGAGAACTTGGTATACGGCCTCACAGTGGTCGCTGACGTGTACCCAGTCCCGAATTTGATGTCCTGAGCCGTAGAGAGGAACTCGAAGGCCAAGGAGGGCGGTGATGATGGTTTTTGATATGAATTTCTCCGGATACTGGTATGGGCCGAAATTGTTTGTGCATCGCGTGATGTATGTTCTTAGGCCGTATGTCTTGCGGTAGACTTGGACTAGCGTGTCTGCGGCCGCCTTTGAACCAGCATAAGGAGATGACGGATCGAGTTTATCCGTCTCCTTGAAGGTGATGTTGGCATTGGCTGAACCATACACCTCATCGGTTGAAATCTGTAGAAAAGCTATGTCGCTGCCTCTACACGCTTCGAGTAATGCGAGTACTCCGAATGCATTGTTTTCGAAGAAAATGTTTGGAGTTGAGATGCTTCGGTCTACATGTGTTTCGGCGGCGAAGTTAACGATAGCGTCCACGTCCTTACATAGGCGTCCTACGAGCTGAGTGTCCGTTATGCTACCCTTGATGAATTTGTAGCCCGTACGATTCTCAAGATCGTTCAAGTTCAAAGGGTTAGAGCCGTAACCTAGTTTGTCAAGGTTCACCGCAGTAACAGCGTCGTCTAATGAGAGGACGTAGCGTAGGAAGTTTGAGCCGATAAAACCCATTCCTCCTGTCACGAGCAGTCTTAGCAATGTGGCTAGTTTTCTCCCTCTAGGTTCGCCTATCCTCTCGTCCGATCGGCCTATCCCTGGCTTTTTCGTTTGGCTTGTGCGTTAAGCCTTCCGTTTCAACTGGAAGTTGTTGTCAGCGTCTTTGAGGAGTGGGGCTTCCGAGTCTTTCTTGGATAGGATTGGGTTGGATATGGGCCATTGGATTCCGATGGCAGGGTCATTCCATCGGATGTTTCGGTCATGCGCCGCGCTGAACTCACACGTAACTTTGTACGCAATGTCAGTCTCCTCCGTCATGCTCAGAATCCCGTGCGCAAAACCTTCGGGAATCCATACCATCGCGGGTTGCTTCGCAGAAAGGTATGTTGAAATCCAGCGCCCGTATGTTGGCGACCCTTTTCGAATGTCAACGGCCACGTCAAATACTTCTCCCAGAATGCATCGGACCAACTTGCCTTGGGCGGCGGGGGCCTTTTGGTAGTGTAGCCCCCTAAGCACGCCCTTCGCAACCGACTTCGAGTGGTTGTCTTGGACAAACTCGTAGCCTATTCCATGTTCGGCGAACTTGCTCTTCTTGTAGGTTTCCGCGAACCAACCACGCTCGTCGTCGTATGTGTCTGGTTGAATCTTGAGGATCTCAGTAAGGATTTTGGAGGGTTTGAAATCAAATCCCATGATCTTCGGCCCCGTGCTGGTCGCTGAATTCGTGTGGGTCGGAGGCGATGGCTCGGAGATAGTCGCCGTATTCGCCACTGTATTTTTCTGCGAGCTGTACTAGTTTTCTTGCGTCAATGAAGTGCATTCGGTAAGCCACTTCCTCCAGGCAGGCAACCTTTAGGCCTTGCCTGTGTTCGATTGCTGCGAAGTATTGCGCAGACTCAAGTAGAGCGTCCGCCGTACCTGTATCGAGCCAAGCGACGCCCCGTCCCAACCGGATCAGCCTTAACTTGCCTCGGCGGAGAAACTCTTTGTTTACGTCTGTGATTTCGAGCTCGCCGCGGGCTGACGGTTTTAGGTTGGCCGCGATTTCCAGAACATTGTTATCGTAGAGGTAGAGGCCGGTGATCGCGTAGTTAGATTTAGGCTCTTTCGGTTTCTCCTGTATGTCAATCAGTCGGCCTTCGCTGTCGAATTCCGCCACACCATACCTCTCGGCATCCTTGACCGCATAACCGAAAACGGTTGCGCCCACATTTTCCGCAACGGCTCTTTGGAACAACCCGGACAAACCTTGACCGTAGAAGATGTTATCGCCCAAGATGAGCGCTACTGAATCTGATTTCACAAAATCCCGTCCGATAAGGAAGGCTTCAGCTATTCCAGCAGGGCGAGCTTGCGCCGCGTAAGCGAGCAAGATGCCCAGCTCAGCACCGTCTCCTAGTAACCGTTCGTACAGAGGTAGGTCCTGCGGGGAGCTGATGACTAGGATGTCGCGAATCCCCGCAAGCATCAAAGTGCTTAGGGGATAAAAGATCATGGGCTTATCGTAGATTGGAAGGAGGTGTTTGCTGATTGTACGCGTCATTGGGTATAGTCGCGTTCCGAAGCCGCCGGCAAGAACAATGCCTTTCAAGTCTTTCACGTAGCAACGTCAAACAAAACAATTCGAACAGTTAAATAAAACGCTAGTCCCGAACGTAGAAAACGGAAAGCCCAAACGAACTCGCCGTCATTTGTTCCATGAAGAATTCGGCTCATAAACTTTCTTTATGTATGGGGTCTTGGGAAACTCTCGGGTCTTTTCTTCAGATATGCGACATCTGGTCTCCGCCGATAGTCAAATCTCGGTACGACATCGATTCGGTGTTACTCCTAATAACGAGCTCAAAGTTAACTGTCAAGGAATCGCGGCAATAGTATTTGTAAGCTCCCCAGGAATTGCGAAAGAGATTATCGATTATGACATTTCCTGCGAGAAGAAATGAGGGATACCCTTTCCAACCGCAGAGATGGCGACAGGTTAAGGCTCGTATCGATTCGCAGCTGAGGAAGACCCCGCGCCTCCACAAATGGGTAAGATGGAGTTGGACAACGGGCAAGTGGCTTATGCTTTCATGCAAGTGCCGAATTGCGACTCTGTTCGCCAGTGACATAGCAAAGGCGATTGGCATTAACAAGACTCTGTGGGTATCCCCGAAAAAGATAGTGTATTGTTCCTCTCGCGACTTCGGCATCTACGATTTCAAAGGCGCAGTCATCGGAGGAAATTGGGATCGTCGTGGGAGAAAGTTTGATGACTTGGATGTTTATGTTGCATTCAAAGAGGTATTTATGGAAGGAAAGAGTTGGCCAGAGACCGTGTTCTATCAGCGTATTCAAGATTCTTTGAAAACCCGCGAATTCTTGTATGATTGTGCTGATCGGAACGCGATTGAACGCACATGCGAAGAACTTGAGGCTCTATTTTGGGCGATAAAGAGTGAAGGGTACAAATCACAGCGCGAACTGCGAAGGTTGGCCACTGATGACGAAGTAACGATCAGCATAGGGCGTAACGGCGAGTTGCTTTTCAGCAGCGGCGCTCATAGGCTAGCTATCGCTAAACTTCTAGGAATAGAACGGATACCAGTTACGGTAGCTGTCAGACATCCCGGGTGGATAACTTTCGTAGAGGACCTCTTGAACTATTCGGGAAGGCTTGATTGTGTAACGCATCCCGACCTAAGAGACATCCCGGCTTTGCACAGATGCGAGGACAGGTTCATGATGATCAAGCATAACATGTCAGCTAAAGGGGGGCGTCTTCTTGACCTTGCGGCGAGCTTGGGCTACTTTTGCCACAGGTTCGAGGATGAAGGCTTCGAATGCTACGCCGTAGAAGACTCAAAGGAAAGACTCTACTTCTTGCAGAGACTCCGAAAAGCGGAGAACAAGAAATTCAAGATTATGGCCGGGTCAATAGGCGAATGGCCGCAAGTCGATAAAATGCGTTTCGATGTTGTTTTGGCCTTGAATGTGTTTCACCACGCTCTAAAGACGAAATATTCCTGTTCCCAACTCGCCACTCAGTTGAATCGTCTTAACGTACGCGAGCTATTCTTCGAGACCCCCAATGACGCTGATTCTCAAATGAAGGATGCATATAGAAAATACACTCCGTCTGAATTTGTTCAATTCATAATGCGGAACTCCAAATTCAAGAAGGCAGCACTCATCGGCAAGACAGAGGATGACACGACGATGTATAGACTATCATAAGAGTGTACAAAATGAAATGTCGCACATTTTCAGGTTGCTTCGAGTCACCTAGACAAGCTGGGTCAAGCTTCGGGTTTAAGTCAGAAGAAGTAATCAAAAGACTATCGCCGCGCTTCAGATAAATTCGAAAGTGGTCACTAATTGACTCACTCACAACCTTCTAGTGAACTGCCCGGTGTAAGAATCGCTCGCGGCGCCTCTTATCTAATCCTGAGTGATGTGGCGAATACGTTTGTGGGCGTCCTTACATTCGTAATTGTTGTAAGGCTCCTTACCACGTTCGAAATTGGGTTGATGGCTACCCTTCTTTTAGTTCTCCAACTCTCTCAAACCGCTGTCGCGCTAGGTTTGCCATCAACACTAACGAAATTTGTTGCTCAAACCAAACGCCACGTCGCAAACCGTTTGATCCGCAATTGCCTGGGAGTGATCTTAACTTGTTCGATTGTGGTTGGCGCCGTCGTGGTTGTGTACAGTTCGAACCTGTCCCTTTACTTGTCGAAGACCTTGAGCTATTCACCGACATTTGTCGTGTTAGGATTTGCAATCATCTCAGGGGGACTGTACCAACCACTCGCGGGAATCTTGATGGGACAACAAAAGATCAAAGAGTTCGCTAAACTGGACACATTGCGCTTTCTAATTCAGCAGGGACTCGCCGCAACTCTTGTGATATTGGGTTGGAGGCTTCTCGGCGTGATCATCGCTTGGGCTGTCGGATACAGTTTCTTTGCTGTCAGTGGGTATTTAGTTACTGACCCTCGAAAGGTCGGCAAAGCCGTGATCGGTTTGAAGAAGCTACTATGGTTTTCTGCACCGTTGTACGCTCGTGACTCTTTGACATTTGCCTATAATTGGGTGGACCGCGCTATTCTTCTACTGTACGTTCCGCTCACTGGGCTTGGAATCTATAATGTGGCCTTCACAGGCTTCGGTATTCTGGCAGCAACACCCGGTAATATGGCAATGTCGCTCTTCCCTCATTACTCAAAGTTGTCAAGTGGGACCAGAGAGCGACTACAGCTATCAGTGCAATCAGCTTCGCGTTACATCGCGCTTGTCGTTAGCCCGCTTACCCTCGGTATGGCTGCGCTTGCACCAGCGGTTATGCGAATCTTTGGACCTGCCTACCAAAGTGGAGCCGTCGCTCTAATAATTCTCAGCGTATCGCTGTTTGCTTCGCTGCCCTCTTACTCACTTGGCTCAATCCTTGTCGCTCTTAACGTTCCTTTCAAACAGTCCGCCAGTACCATTACAAGTGTACTCATTAGCCTTCTAGTAGGCATCATCCTAGTGCCTCGGTTTGGGATAAACGGAAGTGCAATCGCGCGGGGGTTAGGAATGATCGCAAGTCTGATAATCATAATATGGCTGGTGAAGAATGAGATCGCTCTGAAGTTCGATAGCCTTGCGATTATCAAAAGCGCCGTCGCCAGCACCGTTATGGCATTAGTATTGATTTGTCTCGAGTTCTCGCTCAGGTCGATTTTATTTTTGCCCATATTCGTTTTAGCAGGATCACTCGTTTATGTCACCATGTTGAGGCTTGAGAAGGCTATTGACCGAGCAGATCTCGAACTCTTCAAAGCTTTTGTCGGTGAAAGGTTAGCGCCGATAGTAGAACGATTCGGAGCTTGGCTAGTGACGTAGGCGCGGAAGTATTGCAGATACGCGGTCACATCGGCCGCTGAACTTCACTCAAGAGAGCTTTTCTAGTTCTTGACGAGCGAACGGATTTCCTCTAGACCCCTGAAGGTGCCAATGTGAAATGGTTCTGAGCACACATCAGAGGCCATCGAACGAGAGAGCGAGGTAAGAACTAATCAGGTAGCATAGGTTACGCAAGTTGATGTGAACAACGATTGAAGCCAATTCGAGGCCGAAAGCAAATAAGACGACGGGAAAGGGGATGGGTACCCGATAGGCTTTGGAGTCAAGTTAAGGCGAGTGTGCCGATTGCATGTGTTGACGTGATTATTCCTGACCCTCGCGGCACCGTTTTGCTGGGGTGGAGGACGATCCACCCATACGTTAACGTCTGGGCGCTCCCCGGTGGTAGAGTTCGCGTGGGCGAGGACGTAGCCACGGCAGCGCGGCGGATTCTCTCCGCCCACAACATCCTTGCCAATGATTTCTATTTGGTCGGAGTCTTTCCGATCAGATTCCCGTCGCGTTTTGACGTCAGCATTTGTGTTGCAGCAAGGAGCTATTCTGGGACGGCGGTTCCCGATGGAACTGAATTCACGAACGTTCGTTGGTTCAATACCCTTCCTAAAGGGATTGGCAAGAATTACAGGAAGATGATAGAAAAGTGGCGACGGATGAAGCGCTTGCCGCAGACAATCAAATTCAATCAGATATGACTATTGGCGTTTGCTCTAGTTGTATAGCATATGTTATACAGGTGGATTGGAGTCTCTGATTTCTTACGTTCTTAGTTCTTAGCGTTAGGAAGCATTCTGGTCCCCACAAGAGCCACCCTCATGCGAACCCCGTTAACAATAACCCGGTCCAATCCGTAGCATGTGTAATCAGAACCTAGAAGTGCAGAGGTTGGATTTCATCTGGAGATATCTTATAGGATACCTGAGGATTGTCTTGAGTCAGTTGCAATCCTATTGATGTGGTTCGAGGAATCTTTTGGTTGAGCACTCAAGCTTCTGTAGCGAGAGGCGCAACTTCTCTTTACGCTGCAAACATCATCGCGCTCGTCTCCGCCACTCTCTATTTCCTTATTCTAACAAATTCCCTTCACTCCACGCTGGCTGTTGGAATCGTGACGGCTCTCAATATTGTGATCTGGCTAATGGTCACTGTTGCCATTCTTGCGCAACCACTCGCCCAGCAGTCTGCCGTCCCGGCACCTTTGGCTGTGCTGAAATTCCTTCCCGAGCTCCTAACAAAAGGAGCTCGATCTGGAGCCACGAAACTCTTTCTCGTCACCCTAGGATTTTCTATCGCTATAGGAGGGTCTATTGCGGTAGTGCTGATTGCAGCTCCTGGCCTCATCATTCCTTGGGTCGGCGGATCAGCGGTCTTGCCTAGCTACGTGCGTCTTTCAGGAGTCGACGTACTTGTCCTGTCAATCGGACAGGTTTGCATCGGAACACTCATCGCTCTAGGAGATCTGAAGAGCTCTACTCTATACCTCATTCTTTGGAGCGTGGTTCGGTACACGCTCGCCTCTATCCTCTTGCTTACTTTCGCAATAACAGGTGTGCTGGTAGGCTGGATTCTAGGCGATCTTGTGCTGCTAATTCTTGCTCTACAACAATCGATGCGGGCATTGCGGGTTGGGGGCGCTAGGGAAGAGTTCTCCTTATCCGAACTCGTTCGTTACTCGCTCTATACTCTTCTTAGTGCACTTATCGGTTTCTCGGTTAATCAGGCGGATAAGGTTTTCACATTAGCTCGGCAGGGATTGCCAGAACTTGCGGTTTACAATGTGGCTATTGTCGCGGCAAGTTTCGCAGGTTTGGCTCCTTACGTCTTGCTCACTGTTCTCTTACCTGCGCTGTCTTCGTTGCATGCGGCGAAGAGAACGCGGGAAATGCGTCAGATGGTTCTAGCGAATACCCGTTACGTGTCAATAGTGGTTCTCCCAGTCGCGTTTGGTTTCGCATCGATTATGGAGGTTGTACTGCGAATCTTCGGCTCCGAATACATGGCCGGCTTGATGCCTTCCATTATAGTTTCTGTTGCGACGGGGTTAACGGCTGTGGGGGCGGTGTACGCGGGTGCACTGTTGGCGCTTGGGGAGTTGAAGTGGTTTACGGGCGCGAACGCAATCGGCCTAGTCGGGCTCGTCGTCGTATCATACTTCTTGACGCCTATCCTCGGGTTGAATGGCCCCGCCTTAGGTCGGGCCACGTTGATGGCGCTCGTGACGTTAGTTTACGGTATTGCGTTATGGCGGAGTGGTTTCTTTGAGTTTGATCTGCGGGCGTTCCTGTATGCGGCGGTTGGTTCGGGTGTCATGGGCATCCTTGTCTTCTTCGCCTTATCGTTCGCTCATTCGTTCCTAGCGAAACTGGTGATGCTTCCATTTGTTGTCGTCTTTGGAGCCCTGGTCTACGTGGGTTTCTTGCGGTTCCTTCGGCTTCTTACCGTGGACGACTTGAAGTTCCTACGTGATCTCTTGCCCACGAGGTTCCATGGTGTTCTTCCGCTAGCGGCCAGGTTGGCTGGTCTAAGCGGGAAGCGAAATAGTCCGCGTCAAAGCCTTGTTTTAAACCGCCATTCGGGATGAGTAATATGTTTTCCACACAAAGCTGCGCCACACATCGAAACGCCTACCATGACGCGGACTAAGTTTTCGGTGTTGTGAAAAATTCGTTACTATGGGCAAAGCCTACGATGGTCAATGTCGTGACGGGTTCCTTATGATTGGGAGGTGGGCGGCGCATGTCTGGTCGTGGCGAACAGTCCCAACTGTGCGGTTTTCGCGATCTGGGGTACTCCAATTAAGTCTTCTACTATTAGCAGGCCTCGTGTAAGGATTGCGAATACTGCGGCGTGAGGGAGGTCTACTCCGAGAAGGAGAAAGATTCCAACTATTGCTCCTTCCTGGAATCCTATACCTGAGGGGGTCAGGGGAACAAAGCCGAATGCCGTTAGGAGTGGATGTAACAGGAAGAAACCTAACCATCCAACATTCGTGATCCCAACAGCCAACCCCAAGAAATACCATTCGAACCCCTTGAGAACCCAGGACAGCACCGTGATGGCGAGGATTTCAGGTATCGCGCCACGAGTCTTCGCGGCGTTTTCACCAAACTGGTCCAACTTCGCCATCATGCCACGCGTGAATTGTGCGAGCAACTTCCATTTTGCAATTCTTCGAATTAGTGCGGCCGTTCTAGGAGACCAGATAATTGCGGCCAACGCGAAACTGCCAAGCAACATGAGCCCAATGCCGACGGAACCGATCCAGACAAGCTGAGGCGGGAAACTCGTACGGTTGAAAAGAAAGATCAATGCTAGAGCTCCGCCAATGACTTTGACGAGAAACTCAATTGACTGGATGCCCATGATGCAGGAAAGACTTGCTGAGGTATCGATCTTCTGATTCTTCAGATACAGGGGGGTCAGCAGATACCCAGATCTTCCGGGGGTAACATCGCTCGTTAGCATTCCACTGTACTGCGCGAGGAGTGTCTTACCGAAAGTAGCCCTGATCCCTTGCCTCTGAAGCACCCTCATGATTCGTATTGTGAAGAGAACGTTGATCAGGAAGTATGGAAGGAACGCAAGGAGGACGTATTTTGGTTGCGTCTCAGACAGCGTCGAAATGAGAGTGTTAGCTCCGATGTACCACAGCAACCCTCCAACTATAGCTACCATTAGTAGAAGCTGCAGCATCAGCCGCAACCTGCTATTACCGTATTTCATATAATATCACGGGTCCAACTGAGATCTGCGAATCCCCTCTCTCCTTATTCTACACATTCATCAAGAACTCCGAGCAGAAACGACTAATCACGAACACAGCAAAGTAGCATGTTCTCCCCACAAAACTACACCACCCACCTCCCCTCGCCAAAAACGTGCACACGCAGCCTAGCGTGCGACAGGAAAGGTTGCAAAATCAGCCCCGACGAACCCCAAAAAGTGCACCACCCCCCTAGAGGGTCTTCCAAGCGTGCGCACGAAGGCTACGAGGAATACCTAACATAGGCTAGACGTCCGCTCTCTAGCCTGTAAAATTGGTGCCTCCAGGCGCGGCCGAAATCCCTCTATTCAGCCGCTGCTTGCTGGGAGGGGCAGGCCCCTGCAGCCCACCTTTCCGCGCACGCGGCGGTTGAAGTTCGGGCAGGTGAAACATTCAACGAAGGATACAACCTTTAACTTTACGGGGCAGTCAACGGCCTCCTTCTTCATCTTCGCCAGCATCTTGCCCTTAACCGCCCCTTTGATGGCTTCCAAGGATTCCTTCGGGGTCGGAACCGCCTTGGGTGGAGAGAAGATTTCCACTAGGTACTTGTCATCCGCACCCAACTGAACCGGCGTCTTATCATCCGCAGGCGGAGTAGGTTCGCTCATAAGGCACTCAGGCTTTGGAATTGGCTTCATGTAATTCAATAAAACACTTTCGAACAAGTATCAGCTGAATATCCAGGCCGTCAATGGTATCGCTAATGCAACGCCCTACCAAACTCAAACAATCTTATGGAAAAGATCCATTCTCTTTCCTAGAGTTAGCTTTCTCGACAAACCAGGCTGCTCGGCCCTGTGAAGGCGGGGTAACGCCCTAACAATCGCGACTGGTGTCCGCTCAGTTCCCTGGCCCATAACGAGCTCAGCTGCAGCCGCAACCTCATCCGCCAAACCAACAAACTTGTACCTTAACTGGTAACCAAACAGGTCCTCTAGACCCCGGTAATCGACGATAGGTTCCAAACCTGAAACTCCGATGGCGAACTCCACCTGGCCAATCCGAAATGGGCGGCTGTACGTGTCGGCGACAATTACGGCCAGTTTCCTTCCAGACAAAGCCTCGAGCTTAGCTCTAATTCTTTTAGCTGATGAGTCCGAGTTCTTCGGGAGCCTAGCGTAACCGAGGCGCCCCTTCACATTCGACTTGTCAACACCCGCATTCACACACACCATCCCGTCCTTCCTCTGAACGATGAGTGCTTGCCCGTCGGCACGCAAGATCCGTCGCGTATCCATCAGGATTAATTCAACGAGCCTTGGATCCTTACCAGTCTTCCGTGACAGTGCCCGAGCTCTGTGACTTGGCTTAATCGTTGAAATGTCAACTTCAAGCCCCTCTGCCTTAGAGACTATCTTCTGGGAAACAACTATAACGTCCCCATCAACAAGTAGCAAGTTCGCGTTTTTCAATGCGTCGAATATGGTTTGGCCAACATCGTCGCCTGGTTTCACTAAACCGATTCTTTCTAAGCCGACGATTGAAAGCGCCTTGGTCATTTCACGCACCTTATCATTTCCGGGAACTGTGAGTTCCAACTGCGACAGCTGTACTTGTTGCTTAAATAACGTATGACCACTCCGCCCAAAACGCGCCCACAAAAAAAGCTGCAAGGGTTGATGCAACTGACCAAAATCGCTACAGGAGTTAGGTAGTTTGTTTGAAGTGGGCGTATTCACCTTCGAGGGTCTAGTCCCGTGGGCAATTATCGGAATTGCCATCATCAGTTTGCTGTATGCTTGGTGGCTCCGTGGAGGAGTTTTGAAGAAAGACAAAGGAACCCCCAAGATGCAAGAAGTCTGGAACTCCATTCGAGTTGGCGCTGACGCCTACCTGAATCGGCAGCTTCGCACCATTCTCCCACTCATAGGCCTGTTGGCAGTGGCATTATTCTTCAGCGTGTATGTAGTGCAACCCACCTCAGAAGCAACGGAGGTTTTCGGGAAGAACGCACAACTCATCGTGGCGGTCGGGCGAATGCTGGCTTTCGTCCTTGGCGCATCATTCAGCCTTATCGTAGGCCAGTATGGAATGCGCATGGCGGTTCAAGCAAATGTTCGTGTCGCCTCCGCATCCCGACGAAGCTTCAACGAAGCCTTATCCATCGCCTATTACGCAGGAACAATCACTGGAATGCTAACCGACGGCTTAGGCCTTCTTGGTGGGACTTCAATCTTCATTATATTTGGAAAGGCAGCCCCAGATGCACTGCTCGGGTTCGGTTTCGGCGGCACACTTCTTGCACTTTTCATGCGGGTTGGGGGCGGAATATACACAAAGGCAGCGGACGTAGGCGCCGACCTTGTTGGAAAAGTGGAGAAGGACATACCCGAAGACGACCCACGTAACGCTGCCGTTGTTGCTGATTTAGTGGGCGACAACGTGGGCGACTGTGCTGGGATGGCGGCGGACATCTTCGAATCATATGAAGTAACCATTGTTTCAGCTTTGATCCTGGGCTTGGCAGTGATGGCTTTTGACCCACAGCACAGGCTCATGTGGATACTCATCCCACTAATCGTCCGCGGCATCGGCGTCATCTCATCCATTCTGGGCACATTTACAGTTCCGTTTTGGACCAAGTTTCCAATCAAGTTCCTGAGGGCTGACAATGCAGAAGACGCGATGTTCCGCTCCTACGAGGTTTCCAGCATTAACACCGTTTTTTGGGCGTTTATTGTAGCGTGGTTCTACGGGAATGATTGGCGTCTCGGAGCACTCGTGGCCATCGGCGTTGGACTCGCGGTAAGCTTCAACCCACTAACCTCCTACTTCACTGCCACGGACAAGAATCCAGTCAAGGATATCGTCAAAGCCACCGAGGCCGGGCCGGCAACAACAATTCTTTCTGGCTTAGCGAACGGGTTCGAATCATCCGTCTGGGCACTCTTGTATATAGTCATTAGCTTCGTGCTAGCTGTCCTGCTCTTTCCACCCGAAAACGGTAGTGTCTACACATTGTACGCTATTGCGATGATCGGGATTGGGATGCTAAGCCATACGGGTAACAATGTGGCTATGGACTCCTACGGACCGATCAGTGATAATGCTAATGGCATTGGGCAGATGGCTTGGGAACAATTGGATGATGAGGAGACGAGGCAGGGCCGGCAGATCATGGCGGACCTCGATGCAGTGGGAAACACCACGAAAGCTATCACAAAGGGAATAGCTATTGCCTCAGCCGTAATTGCTGCCGTGTCACTTTTCGCATCATACATCACGACCACTGGCCTGCAGGCGATTAGCGTCTCAGACATCAGGGTCTTCATAGGCCTTCTACTGGGAGGTGCGCTGCCGTGGCTGTTCAGTTCACTAAACATCCGAGCCGTTTCGAGGGCGGCCAAACTGATAGTTGAGGAGGTTCGGCGCCAGTTTCGAGTCCCGGGCGTTTGGGAGGGTAGAGTGCCTCCGGACTACCGTGAGGTTGTAGGTATTTCTACGGCTGCCGCGCAGAAAGAGCTGATACCCTTGGCAGTCATAGCGTTGAGCATCCCCCTCACTGTGGGTCTGCTGTTGGGCGTTGAAGCGTTGGGTGGTTTCTTGGCTGGTATAATTGTGTCGGGTCAACTGCTAGCGGTTTTCATGGCCAATGCCGGCGCAGCTTGGGATAATGCGAAGAAGACGATCGAGGATGAGCCACGCGATTTGGCCGCGAATACAGGTAAGGGCAGTGAACGCCACAAAGCCAGTGTGGTTGGGGACACGGTTGGTGATCCATTGAAGGATACTGCTGGCCCAGCTTTGAATCCTATGATCAAAGTCGTCAATCTAGTTTCCCTGATCATAGCACCAATCATCGTCGCCGCCAAAACAAGTTGGGCAACTTTTGTTGTCGCTTTGTTGCTAATCGCTGCTGCGTCGTGGGCCCTGTGGCGGAGCAAACGTGACGTCTCAGTGGAAGAGAAAGCTAGAACTGAAAGCTCAAACATGCCCGGCTCAACCAAATGAAAACGGAAGTATCTATTCGAACCTTTGCAGTTCGCCCGGTTCACTTAAATAACGAAACATCTTCCTAAGCGAGGTTTGCCTCCCGCGAAAGAGGAATAATGTTTGCTAATCGATTACGTCTTCGTAGTCAGCGCTCTTTCACTTGGCGTGGCTGGTTACGTCGTCACCTGGATAATGAAACAGGACACTGGAACCGAGCGAATGAGGGAGATTTCTCTTGCCATCAAAGAGGGTGCCGAAACGTATCTCGCACGTCAGTACAAAACCATCAGCATAATCGCCATAATCGCCACTATCCTAATGGCGTTTGGCATAAGGGACGCCACTAACCCATGGCTCGGGGTTGACACCGCCGGAGGCTTCCTCCTCGGCGCTGTGTGCTCCAACCTGGCGGGTTATATCGCGATGTACGTCTCGGTCCGCTCGAACGTTCGCGCTGCGCGGGGTGCGATGACCAGCCTAGACCGCGCGCTGAAGATAGCGTTCCGGGGTGGAATTGTATTCGGGCTAGCGGTCGTTTCAATGAGCCTACTCGGGATCTCAACGCTATTCCTTGTCTTCAAAGGCGACCCTCGGCTCATTGTTGGCTTCGGGTTCGGGGCCAGCTTTGCAGCACTGTTCGCCCAATTGGGAGGGGGTATTTACACCAAGGCTGCCGATATGAGCGCCGACCTGGTCGGGAAAGTAGAAGCTGGAATCCCAGAAGATGACCCTCGCAACCCTGCCGTCATAGCTGACCTGGTCGGGGACAATGTTGGCGACATTGCAGGGCGTGGGGCAGACCTGTTCGAATCTATCACCGCCGAAAACATCGGTGCTATGATACTTGGCCTAGCACCCGCCGTTTACGCTTTATTTGGGATCAACGGGCTTATTTTTCCGCTCTTAGCTAGAACCTTTGGACTGATCGGGACGATGGTCGGTTCGATTTTCGTGTATTCCCGAAAGAAGGAAGATCCTTTCACCTCGTTAACTCGAGGCCTAATCATTACTGGCATCATATCTGCGGGGGGCTTCTACTTCCTGACAGTTGTGCTACTCAACGGTGAAATGAATTTCTTCTTCGCCGCACTTGTCGGAATCGTTGCGGCGGTACTTGTGGCGTGGCTAACTGACTACTACACCTCGTACCGAAGAAAACCCACACTTGAAATCGCCAGCGCCTCAGAAAGCGGCCCCGCACCCGGAATCGCGACGGGTTTCGCCGTCGGAATGGAATCATCTGCACTATTTATAATCGTAATTGGTGCAGCGATCCTGCTTGCTTTCGCTTTAGGGAACGGCTTCATTTCGGAAGGCGCGCGGTTAGACCTTACCGACCCTGCTTTCCAGAAGGGACTCTATGGGACAGCGATAGCAACTATGGGCATGCTTTCCGTTACTCCAATGGTCCTTGCAATGGATGGCTTCGGTCCCATTACGGACAACGCTGGTGGCATACTCGAAATGTCCGGCGTTACGGCTAAAGCTAGGGCAATTTCAGACCGCCTTGATTCCGTGGGCAACACTACTAAGGCGTTGACGAAAGGTTACGGCGTCGCATCAGCCGCACTTTCAGCGTTTCTCCTGTTCAGTGCTTTCCTAGAAGTCGCTGGGTTGAAAGGCGTTGACCTGTCCAGGCCTGGGGTTTTCACAGGCGCCCTCATCGGAGCCATGTTAATCTTCTTCTTCAGCTCACTCGCGATCAAAGCAGTTGGAAGAACCTCAGCAGTAATGATTCGCGAAATCCGCCGGCAGTTCAAGGAAATGCCCGGCATCATGAAAGGCACGGTAAAGCCTGACTATTCACGTTGCATTGACATTAGCACTAAAGCAGCGTTGAAGAGCATGGTTTACCCAAGCATGCTCATCGTCATAGCGCCAATAATTGTCGGCGTACTTCTCGGGGCAGAAGCAGCGGGCGGGCTTCTAATGGTGGGCACGGTGGTCGGCGTTCTGATGGCACTGTTCATGAATAATGTTGGCGCCGCTTTAGATAACGCCAAGAAGTACATAGAGGCTGGGCATTTGGGCGGGAAGGGTTCGCAAGTTCACGCCGCAACCGTGATCGGCGACACGCTAGGCGACCCATTGTAGGATACTGCAGGGCCCTCATTGCACGTCGTAGTGAAGCTCCTAAACACCCTAACCCTCGCGCTGGCACCCCTATTCATCTTAGCCCTTCTACACTAACGAGATTCTGGTTCGGGGCCATCGCGCCTGCAATTGAAGCGATGGTGGTAGTTCAAAAGCGCCCAGTCGATGCCGGCGAGTTAACCGATCGGCATCCGTTGGCAAGTTAACAGTGCCCACAAACGCTGGTGCTCATGGTATTGTTCGCCCATTGAACCATCGCTAGAGTGTGAAATTTCGGCCGATATCGGTCGACATAGTATTCCTTAGTTTCCACTTTTGTTGTCGAAGAAGGAACCCTATTAAACGGGTTTAGTCGTAGTCGTTTCGGCCTTAGTGTTGCAAGAGGTCATGCGGGCATCGAGACGAGGGCAGGCGGTCGAATATGCAATTCGCGATATTATGGTTAAGGCAGAGGAAGTTAGGCGAACCGGAAAGAAGATTCTTTACTTAAACATAGGCGACCCCGTCAAATACGGTTTTGATACACCCACCCACATTAGAAATGCGTTGAAGAAAGCTGTTGATGCAGGCTCAAATTACTACGCCGCATCAGAGGGAGTGAAAGAGCTTCGTGAAGCGGTAGCCGAGAAAGAAAATTCAATAAACGGGGCTCATGTTGACCCGCGCAATGTTATGATCACTCAGGGAATTTCGGAAGCAATCTCTTTCCTCATGGGTGCGATCGTCAACCCTGGCGATGAAGTACTCCTTCCGGGACCTTCTTACTCTCCTTACATGACCTACGTTAAGTTCTTCGAGGGAAAACCAGTCCCATACAGAACTATCGAAGATAGAGGGTGGGCACCTGACCTATCAGATCTAGAGAGTAAGTTAACGGCACGGACACGGCTTATCGTCATTATCAACCCGAACAATCCCACTGGCTCAGTTTACTCAAGGACTGAATTGTCACGAATCCTAGAAATCGCTGCTTCCCACCATATACCGGTGGCGGCCGACGAAATATACGACAGACTTGTTTACGACGGCGGGTTCACGAGCGTGGCCTCAATTGCCAAAGAGGTTCCACTTTTCGGATTGAATGGTTTTTCGAAAACGTATATGATGACGGGTTGGCGGCTAGGATACTTGTACCTTCAAGACCCGGGAGATGAAATGAAGGATGTTTGGGATGCAGTGCAAAGAATATCACGTGTACGATTGTGCGCAAGCACGCCTATTCAATTCGCGGGAATAGAGGCACTCCGAGGGCCTCAAGGGCACATAAACGAAATGGTATCGAAACTAAAACGGCGCCGCGATTTATTCTGGAAACGCGCAAACGAAATTCCCGGACTATTCGCAGCCAAACCGGCAGGCGCATTCTACCTTTTCCCTAGGATCAAGGCGATAGGTCAGAAATGGAAAAATGATTATGAATTCGTCACTGAACTTCTAAAGGAAACAGGGGTCTTGGTAGTTCACGGGTCGGGATTCGACCCAATGTACGGCAAAGACCACTTCAGAGTGGTATTCCTCCCCGACGAGGCAATCCTAACCGAAGCCTTCGACGCAATTGAGGATTTCATGAACCGGCACTGACTAAATCCTGTAAAGGTTTAATTTGAGTCTAAAACAAGGAGCGTAGGTTTCAAACCATGTCTGAGGGAAACGAACAACAGCCTGCGGGAATAATGTACGAATGTATAAGCTGCGGGCAGCACCTAACGGCGGATCAACTGGCTATGACACCAGAAATCAAGTGCCCATTCTGCGGTTACCGTGTCCTCCGAAAAGCTCGGCCCCCGATAGTCAAGCGAGTAAAAGCACGCTAACTCTTCACCAGCTTAGTCGTTGAACGTAGAGCAACTAGGTTCCTCAGAGATCGGACTGGGTAAGGTCTGCGACCTGTCGCATGCTGGGTAGAATGCTAGCGGGGCGCTCATGAGGCCTCCACAAAAACTACATTTCGTGTGCGCAAGTTTTTCCCGTGACGGCTTGCATTCCACGGCTCCCTTTTTCTCGTATCGCTTGCCGATGAAGACCGCGGGTTCAAGTAGGATAACCACAGGAACGAATAATGCTATTTTTGGGAATGGCTGACGCTCAGGTTCCTGGCACAAGAAATGGTAAGATTGGTTGAGATTAGCTTTCTGGCAGCGACTATAGCACTGACTCTCGATGCCCTAGGGCAACCAAAGTTTTCTTCCAGAGTTACTTGGCGCTACGGTCGGCGATTTCTTTAGCTATCTCTTCCTTAGTCTTTCCCTCAGTTACAATGCCTAAGCTCTTTCCCGCTACGATTAGGGGGTCTGCGCTTGCCTCAATTGTGGTCGTCGTGGCGGTAGGCGTATTCATTTCCTTGGCAGCCTTGTCAAACTCCTTCTTTGCAAGGCCTATGGATTTTGCCAGTTCAGGTAGCTTCTGCGGTCCCCATAGAAATACCACTAGGAGAATACCTACGATTACGAGCCACTCGTAACCAATTAGAGCCATCCATCTTCACACTCGGGATTGCCATGTCGCCCAATATAAGACTGACGCGTGATTGATGCAGATTTCCGCCTTTTCTCGCGAAGAATGAAATATTCCAATTACAAGGCCATGGCAAAGACTATTGTGTTTATTGTGTCTGGTTTCGATTCGGTCGATCCGAGGTTGGACCTATCACTTTGTACCCATAATGGTATGCGGCTATTCCTGCTACTGGAAGGTCAAGCCAAAAAGTTACAATCCTTGACAGGAGTGCTGCTGAGGCTGCGACGGCAACGGGGACTCCGAACAAAGACAGCGAGGCAGTGATTGCGGTCTCATATATCCCAAGCATTCCAGGAACCGCAATAGGCGTCATCTGAATCATTTCACCAATTGCCCCGGTAACTAGCACGACCCAGAGGGAAACAGAAGAGCCGACGGCTACGAGAACAACCCAGAGTATCAACACTGAGCACGCCCAGTCACCTAGACATGCGGCGAACGAGGTCGCAATAAGCATCCTTGAAGAGAGCATCCGACGAAAGGTCGTGTGATAATCCTCCAAGAATTCGCCCGCCTTCCCGTTCATTCTTGCTTGTTTTTGTAGAATTTTGAGTACGGGCTGAACCAGTCTTAGAACACGGTCCAAGAGTGGTTGCATTATCTTCGGATTCAGGGAAAGAAAGAGTGAGGCGATTAGCCCTGCCACTGCAAGTAGTGGTACTGCTGCTAGTTGAAAAACTATTGAAGTCGTTACACGGCCTCCAAAGATAAGGACCACGAAGGCAAGGGATGTGGTTGCTAGAAAACCGACGATGTAGAGAACTCGGTGCAGGATAACCGTGGCAGTGGATTCTCCTAGTGTCATTCCAGACTCCTTCGAGGCCAAGATGCATCTTACTGCTTCAAGGAAGATACCGCTCGGCATAGTGTAGCTCGCAAAAATGCTCGCGAACGTAATTCCTTGGCAAGTTAGAAACGGAAGTCTAGCATCCGTAGATCGGATTAGGGCATACCATGCAGTCGAATACAAGGCGAAGCCAAGAAGTTGGACAGTAACCATCGCTAGAATAACGATGGGGTTAACTTGGAGAAGTACGCGGACAAGGGAGTTGAGCCCGACAAAATAGATGAAAGCCACTAGAATCGATATCCCTACCGCTAAGCTGGCAAGCCTCGTGATTCTTGCTTTGTTGATGGGCTGCACCTCCGATATTGCCGACAAACTACGAGCCAGGCCAGTTGAATCCTGTAATTATCGAATTCATACTTATATTCAGTCGCAACCACCATGAATCATATTTAGCTGAGACCGATTCATTTTGAGTCTTTTCAGCGACTACGTCCTAGACGAAAAGACGTTGAGTTCACAGAACAATCTAAACAAAAGAGCAGACCGAGCGTGCGCCAGTCCTTTACTCCTATGATGAGCATGAGCATCCCGGCGAGGGTCCGTGCTAAAAGGCGTTACATGAAGCGATTGATGTCTGATCCTTCGAGGAGGGACCAAGATCAGCTGTAAAGACTGATTCACCATCTACGAGCCCGTCATGACGAAGCTGTCTACATTACGATGAACCCAATAACACTAAATGACTGATTGAGATTCAAGCTATTTGGCGCGATTCATTAATCGAAGGGAAAAAGAGTGGCGGAAAGTTCTGAACAGACGTCTATGACAATAATGGAACACATATCGGAGCTAATCAAGCGCCTGAAGGTCGTAATCATCGTGCTTGCGGTGACATGCTCCGTCGGGTTCTTGCCATCTGACCTTCAAGGGTACTCGGATCCAATCCACCAATACCGACCAGTAGTCTCGATAATGATGCAGAAAATGAAACACGATTTTCTCCCTAAGAGTGCCACCCTCATAGCGTCAGGTCTCGTAGACACGCTTTTTGTTTACATGTACCTCACCTTGCTCATCGGTGTAGTGCTGGCTTCACCAGTTATCGCGTATGAGCTTTATGCCTATGTCAAGCCAGCTTTGTATCCAAACGAACGAAAATACATCTTGTGGTTCGTAGGGTCTTTTGTCGGGCTCTTTACTCTCGGACTTATAGTGGCCTATTTCGCGATAATACCGATTACGTTTCAAATTCTGGTATGGTTCATAACTAATGGAGGAGCAGTTCCGTTCATTGCCATAAAGGACTTCTACAACTGGATCTTCATGCTTCTTCTGGCATCTGGCATTTTCTATACCATCCCTGTTTTCATCGTACTTCTAGTGCAGTTCAGAATCATCTCGACAAAAGTTCTTTCGGGTAAGACGAAAATTGCAATCTACCTCGGGTTGTGGATGATCATTTGGACCTTCGGTCCCGATCCAACTCCAATTACCGCTACAATCATAATGCTTCCCTTTTCGGTAATCTTTGAAGTAGCTGCATTCGCAGCACGAAGAATCGAGAGAAATCGTCCAACAGCGGACACCTATGCTCCACCAAAAACTGAGCTAGGTGCAGTGGCATGCAGGTTCTGTGGCGGCAACGTCGCCTCGTCGTTCTGTGTAGCATGCGGCAAATCACAAGTCTAGACAAAACGTCATTCTAGAGGTGTAGCGGTCCTGAGCCTCAGGGGGTCTTGAATCTTGAATCTAATGAGTTATCGAACCAATTGTCAAGGTGACGGAGTTCTGCGTTTAATTTCCAGACGCCGTAGGAATTCAGCATTCTTATAGGGAACCGAACGCTGCCCATTCCTGTGAAACGAGTTGCCACTCTTCGGATATGAAGGACTAATTATGGCCGCGATACTCATAACACTTTTCCTGTGGGGTCCATCGAAGATCCCCGAAATGGCCAGAGCAATAGGCCAAGCAAAGAGAGAGTTCGATAAAGCAGCCAAAGAGGTTACGTCGTTTGCGGATGTGAAGTCCATCACAACTCCTATCACAGATTCTATTAACAAAACTATCACGAGTCCACTAACGAGCCCCCCAGTGATTAGTAAGCAGACAACACCCCAGCCTCCTCAAGACCCAGTCATAATTGCCGCGAAGAGTCTGGGCATAAGCACCCTAGGAAAGACGAAGCAAGAACTCGTAACGGAAATAACTAATCTAACTACAAAGAAGTAAGAGACAGGTCGGAGGGTTTCCTGGAACATTCGGCAAATCTACATCAAAAGGAAAAGCAATTCAGGTTCCACAATAATCGATCGGTTACTGGGTTCGAGAATGCAGGAACTTCGATGGGAAGCAAGCTACGCTCTTCTAAGACAGTCAAGAATCATTCTGCGAAACGCACTGTATTAGTCTTACCCACTTGTTCTCTGCCCAAACTTTGATTTCAAGAACAAAGCGCTCTGCCATGTTGCGTATTACACTAAATTGCCGATTCATTGAATTGAGTTCGCTCCTAGAGATGGGAGTCGTGTTATCCGGGAGTGTTGCTCTAATGCGCCGCGATCTTTCAGCCGTAAATTCATCTCTGCGCTCGGTTGCAGTTTGGGCAAAAGGTTTCATTCGGTTCAATGTAGTGGCCGCAGAACTTGCAGGTGCCACGTTGCACGAGTGAAGACGCCGGCGCAGGCGATTGCGCGGGGACGGGAGCCGGAGCGGTTACAGGAGCTTGTTGCATGATAGTAATCGGAGCGGGGGTTGGTTTGGAGACTGATGCTATGCATAGAAGGAGACCGGTGACTCCAACGAGCCCCGAGAGGATTTGAATGAAGTTTTCCCTATCCGCATTCGTCATACTGAGAGGGATCATGGTCTGAATGATGTTATCAAGCGTGGGACTTGATGTAGCGCGTATCATGAAGCCGACGAGGAATAGGAAGAAACCCACATAGGTCAAAACAGCCCCCACGAGAAACTTCCTCATTGCCAGCATACCTCAAGCAGCCACATGCTCATTATTCCCTTTAAGTGATTTTATGATTCTCACCTCCGGTTTTGCTCGCCTCCCGCTTGTGTCTGCCTCCCCATTTTCCAGAATTTACATGGCCAGGAATTCTAACAGTGGCGGTGCTCTAAGCTCTTGCAAAGTCACTGACCTTTCTCAAAATTCTAGGCTTATATCCGCGAGCAGAGCCGTCGAAGTAGCAGAAAATCTTGCAGCGGCTTCAATCCAGCAAAGGTTTTATTCAGCCTCAAAAATACTGCTTCAGAAGGCGGCAGTTTTCATGGGTGATAAATTTATCGCCAAACCAAGCAGCCGTGTTCACCGTTAGCGAATTTTCTAAACGATCTGTTCCCGAGTTAGTCGAAGTTTACGACACCACGCTTCGTGATGGGAATCAATCAGTAGGCGTAAACTTTACCGCAACTCAGAAGTTGCGAGTCGCCAAGACCCTAATCGAGGCTGACGTCGACTACGTCGAGGGGGGTTGGCCCAACGAA
This sequence comes from Bathyarchaeia archaeon, assembly GCA_049517415.1. GTDB lineage: Archaea > Thermoproteota > Bathyarchaeia > 40CM-2-53-6 > 40CM-2-53-6 > FEN-987. The sequence continues at coordinate 56,779 of JBEKSC010000010.1, forward strand.
ACGAACCCCACGGATATTGAGTTCTTTCGGATGGCGAAGGCGTTGGACAACACGGTGTTCTCTCGTGTTACGTCCTTCGGAATGACTCGCCGCCCTAACACGCACCCGGCTAAGGACAAAAACCTAGAGTATCTCCTAAAATCAGGCACGGGGACCGTCACAATCTTCGGCAAATCGTGGCCCTTTCAAGTCGAGGCGATCCTTAGGACGACGCCGGATGAGAACAGGAGGATGATTCACGATTCGGTGGAATTTCTGATCTCACGTCAAAGAAGGGTCATCTACGACGCTGAGCATTTCTTTGACGGGTACAAGGCGAACCCAGAGTACGCTCTGTCCACGCTAAACGCGGCGCAAGATGCGGGAGCCTCAATGCTCGTGCTCTGTGACACTAGAGGCGGATCCTACCCATCGGAGATCTATGAGGTGATCAAGCAAGTGATTGAACAGGTCAGCGTTCCCGTAGGAATCCACGCCCATAACGACCGTGGCCTGGCAACCGCCAACTCACTCTTCGCGGTATTGGCTGGGGCGTCTCACGTGCAGGGAACGATGAACGGCCTAGGCGAACGAGTCGGCAACGCCGATCTCATTGAGGTCGTTGCCAATCTACACCTGATGGGCATACGCACTGAACTTCAACCATCCGAGCTTACCAACTTATCGCGTTTCGCATATGAAATGAGCGGCTTGCGAGAAAATCCGTTTAAGCCCTTCGTAGGGAAGCATGCATTTGCTCACAAGGGAGGTGTACACGGCGACGCAGTACTCAAGGCAGAAAGGGCGTATGAGTTCTGTGACCCCGCCTCGTTCGGAAACGCCAGGACTATTACGGTTTCATCCCAGGCTGGTCGCTCAAGTCTGCTGTCCGCAGCCCGGAAATTGGGATTCGATCTTTCGAAGAATGACAGTCGGGTGTTAGATCTCCTCAGGGAAGTCAAGTCTCTGGAGGCTTCGGGATGTAACCTTGAGTTTGCCGATGCATCTCTGGAACTTCTTTTCCTACGGACGCTGACTAAGACGCGAGACACATTTCGCGTCGTCGACTGGGAAGCTTCCGTTCAGAGCCAAGCTGGGAATTCGTCAGCGCAATGCAGACTCAGCATAGACGTCGGCCAGAAAGTGGTTGAAACTCATGCAAGCGGAAATGGGCCAGTGAATGCGCTTGATCGAGGCCTTCAATTGGTGCTGAAGAAATCTTTCGGGTCGAGGTTCTCAGCGAGGCTTATCGGTTATCGAGTGAGAGAGATTGATTCGGAAGCGGCAACCGCGGCTAAGGTTGCGGTGTACATAGACTTTGCCGACGGTCGAAGAACTTGGACTACCGTCGCTTCTTCGACCAACATTGTGAAGGCAAGCGTAGATGCTCTAGTCGACGGCTACGCGTACGCTCTCAGAACAGCGGGGCAGGCAACAGGACTGCAGCGAGATCCGATGCGAAAAGTTCCACTCGGAAAAGCTAGAGGAGATTCCAACGTACGAAAATGACCAATTTCAGTCGTTGGATGAGCGAAGAAACGAGGCTGATAGGTAAGTCAAGCCTGCGCGATACGCTTATTAGAATCTCTGCCGTGACGTGTTGACTTCAAGGTCTACGAGTGCGTTGCAAAATAACCTACACCGCTTGACGAAAACGATTGTCCTCATTGCGCTTGTAGACGTTATTCTTCTGTAGCCCGTCCTCCAACACGGTTGTTCGGAGGGGCGGGGTAATCTAAAGGAAGTGAATACGCTAGACTTGACAAAGATGTCGGGTGCGGAGGCCGTAGTCGAAGCACTGCTACGCGAGGGTGTGGAAGTTGTCTTTGGGCATCCGGGCGGGGCCAACATGCCGATTTACGATGCCCTTTACGACTTCCAGAACTTCAGGTACACGCCGCTGAATGAGACAAGTCTCCGGCATATTTTGGCTAGGCATGAACAGTCGGCCGCTCACATGGCTGATGGATATGCGCGTGCATCAGGAAAGGTTGGGGTGTGCATGGCGACCTCCGGTCCCGGCGCAACAAACCTCATGACTGGATTGGCCACTGCGTACATGGATTCGTCGCCGGTCGTGGCGATCACGGGCCAAGTTCCCTCCTTCGTAATAGGAACCGACGGCTTTCAGGAGATTGATGTCGTTGGAATGGCGACATCTGTAACAAAATACACTTTTCAACCCCTCCGCGTTCGAGACGTACCATATTCAATCAAGGCCGCATTTTACTTGGCCACAACCCGGCGGCCTCAGCCCGTTCTGATCGACATTCCAAAAGACGTTCAGCAAGCGGAGGATGAAGTGGAGTTCCTCGAATCTGTAAACTTTCCAAATTACGGCCCCCTACCAGACCCTGATCCAATGGTGGTGAAAACTATTAGCCGCGCAATCCTCGATGCACAGCGTCCAGTAATATTAGCCGGCGGAGGTGTCAAAATGGCGAACGCCTACCGCGAGCTTCAAGCATTTGCTGAATTTCTCGTCGCGCCGGTCGTAACGTCCTTCATGGGAAAGGGAGCTTTTCCGGAGAATCATCCCCTCTCGCTAGGCTGCATGGGGATGCATGGATCAGAACGCACGAACAAACTCATCCCTGAATGCGATGTGCTACTAGTGGTGGGTTCGAGACTTTCCGACAGGACAACAGGCAAGATCGAGAAGTTTGCGCCTAATACGAAGGTTATTCATATCGACGCTGACAAAGCGGAGATCGGCAAGAATTACAAACTTCCAGTCGTATCACTTGTCGCTGACGCGAAAAAGGCTCTGCAGGCAATAATTCGTGAGGTGGAAACCGGTATGATGGGCCGACAGCGCGACGCATGGGTCAAACGCGCACAAGAGGTGGTGGTAACGGCGAGGACAGAGCTCGACGGAAACGGTTCACACTTGAGTGGCCCAGAAACGATTAGAATGCTTCGCAGATTTATTCCACACGACGCCATAGTGACGACAGAAGTCGGCCAACATCAGATGTGGTGTGAGCAGAACTTTCAGGTAATCATGCCGAGAACGTTCTTTAGCTCAGGAGGGCTTGGGACGATGGGGTTCGGATTCCCCGCAGCCCTAGGAGCTAAAGTCGCTAGGCCTGACGTTCCGGTTTTCGATGTCGCCGGGGACGGAAGTTTTCTGATGACCGAAAACTCACTCGCGACCAGCGTTGAGGAACAAATTCCGGTAACAGTCGTCATTCTGAATAACCGGATGCTGGGAATGGTAGCCCAATGGCAACGCTTTTTCTACAACCGCCGCTACTCCGCCGTGCACCTTGGCAAGTCGCCAGATTTCGTGAAACTAGCAGAATCTTACGGAGCTGAAGGAGTTCGCGTAAGCACAATCCTAGAGCTTGAAACCGCCGTCAACAGAGCAATGCGCTCTCCCGTTACAACCGTCATAGATGTCCCAATCTCACCGGAAGAGAACGTACTCCCGATGCTGCCGCCTGGGGCTGGAATCAAGGAGATGGTTGTCGGATGAGCCAAGACGCGCAGTTACGAATCATATCCGCCCTAGTAGAGAATAAACCTGGGGTTCTCTATCGTATCTCTAATTTGGTTCGTAGGAAGTCATTCAACATCGAAAGCATTGCGGTTGGCCATGCAGAGACCCCTGGGTTAGCAAGAATGACTTTCACAATGTTCTCGGATTACAGCCGGTTCGATCAGGTGATGAAAAACATAGACAACCTGATCGATGTTCGAAGCGTTGAACCGCTCGAAGAAAGAAACGCAACGATTCGTGAACTTGCCCTCGTGAAGTTTTCGCCCGGCGCTCCGGTCACGAGGCAGGAGGTAATGAGCTTCATAGAAACATTCCGGGCCAATATCGTAGACATGTCGCCAGAAACTCTCACTGTTGAAATTTCTGGTGACTCGGACAAGATCAATGCGTTCATAGATCTTGCGAGAAATTTCGGCCTCAAAGAGGTGGCTCGGACAGGTACGGTCGCTCTAGCTCGTGAAATGATAATTAAAAGGGGTACGTGAGATGGCTAAAGTATACTACGATAAGGACATAGATCTTTCTCCAGTTGTCGGAGCAAAGGTTGGCGTGATTGGGTACGGCAGCCAAGGCCGGGCCCAAGCACTAAACCTTCGAGATTCCGGCGCGGAAGTCTTCGTGGGCTTACGCAAAGATGGAAAGTCATGGAAGATGGCGGAAAGCGATGGTTTTCACCCGTTGACGATTAGGGACGCGACCGCCAAAGCCGATGCCCTCCTATTGCTAATCCCCGACCCCCAGCAGCCAACCGTCTTCACCTCCGAGATTGCTCCAAACCTCAAAGCAGGCAAGACGCTTAGTTTCTCCCACGGTTACAACATTCGCTTCGGCGACGTTGTTCCCTCAAAGGACATAGACGTAGTGATGGTTGCACCGAAGAGTCCTGGCCAGAGACTTCGTGAACTGTACGTGAACGGGTTCGGCGTTCCTGCTCTTTTCGCAGTTCATCAGAATCCATCGGGGCGGGCACGAGAATTTGTTCTTGCGTTGTGCAAGGGGATTGGCGCGTCAAGGGCCGGAGTGTTCGAAACCACTTTCAAGGATGAAACCGAATCGGGTCTTTTCGGTGAACAAGCGGTACTCGTCGGCGGCCTCATGCGCCTCATCATCGAAGGATATGAGACTCTCGTCGCCGCCGGATATCCACCGGAACTATCCTACTACGAAAGCTGCAACGAAATGAAACTCATAATGGACCTCGTATACCAGTACGGATTCGTCGGAATGTTGCGACGAGTGTCCGACACCGCAAAATTTGGCGGTCTCACAGTGGGACCCAAAGTTATAGACAAGACCGTACGCGGTCACATGCAAGAGGTGCTGAAGGAAATTCGGTCCGGAGCATTCGCAAAGGCATGGACCGGAGACCGGGAGAAGAGCGCCCAAGCTCTCGACGCTATGATGCGTGAACTCGAAAATCATTCAATCGAAAAAGTGGGCAGAGACATTCGGAAACTCTCGGGCCTCGAAAAATAGTGCCAGGTGAACAGACACGAATTACACTATAGCGTTCATGGAGGGCGATGGGATAGGTCCAGAACAATCGCTAGCCACAAAGGAAGCTCTTGCAGAAGTCGACCGCATTTATGGTGTGGCGTTGAATATTGTACCGATCGAAGCGGGAGATCGGGCTCTTAAGGCGCACGGGGCGGCCCTACCAGAAAAGAGCCTCGAAACCATCAAGCAAAGCGACTGTTGCCTCAAAGCCCCAATTGGCGAGTCAGCATACGATGTCATCGTTCGCTTAAGACAACGACTGGATCTTTATGCAAACGTTCGACCGGCAAAATCGCTTCCGAATGTGCCGTGTCTGAATTCCCTTACCGACTTGATCATCGTGAGGGAGAATACGGAGGACTTGTACGTCGGTCTGGAGGCAGGCGACAATAATAGGGCAACTGCTACGCGCGTCATATCTAGAAAGGCCTCCGAACGAGTTGCGAAATATGCGTTCGAGCTAGCCCGCGAGCGAAGAAACTCTGTCACGGCGATTCACAAAGCCAACGTCATGAGGAAGACCGACGGACTCTTTCTCTCGGCTTGCAAAGAGGTGGCCTCGATGTATCCAGGCGTTGGTTTCTCAGATATGCTCGTAGACGCAGCAGCAATGAACCTCATACGGAATCCTGAGCAATTCGATGTTCTCGTCACGACTAACATGTTTGGCGACATACTTTCCGACGAAGCGGCTCAAGTCGCGGGTGGCTTGGGCATCGCAGCCTCGGGGAATATTGGCGACGATTTCGCCATATTCGAACCCGTGCATGGCTGCGCACCAGACATCGCGGGGACCAACACGGCTAATCCGACTTCGCTCATACTCTCCGCGGCAATGATGCTGAACTGGCTGGGGCGGCATAAGCATGACAATCAAGCGACTCTCGCCTCGCGGGCGCTTCAAGGAGCCGTGGAAGTTTGTCTCTCGCGTGGAGAAGTTACACGCGACCTTGGAGGTAGCCTTGGGACTCTGGAAATGGGTAGGGCAGTAAAGTCACAATTCAGCCAGGTGGTCGTGGAATGAGTTCACCTCTCCGAATCTTCGATACAACTCTCAGGGACGGAGAACAGACACCCGGAGTATCCCTAACTCCCGACGAAAAGGTCAAAATCGCTCGCCAACTCGACAAACTAGGCGTTGACGCAATAGAGGCCGGGTTTCCAATCGCTTCAGCGGGTGAATGGGAATCAGTTTCAGCTGTAGCGAAAGCAGGCCTGTCATGCGAAGTCGTCGGTTTAGCGCGAGCCAACAAGCTTGACATTGACAAGGCGCTTAGTGCAGGCGTGGAATCCGTTCACGTATTCATAGCCACCTCCGACCTTCACCTGAAGTACAAGCTAAAACTAACCCGAGAGCAGGTGCTCGACCGCATAGCCGAATCGGTTACGTACGCAAAACGCCAAGCTCGAATAGTCGAATTCTCAGCCGAAGACGCGACGCGGACTGAAGCAGAATTCCTAAGAAAAGCCTACGAAACAGCCGAACGCTCGGGCGCGGGTCGATTGAATATACCCGACACAGTCGGAATCTCCTCGCCCCAAAGCATCGCAAGAATTACGCGAGAAGTTGTGTCTGCAACAAGTGTCCCAGTGAGCATCCACTGTCACGATGACTTTGGACTTGCGGTGGCTAACAGCCTAGCCGCGATCGAGGCTGGAGCAACTCAAGCACATGTCACCGTCAACGGCCTCGGCGAGAGAGCGGGCAACACTTCACTCGAAGAGCTAGTGATGTCCCTACACAGACTCTACGATCGACGTACAAGAATCAAGACGGAGCTTCTCAGCGAGACATCAAAACTCGTAGCGTCACTAACCGGAGTTCGTGTGCAACCCAACAAGGCAGTGGTAGGCGAGAACGCCTTTGGGCATGAATCCGGAATCCACACTCACGGCATAGCAGAAATGCCACTGACATACGAACCGTACGACCCCGCGCTCGTCGGTCGCCGACGTTGGTTTCAGGCGGGTAAGCATGCGGGCGCGCACGGTATTGCGACTCAACTCGCTGAAGCTGGATTCTTTCCCGACAAGAATCAACTAGCGGAGGTTGTTACGCGAGTGAAGGACATCGGGGACAAAGGTAAGACGGTTACTGACGCTGACCTAATCGCGATCACCGAAGCCGTGTTAGGCAAAACTACGGGGAGGGAGCGCATCATAGACCTTGTGGATCTTGCAGTCGTGACCGGAAAAGGGCTTCTTCCCACAGCGTCAGTACGCCTCCGACTGAGCGGGAAGGAGTACACGTGTGCGGAAACTGGCGTCGGCCCTGTTGATGCGGCCATTCGGGCCGTTCAGAAGATCACGGATCCGTCCGTTCAGGTGAGTTTGAAGGAATATCGCCTAGAAGCCATAACGGGAGGCTCCAACGCGCTCGCGGAAGCGCTAGTAAAGGTCGAAGACGCGACCGGGATAACCGTCTCGGCGAGCGCAGCTCGAGAAGATGTTGTCGTTGCAAGCGTCGAGGCTATGGTCGAAGCGATAAACAAGGTCTTGCTTCGAAGGCGACTTCACGCTCCGCCCGACCTCCCAGTCTCGACCGTAGGATAGTCATGCGAAACAAAATCGAGAGAAGAATGCACATAACAATCAACAAGGAGAATGGCGAATCATGTCAAAGAACTCTCGGCTAAGAAGTAGGGACATAACTGACGGTCCAGAACGCGCCCCTAACCGTTCGATGCTGCGAGCGATAGGGTACACAACTGACGACTTTAATCATCCCTTTGTGGGAGTCGCCAGCACTTGGAATGAGATCACGCCGTGCAACTTTCACTTGAACAAACTCACTAAGAAAGTCAAAGAGGGAGTCAGGGCCGCAAAGGGAACTCCTTTCGAATTTGGCACAATCGCAGTAAGCGACGGTGTCTCGATGGGAACAGAAGGGATGAAAGCATCGCTTGTTAGCCGCGAAATTATCGCGGATTCGATCGAGATTATGGCTATCGCGCAGAGATTGGACGGCCTCGTTACCGTTGCGGGGTGCGACAAGAGTCTTCCAGGTTCAGCCATGGCTGCGGCGAGGCTAAACATTCCATCTGTATTCCTCTACGGAGGTACTATTATGCCGGGAAAGTTCGAGGGCCGCGATGTCACAATCCAAGATGTGTTCGAAGCGGTCGGCTCTTATGCCACGGGCAAGATGACTCTCCAGCAACTTGAGAGCCTTGAATGCTCCGCCTGCCCCGGAGAGGGATCCTGCGGTGGCTTGTACACAGCCAATACGATGGCGGCGGCCGTTGAAGCTCTCGGTCTCTCGCTTCCCGGTACTGCTTCGCCTCCGGCTATAGATGAACGCCGCTATCAGGCATCGTACTTGAGCGGCATCGCTGTGATGAGCTTGGTTGAGAATGGGATTCGTCCCAGCGACATTCTGACTTTCGAAGCGTTCGAGAACGCAATCTCGGTCGTCCAGGCAATGGGAGGATCAACCAACGCCTTCCTCCATATACCCGCGATAGCATACGAGGCAGGAATCAAGGTCACCTTAGATGATTTTGATCGCGTTGGCCGCAGAACACCGAAGATCGCAGACATGAGGCCTGGCGGTAGGTACGTGATGTTTGATCTTGACCGAGCCGGGGGAGTCCCATTGATAATGAAGAAACTGCTAGGGAAGGGCATCCTGAACGGAGACACTCTCACTGTTACCGGGAAAACCCTTCGCGAAAACATCGAAGGAACGAAGTTTGATCATAGCCCACAGAATGTCGTGAAAGACCCGTCCGATCCCATCTCCCCGGAGGGGGGCCTAGTAGTTCTTAGAGGAAATCTGGCGCCTGACGGAGCAGTTGCAAAAATATCAGGCGCCTCTAAACGAACACACTCCGGACCCGCAAGGCTCTTCAATTCAGAGGAAGAGGCGTTCGCGGTTGTGAATAATCGCGAGGTCAATCCAGGGGACGTGGTTGTCATACGTTATGAAGGCCCAAAGGGTGGACCCGGCATGCGCGAAATGCTGGCCGTCACAGCTGCAATTATAGGTCAAGGCATCGACGGCCAAGTCGCGTTGGTGACAGACGGCCGTTTCTCAGGCGCCACTCATGGATTGATGGTGGGCCACGTTTCACCTGAGGCTCAGGTCGGAGGACCAATCGCTGTTCTAGAAGAAGGAGATGTCGTGACCGTGGACGCAGAACGGCGCGTGCTATCAGTCGACATCTCTGACGAAGAAATTCGTAAGCGATTAAGAAGGTGGCAGCAACCTGAACCGAAGTACAAGCGCGGCGTGCTCTTCAAGTACTCGAAACTAGTGCACTCCGCGTCGGAAGGCGCCATCTGCAATTAGGGCATTAATGCGTGGAGTCCAATCGAAATGCCCAGCACTCTTTTCGAAAAGACGTGGGAAAACCATGTAGTCCACGAGGAGGCGGGGCGTCCTAGCCTAATCTGGGTTGACAGACATCTGGTGCATGAAGTCACATCGCCCCAGGCATTCGAAGGGCTTAGATTGTCAGGGAGGCGAGTTAGGCGGCCAGACCTAACCTTCGCTACGGTCGATCACAATGTTCCAACAACCGACAGATCCCTGCCCATACATGATCCGATCTCGAAGAAACAGATCGAGGCGCTTGAACGGAATTGTAGAGACTTCGAAATTACACTCTTTGATTTGCATAGCCCGCAGCAAGGGATCGTTCACATAATCGGTCCTGAACTTGGCATCACACTTCCTGGATTAACAATAGTTTGCGGCGATAGCCACACTTCGACCCACGGAGCATTCGGAGCTTTGGCTTTCGGAATAGGCACAAGCGAAGTCGAGCACGTATTAGCCACACAATGCCTTTGGTTTAACAAACCGAAATCGTTTGAAGTACGAGTGGACGGCGCAATTCCTAAAGGGGTCACCGCGAAGGACCTCATACTCTCAATTATCGGCTACATCGGCGCCGCGGGGGGAATGGGGACGGTGATCGAGTATCGTGGCGCGGCAATTACTTCGTTAACAATGGAGGAACGTATGACGATCTGTAACATGTCAATTGAGGGCGGAGCGAGAGCCGGCCTGATAGCACCCGATGAAACAACCTTCCGCTACGTACGGGGCAGGAAGTATGCACCCAAAAGCGAAGCCCTAGAAGAGGCAGAGAAATATTGGCGAGAACTACAAACTGACAGCAAAGCAACATTCGACAGAAGCATAAGGCTCGACGCGGCTAAAATGAAACCCCAAGTTACTTGGGGAACATCGCCCGCAATGGTTACCGACGTCACGGGATCAATTCCAACTCCAGAAGATTTTCAGGATCCCCTCATGAGAAAGGCGGCGGCTCGCGCGCTTGAGTACATGGATTTGAAGCCGGGTACGCCGATTCAGTCAATCAAAGTGGATAGGGTGTTTATTGGGTCTTGCACCAACTCTCGAATCACGGATCTCGTTGCTGCCTCCAAAGTCATTAAAGGGAGAAAAGTTGCGCCGGGCGTACGTGCCATGGTTGTTCCGGGGTCCCAGATGATTAAGTATCAAGCCGAGGCTCAGGGATTAGATAGGATATTCTTGGAAGCTGGGTTCGAATGGAGGGAGTCGGGATGCAGCATGTGCCTAGGAATGAACCCTGACATCCTAGGACCCGGCGAACGGTGCGCTAGCACCTCAAATCGCAACTTCGAAGGGAGGCAGGGACGCGACGGGCGCACCCACTTGGTCAGCCCAATCATGGCCGCGGCTGCCGCGGTTGCAGGCCATTTCGTCGACATCCGAGATTGGGACCTGGAGGCTTAATTGAAATGGAACCTCTCCGACATTACGAAGGAATCGTTGTACCCCTGGATCGAATCAACGTTGACACCGATCAAATTATTCCAAAACAATTCCTCAAGCGGATAGACAGAACTGATTTCAGCCAGTACCTCTTCTATGATTGGCGTTTTCATCGAGACGGTGATTCGAAGAGTGACTTCATCCTTAATTATCCGCGTTACAAGAATGGCAAGATACTGCTCACGCGAGAAAATTTTGGTTGCGGCAGCTCGCGCGAACACGCGGTTTGGGCTCTCCGGGATTACGGCTTCAGGGTTCTGATCGCGCCTTCATATGGGGACATTTTCTACAACAACTGCTTCAAGAATGGAACGCTTCCAATAACTCTCGACGATGCACTCGTGAACAGGCTTTTCAAGGAAGTCGAAGAGCAAGTTGGTTACACCCTAGAGATTGACTTAGAAAAACAGACTATAGTCAAGCTTGACGGAGAGAAAGTCCCTTTCGAAATTGATTCGTTCAGGAAAAAGTGTTTGCTGGAAGGACTTGACGATATTTCTCTAACGTTACAGCATGAAGACAAAATCCGCTCACATGAAATGAAGCTCTACCCATTTCAAAGAGTTGAAGTTAGGAGGCCATGAAAGTCCATTGTTCAAAGCTCCAGCCAAATTCGTCTGGTTGAACGGCGAGGTTGTACCTTGGGAGAAGGCGACCGTACACGTCTTCACCCACGCACTGCACTACGGGACTGGGGTCTTCGAGGGAATAAGAGCGTACAAAGTGGAAGACGAGGTCTTCATTTTCAGGCTCACCGATCATGTTAGACGCATTACGGAATCCGCGAAGATATACAGCTTCGACCTCCCGTACAGCGCCGACGAGATTTGCGACGGCGTGCTGGAAATCATAGAGAAAAATGATTTCCACGCATCCCTCTACATTAGGCCGATTGCCTTCAAAGGCGTGGGCGGCATAAACTTGGACGCCAGAGCGACGCCAACCTCTGTTAGCATCATTGCTTTTCCTTACGAGAAATATTTCGACGAGAACAAACCGGGACTCGACGTCTGTGTCTCAAGCTGGCGTCGTGTCGGTGCACCCGCTGTCCCTGCAATGGCGAAGGCTTGCGGCCATTACGTCAATTCCGTCCTAGCCAGAACTGAAGCGGCGGAAGGAGGCTTCGATGAGGCGTTGTTTCTTGACAGCAACGGAAACGTCTCAGAGGGTACCGGAGAGAACATATTCATCGTGAAGGATGGGCTCATCTCAACCCCGGGCTTCTCCAGCGACATCCTGAATGGGATAACTCGCCAAACGATCATAGAGCTGTTGAAAAATGCGGGCGTACCATTCGAGGAACGCCCACTGGCAAGGGCAGAGCTCTATACTTGTGATGAGGCATTCTTCACCGGAACTGCGGCTGAGGTTGCCCCAATCCTCTCAATTGACCGAAAACGAATTGGAGACGGAGAACCAGGTCCAAAGACCAAGGAACTCATGAGGGAATATCAGCGCCTTGTGACGGGCCTTAACCAGAAATATCTGCGTTATCTAACCCCCGTTTACAACCGTCAATATGCTCCCGCCCCACGGTGATTCCGGGATAAGAGAAGCTGAGAGGCTCTCCAAATGAAAGCTTCACTTTCGAGAAATTACCACTGTGACTAACCGCAAGACTAGCACTAGTTTTGGAGTCGTACGAGAACTACAGAACGGACAAGTGCTCGTTAGAAAACCATCATAACTTCCTTAATCGTGGAGAAATGCAAGATAATGTGCACTATAGATACGTGTACTTATATTCATGCAATACCGCGCATGGCAATCCGCACACCACTTTGGGGTAACGTTGCGTGGCAGAAACACTGAGCTATGATGTAGTAATAGTTGGCTCGGGTCTAGCGGGGCTACGCGCCGCCATCGAAGCTGCTCGTGTTTCGAAGGGCAGATGTAGCGTAGCTGTGTTAACTAAGGTTCAGGCGATGCGATCCCACTCCGTATCCGCAGAGGGGGGCACTGCGGCTGTCCTGTACCCGGACAAGGGGGATACTCTTGAATCCCACATATACGACACGATAAAGGGCAGCGACTTTCTGGCGGACCAGGATGCTGTCGAATTCTTCGTGAATTCTATGCCCGCTGAGATTTACATGCTCGAACATTGGGGTATGCCTTGGTCGAGGACCGATGATGGGCGAATAGCCCAACGCAACTTCGGCGGATACAGCTTTCCGCGCGCAACCTTCGCAGCAGATCGAGTAGGTTTCTTTGAGATGCAGACACTCTACGACACAACTCAAAAGTTCGAAAACATCCAATTCTTCCAAGAATGGTATGTGACATCACTAATTGTGGACAACGGCGTATTCAAGGGTGTAACAGCAATCGATTTGAAGACTGGTGAATTCCATGCTTTTAGTGCGAAGGCTGGCATTATTGCAACTGGCGGAGCCGGGAGACTCTACAAGTTTGCGACATATGGATATTCATCTACCCCCGACGGACTCTCGCTTGTATACAGAGCCGGTGCGCCGATCGAGGACATGGAGTTCGTCCAGTTTCACCCGACCGGCCTGATCCCTTCAGGTGTTTTAATCACGGAGGGCGCACGCGGAGATGGGGCGATCCTCATCAATAGTAAAGGAGAGCGTTTCATGAAAAAATACGCGCCCGAAAAAATGGACCTGGCTTCTAGGGATGTTGTTTCTAGGGCAATTATCACTGAGATTCAAGAAGGGCGGGGAATGACGGATCCAATAAGCGGAATGGATTACTTACTCCTGGACTTGCGTCACTTGGGGGCTGAGAAAATCAAGGAGCGCCTTTCAGGCATTAGAGAGATTGCCATCAAGTTCAAAGGCATAGATCCAATTGACGAGCCCTTGCCAATCCGCCCGGTTTGCCATTACACAATGGGCGGAATCAGAACCGATATGAAAGCTCAAACCCCAATCGCTGCCCTCTGGGCCGCCGGAGAGGCCGCTTGTGTAAGCATTAACGGAGCCAACCGCTTGGGTGCGAATTCAACCGCCGAGTGTTTGGTCTTCGGCGCACAGGCTGGCGCAAATGCAGCCCAATACGCTTTGGAAAAGCCTTCCCATGGCTTGAATCCGCAGCCGGTAGTCGCTGAAGAGAAGCGGCTATTTGACGGAATCTTTCATGGGAGCGGGGGTGAAAACCCGTATGAGGTTCACAACGAAGTGCAGGTGATCATGGACAAGTATGCACATGTTTACCGAACAGGAGAAGGGTTGGGGGAGGGATTGAAGCAACTCCGTGAACTTCACAACAGGTCTTTTCGGCACGTCGACGACCAGGCTAAGGAGTACAACACTAACTTCATCAACGTCCTCGAACTCGAGGCGATGTTTGAGGTCGCTGAAATCGTCCTGGCAGGAGGGTTGGCTAGGACAGAATCACGGGGGGCACATTCGCGAATAGATTATCCCAAGCGGGATGATGCTAATTGGCTCAAGCACAGCTTGTGCTATTACACCTCGGATGGGCCACGCATCGATTACGCTCCTGTAACAATTACGAAATACACTCCGACGGAACGACATTATTAGAAAGCGGTGAGAGGAACGACTACTCAAAGAGCGGACAAAATTAGCTTACGAGTTCTACGTGCAAATCCGGCGCAGCAAATCCAACGCCACTACGACACGTTTCAAATCCCGCCAGAACCTGGCATGACAGTCCTCGCTGCTCTACTCTATGCGAAAGAGCAACTGGACCACTCGCTCGCGATTCGTTTCTCTTGCAGGATGGCTTCTTGCGGATCCTGTGGGATGAAAATAAACGGCCTACCAAGATTAGCATGCTATACCCAGGTGGCTGATTTCGGGAACTCACCAATTACAGTTGAGCCCCTTGAGCACTACCCGCTTGTGCGTGACCTCGTTACAGACTTTCACGGTTTCTTTTCGACACACCAGTCAGTGAAGCCTTTCCTTGTCAGAAGAGATGTGGCCGAGCAAGAAACATTTGAATCGGAATATTCGCAAAGTCAGCGGGAATTAGACAACTTTCTCCAGTTCTCATACTGCATAAAGTGCGGTCTCTGCAACGCCGCATGCCCCACGGTGGCCACAGACCCACTCTTCACGGGACCCCAAGCGTTAGGCCAAGCCTACAGGTACACTGCAGATTCCCGAGATGAGGGCGGAAATGCCCGATTGAATGTTGTCGATCAGGAGCACGGGGTTTGGAGATGCCACTTTGCAGGCGCATGCAGTTTCGTATGTCCAAAGGGCGTAGACCCTGCTCTGGCCATTCAAAGGCTAAGACGACTCGTAGTCACGTCCTCCGGAGCGAAGAGAGCGGGGGGACGACTAATGCCAAAACACACAGTGCAGTAGCCGTGAACTGATTTGGGAATTGATTCGGCATTTCTTAAGAAAGATAACAGGCTGCTCAGCATGGACGTTAAGTGTGCCACGTGCGGTACAAAGGTTGAGGTTTTTGTTAACGCGATTTCGTCGGCGGGCGACGTCTGGCCTTTTTGCGCTAAATGCGGGACCTACGTAGATGTCATTCCCGATTATTGATTATTTTCAGAATTTCTATCGTCATTCTCCCCTCCCCACTTCGCCCTTTGGCCTCCGCTATGAACGCTCATGTATTCGAACTTAGCTTCCTCACCCATTTGTCAGGCCTGTAGACCATGACACTAATGCCGCAGCCTCCGCAACGCCACTTCACTTTATCTGGATACAACGGAAAGTTTGAAACCATTAAGTTACCATGCTGGCATGATGTGCAAGTCGAACGCATAATTCGTCCATCAGGGGAGATGAGGAAGTTTTCCACAGCTAATGCGACAATTGAGAGTAACTTTAAGGAAGGCTGGAAAAGATGTTGAGAGTAGACCGAAAGTAAGTGGAGTGCTCCCGAACAAGGCTGGAAGTTTAGGCATGGAAGGCATCGACAAATACGAACTTCTGTCCGATCTGGCTAAGCGCCGAGGTTTCTTCTGGCCCTCATACGAAATCTATGGTGGCGTAAGCGGGTATCTTGACCTGGGCCCTTTAGGGGCGAAGCTGAAGAGGCGTATAGAAGACAAGTGGCTGGACCTCTTCGTCTACCAGCACGGATTCGTAGCAATATCTACCCCTGTCATAACCCCTGAGAAAATCTTCGCCGCTTCCGGGCATTTGGAACACTTCAAAGACTTGATGGTCAGTTGCGAGGAATGCAAGAGACATTTCAAAGCTGACTACGTTATCACTGAGGCAATGCCCGGGCGGACCGACCTTGCAGTTGAAGCCATGTCAGTAGCAGAAACAGCTGCATTCATCGATGAGAATCACATTCGTTGCCCGGAATGCGGCGGAAAGCTGGGCCGAGCGGAATACTTCTCAACTATGTTCAAAACCAATATCGGGCCCTATGGCGATGTACCAGGTTACGGTAGGCCAGAAGCCGCGCAAGGAATCTTTGTTGATTTCAAACGCGTCTACGAAACGAGCCGCGAAAGGCTACCGCTAGGCATTGCACAGATAGGCACAGTCATGCGCAATGAAATTTCACCGAGGCAAGGCCCAATCAGACTACGAGAGTTCACAATTATGGAAATGGAATTCTTCTTCGACCCCGAAGAGAGCGAATGCAAATACCTGAGTACTGTAAACGTGGAATTACCGCTCTACCTCGCGAAAACACGTGAGGAACATAAAACCGAGCTGACCCGCGTAAAAGCCCAAGAAGCGGTGAAACAGGGGTTCGTTCTAACAGAATGGTCCGCTTATTTCATGGCGTTGTCGGTCAAATTTGTGAGTTCACTTGGAATACCGCCAGACAAGCAAAGGTTCGAAGAAAAGTTACCAGCAGAACGTTCTCACTACTCAAGTCAAACCTTTGACCATCAGATCTGGCTCGACAGGTGGGGCTGGGTGGAAATAGCTGGCCACGCATACCGAACAGACTTTGACTTGTCCGCACACGCGAAGTCCTCAGGCGTTGACTTGTCAATTTTCAAGCCTTACTCAACCCCCGTTGAGAAAAAGGTAACAGTGATCGTTCCTCTAGAATCAGTTCTAGGCCCCCTGCTGAGGGAGAAAGCAAAGGTCGTGATGAGCGCCTTGATTTCGAGCAAACCAGAAGACGTGAAGGCGGCCTTCGAAAAGTCCGGCTACTTTGATGTGCAAGGCTTCAAAATCTTGCCGTCACACGTGCGCTTCGAAGAACGTTCATTGCGCGAAGCGGGTAGGCGGTTCTTGCCGCACGTTGTCGAACCAAGTTATGGTGCAGAGAGGGTGGTTTACTCGGCTTTGGAATATTCATACAGCCGCGTGAAGGATCGTGTAGTTCTGAAGCTTCCAGCCGACCTTGCTCCCACGCAAATGATGGTCTTACCATTGATGGCGAAGGATGGCCTTGCAGAACTCTCCCTAAGCATAAGGGAGTACCTCCTTGGACATGGGTTCGATGTTGAGTATGATGAAAGCGGAACTATTGGTAGGCGATACGCCCGGGCTGACGAAGTTGGCGTTCCGATATCAATCACGGTTGATTATCAGACCAAGGAAAACGGGACAGTTACGCTCAGAGATAGGGATAGCTGGCAACAGGTCCGAATCGGCTGGAAAGCGATGCCTGAACCCGCACTACAGTTCCTCCAAGGAAAGCTAACCTTCACTGAGCTCGGGACTCCCGTAAAGGTCGCTTACGAGTAATTCATCGTCAAGTGATGAGGATTGGGCTATGGTTTAATTGCTGAGCCACCCTATTGGTTGTAGGAACCTCGCGGAGATGCAATTGGCTTGACCTTTCCCATAGAGACTGAAGCAAACATCAGGCGCAGAATGCTGGAGCTGTGCCAAGCTCATGCGAGGAACGTTGTAGAAATCACTAGGCAATTGGTTGTTCTTCTAGACAACTTGGCGGACAAGAAGCCTAAACTTGCGAAGGAGAACTACGAGAACATTCTCAAGACTCTGGTGGAGAATGAGAAGAACAAAGCAACGTTCCTTAATGAAGTGGCATCAGTGGGTAGCTTACTCATAAGCAGGGAGGACTTCCTGCGCCTGCTATTTCGACTTGGCGAAGTGGCAGAATACTGCGAAGCGATGGGTTTTAGGCTGATGGGAGTCGTTGACCTGAAGTGGAAGCTAGATGACAAACGCCTCGAAGAAATATCTCACTTGATGAGTTCGGTACTCAAAGAAATCTCGAAGGTGAGAGAGACCCTGCACTCACTGTCATTTGATGCCGACAAAGCAGTCGAGACCGCTAAAGCTGTGGAGGATTTGGAGCGCCAGATTGACGCTGAATCACGGCAACTCGATCTAGACCTGATTTCGAGCAAAATGCCATTGCAAACCTTGCTATTCTTTCGCGACTTGGTAGACCGAGCTGAAAAGATAGCGGACATTGGGGTCGACGTGGTCGACCACATAAGAGTACTCGCCCTTACGGCATAGTGTCGCGGCAAATGAAGAAAACAATCACCGCTGAGTTAATTGGAACTAGGCTCATAGTATGGGATCATAAAGACGCACTGGAAATTTACAGGCTGGGTTTCTTCGGTAAGCCGGTAGGTATTCCAAAGCCTAAGCCTGAGCAGGAGTTTAAGGCGCCTTTGGTGCTCGACCTAATGGAAGCGATGTATCTGCTCGACAAAAGAATGATTCGAGTTGTTAACGTCAAGACCTCGAAGCCCGTAACCCGTGCAATGCTCCTCGCTCTAGCGAACAAGACCTACAAACAGTTCAACCTCGGTTACACCGCCTACGAGAACCTGCGTGCGAAAGGGCTGATAGTTACCCCGGGGATAAGGTTCGGGTCGGACTTTGCAATATACGAGCACGGTCCAGGGATTGACCACGCCCCATTCATTGTTACCGTAAAGAAGGAGGAGGAGACAATGGGCCCCTTCGAGGTTGTCCTTGCAGGGCGCCTCGCAACAACCGTCCGAAAACAGTTCACGATTGCGGTACCTAGGGGTCGCGGGAAAAAGGTAGACTACCTTGTCTTTCGCTGGTTCAAGGCTTAGATTTTTGGGCGAACCTACTGAATAACCGTAAACATTTCTGCTAGCTTGCTCTCCTGTTTGAAACCAAGCTTTGCGAAAAGCCGTCCTGCTATTTCGTTATTCTCACTGAACCGAACGGCCAAAGTTTGGACGCCCCGCTTAAACAACCTGTTCATGGAAGTCGCTACCTCAGTCGTAGCAAGACCTCGTGCACGATAGAGCGGGTGCGTGAAGAGTTCTGCGACCAATGCCTGTCGAAGAGAAGTAAGGGTTACGAAACAGGCACTTACCACGTTTAGGGTCGTACCACTAATAAGCGAGGCCTCAGCCGCATCAGCTCCGTGCACACCGTCCATAATCTCATGTAACCTTCGTTCCGCGGTGAAAACGGCAGGTAACTTTTCTTCGACACCTTTCTCGTAGGATTCATGCATCAGCTTGGCAAGGGCGGAGATGTCTCGTTCAGTGGGGCTTACGAGCGGAAGTATGGGCATTAGCTTTGTTTCAATAACTGTCCCGACGAATTTGACGATGAACCGCCGTTTTTCAAATCCGTTCTCTTCCAGCGTCTCTACCATTTCTTCCGGAACCCGCAGAGTGAGCGATTGAATCTTTGCTTTCTTAAGGTCAAGTCGAAGCTCGGGAACAAGCGATTCGATGGAAATTGAAGTTGCTGGATAGAATTTGTCAACAACCGCATCCACTTGCGAAGGCTGTAACGTGAAAAGTGCAATCGGTCTATCCGTACGTAGGATATTCCATTGTTCATGGGTTTTCCGTAGTTCTGCGACCAATTCTTCTTTGTTTGAGCATTGGGGAAAAGCTTCTTTCATGTATGCTTCATTTTCAACAATAAACTCCGCTGTTTGACCTAAGACGTCGGATGAAGCTTTCGAGGTCCTCGTGATCATGATTTATCACATAAACTCGAAAAAACCCATATTCTGCCCCATATTCAATCCTGTCTGGTTCGAATGTATAGAGGGCTTGTTGCATCAGGAGCTATTTTGGCCTTATTCGGCGGCTTTCTGGTTTTCACGGATCTTTACGTTCCTCTTGGTGTGTCGATCTTCGGCCTGCCTATTGCAATTGTTGGAGTTCTTATGTTGGTTCTAGGGATCTTTCGACCAGAACCGTTGGCAATAGAACCGGAGCAGGGAAAGAAGTTCTGTTGGTATTGCATGACACAGATTCCCAAAGACGCGAAAGAATGCCCAAGCTGCAGCCTTCCTCAGCACGACGCGGTCGACTAAGCTGTCGATCGTCTACTGCTCGACTTTTCCTGTCCGTCGGTTGGTTTTTCTTCGCGGAGGTTAATGTGCGCTTGGCCTTCCATAATCTTTCGCTGGAGAGCAGTGATTAGTTCGTCAATTGCTACATTATCGAGGCCAAGTTGGCTAAGTGATGACAGAGTTTCGTCAGAGAGGGTTGCTCCAATATTGGGGCCGCCGTATCCCTCCATTCCTATCGCATCGAACTTCAGTTTGGTCTTCTTGGTTACGAAATGGCCGGAGATGTAAGTTACTCGTCCCTGTTCGTCCAATTTTTCGATGGAGACCTCAAGGTCCTCGGGAAGTTCTGGCCTGCTCATGATGAATTCTCTCATTGGAGTCATGAGGCTTTAATCTTACCCATATACTAGTTTCGGCCGACGACCAGAGAGAAATCACCAATGCTCACTCCACTCAACAACATCGTCTCAATAATCGACACCCGAGCCTTGGGTACGCCGGGGGTTGTCGCCGCGTTTCTTGTTACAGGAAAGGAGACAGCATTAATTGACATGGGCTACCAATCCTCCGCTCAAACAATTATGGGAGACTTGGCTGAGCATGGATTTGGTCCGGATCACTTGGATTACCTTCTCCCTACACACGTTCATCTGGACCATTCCGGCTCCTTGGGGACTCTTGCCAAAACATTCACAAACGCCTCGATTCGTGTTCACCCCAAAGGTGAGCGCCACCTCGTCGATCCTTCGGCTCTCTGGAAAGCAGCAGGAGAGCTTTTTGGCGAAGAACTGATGCATAAATTTGGGCGACCCCAACCTGTCGATCGGAAGCGCTTGAAGAGTGCGGCTGATGGTGACGTGATTGATTTAGGGGATGGGATTCGCCTTCGCACTATATGGACACCGGGCCATGCATCACATCACTTGAGCTATGAACTGGAAGAACACGGAGCTTTCTTCACGGGTGACGCCGTTGGGGTTTGCTTCCCTGGTTTCCCAATATTGACTCCCACGACGCCCCCAACACGTTTCAACCTAGAAAAGACGTTACAGTCGCTTGAGCTCATAAGGGCGACTTCTCCTTTAGATTTCTATACCCCTCACTATGGCGTCGTTGGAAATGCTACGCAATGGATCAATAACAATGTTGAATCGTTGCACCGCTGGAAGTCGAGCATACAAGAAATGAAGAAAAAAGGATGTAGTGCTGAGGAGATGTCTCACATCCTCACCGACGAGGCGTGTAGGAAGCTTGGCCGGGAGGGAAGCGAGATGCCAGACCACCTCATCAGCTTGATCAAGATCAGCATTCTGGGATTCCTTCGATATTTCGAAGAATTATGAAGGGTCAACTTACATCATCATACCTACATGATCTTGATCCTGCCGAGCCGGACTGTGCACATTCAAAAACGACCAATCTGAGGCAGAACTCCCGGCATATCATGAAACCCTTCAAAAGTCGAAGTAGTTCGTTCGGGTACCAGGCCCAGTTATCTTGCGTAGTTTCATTAATTTTGGTTCAGACCGGTCATGGAAATTCACAGGTATCCGGACCAACAATTTAGAGTGATGTTAGCTAAATCAGCATTGAGGCATTTGGGTTAAGGATTTTCGCCGTGGAGCATAAATGACATTGTTACCCGCATGGAAAGGCATTCTTATTGTATTCATCATGTTGTTTTCCTTTTTCCCTGTTGAAGTCTTAGCCGAAGACCAGAATCTGGGAAGAGTGCGAATTGCGGGCTTCGTTGGACCAAGACAGGTCGCACCGGACACCGCCTTCTCGATTAGCCTAGATGTTGAGTACGAAGTCCGAGAAGCGACAATTATACGTGCAGCCATATTCGAAGGTTTGCCAAATGAAGGTGTTCCTCTTTGGCAGAGCGGTAATGCAAGCGTAGTTGAAGGGGGTGACAAAGTCTGGACAGTCAACTTTACCGCTCCATCCGTCGAAGGCACAATTCAGTTTTCTGCGTACGCATATCATCTTGATAGCGGCGTATGGAAGTTTTACAATGATACCGTTCTGGGCCCAGGATACGCGGAGGTCACGATCAAAGTTTCGCGATATGCGATTCTCGAAGTTGACCTAGGCGCACCGGGACTCGCCGTTACCCTAGGAAACTCGTCCAATATAACAACCCAAACCGGAGATCTAAATGCCACATTACTTGTCGGGATGCCTTACCAATTATCAGTTCCGTTCGATCAGGAATATGGGAACTCGACACGAATCGTCTTCAACGGATGGCAGGATGGAAACAATAAAACCCAGAGACTCATCGCTCTGACCGGAAATACGGAACTAATCGGTTACTATCGACCGGAGTACTTGCTCAAGGTAACGTCGTCTCAGTCAGGGCATTCTTACCAGATGTGGTATGACCCCGGTTCGAATGTGACGCTTCAAGAGGTTAATTTTCTTCCCACATCATGGCCGTTAGCACTCTTTGGTGGGAAATATGTTTTTTCAGGTTGGTCTGGAGATGTCAATTCTAGTTCCAGTGAAATCTCTTTCGCGATGAATTCGCCAAAGACAATCTACGCTAACTTTTCCATTGATTATGGCTTCTTGATCTTTCCAATAATCGTAGCTTTAGGTATCATCGGAGAAATTATTCTCTTAGCCCTAAAACGTCGGAAAAGAACCCAGCCAACTCTTGAGCCATCGACTCTGAGAGCCACATGCCCAAGTTGCGGTGAGGACGTAGAGAAAGACTGGGCGCACTGTATTCATTGCGGAAACGACCTAGGTTCCTTGGAGGATGCGTAGACTGAATAGCGGTGGTTCGTAGCCGAGCGAAGCTGCTCAGTGCCGCCGTTAGCTTAGACGGAGAGTAAGCTCCCCTTCTTTTCATGTGACTCATTCAGTTCAACGCATCTATGTGACAAAGAACCTTCGTCGACCCAGGCGTAATTTAGACAATTAAGTTGACACGTTTCACTGCTTTCCCCTCAAGATATACGCCAGTTATTAGTCTGAATAGGCGGAGAACACTGAAGTCTTAAGTAATGTATTCGCACGTTACGTACCATCCGCCGAATGAGAAAACTGCCTGAATATGAATCGAAATGAGGCCCTGTAATGAAGATTGTACGAAATCTTGTAGTGTGTCTCATTTTAGCGTTGGTGCTTATTGCGCCTGCTTTGAGCCCGGTGGAGGCAGCTATTGCTCCTCTGAGTTCAAATATTTTTCCTTCGGGGACAATCGTTGTTCCAATGGACGGGAAGCAAAATGACAGGATTCATGTTTACGGACTAATTCACGAGTTTCTGAGGTCTAACCCAAATTCACAAGTTGCCCGCGTTATTGAGCCCCCTGACGTTACGTTACAGACGCAATTGACTCCAAGCGGTGACGTGTATCAGGGTGGACCGTTCCTTATCGACTCTTCGTACGTCGCGGCCATGAATACTATGTTGGGCAACTCCACTTTCTCAAAAGTCACAGTTACGAGGCTCACCGCCTCTTTTACCTCGAACAAAATTTTCTTCATAAGACAGGCAACCAAGATCTTGGTGATCCTATCAGATAATGGTTGGGGCGACACATTCCTCACCCTTTCGAGGATGGGGATAAGCTACAATGAGGTGACCACTGACCAAATATTGGCTAACCCTTCATTGATCAACCAATACACGCTAATTGTACTCGACAGTCCAGGTTGGTACGGAAACCCAACAGCCTATGTGGCTGCTCGCCGAACGCAGATCCAAGCGGTCTATAACACGATTCAAGCGCGCGTACAGGCTGGAAATGAAGTAATGTTTACTGACGCTGCGCTGTTGGATTTGAACTCGACGTTCCCTGGCTATATCCATTTAGGACAAAGTGGAGAGGCATCTACCCCAACCGTTACCGTCTATAACCCAGCTAGTGGGGGATTTATTCCAGAGTTCCCGAGTCAGTACTACAATTCAGGCCCGAATCCCAACAAAGCAAAGATCCTGACTGAGGAGGGAGCGGGGCAATGGGTGCCCACAGGTGTTCCGGCGGCGCACGCTGGTGATGTTAGGGTACTCATGGATTCAACTAACTACGGTTACCCAGCCCCACAGATCCCCTACGCGATTCTCGCTTTCTACTTCCCCTACGGTAACGGAATAGTTGAAGGCTTGGCGTTCCAGCCCTACCAGCAACTATACCCCACGTATGCTGACGTGAACGGATACTATTCGACCTACGAATTATACGGGAACAAATTTGTCGAAGGCCCGCAACCCGGATTCTTTTCCATCGCAGCAACGCCAACAGCAGAGACGGTGTCGCAAGGTCAAACCGCAACTTACAAGTTGACTGTGACTTCAACGGGCAGCTTCAGTTCAACCGTTGCCCTTCAAGTGACTGCGGGCTTACCACCTGGCATACAAGCCAGTATCGTCCCTTCTTCTGTCACACCAAGTATAGGAGGCACTGCAACTTCTACTCTAACGATTCCGACATCCTTGAGTACGCCCCCCGGGACGTATAACCTCACGATTACAGGAACATCAGCTCTCGCTCCAACTCAGAGCGTAGTCGTGACTCTCACTATTACGGCAGCGGCACCGGACTTTACGATCACGGCTAGTCCTCGCGCGCCAACCCCCTTGGTAGTTGACCAGGGTCAGTGTGGAAACATCAACATCACCATTGGCTCAATTAGTAACTTCAACTCACCCGTCGACTTGACACTCACAAACGTTCCTGCGCATGTTTCAGCAAGCTTCCTGCCTACCCCTGTAACGCCACCACCGAACGGCACCGTTTTCTCCGCACTGAAGTTATGCCCAGACACCTCATCTACACCAAACAGCTACACGATGACAGTTGTCGGGACGAGCGGGTCACTTGTTCATACGGTCGACGTTGTTCTGAATGTTCCGCAACCATCGTTTAATCCCCTCATCTACCTGATCGTGCTGGCGCTTCTTCTCCTGTCCCTTGGCTTAGGCTTGCTCGCCTTCTACTTCTCAAGAAAAGGTCCGAGACGCCCGCCTCGGCCGCGAGCGCGCTACGTTTTGCCTCTTCCGATAGTACGTTGCCGTTATTGCGGAAGAGCCATGCCTATGCAGGCAGTATATTGTCCCTTCTGCGGAAGAACCCAAGCGACCCTCGTACGGCGGCCTCCTAGAGTGGCCTCGGGTAGGTCCGGGAGGAGTGTAATCGGATTTGCACTTTGCCTTGTGTCCGGAATCCTCGTTCTCCTCAACAGCGCCGTCCTCCTAGTCCCATCATTCTACGGGCCTCCAGTAAACTGGTCGACAATCTTCATCTGGTTACCAACCATAGGACAAAGCTATGCTTTCGCACTGGGCGTAATCATCGGCCTAACGCTAATCATGGGCTCGATAATCCTGGTCATGGGACACGGTGCGATCGCCGATGTCGTCATCTTTCCGTTCGCAGTCTTTAGCATCATAATCGGTGGAGGTTTTGTCGCCGGTTTTGTCCTCGGAGTAGTTGGCGGAATTCTTGGGGCCTTGAAACATAGTTCATAACGAAATATTTTGACGCTTGTCACGAATTTTCTAATCCTCGCTATGGCACCTAGCTTTCGGTAATGTGCCTGCTGTTCTAGAGCTAGTATTCATGTTAGAATTTACTTAAACACCTCAATGCCTATTGTTGATTTTGGTCATCTCGCCTCGTAATGTTTAGTTCCTCAAATCAATCGCCAGCTTGCCGAGCTTAAGGTCTTGCGTGGATTTTGCAGTTCGCGGTATCATTTTCTTGCTTCCGAGCCGGAATCTGCACGTGAGTCATGGTGAAATCCCTAAGTCACAAACGGCATTCATCTTGAGTTGTGGTGCAAAATGGAAGTCATGGAATATTATCGTGATTCAAGTGGATTTTGGCGAATCAAGAACTTCAGAAGACGCCGACGCGCTAGAATCTAGTTCATCACAGGCCGATGCCTTTCGCTCAGGCCGTGTGAATTTCCACTATGTCTTTGTCGTCAAGCACATGATCGGGGCCCACACGTTCGCCTGCGAACTTGCTAGTTGGACCCCAAATTCGTGAGTACCGATACCTATCTGCCAAATCTGTATGAATGTTTCGAGCTAACTCCCTAACCGTTGTCCCGGCCCTGACAACAAAAGGGAACTGCGAAGCTCTGGCTTCATTGGGCTCCTTAGTGTATACCCTGATGATCTCCAAAGTGTGAAAGAGTTTGTCGGCTATATCTTTCAAACCTTGCCCGGTCAGGCACGAAGTAAAAATGTGTGGCAAGGATTGAGGAAGAGTTCGCGGAAAGTCAAGAGAGGCCTGGCGCGCCTCCGGGAGGTCAATTTTGTTCCCGACTACAACTGTAGGCTTATACAAGGTGACGTTTTCAAATATCGCGTCTTCCACATCTTCAGCAGATGCGTCGCCGTATATTCTGACAAGTGCGTTCCTAATTCCGTAGCTGTGGAGTATATCACGCATTTCTGCTGGCGTACAGGACTTTTGTTGGGCAGAGGATGCAATGCGAATTTCCCCTGAACCTTTCTCTTGGACTATTTCCACTTTCGACAGCGTTTTCTGAGTAGAAACGTGAATCTCTTGGAGGAAAGTCAAAATGAAAAGCAGATGGCTTGAGGGATCGGATGCGAGATCTACAACAAGCATGAGGCCGTCTGAAGATCGAATCAGGTCTAGGGCGTCCGGCTGAATGTGATATTTGTTGTCGCTGCCAGGTTGAAGAGCGGGTAACTCAACTAATTGAAGTTGAATGTCTTCGTACTGTAGCATTCCTGGAATTGGTCGTTGAGTTGCATAATCGTACGAAGCTACTGTCACCTGGGCATGGGTAAGTGACCGGAGCAGGCTGCTACGTCCTGCTTTGGTCGGGCCAATCATAATGAGCTGGGCGGCTCCCTCACGTTCAACAAACCATGCCGAATGGCTGCTGCCACGTTTGCCCCGCTGAGTTGTGAGTTCCTCTTTGAGATCGGCGATCTTAGTTTTGATCTGCGCCCTAAGTCGTTCGTTCCCCTTATGTCTCGGTATGGCCGAAT
>JBEKSC010000011.1:0-79150 GCA_049517415.1 Bathyarchaeia archaeon
CCCGTATTAGTGAAAGATATAGAAAACGCGAAACGGTTCGCTCAAGTCTCGGACCATGCGACAAAGCTTGCACAACGATTCTGGCCAGGCCCGCTAACGATTGTTCTTCCCGCTCTTGGAGTTCTCCCGAAAATTCTTGTCCCATCTGGGACAATTGGCTTGCGTTCGCCAAAACACGTGGTCTGCTTGAGCCTCCTAGGCCTGTGCTCAGGGGCCTTGGTAGGGACTAGTGCCAATCTCTCTGGGCATTCGCCTGCTGTATCTGCAGATCAGGTTGTTAGGGAACTTGGAGACAGTGTTGACCTAGTCTTGGATGGGGGTACAACTACCCTGGGAGTAGCTTCAACGGTGGTCGATCTTACCAAACCTAACCTAACCATTCTGCGTGAAGGACCTATCGGGAAAGAGGAAATAATGCGGTGCCTTCGGGAGAAGGCTCCAAGATAGCTATTAAGGTACAAGCTTACCTTTCGCAACAAACCGGGGCATCACGTTGCTGAACGACTTCGATCTAGTCATCTCGACCAGCAGGGGCAATGAGAAGAATACGTGCAGCGAGATGTGGTACCTACTCGGAGAGGTCGGCGACCGCGGGTCAACAATCGAGACAACCTCAGTCATAGGCTTAGTCGTTGCCAAGACAAAACTCGATCCCATTAAGGCAATTCGAGACCTTCGGGTTCTTCTAAAAGAGAGGCCGTGGGAATTCAAGTACACCTTGAAGCTCGTCCCGATTCAAGAAGTCGTAGAAGGAAACCTCGATGCAATGATTGGAGCTGCTGTTGCACTTGCAGGAGGAATAGAGACGGGAGAGAAGTTCAGGGTTACTGTTGAGAAGCGGCATACGGATTTATCCAGCAAGATGATAATTGATGCTATTGCAAAGCGTATTGAGCGAAAAGTTGATTTGGATAATCCTGACAAGATCGTTCTGGTCGAAGTAATCGGCCAACTGGCAGGACTTTCCCTAATTAGTTCAAATGATATTCTTTCAATTGAACGCGAGAAACGCAAAGCCTGAGGCTTTCATTTCTTTATGGCGAGCATAGCGGACCTTTCAATTGCCAAATGCTCTAGC
Source organism: Bathyarchaeia archaeon (assembly GCA_049517415.1). Taxonomy (GTDB): domain Archaea; phylum Thermoproteota; class Bathyarchaeia; order 40CM-2-53-6; family 40CM-2-53-6; genus FEN-987. The sequence continues at coordinate 1,079 of JBEKSC010000011.1, forward strand.
GCTTTGACCACGTTTTCATTCTTATGGCGTAATGCCTTAATTTCCTTCTCTCCAATCCCAAAGACAGATCTAACTCGCTTAATGCGATCTTGATCCCACCTGTCGATCAAGTCGTCGGATTCTTCTTTCTTGAGGATGTCATGGAGCGCGGCAGCAGATTCTAGGACTTGCACTCTTGACTTGCCTACGGCAATTGCTGCGAGCTTTCTAGTCTCAGGGGTAATGCCAACATTCTTCAGTGCCTCTCCTATCTGCCTGTTTCCAGCGGCGTAAAGCAGGATTTCCATGCCGAGCGAGCGCGCGATGGGCTGCTTTGAACGGAAAGATTTGAGGGCATTATAAGTGGCCAGAAACAAATACCGGGATCCAGCCACTTTGTCCAGGTCTAGTAACTGAACGCTAACGTCCGGGTACTTACCCTGGATTGATTGTAGTACACGTTCTACCCCGTCTGGCTTGGTGTCGAAAGCTGAAATCCAAACGAACTCTGCTGAGTCCTTGATCTCGAAGAGCAATCACTAGGAACCGCCGTTTGCGAGCTCAAACAACGAATCTGCAAGTTTGCCCTCTACCCCGCATCTCTTCAACATTCCACGAACAGAATCCAGATTTCGTCCTTCAGCCTTGGCCTCCTTAAGCAATAGCCTCGCGGCCTCCAGTCTCTCCCATGGGAAAATTATCCAATTACTAGTCGTCTCTGCGAAAAAGTCTGGTTTGAACGCGCTGTGCGGCTTGTAGTATACTGTAACCGCCTTCACTTGTCCAGCACCCTTTTCACGGACGTGATCAAGAGCGACTTTGAGGCTTTCCCCGGTATCCGCTACGTCGTCCACCACTAGCACATGCTTATTGGAAATGTTCTCGGCGATCGGTTGAGTAACGACGGGTTTGCGCCCGGTCTTCTCGATGCCCACGTAGAACTCAATTTTGACATTAGCCGTGTGAGTGTTCTCCAGTAGGTCGGACAGGATTCTACCAGGGGCCCAACCGCCCCGAGATACGCCTACGATAAGGTCTGGTTTGAAACCGGACTTTCTGATTGTTACAGCTAGGTCAACCATCATCTCGTAGATCTTGTCCCAGCTGGGCGTTACATATTCCCGAGACTCTGACATTCGGGCACCGTTCGAGCCGGCAAGAACCACCCATTCACTATTAGGGTTATTGCGGTCAGCGGAGATGCATCTCCTCATCTGGCGTGAGGGGCCTCGGTGCAGGTCAATCCACGTCATGCCGCGCACCATTACCTACGAAAACCCCCTTAACTACTCTCCGTTAGAGCGCAAACCACAATCGCATATTACAAATTGCAGAAACTACCGCGCACGTACTATGTAGAACTCCACTTTCCTTTACACTATGCTGGTGATACTTTGAAAAAGATACTGCGATTGTAATTCTTTTATATCGTGCCAAGTGAACGCGCCCGACCTAGCGCAGGCAAGAACCATTCATTGAGGATGATAAGTTGCAAGAGGCCTTCCCAGTGCAAGATCAAGCAGACGACATTCACGATGGACTGGAGAAGGTGTTCAGAGTGTCCGAGTACCTCAAGTTTCCGTTTACCTTGGAGGAGGTAGCAAACTACTTTCTCCCAAGAAGAAACCTCACGGCGGAACAGCTTCGGTCTATATTATCCGGAAAAAAATTTCCCGATATTCACTTCTATATCAAAGATGGATACTTGCTCACAAACCCGAACCAGTTAGACTCCTCCCGCTTGGAAAGGGAGAAGATGTCTGCTGCAAAGTTGGGTGCTGCGGCGAACTTTGCTGGAGTTTTGAGACGGGCGGTTCCTTTCATTCGGACGGTTGCTGTTACTGGCAGCGTAGCATACGGGAGCGCCGATAAATGGGATGACATCGACCTTTTCATCGTCACGGGGCGAAATAGGCTCTGGCTCAGCGCATTCATGACTTTGATCCTAGTTAGGTTGAACAAGCTCCTGGATCTGGGGTCTCCTCACCTGTCGCTCTTTTGTCTGAGCTACGTCCACGACGAGGAAGGTTTCGAAGAGGAGTCTCAGATGAACAGGAGGAATCCACTATTTGCCCGCGAACTCCTCAAAGCAAGACCTGTAGCGGGTTTGGATCATTACAGGAAGATTTTGGAAAGTAACGACTGGGTCGGAGTTTTCTATTCGGTACCCTACGCTGCGAAGCTCATGGAATTGACGGATGGGATTGATGGACCGATGGTTGAGACGAAGTACAGGTCAAGGTGGTTTTCTTTCCCACTAGACTGGGCCGAAGCCATCGCGTACGTTCTCCTGAGCCGATATCTCCGCATCAGGGCATACCTGACCAACTTAAGGCTAAAATCGCAGGGGCAAAACTTCCGTGTATTTGAACCAAAGATAAGCGCAGTCTCGTGTGTCTACACTTCGAATTTCTATGAGTGGCTCCGAGCATTGTGGGAAGAATAACCTATTCTCGGACAGGAGGTTTGGTTTCGTACTATGAGCCGGAGTGTTGTGCTACCCGAAAAGATCAGGCTTGACGTAGGCTTTTCGATCGGCATCTGCGCTGCTGACTCGGCGGCAAATTTGGGCAGGTTGCTAGAGCTGATTGAGAACGAGACATATCCCTCCGCCTTCACTTTGGAGAAAGTGGTCCTAATTGCGAGCGGCTGTGATCCTGAGGCAATGACGCATGTTCGAGAACTTGCTGATCGTGACGGGCGATTTCTCCTGATTGAGGAACCCACTAGGAGGGGCAAATCTGCTGCGATAAATCAAATCATAGAGAATTTTAATGGACGTTTCTTGGTCCTAGTAAATTCCGACGCGCTTCCCGAGTCTGGTGCGATATCATCTTTACTACAGGAAATAGTGGAAGACAAGGATATCGGGATGGTTTCCGCGTCTCCCATAGTAGCTGGCAAACCTGGCATTACAAGCAGCGTATTGCAGCTAATGTGGGGCACACATAACGAGTGCTTGATTAGACTTAGCGATAATGAGCGAAACAATCACTGTTGTGACGAACTCCTAGTCGTCAGATCCGAGGCATTGCGTAAGCTGCCCCCCGACACGGTAAACGACGGTGCATACTTGGCTGGCAACGCCTACCAAGCTGGTTACTCAGTTAAGTTCTGTGAACTTGCAAGAGTCAAAATAGATGTACCCGGAAGCTTCATTGACCTGATTCGCCAGCGCAGGCGAATAGTGTACGGGCACGTTCAGATCTGGAAATCTGTCGGTGAATCGCCTCGCACCTTGGAATCTATGCTGCTAGGGAACCCGCTTCTAAGCCTCTCAATTCTGATCCACACGCTAGCCAAATCCCCAAGGCTAGTGTTAGCCCTGCCTGTGGCCTTGATCGGCGAAGCCGTGTCCATTATTCTTGCCATTGGCGATAACCTAAGCTCGACCAAGAAACACACAACCTGGGATAGGTTTGGCAGTCGCTCCTGAGGCTTAGGAGGGAACTCGCTTGGGAATACAGTCGCAAGAATTTTCCGACGCGGTGCTGTGGAATACTATTAAGTTGATTACCGAAGGAAGGGCCACAAGGCTGCCCCATGTCGTCGAGATTCGCTTTTCATTCCTAAATGGCTCTTTCTTTGTATTTGCAGGCGACGCTAACAGCGACTGGGTTCTGAATGCTCTGAACAACACCAGCGCCAAAGTGAGGACCCAGGATCTGCTATACAGTGTAGTGGCAAGGGTCGCAACACAAGATGAGGAGGCGGGAGCGCTCGAGGCTTTTGCCTCCAAGTACGGAGGCAGGGTCGTGAGGGACTGGTATTCTAACCCAGCAGCTTGTATTTGCCTAACACCCGAAGGTCCGCCCACGCACAGAGGTGCCGTAAAGGGCGAGGGTGGAGCAACGACGACATACCAGGAATGGGTAGCACAAAACCAGGATTATTACCAAGGCATAGCCGCTGCCTTCGATTCCGCATCAGAGGAATACGATTTCACGATACGCCACAATTACATCAACACGTGGATTCGAAAGCGTTCGATTCGAGAACTACTCAAGCTTGCGAAACCGGAAGACACCCTTCTGGAAGTCGGTTGCGGCACAGGTGCTGAGGCGATAGAAGTTTCTAGGTACGTCTCAAGAATAATTGCCACAGATATTTCGGACAAAATGATTGAGATCTTGAACAAAAAGGTAGAAGCTCGGGGGCTTTCTGAGAGGATAGTTCCTCTGCATGTAAGGGCAGCGAACATATCCAAAGTGGTCGAAGGTACGATAGGTGGCAAGGTCAGGTTGGCGTATTCTTTCAACGGGGCCCTAAACTCTGAACCCGAGTTGGACCATTTTGTGAATGGGCTTTCGTCAATCCTGGTGCCCGGCGGCTATTTCATTTGTTCCATAAGGAACTCTTTTTGCCTCAGCGAAGCACTATCCCACGCAGTCGTTCTCCAATTCGAGAAGATGGCGCCGAGAAAGAAACAACCGATTATGGTTTCGGTTGGGGGCATGGATATACCTGCGTTCTATTACCCGCCGGCAGCCTTCTCGAGCTTCTTCTCCACGAAATTCGAGCTTAAGAAACTCGTCGGACTGCCAGCCTTCTTGCCACCGGCCTATCTGAGCGATTACTACATCAAATTCAAGAACGTCGCCTCAATGCTTGAGAAATTTGAATGGGCTCTAGGAGGCCATTTCCCCTTCAACAGGGTGGGCGATCAAAGCCTCTTCGTCTTTCAGAAGCGGTAGTAACGGAAAGGGAAAATGGACGGTGTGGACATCTCAAACAGCGTTGACTAGAATACTTGGTCAAAATAAAGTGGCAATCACTCTGCTTCTCGGCCTTATGATACGTGAGATTTTCTCTTTTTGGACCGGGCATCCTTTTGATTTCGAACTGTGGGTACGTCTCGGGTACGCAATGGTCCACGGAGGGGACCCTTACGGATCTCTACCGCCAGTGCCTGGACTTAGTTTCGCGAACATATATTCATCACAAAACAGTGCGACTGTAGGATACCTCCCATTCTGGCCCATACTGACCGGTTTGCTATACCTTGTCTACTCCACCGTCGGCTTCGGTAACCGATTCGTGTATTATTTTCTTCTGAAACAACCTGTGATTATGGGCGATCTAGCCCTAGCATACCTGCTGTTTTCGTATATCTCCTCAAGGACCGTTGAGCACAATGCTCGCGTTTGGGCGCTGTGCTTCTGGCTTTTCTCACCATTCACAATAATCCTTTCAGGAATCTGGGGAATGTTTGACCCGATCGCCATGTCTTTCATCATGATTTCAATTATGACAGCAAACTTAACGAAACGAGGTTTCTGGTCAGGCCTCAGTATATTTGCAAAGTCGCTGGCTATCATTTACGCAGTCCCAATAACGTTCGGAAAAACGCGAAATTGGTGGCCTGTTTGTCTGGCAGTTGCACTACCCGCTCTCGCCTCCATTCTCACTATCAGGGTAATGGGTTGGTCTCTTTCCACCGCCTTGGGAACACTTGCATCGACGGTAGGCAAAGGCGGAGCCCTCGGCTCAATGTCTGCTTGGGACGTGTTGGCATATCTATTCTACTTAGGAATCTATCCGCCATTATCGCAGAACGCTTACAGAATATTGGGCTTCATTTGGATCCCCGCCGTCGTCGCATTTACAATCTTGGCATTTCGCAAACTTGGTTTCGGAACTGATTACGGACTTATCCAATCGATGCTTGTTGTGACCCTCGCTTTTCTCATTTTCAAGGCTCGAGTGACCGAACAATATTCTATCTACCTTGTGGCTTTGGGCGTACTAGACGTAGCCTTATGGAACCCTAAACGAAAACGCCTCCTCACAGCCACTGTGATCACGGTCTTGTTCTACCTCATCTTGAACAACTATCTCCTGGTCAGATTTCTCTCACCTATCTATGCCAACTATCCGGAATTCGAAATCGCGCTAAGTCAAATAGAACCGATCAGAGTCACATTGCTACTAGTCTCCGGGATAGCTTTCACATGGCTCAACGTAAGATACCTGATCAGCATTCTGACAAGCAAGCAATCTCCGACAGGTACGAGAAAAGGCGCCAAGCCTGAGATTAGTTTACTCGGTGCGTATTTGCGTCCGATCAATTGGAAGATGATTCACAGCAAACAGCGAAGGTAAACAACAGTCCCCTAGTGTATCCGAAGACAATTGCGGTAATTTCAACGGCGCCTAACGTTAAGGCTAGTATCCCGAATGGCAAAGCTGACGCCAAAATGTGTTCAGCATGTGATCCGGATTCCCTCGATGTATCCCTTAGCAAGGCTAAGGACGAGCTGTCTCCTAGATTTGCTGCGCAAAAGATATGCAAGCAAATTTGGAATAATGAACCTCGACGATTCCATCACTGCACGTAGCATGAAGAGTCTCTTCTTCCCGTGAAGCAAATGCATAATTATGAACCAGTCTCGAATTTCGAATCGCACACGTTCGGGATCAGCCGCACCATGCGTAGCCCACCAACCCATTTTCCCAGGTGGCTCAACGTCGTGATAGATGAATGAGCCTGTGAACGAAAGCACCTGCCAACCCTTCGATTTCAACCTCAGAGAGAGATCCATAGAACTGTTTACCACCAATCGTTCATCAAAACCGCCAACATCTTCGAGCGCTTTTCTTCGAATCATCGACGCGTTTGGGAGCGCATCCGTAAGAAGAAGTCTGTTTTCCAAAGATGCATTGCGCCGAAGGTTCCGACCTATTAGATTGAACCTCGGTCCCGATTTTAGGAATTGCGCGGCGTACACCCATACGAGGCTTGGCTTGGATTTGTAAAGGACTGCTGGCATAATTGCCCCCACCTTAGGCATCCTCGAAATAGTCTGGTAAACTCGTGGTATCGTTTCCTCATCTACAACGTTATCGTCATCTATGAAAAACGCAAATTCTGTTGTCGCATCTCTCCATCCTATGTTCTTGGCTCTCGAGATGAAAGCCCGGTCTTTGAGCACTATGTGCTTCAGATTCAGGCTACGGAAACTTGAGGCAATCCTAACCGGCTTTTCGGAATCATCAACAACAATCACGGACTCTATTTCGTGTGGTTGGCACTTCTCTATGCTTTCCAAGAGTGTCCCAAGCTTCCCGTACCTGTCGTGGGTAGGAATCACGACAGTAACTGGCCCGGATTTCATATTGGTCTCACTAGGTAGCAATCGCTCTGAACAGTTACCTGATGGTTCTAACCTTCGTCATGTTGATTAGTTTGTTTTTGCCGAATCTTATGCGGTCATCTTCTCTTACGGAATAAAGGCTATCCTGGGCTCGTTGAGGTATGCGGGTACGATATTCCCCGAATCGTTCGAAACTGGAACAAGCCTGCGATCTTAAGCTCAGCCAAAAGATCAGGGCCGCAAGAGAAGCCGATAGTGCACGCGCACGCTTGGAGGGACCCCCCAGGGGGGTGGTGCATTTTTTGGGGTTAAGAGGGGTTGATTTTGCTGTTTCCCGGGGACCTGGGTAACATGTAACCGAGCAGGCAAATGGGGTCTGGTAGCGGACAATGTGTGCGCCTAGGCTGGCTTTAGCATAATCAAGACTTGGGAAGCAACATACATGAACACTAATCCGAGAATTATGGCGAAGGGTAAGCCTGGAAACATGTCCCGCCCTTCAAGCATTTTGAAGCCAAGGTAAGCGCCAATTACCAAACCCACAGCCGCGGCGAGGAATGGGATTGGCCCAAAACTGATCATTGAGTTGCTCGCGAGCATAGAGTAGAACACCATATCCCCCATCCCCACCGTCAAATCACCGTACGTAAAAACGGCCCCCGTAAATTCTTCGAGGTTAGTTGATTGCGCCATCTTCCCTATTGGGCCCTTGTAGACTGCGAAGAGGTCATAGCCCGCTAAGGCCAGCAAGAGCACGACCGCAGTCAATGTGGGTATGGAGACGCCCAGAAATGTCCCCGTGAGTCCGCCAATCAGAACTATGCCAACCAAATGCAGAGCCCCCTTCGCCTTGTAGATCAGAAGCCCTAGTGCAACAGCGCCTAGGAGGCTGACGAGGAGCCAGCCCCAGCTTGTCGAGGTCACGAAGGAAGGCAAGTAGTTTGCGTACAAGGATCCGTACCATGTGATCAGGAAGAATAGGAGGGCGAGGAGAGCGATGTTGATAAGGTATCTGACTAGGCGTTTCAACCCGAATTTTATGAATAGGTACATGATCGTACCCGTAGCGGCCATCAGAACCACGAAGATGCTGGCGTTCAGCGTAATCCCGGTTGTTGTCTCTGGGAAGATGGTTATGGGAACAATGGGCGCATTGGATGATTGAAGGCCAAACGTCAGCAGCCCTGCGAGGGCGATGGCGCAGATTTCAGGGGCTAGTTGGCTTGGCTTCGCCTTGAATTTCTTACCCAACTTTCCGCCTCACTAAGTCCGAATGGCATTCCTTGCAGAAGTTTGAACTCTTCCTATCCGTGTCGCCAATATGTTCAGAGAAATGCATCACGCATAACGAGTCAGGGCAATGCTTGAGTCCCTGCGTGTGGCCTATTTCATGCACCGATTCCTTGAGCACGCGTTCTCGAAACAAGCTTTGGTCCTTCGGGGATGGTTTTAGTCGCTTGGTCGAAATAACCGCCACGTAGCCTGGGCAGCGGGCTTCGCCGAATACGAAGTTCATCCCTGGGACGAACAGGTCAAAGGATGTAACGCCCAACAATCTATCCGCGGGAACAGTGCGCAGATGCTGCTCCAAAAGTACAAGCAGACGAGTGGAATGATACTGCCCACGCAATGAATCGTAAGCCTCAGACGGATCAAGTAGAGGACGCATAGTTTCCAACGCGAAACCAGGAAAACTTTTGGCGAATTCCTTCTTGAAGGTGCCAAGAGGGTAATCGCTCGTTGACCCAACTTGAATCACTGCGAGAACCTCAGAGGTCGTAGGTCTCACCTGGTCGAGGAATTGATGTCTGGAGACCCAATTCTTGAGATGCCCATTCCGCCAGATGCTTACAGTTTCCCTCTTCGCCGTGAATGACGAAGACTCGAGTTTTCTTATCAACTTCTTTCAGTGTCTCCTCGAGTTGTGTCTTTCCGCCGTGTGAAGAGAAATCAAATTTCTCAACTCGGGCACTGACTTTCCTTGCTTTTCCGTGCAAAATGAATTGGCCCTCGTCCAAGAGTATCCTGCCTGGCGAGCCTTGGACTTGATAGCTTACGAGAAAGATTCCGTTATCCTGGTTACTGGCGATGTTTTCCATGTAGAAGACGGATGCCCCTCCTTTGAGCATTCCGGCAGGTGATACTATCACTCCCTCAGTTCGGGCCGCACGTCTCCTGTCGTGCCAGTTCTTGATTTGCTCAGCTTCCTTCATGGCTCTCCGGAACAGCTGTTCGTCTTTCAGTGCTTTCGGATGTTCCTCTAGCATTCTAATCGCGTCCAGTGCCATGCCGTCGACGAAGACTTTGTGATTGAAGTTGTGGTCGGCGAGCATGCAAATGATTTCCTGGGACCGGCCAACGCCGAAGGCTGGAACAAGGACGGTTCCACCTCCTTCAACAACTTCCTTGCAGGCCAAGACGAAGTTGCGCTCAGACTCAGCTCTGTCCGGATGGTCACTCATGGCGTATGTGCTCTCGATTACTATTGCGTCTAGGTTCCCGTATTCCCTGTCAGCACCAGGAACGAGGTGAGTCGGAATCAAGTTAAAGTCACCTGTATAGAGCACGCGTCTAGCATCATTTTTGACAATTACCTGCGCGCTGCCAGGAATATGGCCGGCGTTGATCATGGTGATTTCAGAGTCGCCTGCCTCGAATTTTGAATGGTATTCAACGGGCACGGCGTGGTTCATCATGGTTTCGAGATCCATGTATTCGTACGGCAGGAAGTAACCACTAAGTTTGATCATATCCCGCACCAATACTCTGGTCAGTTTGAAGGTCGGTTCAACAGCATAGACTGGTAGTTTTGAGTGAACGTAGAAAAGAGGGATCAGCCCACTGTGGTCGAGGTGAGCATGCGTCAGGATGACTGCGTCCAAGTCCCTTGGTGAAACGTGAACCGGGAAGCCTATGTCGTGGTTTATCATGACGCCGTAATCCATCAGGATTTGGCTACGGGCGCCTTTGACCGCAATTGCGGACCTACCTACTTCTTGGCATGCGCCTAAAAATCGAAGTTGCATTCGTTATCAGCTAATCTAATCATGAACCTAACTTATGGTTTGTAATTGGCACACTAATGTATGAATGTTGCATTAACCATACAAGCCACGCAGTGAGCGGGCAGTTTGCTGCATCCGCTTATCAATTTCCTCCTCGATATCCTCAGCATCGTACTCCAAGTCTCTGACATCGACTTTTAGCCCGTACGCTTTTGACACCGCCCTGATCGCAGTCGCTGCGGCCTTAGGGTCCGCGTGTTCAGCTGAGGCGTAAGGGAGTACTGCAACGGCGGGAAAGCTCAGCTTCTCGAATTCCCCTAACATGACGGCCAACGGGCCGTAAACGAATAAGCCCGGTTCGAGTCTTGGATGTTTCATCTTCTTTGTTTTCACAGGGTAGTCGCCTGTTGTAACTATTCTGACGCCGTCCTTGCCGGATTTCAGAGCTCCGTCTAGGCCCCCGATGAGAATAGCGTCTTTGAATTTGCTTTCTACAGCCCATCGTGCAAGAGTCTTGGCGAATTCCGCCTCCTCCGCTCTATGCGGGGAAAACTCCAATTTCACAAGCACTATTCTTCCAGCTCGGTAAACCTCGAATGGCGTCACTAAACCATCTTCGGAAGTTGCGATAAATGGGGGCGGGTGTGCTACGTCGACGAATCCAATTCTCTTCGCATTCAACGCATGAACGAGATAGGAGACAGAGATGTATCCTGTTTCACCCACGCCGTGAAAACCTGTTACGAGGGTGCAGTTGCGAAGTTTGCTGGTTCGCACCAAGAGGTTAACGGGCAAATGTGCTTCCTCGAACGTTCCCGAAAATTCCAGAATTCTCTCTGTGGACGAATGGCTAGACCGGTATAATAAGTTCGCTAGACAATGCACGCGAGAATTCAAATTGGAATCCGAAGAATCCGCATAGTCCTTTATCAGGTTCGGAAGGCTTCTTCTCAATCGCATTCTCGAACCAGATTAGCCTTTAACCGTCAATGTGTTGGATAGAAGAATCCTTATTTACTGGCCGTTTTTATCCACACAGTCACCAGAGGTAACAAAAAATGGCGTATCTCTCCGGTCAACAGGTAATGATTCTAAAGGAAGGATCCACACGCAATAGAGGCCGCGATGCTCAACGAAGCAACATTACCGCGGCAATCATTGTGTCTGAAGTGGTAAAGTCCACGCTCGGCCCTCGCGGAATGGACAAAATGCTCGTCGATAGTCTCGGCGATGTTACAGTAACGAATGACGGAGCCACCGTTCTCGACGAGGTTGATGTTCAAAACCCCGCTGCAAAAATGATGGTGGAAGTCGCTAAGACACAAGATGATGAAGTTGGCGACGGAACAACGACCGCCGTGGTCCTCGCCGGAGGATTGCTTAAACGGGCCCAGGACTTGCTTGATGACGGCGTCCACCCAACAGTTATTGTCGCGGGCTACAAGAAAGCTGCAGACAAAGCGGTTCAACTTCTTGACTCCCTTTCCGAACCAGTAAAGCCTGATGATAAAGCTGCGCTCAAGAAAGTCGCCATGACTGCGATGCATAGCAAGGGTTTAGGTGGCGCTCGTGAGCACTTCGCAGATATTGCGATCGAAGCGGTTCAACTTGTAAAGGAAAAGCGCGGCGACTCGTGGTACGCTGACATCGATAACATCCAGCTTGTCAAGAAGGAGGGCAAGAGCCTCTTCGACACGCAACTTGTTCGAGGCATTATTGTAGACAAGGAAGTTGTCCACCCAGGGATGCCGAAGCAGGTGAAGAACGCGAAGATTGCCCTCATGGATGCTGCCCTCGAAATTGAGAAGACCGAGATATCGGCGGAAATACGCATCAACGACCCGACCCAGATGAAAGCCTTCCTCGATGAGGAAACTCACATGATGAAGGAAATGGTTGACAAAATCAAAGCTTCCGGAGCGAACGTTGTCCTGTGCCAGAAGGGGATTGACGACACAACACAGCATTACCTTTCAAAGGAAGGAATGCTGGCGGTGCGAAGAATCAAGAAATCGGACGTGGAAAAGCTAGCAAGGGCAACGGGCGGAAAGATCGTAACAAACCTTGACGACTTGAAAGCTTCAGATCTGGGCAAGGCAGACCTAGTTGAGGAAAGGAAGATTGGAGACGATAAGATGGTCTTCATTGAGGGTTGCAAAGACCCCAGGTCAGTTAGTGTGCTTATCCGAGCCGGCTTGGAGCGCTTAGTCGATGAGGCGGAGCGGGCTTTGAAGGATGCTCTGTCGGTCGTTATCGATGTAGTGCAGAGGCCCAAAGTAGTTACAGGGGCTGGCGCTATCGAAGCCGAACTTTCCAAGAAGCTCAAAGATTACGCTAGCAAGGTTGGCGGGCGTGAGCAACTTGCAATAGAAGCTTTTGCCGACACTTTAGAAATAATTCCGAAAACCTTGGCGGAAAACGCCGGCCTCGACCCCATAGATATCATGGTTGCACTCCGTTCGGCACACGATAAGAAAGGGGGAGGGACGCAAGGCGTAGACGTGTTCAAAGGCGGAGTCAAAGACATGAGAAAACAAGGCGTAAGTGAACCCGTCCGAGTCAAGGAACAAGCGATCCGGTCCGCTACCGAAGCCGCATCAATGATACTGAGAATCGATGACGTAATTGCCGCCGCCAAACCGCCTCCCTCGCCGCCTCCGAGAGGCGGAGACATGGGCGAATACTAGACTCTGGCCCGCACCTAAAAATTCCACTTTTGGTTAAGTCAACGAAGCCCGTACTTTGATCCGTGGGAACGTTGCTCATAGCCGTGGTTGTGGTCGCATTCGCGGTAATGATGGTACGAAAACGGAACGCTTGAATACCGTAGGGTTGCGATAGTCGGAGTGCTCCGGGCAGCTGGGGGCTCCGGTAGAAGCTCATTAAGCTACCGAATATAGCCCGGTCAAGGCGTGTGACGCCGAGAGTATGCTGGCCTCTCGACTTTGTGGAGAGAGTCAGCGACGCGGGTTCGAAAGCGATGGCCCAATCGCAGAAAATCCCGCCCGGAGCACCACAACTCCTCAGATCATGTCGATATGATCGACGGGGAATCCTAATCTGACAAGTTCCTCTTTGATGTGAACTCGGTGGTCTCCCTGGAGTAGAACCTCTCCACCCTTAGTGGTACCCCCGGCCCCGAACCGCTTCTTCAATTCGCGGGCAATTTCCTCTAAACGAGCGCCCGGAAGCCCCTGGATTATTGTCACTGGTTTTCTAAATCGCCTGAACTCTAGCCTGACTACGATGCGAGCTTCGCTACGGTCAAGTTCCTCAAGCGGGTTAAACCCCAAGTCGTCTTGTTTTGCCATCTCTGTTCGACCGGTATTATGAGTCACTGTTAGGATATAGAATTAAGTGTTCGTAGCCGGAGTGAAGATGTGTCGCATATCCCTTACCTAAAGCATCGCATCGAGATTCACTTCTCTCTATTGGGCTCGACAACTGAGTTCTCCCAGAGACGCGTAACAAACGAGAACCCTAATCCTGAAATGTCCGGCCTAAACCTACTAGAAGACTACGGGCCCGTAGCTCAGCTAGGCTAGAGCGACAGAAAACGAAAGTCGAAGCTCATATGCGCAACTGAGGAACCTGCTGGTCGAGGGTTCGAATCCCTCCGGGCCCACCATTTCGTTGATTCGAGCAGTAGCCTAGCCGACTCCTTCAGAGGATGTCGGCATTTGCCAGTCAAACACATGTGACTAATTGTCATGCATCCTTCGTCAACAAATAGACCGAGACCATACTCTTACTTGTGATACCCAAATGAGTAAACTTGCTTCTTTGCAAATACTGCAATCGTTCTCTGACGCAATGACAGAACTGGCAGACAAGGTCGGTTCGTCAGTGGTTAGGGTGAGGTCTAGAAGAGGGTTCGGTTCAGGCGTAATCTGGAGCGAAGACGGCTACATCCTTACCTGCAGCCACGTCGTCGGAAGAGCCGCCACCGTTGAAGTAGGTTTCGGGGAAGGCCCGAGACTTGAGGCCAGAGTGATCGGACACGATCCATACGCGGATATGGCGTTGTTGAAGGTCGAGCGAACCGGCCTGAAACCGGTTGAAGTTGGGGACTCGGAGACGGTCGAAGTCGGCCAGCTTGTCTTTGCTTTCGCCAACCCTTTCGGTGGAAGCTCAAGCACCACATCGGGAATCGTCACTACGGCTAAGGCCTCACTGGGCTGGGGACCAAGTTCTGCCGAGGACGTGATTGTTACAGATGCACCCCTGAATCCAGGCTACTCAGGCGGCCCTCTCGTCAGCGCGTCGGGCAAGATGATCGGACTCAATGTGGCCTACGCAAACTCACGCGGCATCTCAATTCCAATCAACTCGGTCAAGGGTACTATTGACGCTCTCATCAATGAAGGAAGGATAAGGATCGCACACCTCGGAATCAGCACCGACCCGGTAAGCCTTCCTAAACGCCTAGCCGCTGAAGCGAACATAGACCAAGAGCAGGGCCTGATGATATTCGAAGTTGAAATCGACAGTCCCGCTAAGAAAGCGGGCCTAGTAGTCGGAGATATTTTGATAACATTCGGCAAATCACCAATCGCTCGCCACAACGACCTCTACCGCCTACTGACAAAAGACATCATTGGGAAACCAATCGAGATTGAAATTCTAAGAGCAGAGAGACTAGTCAAGCTGAGCGTTACTCCCACTGAAGACGAAACTCAATAAGACATTCGAGAAGACAATCCGGATCCGTCACGGAGGTTGTCTGCTGCACCCCAAGAGGAAAATTAGGGGATCTGTCTAGTGCAGCCAGAACCCACGATATTCGAGGGTTCGAATCCCTCCGGGCCCACCACACGCTGAACCGTAGAACTTTCTTTGTTCTTTCGTTACTGAACTTTAACTGCCTTGTAGGGGTAAGGGAAAAATTTCTGCTCATGCTTTCTTTGAAACGTGCTTTTGACGTTAAGCATTCATCAGGAGTGAAATAGTGCTGCGCCATAGAGGCAAAGAAAACCAATGAATGTTGCGAGCATTGTCCACCCCCATTGAGAATAGCTTAGCCCTCGGTCCTCCGAATGTCGAAATATTGGAAACACAACTAGCAAGGCTACTGAAAGTGCTGCTCCGACGCCTAGCGCGTAGAAATAGGCTGAGTCTATTTGGATAAAGTAGCCTATCACCTCCCCTAGAGCGGAAGGCACTCCGAATGCCAAACCAAGAACCGCGATCTTTGACATTTTATTCCTGAAAGACTCGTTTTCGCCGATTGATATGCCAAGGTAGACAATGGCAACGATTGTTGCCTCAAGAAACTTATGAATGACGTACGCCACGCCACCGCTTACCCCGCCAATCGCATCTAAGACTGTTACAGCCTGTGTTTGAGCAGATAGCCCGCCGAATTCTATTCCTTCTCCAATGCCGTGAAAACCCATCCCGATTGCAACAATAATGCCAGTAATGTAGAGTTGCAAGATGCCCCCTCCCGTTTTTCTTGAAATGAAATACGTTGACAGGAGTGCTATCACGAGGAAGCCGAATACAAAAACGGCCACTAATCCACTGTGAGTACCAGAAGTCGTAAAGTCATAACCTTCGTTTACACCTAACTGTACCGCGTCGTTCATCGTGTCGAAGAAGAACCAGAACACCAGGCCTAACGCGAATGCTGAAAGATAACGAACATCAAGCTTAAATTTCATCTGCAAATAGGTGATGAATATCATCCCAAGATAGAGGGGCATGAACGTAGCTAAAACGAATTCGATTAGCGAAACAGAAAACTCTATCATCACAAAACCACTGCCGACTGGTCGTTGACCTCTTTCTTTTTTAATATTCTGCTATTCGGGCCCACCATATCGTCGGGTTCGATAACCATTTCTGACGGCACGTATTGTTTAATGCTATTTTTATCAAAGGTTTCTGGGTAATGGAGCCATATCGAATGTAGGTCTAGGCGCCTACAAACTGTCTTGGTTAGTTATCTTGACATTGCTCTGTTGAAGATTGGTACAGCGATTGCCATCGTGACCACTGAGTATGCTAGGAGCACTAGCAGGTCTGGCGTGATGATGTTCAAGCTCGCATTCAGTATGACTACTTTTCTGAGGGCGTCCGCGGCGTAGTAGAGAGGGAAGGCTTTGCCGATATATTGGACGGGTACGGGTAGTTGGTCGATTGGGAAAAGTATTCCGCTGAGAAACATCATTGGGAATTGAAGTAGTGTGGTCATCATCTGTGCTGTTTCCTGTTCAGGAGCGAGAGAGGTCACGATTATGCCGACGCCTATGAAGCTGGCAACGCCAAGCACCATGACAAGAAGCATGGTGATAGGACTGCCGTAAATCACTACTCCGAACAATAGCATCGATAATCCAAGTATTAGGAACCCTTGAATCAATCCGCGTACTGTTTGCGCTACGATTTTTCCTAAGATAACGGATTGTCTCGGGATGGGTGCGACGAGTAATCCGTCCATTGTTCCTTGTTCTTTTTCTCTAGAGATGGCGGTGCTGACTCCGTTTAATGCTCCTGTGATGACGGTTAACGCCATGAATGATGGAGCTAGATATTCGAAGGACGTTGGGACACCTTGGATTAATGGAATGTTTGTTATCGTGATTGGTTGAAGAACGAATGTTGCATCAACTTTCATGTCTAAGTTTTGCTGAAGATATTGTGTTGATATTTGGCTTTCAATCGCCCCGAAAATTTCTGCGATTTCAGCTTGAACGGCGGCCGCTACTGATGGGTTTGTTTGATCGACTGTTACTTGTATTGTGGCCTGCGCGTCAGCCTGAATTGCAGCGCTGAATCCTTGGGGTATGACCACTATTCCTGACAGTTGGCCCTTCACAATTCCATTTCTAGCTGTTGAGTAATCCGTTATTTCATTCACTGTGAATATCCCTTGAGATTCGGCGATTTGAATGAATTGAGCCTCAACATTACGCGCTATCTGTCCGTTATCTTGCTGAACTATTGCTAACCCCAAGTTCGGGTATTGTGACGGTATTTGTCCGCTGTATGGATTTACTTGAACTGTAGGTGGGTAAATGAAACCAAACATTGTCATGAAAAGCAGGGGCATTATTATGAAGAAGACGAGAAGCATCTTTGCTCGCCATAAATCGAGGAGGTCGCGTTTGGCGATTTCAGTAGTAACTTTCCATACGCTCACCTGCCTTGCTTTAGTTTGCACGTTCACATTCTCCCTACAGCTTTCATGCTAACGCGGTCTGAAGCTGCATCGCGTAGCTCTCGGCCTGTAACCGTCAGGAAAACTTCAAGCATCGACTCTGTACCATACTTGTTCTTAAGTCCCGCAACAGTTCCCGTGTCCATGATTTTTCCATGGTCGATAATCGCAATTCTATCCGACAATTCGTCTGCTTCTTCCATTATGTGCGTTGTTAAGATTATTGTGTGTCCCCCCTTCTTCAGATCCAGTATTATGTCCCTGACGAACTTCGTGCTTTGTGGGTCAAGCGCCGTGGTTGGCTCATCTAGAAAGATGATTTCAGGATCGTGGATTAAGGCGCGGATCACATTCATTCTTTGCCTCATCCCGCTTGAGAAGCCGCCTACGCTCCGATCTTTGAAGGGCGTCAGCTTCATCATATCTAATAATTCCTCGATCTTCAGCTTCAATTCTGCCTTGTCTATTCCGTAGAGTTTGCCGAAGAAAATTAGGTTCTGTTCAGCCGTCAACCGTGTGTACATTATTAGTTTCTCTGAGACTAATCCGATTCGTTTCCGAACTTCATTTGCGTCACTGTCAATGTTGAATCCTGCAACTGTCGCGGTGCCCGAGCTTGGCTTAAGTAATGTGCAAAGCATACGGATGGTAGTACTTTTTCCTGCGCCATTCGGTCCAAGAAACCCGTAGATTTCTCCCTTCTGGACGGCAAGGTCAATGTGGTCAACGGCTGTGAAGCTACCAAATTTCTTCGTCAGACCGTGAGTCTCAATCGCGTACTCGGATAGCGGAGCCAACTCGGTTCTCTGGAGAGTCATTATTGTGCCTCAGTCAATTCTTGTTGTGTCTCCGAGTACATTACGTTTAGCAGAGCCATCACGTCATCCTTTATGCGTTCGCTTCTATACATCGATACGATACTATCTTATCGATGGTGGGTAATATTAAAATACGCCGGCTGATGTATCGATACGATACGGATGCGGAGATGGCTCATGGCGAAGGGATTCCAGGCTGGCCCATACGAGGTAATGTTCTTTCTGGCTTTAAAGGACGGACCGGCGTATGGGTATGAGTTGGCTATGCGGTTCAAGAAGATGACTAGAGGGCACATTAAGTTCAGTTTTGGTACGATCTATCCTTTCCTTCGGCGGATGGAGCGCAGAGGGCTTATCAAATCGACTCGAGATGAGGGGTCGAGTAGAGTTTACTATGCACTTACGCGCAAGGGTCGAACGGCTCAAAGAAAGATTTTGATTCGGATCAAGGAGTCGCAGAAAGAATGGGAAGAGAAATTGCTTGGGATTCTGGCGATGCATGCGGAAGTGTTTGGTCGGAGAGCGCTTCGTGATCTGTTGGTACGTGGAAGGATTTTGGCGAAGGCGTCGTGAGGAGCTTTGATTGATTCAAGCGCCATATTATCCACTGCTTGGTGGGTGAAAGTATGAAAAGACGAACGTTCTCAATCGTTGGTGCAATAATCGCGCTGTTTGGCTTGGTATGGTCACTACAGGGAGCGGGCGTGCTTCCTGACAGTGTGATGAGTGGTTCGCAATTCTGGGAAATAGCGGGCGCACTAACTTTCATTGTAGGTATCGCAATCGTTGCTTATTGCCTGAAAACTTGAGAGAGAAGTCCCTTGACAATACATGAATCGGACTCATCGGGTTGGCTAGAAGTCGCCAATGTTGACGAAATTCCCCTAGGCACAATGAAACATGTTGAAGTTAACGACAGGGAAATTGCCATCGCGAATGTTAACGGAAAGTTCTACGCGATCGATGATAGATGCGGCCACGCGAGTGCCCGCCTCTCGAGTGGCGGACTCAGAGGAAACATTGTCACGTGTCCATTGCATGGTGCGCAGTTTGACGTCACCAGTGGAAAGAAACAGTCAGAAGCAAGGCTTGGCGGGAGCATCCCAGACATGGACAAACTTCCTCAATCCTTTCTAAAACGGATCGAACATTCAGCGAAGATTGTGGGAGAGATTAAGACCTACGATCAGCGAAGCTACGAAGTTTCAATCGACGGAAAAAGTATCAAACTTAAGGTGAAGAGCTGAAAGTCCCGAGGTTGGCGTTTCAATCCCCTGACTCTCGTTACTCCCTATGCCGATTCTAACTGCCCCTTCAACAAGATTCATGTTCATTAGGTGGCGGGAGTAGAATTTGCGTGCTGACCAAGTCAAGTCATACTGATGAGTTGTTTGGGAGTAAGAAGCCACAGCAGCGTCGCACACTTTCCAAGTTGCAGCTTCTCTACTTGAAGTTTACATAGCCCTCCTTTCTTCAGTAGTGGCCTCGCGCCTGCGCTACCCGAAGTCAATGTGGAGACTAAGGCACTTAATTGAGGATCATGTCCCACAAGTAACAGATTTCGACAAGATGAATACTTGTCCTGCAATGATCGGATCACTTCTTCCGGCAGAACCTCCGGTTTCAGTGCAGCTGTTGTTTGAATCGATTCTCCCAGCCTATATTCGCGACCTACTACGAACGCGGTTTCCAGTGCTCGCCTGTACGGGCTTGTCAGGATAACATCAAACCTAACACCAAGACCGCGCATGCCCCGAGCGATTATACGCATCCTCTTCATGCCTTTCAAAGTTAACGGGCGGTCCGAATCTAACGGGTAGCCTAGGTCTCCGCGGGCGACTGCGATCCCATGACGTAGAGCATAGAGTGTTTTCGAATCAGCAGTCTTAGAGATTGTTGAGTCGTGTAGGATGGGCTTCCAGATGTTCCCAAACTTAGGAATGGATCTTAGAAAGCGTTGAGCCACATCCGTTTTTCGGCGTTCAAGATCTAACCAGATTTCAATCACAGCTCGCCGAGCGCCATCTTGTTTCCATTTGAATTCAACCAAGCTCTTCATCAGAACCTCAATGTCCTGGATCTTACCCATCATTCGCGCGAGCGATTGAGCGGCTCTTAGCTGCTTGCGTTCTATTGGAACCAACGGTTGCAGCATTTCCAGCAGGTATCTGAACGGTTTGAACGCGATTCTTACGCTGTGAATCGTTGAATAATCAGCGATAGTGGCATATTCGAGTTTTCCGTTGACATTGTCAAATGAACGATCCACTGCATCGTTGACGATCTTACTGGCGGCGGATACGGCTATTGTGGCTCGCCGAGCAGCAAGCCGAACTTGCGCCCTGTTGATCGCGTTCTCAATGAATTTCGTGTTCGAGGACATCTTCTTGGCAGCGCTGAGGTGGTCGCTTTCTCTTTCGCGCAACCTATCGTAGAATTGTTTGATTTCAGGTAATTGTTTCAGATAGCCGCGAATAGCAACCATTTCGACGTGAATATCTCTGAGATTGCTGAGCTCTGACAATTGCTCTTTGAGTGTAATGCGGGCTCTCCGGACAACATTATCCGGATTGAATCGTTCAACCAACTCAACACACGTCATGAGTCGCCTTATACTAACACGAAGATCGTGGACGTTCTTGACCGACGCCTTATGCCGAAACTCCTGAAGACGTTTCAAGTAACCAATCCATTCATGATCCAACGTCCCTGAGATAAAATTCAACGCGTCGGGTACGCGTGCTCCTCGTCTCCGCGCTGGCAATCCACGATTACTAGGCATCCGTCCAGCCCGTTTAGCCGAGACTCGAAGAGATGAGCGCAACTTCCCAGGAAAGTTTTGCCTAAGACGATCTGTCAGAATGGTTTTCTTTGAAGTCCGTTGCGGTGCAATCTTCCGCCTGTTTATCTCTTTCTTTCCTGCATTCTTCCTTAGGCTTCTTTTGGAACGTTGTGCTTTGAGCGAATATCGCTTACTTCTAATCGCCTTCGAGAGTCGTTTGGGCTTTCTCCTGGACCGGGTTGTCATCTGTTCTCTCGCCTTCTTCCTTGAGGCTTGCGCTGAGCGTGGCCTCAAAGATGACGTATGTGACGTAGTTGACCTTCTTTTTCTCCTTGGGACTTCACTCAACTCTCAACAGGCTCCCAAGTTAGCTACAGCTCTCCAACTCAAATCAGTTCCATGCAAGACGGATTTGCGTGCGCTTTCGGAATTTCCGATCTCGTAGGTTCATCACCCTATCAGTAACTTCTTCTTGAATACCTTTTCGAATAGTCTGGAACGGTAACCCAAAGCCCATTTCTCAAGCAGCATGTCGCCCTGTCCTTTCAGACGCAAAATGATCTTCTTCTTACCCTTGACGAGCTTGAGCTCCTCTACTCTATTGGAATGTTCGCGGTCAAGCGCCTCCGCGAGTCTTAGGATGGCGGCCAACTTAGCCACTATTTGACGTCGCTTGGGTGAAAGGTCAGTGAATTCCTTGTGGCTGGGTCTGGGGAATGATCGGGTGTGGTAGCGAGCTACATTCGCAACCATCGTTTTCTCCACGTCATCGAGTCCTATTATTGGTGAAGCGTTGATCAAATAGAATGAGTGCTTGTGGTGGTCCATCGGACCAATGAAGTAGCCGATATCATGTAACAACGCTGCAACTTCAAGGAGCGTCCTTTCGTCATAACCCAACTTATGGAGTTTCTTTGTAGCGTCAAACAGTTCAACCGCGAAACGGGCGACGGTCAATGCATGCTGCGCTTCGTAATCATACTTCCTTCCCAGCAATTTTGCGGAGATAATTACTTGGGTTCGGTGCAGTGGTCTTGCAGTGCTCTTCAGCCCTTCTGCCATATCGATTAGAAGTCCTTCTCTGACTCCGACGCGGGGGATTAGGATTTGCTGGACTCGTGCTTCTTTCGCGACGTTTTGGAGAACGATAGTAGCTGGAATGATTACGTCTGCTCTGTCCGGTCGTAATCCGAAGTCTTTGATCCTGTCTTCATAAGACCGTGACTGTAGCTCTTTAAGAATTGAATCGAGCTCGTCCATGTTTACCGAAGTGTCATCTTTTCCATCGCACAATTGTACTCGTAAGTCGCCTAGGGATTCGACGTTGCCGCCCGTAGCGATGCATAAGTCTACTTTGCGTTCACCGATTTCCTTTCGAAGGCGCGTACCTGAAACGTTGATGTACTCACGAACCAGCTGCCGAAAGACTCTTTCACCCCGCTTCTTCTGTTCCAGCATCTGCAATAGTCTGACAGTGCCAATGCCGAAGCTTTCGGTGGCAATTATCTCGCGTCCAGTTGCCAGGGTTATTTCAACGCTACCGCCGCCAATATCCACGAGGAGCGCCACCTTGCCTTCCAAGTTTACGGCTTTAGAAGTAGCTAGGTAAAGCAAGCGTGCTTCTTCTTCTCCGCTAATCGGCTCGATGGCTATCTCTGTCGCTTTGGTAATCTGATTTATGCAATAATCTCGATTCCGTGCTTCCCGGATAGCGCTCGTGCCCACCGCTTTCACTGACTTCACTTTGTGCTGGTTGATCAGTTTTCGAAATCTGAGGAACGCATCCATTGCTTCAACGAGTCGACTATCAGAAATCTCGCCTTTTGCGAACACATCGGCGCCTAGCCGCACTGCCTCCCGGTTAGTCTGAACTATGTGCAACCTACCCTCATCATCGGCTGAGGCTATCGCTAGCCGCATCGCGTTCGAACCGACATCAATTGCGGCAAGTTTCGGCAAACTATGCACTTCTAGCTAAATGGAGTTACGTAGGCAAGCCTTAGTTCTCTGTGGCTTTTGCTTATCAATGGTGTGCAAGCGGAATCTTACATTGACTATCGAGCTGCGGGATTGCAAGAAGTGCAACTCGTTTTATCATGTTCTCATGCGTGTGCGGACGGTTCTATGATACCGAGCATACGATTCTCTTGGGCGTCTCCGGAGCGGGTGCCATGTCTTCCATACAACCGTTAGATTACGCCCGAAGGCTTTCTCAAGTGGTTCCTTTGTCTTCATGAGCGCCAGGTCTGCTGCGCGGGCGTCCCCTTTAGCTTCGCACTCTAGATCCATTCGTTTGGGCAGTACTCTTATGGCAATCTTCCTCACGATGCATTCAGTAGAATAGTTAAGCGCCTCCGCGACTCGTAGTATCGACGAGAGGACTGCGACTTTCTGCCTTTCAGCCCCACTAAGTAGTGCCAAGTTGAAATGATTCGCATCTGGAATTGCCTTCCGGTGGTATCTGACGATGCTTCCGATTATGTACCTCTCTCTGAACGTGAACGGGAGTTCGAGATCGTTCAATATCAGCCTAAGCGATAATTTGTGGTAACCCCTGTTGCTTCTTGAGAGTCCAATGTCGTGAAGGATCGCCGCGCATTCCAACCAGTAGCGTTCCTTTCTGCCAAGAGTGTGCAGTCGTCTCGTCTTGTCGAAAATCATTAGCGCTAGCTTTCTGCTCTGTTTTGCATGCGAATCGTCCGAAATGAATCGCCTTGCTATTCTCCTGACTTTGCCTATGGTCGAGCGGCTCCTCCACAGCTGCTTTTTTTCAAGCGCAACATCCAGCTCCTTGGCAGCATCGAGGGATACGCCTCGCAGTAGAACTTGAGCGAGGCTTTCGGGTAGCCCCATTTTTCTTATCCCGTTAGCCACAGCTTCAACGTCATAGTTCACTCTTCGGAATTCTACGGAAAACGGATTGAATCTGAGTACAGCGTACTCCGCTCTGTAGCCACCGTCAGCGGGTCTACCGACGCTTCCTGGATTCACGAACGTGACTCCACCCACGTTCCTGTTCATTTGTATGTGGGAGTGCCCGGTGATAATTGCCTCAGCATTGGCTTTTGACGCGATCTCTTTGAGACGTTTGCTCGGTGTGTTTGGATATATGTGTTCGTCGACTGAATCGGGAGTCCCATGAGTGAGCAGTATCTTCCTGCCACATATTTCGAGTCTCAGTTCCTTCGGGAGAGAGTGGAGGTAGGCTAGGTCGGACGGTGCCAGTTCCCTGAACGTGAACTGCATTATGCTGTTCTTCTCCAAGCTGAGATTATGTAACCCCTTCTCGAGGATTTCCAGATCGACGTTCCCAATCACGTTCAGAAACCTTGCAGAGCGGATAGCTTGGATCACTTGCTTTGGGTTGGGGCCGAAACCTACGGCGTCTCCCGCGTTGAGAAAAACATCGATTCCCGATCTCCTAGCATCCGCTACAACTGCCTTCAATGCGTCAAGATTACCATGAATATCTGAGATAACAGCTACGGTCGGGTTATCACGGTTCAAGATTTCGCGGACGACATCGCTACTCGGTCCCGTTTCAGTTACCTGCCGTATGTTGTCGAAAAGCCCTTTCGCGACGGCATTGTCCCATAGTGAAACGAAATCCTTGTAGCGGGACTTCCTCATTTCTGCTGCGTGGTTTAGTACCTTACTCGTGCCGTATCTGGCATCGTCTGGAATGCCTTGCAGAGAGGCGGCAAACTCTTGAACCCATACAACATAGTCGTGGATCTCGCCTAGTACGTCTTGGAGCTGTTTCATTAGCGAGATTTGTTCTTTCAATTCTTCCTTGTAGATGGAAGAGAAGATTTCCATCGTGTATCTTAGCCGTTTTGCGGCTATTCTCAGTTCGTGATGCTTTACGGCTGCACTTTCATCATGGACGAACTGTTCAAGAGCTAGGACCTCGTCGAGTCTGCTCGATATGTGATCGCGAGCTTTCTCGTAGGTTGACGGTGTCTTGATGGCGGATTCGCTACGGTTTCGTTCGTGTGGCAGATTCCTCAGGATCGTCATGCTACTGGTGGAAATATCCGTCAGAATGTTGGAGCCATCTAGCGCGTCAAGGACGCTGACTACGTCGGACTGCATTCCAACCCTGCGTGCCTTTTGTAGCGTTATGAGGTATGTCAGTCCTGGTAAGGCGTTCCTATCTTCGACGCTTCCTGAGTAGTTCTCCAAAAAGGTTAGTTGAACGTCTGCGTCTCTCGCTGCTCCCGAAGATCTGGTTACGTTTCTGATCCCCTTCATCCATTTCCTTGATGCTTTCTTTGGGAAGCATTCTTCGAAGAGACTGAGGGCCGCTCTCATCCTTCTTGAGGTGACCCTTAGTTTGTGCATGAATTCGATGTCATAGTTCTTCCTTACACCTTCCATCTGATTCTCAAGCGTCGCAATTTGACGTAATAGCGTGTCGGCGCCGAGCAGACAATAACCGTGGTCTTCATAGATTTCCGGAAGGTTGGGCTTTGACGCTTTCATGCCATGCACCTCTGTTGTCGATCAACCAGCGCTGGGAGTCTATGATTTCCTCTCCGAGTAGCGGTCTAACTTTCTCGTATGTTCCGTCTGGAAGAAGACGCCTGGCCTTCACATTATCCCTCAGATGAATGTCGAGTATTTTCAGCATTGCGGATATGATTGCGCGATCGGGAACGGAAAAGAGCAACTCGACTCTCCTCTCAAGGTTTCTCGGCATCATATCGCTGCTTCCCAGCAGAACCTCCTCATCACCGCCGTTTCTGAAGTAGTATATTCTCGCGTGTTCAAGGAACCTGCCCACAATGGAGATGACGCGAATGTTTTCGCTCACACCAGAAATGCCAGGCCTCAGACAACAAAGTCCTCTTACGTTAAGGTCAACCTTAACGCCCGCTTGTGACGCTCTGTAGAGTGCCTGGATGATACTTTTGTCCACAAGTCCGTTCATCTTAAGCGCCAAGTAACCGTGACCATTCTCTTTGTGGTTTGTTGTCTCCCTCTCGATGCGGCTGAGTATCTCGTTCTTGAGAGATGTCGGAGCGACCAGCAGATACTTGTATTGGCCGGCCTTTCGAGGGTCAGTTATCAGCTTATGAAACAGATCTAAGACTTCTGCGCATATCTCAGGCTTGGCTGTGAGGTAGCCTATATCTCCGTAAATTCTTGTGGTCACGTTGTTGTAGTTTCCCGAGCCAAGATGCGCATACTGAACGAACTTACCGTCCTCTCTTCGAACTATTAACGCCAATTTGGCGTGAACCTTGATCTTGGGAAAGTTATAGACGACTTTCACTCCTGCTTGAGTCATCATCCTAGCCCATTTGATGTTGTTAGCTTCATCGAATTTCGCCTTCAACTCGATCAAGGCTGTCACAGATTTTCCGTTCGCTGCCGCTTTCATCAGGGAGAATATGATGGGGGAATCCGGATCGATACGGTAGAGGGTGATGTAGATTTCAGTGACGTTGGGATCCGTAGCTGCCTCTGCTAGTAGGGTTACTATCATCTCGAAACTGTCATATGGGTGGTAGAGCGCGAAATCTTTCGCGGCTATAGCTGCGAAAGCAGATTTGCCCGATTCCAATTCGGGCAGAACGTAACCTTTGAAAGGTGCATCCTTGAGGTTCGGCTTGTCCAGTTTGAGGAGCCGCCAGAAATCAACCAGCCCAAAGGGGCCTTCAACCTCATATTGCACGTCCTCAAGGCGTGGAACGCGGAATGAACCAACGCTACTCACTAGGTATTCACGTAAGTGTCGAGGCATAGAAGCCTCAAACTCTAACCTCGCCGGCTTACCGTAGCGCCTCTGTCTAACGCTCAGTTCCATAGTTGTAAGAAAGTCGGCATTCTCGTCGGCCTTGGTATCAATCTCCGCATTTCGCGTCACTCTGAACTTATAACATTCGCGGACTCGAACCGATGGAAATAACAGATCCAGGTTCGCGGCGACTAAATCCTCCAACAATACGAAATTGTTCTGTGTGGCATCACGAGCGTCATCGGAGTCAGGAACTCGGATGAAACGCCCAAAAGTATCAGTAGGCACCTCAACCATGAGCTTAGTTGAAGCTTCTTTCATTCTCGGATCCTCTCCGACTACTAGCAAGTTGACATGTAGGTTGGAGATGTAACTCGCCACGTAATCTGCATCTGGCTTTTTCATGACCGGAAGTATTTCGTTCTGGAAATAGTCACGAAGCATTCGTTTCTTCTGCTTTGTCAGGTTGTTGGTTTTCTGTATTCGTATGTTTTCCTTGGCTAAGGCAGGAGAAAGCTCCTCCTCCCAACATTTTCTCTGCTTGGCGAGAAGCGGAAGAATCTCGCTTCTCGTAACCTGCATCTGCTCTAGCGGAGTCATGCGAGAGCCGGGAGTTGGCTCAAAGTCGCCTCTTTCAATTTGCTGCTCAAGGATGGACGCGCGGGTCATGAAGAATTCATCGAGATTACTCCCACTAATGGCGAGGAATTTCACGCGTTCAAGAATCGGGTGATGAGTATCCTGTGCTTCTTCGAGAACCCGGTAGTTGAAGCGTATCCAGCTAACCTCTCGATTGATGAAGAGCGCAGGATCATCCAGCGACTTACCTGCAGTACTTTGGTCGGCTATTTGAGTCGATGGGACTTGATTCAATAATCTCTCTGTCATGTTCCTGTCTTCTTTCCTGAATAGTAATCGATCAGGTCGAATGTTGTCCAGGATCTACATTCTTCTGGCTGGAATCCAAGAAGTTTGGCGTGCAGATGTATCACCTCGATATCCTTCCCCTCAATCTCCAACAATTCTGGTATATGCGAATACTCCCCAGCGTACTTGTCTATGTCAACTTCAACTCCGCTTTTCAGTGTATAG
Organism: Bathyarchaeia archaeon; assembly: GCA_049517415.1. Classification (GTDB taxonomy): domain Archaea; phylum Thermoproteota; class Bathyarchaeia; order 40CM-2-53-6; family 40CM-2-53-6; genus FEN-987. Next base: position 28,754 of record JBEKSC010000011.1, read on the forward strand.
CTGGTTCGGTGTTTCTCCATTCGCCAAGTTGAGACGAGGCCAATAGATTCGAGTATCAGGCACATTGTCTCAAAATCCGAGATTGAGACTTCGTACTCATTTCTAATCTTTGCCGAATGGCTCTCCACGAACTTCTTGAATGTCAAAACAGTCTCGTCGCCAATTTTCCTGAGGCGCAAGAGGTTTCTTGCCCGCGTAATTGTATCATCTTGAAAGTCGAAAAACCATGTCTCTACGTCACCATCGAAAGTCTTCGCAGCGCCTAGAGTTGCCAAGCTATCCTCAACTTTTTTTCTGTCAATTTCGATGATCTTGATCTCTATCTCTTTCATGATATTGGAATTGATTTCGCATGGGTTAATCAGTTTCGGTGCTGACGCATAGCGCAAGAGGAGAGACGAGAGAGTGTGAGCATCCTAGCATCATTCGAGGTCATAAACAACCTAGAAGAAGGAGAGTTTGGGGTAGGAATTGGTTGAGATAATCGATCTGGGATAGTGAAACTGCAGTTCTCACATTGGCTCGTTAGTGGGACACGTTTGTCGGGATTGGGGAGCGAAAAGGGAAACAGTTAATCTTCTTGCACGGGCTCTCTTCGGTCATTTAGTTACTTGAGAACATACCGAGAGACGTTGAAAGAAGGTTTCGGAAATTTCATGTTTAAATCATCTAGTGTCTTGACAATGATGTGTGATACTGCAAGGTTTCTGAACCATTTCTTGTTTGAGGGGATGATATACCATGGCGCCCATGGAGTGCTGCAGTATCGGAGCACGTCTTCGTAAGCGTCCATGTAGTCGTTCCAGTACCTTCTCTCCTGGAAATCATGTTGCGAGAGTTCCCACCATTTGGTGCGGTCTTCCAATCTTTGCTGGAAGCGCTTCTTCTGTTCTTCCCTACTGATATGCAAGTAGAACTTCAGTATCTTAACCTTGTTTTCGGCAAGGATCCTTTCGAAATTGTTGATCTCTCTGTAGCGTCTTGACCAGATGGATTCTGGCACGAGCTTGTGAACTCTTACTACTAGGACGTCTTCGTAGTGGGAACGGTTGAATATGCCTATCTCGCCTCGGTCGGGAATAGCGTTATGGATGCGCCATAGGAAGTCATGAGCTGCCTCTTCGACAGAAGGGGCCTTAAACGACGTAACGCGGCAACCTTGGGGATTTACTCCTGATATCACGTGGCGGATAGTTCCATCTTTTCCGGCTCCATCCATTCCTTGAAGGACAATGAGAAGTGAGTACGTCTTTGAAGCATAGAGCAGATATTGTAAGTCATCTAGCCGAGCAACAAGCTTCTGAAGCATCCTCTGCGACCCCTCATCGTTCTTCAATCCTAGAGTATCGTCTGGATCCAACTTGCTAAGCCTGTTTTTCTTCCCAGGGGCCACGAGTAGTCGGTTATGTATTTTCATCGCTCAGAATCCTTCATGCTTGTAAAAGAGCCGCTTAGTTAGCTCCGCGCCCAGAATGTATAATCCAACAATAATCGCAGTGAAGACGAGGAAAGTAAGCGAGACAGGAACAAATCCAAACAACATTCCTAGAGCCGTAAAGGGTAGAAGACCAGTTGCAACTACTACGCATAATGTCGCAAACATAAGGTATTTGCTAGGCTTACTTCTGAAGAACGATTGTTGAGTACGAATGACTAACACAATCAGAGTGGCAGAAGCCACTGATTCAATGAACCAACCTGTTCTGAACTGATCCGCTGTTGCATGCAAGATGAAGAGAAGTACACCGAATGTTGCGTAGTCGAAGACCGAGCTAAGGAGACCGAAAATCATCATGAAGTCCCGGATGAATTTTATGTTCCAGCGTCTGGGTTTCTGCACCATGCCACTGTCAACGCTATCCGTGGGTATGGCCATTTCAGGGAAGTCAGTCATGAGATTTGTAAGCAGAACTTGCGTGGGCAGCAAGGGTAGGAAGGATAAGAATAGTGAAGCTCCCGCCATGCTGAACATGTTTCCGAAATTGGCACTCGCAGCCATGAACACGTACTTGAGAGTGTTAGCGAAAGTTTTTCGACCATCTTGCACACCTTGTACTAGAACACCCAAGTCTTTCTCAAGTAATACGATGTCAGCAGCTTCCTTAGCTACGTCTACTGCAGTGTTCACTGAGATTCCGACGTCTGCAGCATGGAGTGCTGAGGCGTCATTGATTCCGTCGCCGATGAAGCCTACAATATATCCTGCTTTCTTGAACGCTAAGATAATTCGCTCTTTATGGTTGGGATCGACTTCAGCGAACACGTCGGTAACTTTGACTCGTTCAAGGAGCGCTTCGTCACTCATAATATGGAGTTCAGGGCCTGTAAGAACACGTGAACTGGTTAGCCCTACTTGTGTGCTCAGATATGCCGCGACGAATCTGTTGTCTCCCGTTATGATCTTTAACGCAATTCCAAGGTTCTGTAGGTCTTGTAGAACTGTCTTAATCATCGGCTTAGGCGGATCAAACAATAGTAAGAAACCCAAGAAAGTCATCTGAGTTTCTTGATCTTTGCCAATGCGGTCAGTAGGAACGTTCTTGTATGCCACACCGAGCAGCCGGAAACCTTGGCCGCTCAAGTCTTCGAAGCGTTGCTGGACTTGCTCGCGAACATCGGCAATTTGAACGAGCCCCTTCGTGGTCTCTGCTTGGGTGCAGGCGTCGAGTATGTTTTGTACCGCGCCCTTTGTCGTCATGATGTGCATGTTATCCTTCGACACCAGGATACTGAGTCTCTTCCGGACAAAATCGTATGGGATTTCGTCCACTTTCTTGTAAGAGGTGAAGTCAAACGTACTCTTCGCTCGAATTGCTTCGTCTATGGGGTTTGCAAAGCCGCTCTCAAAATTTGCATTCAGACATGCATATAGGAGAACCTTTTCGCTGGTGTTGCCTTCGAAATCAATGGTAGAATGGATCTCTACTTTTCCTTCGGTTAGGGTTCCGGTCTTGTCCGAACAGAGAAGGTTCATGCTGCCAAAGTTTTCAATTGAGACAAGTCGTTTCACGATAACTTTCTGCTTTGCCATTTCCTTCGCGCCGTGCGCAAGATTTACGGTTACTATAGCGGGTAGTAGTTGTGGTGTTAAACCGACCGCGAGTGCCACTGCGAATAGAAAGGACGAAAGGATTGGCCGTCCCAAGTAGGCGTTGACAGCGAAGATCACGATTGCCATGACTAGAGTGATTTCCATGAGGAGGTAGCCGAATTGCCTGACACCGTGCTCGAACCCGGTCTCTGGGGGTTTAAGCGCAAGACTTTCAGAGATTTTCCCGAATTCGGTTTTCTTCCCGGTTGTTACGACAAGAGCTTTGCCAGTACCGCTGACAACATGAGTTCCCATGAACAAAGTGTTCGAGCGAGCGCTCAAGGGTGCGTCGGGCGCAAGGACCCCGACGGATTTTTCTGCGGGGTAAGTCTCACCCGTAAGCGTCGCTTCATCAACGAAAAGATCCCTAACTTCGATAATTGCGCAGTCGCCGGGAACCATGTTCCCTGCGTTCAGTATCGCAACATCCCCTGGTACGATTTGCTCTAGAGGAATTTGGCTTGGTTCTCCGTTCCGTAGTGCAGTCGTATTGATCTGTACGATTGATAGTAACTTCTTCACGGCATCGCTTGCGCCGCGCTCCTGCGAGAACCCGAGTAGACCGCTGACGAATACAATGGCTAAGATAATTGCGGCACTTGTTGGATCCTGCAGAAAGATGGAAAGTATAGCTGCAACGAGCAAGATGAGTACGAGAGGGCTTCTGAATTGATTAAGTAGAAGCGTGATGGCGTCAGTTTTCTTCTTCTCCTTTAATAGATTATATCCATATGATGAGAGTCGTAGTTGAGCTTCGTTATTGGTCAAGCCTTCTGGGGCCGTCTTAAGCTGATCAAATAGCTCTGAGCTGGGAATGCTCCAGAAAGGTTTCTCATCAGAGCTGATTGTATCCCTCTCCCAAAATCTGTATCACAACACTACATCGCCCGGCTATAAGCACACAACGTCGAAGCACTTGAAGGGACACTTGCATGCAACCTCTCATGAGATCATGAACAAAGAAGTCAAGACTGTTCCTGTTCTGATTTGCATCGATAAAGTGGCTCTTGCAAGCCGTGAACACGGTGCTTCTAACTTACCTACTTCTGCTAGGTCTAGACCAATGAACCCTAGATATTTGAGGAGAAATAAAATGTAGGATTTTCGGTCAACAAAGTTTCTAGGCTGTTCGCCTAGTGGCTTTGTCTAGTAGCTTCGGTGCTTCTGGTAGCAGTCTCTACAGTAGACTGGTCTGCCCGTCGTCGGCACAAACGGTACTTCTGTGTCTGCACCACAGTCGGAGCATTTGACTTTCGTCATTTGCCTCGGGGCACCAGATCGTCGATTCTCGTAACCCATCTCGCTTTTCACCATCCCTATCCTCTAGTTATACGAAAGATAATACTCGCAGCGATAATCGGCATGGGCCTGGCGGCCCCCCCATCATCCGCGCAGGTAAGATCTCCAGCATACTGGCTGTGCAACCGGCATGAGTACTATAAAAAGCGTACCAATACTTACCGATGTGAGCTGCCCACCCATAGGAGACGATTCACGTCGAAAAGCATCAGGTTCACCGCTAGATTCGAACGATAGGGACTCCTATAAGCGGCGCCTCCGTTAGTAGCCTATGTCAAATCGAATTTTCCTGTGCAGTTGCCAGAAATGCGGCACCAGATTTGATTTCACTGGAAACTACGAGAAGTTTAACGAATTCTTAGACTCAAAGAACTTCACTTGCCCGGGTGGTCACACCGAAAGCCGTTCCCCGCGAGCTTTTGTCAAGCTTGTAACGATGAGTGAGTCTAAGGTTATCCTAGAGTGGAAACCTACTGTGGGAAGAAACTACGTAGACGTTCTCGATTCTATGACGGCTCGTATCAAGGGCATGCAGATAGATCACCTCGGCTCAGGCCTATACATTGACCGGCGTACAATGAAGAAGTACGATTACGAAGAGGATGCTAAAGGAGTGCGGCACTACTTCGAAGTACTCCAGCAACACATTCGAAACTCAGCCTAAGACCTCCCCACCGTTAATGATGATTTGCTTAGCTCGGATTTCGTAATCTTTCTGTTAGTTTCGAAAGTTCCTGCCACAATATGTTAGGAAATTGTTCTCCGAGAGTTTTGAAGAACCTCCAGGAGGATTCGAGTTCGTCCATCCACGCTGCGTTATTTACATGTAGCAACTCTTCGATTGTGTTTCCCGGAAGATTCATCTCGTTCAGGTTGAGCGATTCAGGGGTCGGAACGTAGCCTATCGGCGTTTCAACCGCTTCAGCTCTACCTCTACAGCGGTCGACTATCCACTTGAGAACGACGAGGTTGTGGCCATAGCCTGGCCAGAGGAATCTTCCATCTCGCCCCATTCTGAATGCATTTATCTGGAATATTTTCGGGAGGTTTTCGCTTTTTGATCGAAACGAAAGCCAATGCCTGAAGTAATCGGCGATGTGGTATCCGCAGAATGGCTTCATAGCCATGGGATCGTATCTTAGAACCCCAACCTCCCCTCCAGCGGCGGCTGTAGTTTCAACTTTAAGCATGGCGCCCATTAGGACGCCGTGTTCCCAGCTGAATGATTCGTAAACTAACGGAACAAGATCTGACCTTCTTCCGCCGAAAATTATGGCCGTTATTGGAACGCCATTCGGATTTGTGTACTCCCGTGACAGGAACGGGTATTGATTGGTCGAAGTTGTGAACCTTGAGTTTGGATGGGCAGCGCTTCCCTTGCCGGCTGTCCATACTCTTCCTTGCCAATCCCAAAGTTTTCTGGGATGGTCGCCCATGCCTTCCCACCATGGAGTTCCGTCCATCGCCAAAGCGACATTCGTGAAAATTGTGTTTTTCATCACTGTTTCCATTATTCGGGGGTTCGTCCTGATGTTGGTGTTGGGCGACACCGCGAAGAATCCACTCTCGGGGTTGATTGCTCTGAACCTGCCTTCGGAATCTAGGTGCATCCAAGCTATGTCGTCGCTGACCGCCCAGACCTTCCAGTCCTTCATGTATTCTGGTGGCTTGAGCATAGCGAGGTTAGTTTTGCCGCTGGTGCTGGGAAACGCCCCGGTCACATAAGTCACTGTGCCGTCTGGGTCTTCTATTCCTATGATTAGCATGTGTTCCGCCAGCCAACCTTGGTCTCTCGCCATCACGCTCGCGATCCTAAGGGAGTGGCATTTCTTGCTGAGGAGGGCGTTTCCTCCATAATTCGAGTTCAAACTCATTATGAGTTTCTTATCCGGGAAATGACAAATGTACCTTTTATTGGGATCCAACTGGCCGGTTGAATGTATGCCCTTCATAAATTCGCCGTCCTTGATGTGCTCTAACGCAACTTTGCCGACTTTCGTCATAATTTCCATATTCGCAGCGACGTAGCAACTATCGGTGAGTTCGATTCCGACTTGAGAATAAGGCGAACCTACGGGTCCCAGCAGGTATGGGATAACATACATTGTTCGCCCTATCATGCATCCGTCAAGAAGCTTCAGTAACTTTGCTTCTCCTTCATCAGAAGACATCCAATTATTTGTGGGGCCCACGTCCTCTCTGTTCTTTGTGCAGATGAAGGTCGCTTCTTCGGTTCTGGCCACGTCGTTCGGGTTGCTTCTATGCAGATAGCAGTTGGGGTATTTTTCTTGGTTGAGCTTAATCAGTGTCCCATCTGCGGTCATCAGTTTGATAAGCGATTGAAATTCTTCATCAGACCCATCACACCAGGCTATGCCATCCGGTTTAGTTGTTTTAGCAACAGCAGCTACCCATTCCAGTAAAGGCCGCTCAATTCCATAGTTCTCGGGCCCGTGGATCATGACGATTCTCCCAAGTTCAATCGTATTTTCTCAAAGAGCTAACGTGAGTGACGGTGTTGCTCACTCATGGCAAGACCTAACGAACGTTGAAGTAAAAGGGTGTTTATGAGCTGAAATTATTCACCGTTGAATTGGCACTTCACAGGCTATTGGAAATCAAAGTCCTTTCCTGGGGTAGGCGAACGTTGAGCATTTCAGCAGGTTGTCGATGATGTCTCCAGACTTGACCCGAAGATGGGCCAACTCGTCAAGAAGCACTGAATGATTGGAATCATGAAAATGTCGACTTTACCCAGCTTATTTGCGAATCTCGCTGTTTGCTTCTTCCAGTATTGTGTATGCTCGTGGTCCGTCGGATTCATTGAGTACCAGAATAATGTCATCATAACCTAGGAATGCGTCTACGATGTTTATTCCGTTGCGGTAAAGCAGGTCAGTTATGTACGCTGCGATTCCAGGTGACCGCTCAGCTTCCTCGGATAGATGTATTGTAATCTTCGCCGCGTTGAGTCGAGGTTTTAGGGGGTATCGACTCTTCAATGCCGCTTTCAATTTTCCATAATCATTTGCGTCGGCTATGATCTTGATGGAGCTTACAAGCGGAAAGATGTGAGGACGTTCATTCAGCTCAGAAGACAGTTCAACTAGCCCCTTCAATTCGTTAATGAAAGCTTCTCTCTTGGGGGTGATAGTTACGTCGACCACTCCGCTGCTCAACGTCATCTTTGAATTTCTAAGTACTGACATTGTGGGTGGTAGCCCAAGCTTCGACTGCGCATCCGAAAACCTCTTGATGATCACAACTATAGTGTTAACGTTCACGTCTCTTTGGGTAACCCGATCCACGGTAGGCTTGATTTTTGCTGCTAGGGCATGATAGTTGATCAGTCCCATTCGAATGTGTTGGTGGACAGCATGGTTTCGCGTTAAGAGATCCACCACGACCTCAGAGATCGTAGGTCTTGTACCCTTCATGACTCATGCCCACATCGGAGAAGTCCCAGCGCGTCGGTGAAACGAAGCCTCACTAACGGCTCCGCGACGTATTCTTCTTGAATCGGCAGCTGAGTTCCGCGTTCGTCTACAGCTCGCATTTTCTTTCTCCTTTTCGGCCCATTATAGTTCGATGTTACAAATATATCTTTTGGTAACAAAGCTTATATGTATGATACAGGTATAGCTAACAGTAACAATACTTGGAGTTAGTAGGTGAATATAATGCAAGCAAACAAAATGTTCCCAACTTACGTGTTCGCAAAGGTCGAGCGCGACAATGTGCACCATGTGATTGAGGAATTACGAAAGTTCAACGAAATAGAGTTCTCTGCACAAGTGACCGGTCGATACGATATAGTCATGCGATTGAAGACTAACAATCCAGAACAAATCTACAACCTAGTCAACAAGATACGCACTATTCATGGCGTGAACGCTACCAATACTTTCACATCAAATGATGGATTCACCAACGGCCAGAAACTTGAAGGCCAAGGAGTATGGGGATTCAGCCTCCTGTCAATCAACAGACCACTACCAGAAGTCTTACAGAAGTTGAAGAAGCTGCCAGCCCTATACGACGCATGTAGTGTTCCAGGTCAGTTCGACATCATCATGAGTTACAAGACTGCGAACTATGAGGATCTCATGAGGACGAGCGTCGAGCAGATCGCCCAAACTGAGGGTATCTGGAGAAGCGAGACTCTATTCGCATACCAGCCTTACATTAAGGCATAAATCTCTAGTAACCTGGGAGGATCCGCTCCCAGTATACCTGTTTTTTCTACACTTACTTTCCGAAGATAACTGATGACACTCACTATTATTATCACAATGGCTTCAATTAGGTTCTATCAACTGAGCGCTTCATCGGACTTTCTCATGTGATTTATGCGCTTTTTGGATGCTTCGTTTTGCAGTTTGGATAATTTGTCAATTTCGTCGAGCAGAACCTTGAGTTCCAGATTGTAAAGGCCGCATCTCGGGCAGCTCTCGTTGCCCTTCAGTCTTTCCCTTTGCTCAATTAGTCTGCTTACGATCCCATCATGAACTTCCAATGTGTGGTCAGCATACTTGCGCGGAATAGGTATTTCGGGCTTATGTTCTGGATTAGGATCAACCGCATGTCTTGTGTGTAGATGCTGGGAGCGTCTGGTGCGGGGGGGGAGTGGGATTCGAACGGATGCAAGAGCCAACTCGACTTCGCCTAGTGGCAGAAGACCACAAGAAAAGGCCATTAATGATAGAGCACTCGTGAATAAGATAGAAGAATGCGGCGGAGGCGATACATTTGAGTGAAGAGTCCGACGAAGAAGAGGAAAAGCAGCGTGAGGAAACGCAGGAAGAAGATCAGCGAGAGCAGGAAGATGAGGATGAGAGTGAACGGGAAGGCGCTGATGAGAGTGCCGAAGAGGAGAGGGATGAGGATCGATTGGAGCAGGATGAAGAAGAGCGTGAACGGGAAGGGACACAGTTGAAGACCAAGAAAACCAAGAGAAACTCCCAATGAAACCATGATGATTCAGCAGCAGATTGGGCACATCATGGTCGGCGCGCGACCACGTATGCCATGATTCACTTCGCGATAAGACGTCCAATTATCGTAAGCATGATGCCCAGCACGTACCCCAACGTCGATGAGACATATCCTTTGAAATATTCATTGATTCGTATTCCTTGGTGCCAAGCGAGGCTCATGGGGATCATGAAACCGAACAGACCTAATCCGGCACCGGGTAAGTGCGGCTATGAATATCAGCACCCTTGGGAAGTAACGGCCAGGGCTCCAGACTCACGTTTGCATGACGGCCAAATCCACAAAGGATGCAGTAGACAGTTCCTCGAAAGGCCCTCTACCATCCCTCATACCAATCTGCGCAAAACTCTCAGGCATCTCGTCAAATAAGATATCAAATGCGTATCTTGAACCGTCAATCAAGCTGTGGCCGTAGCAGTGATCCCAGTTTGATAGTTTCCGCATGTGGGTTTAGTGTTCGATCCAACACTACTATTCGGTTCCGGTCGTAGCGACCCTTCGCAAGTCTCCGAAGAATAATTGACTCAGCCTTGCCACGACCAATATAGGTCCCGGCAGAGTAATGCAGACTAAATCCGATAAGGACTATGAGCGCATAATGGTAAGAAGTAGGTGCCCCTGCCGAGAGAACTTTGTAGAAGATTCCTAACAGACTAACCACTATGTTGAGACCGATAATCGATCCAAATACAGCGGTTAGAAGAGTTGAGTGAAATGGTCCTGAATTTATGCCAATAATCTTGAACCGCCTGAAATATGGAAGGGCAATCGAAGGGACCAAGCCCGAGATCACAGTGATCGCGACCAACGCCGGTGTAAGCCGGAGGGAAAATAGAACACCGATCGCACGCTGAGGAGTAGCCAAGAAGTTCAATGAATGCAGTACCAACCGCAGCGTACTGGGCCTTGTACCTGCGGTCGTTGACGGTGTCCTTGACGGGTCAGCGCTATAGATGTCCCATCCTAGGGCAATGGACGTGAAGAACAATACTAGGGGAAGGTAGACTAAGTGAGATTTCGCTATGAGAGCCTTCCCGAGGTGCAAGAGTTTTTCTTCCTTAGGTCTGATCACTTGCTTCGTCTTAGTGAGCCGCCCAATCAATCCGGCTATGTTTAACGAGCATATGCCTCCGAGGAGTACGATTGACCCATAGCCCAGGCCTATGACCAGAAGCCCTGCTACTGACGTCAAGAGTGCAATTTCAAGTGGATCAAGACGAACATGTGTGAGTTGGGGGATTGAAAACGTTGAAACCGCAGCGACAGAATACGCAACGAATCCTAGGATCAGCGGTGCGGCCGAATCGATAACCGCCGTATGTTCTCTAAGTTTTCCCTTGATCTTAGTTTGTTTAACCATTCTCTGAGTCGTCCTGTTCTCGCGGTAGACTGGCTTCTGTAGTGTTCAAGCCCTTTTCTATTATGAGCGTTACGGCTAGGCATCCGACCAGCATGACTAGTTCGAGTGCGGCTGCGAATTCAGGAATGGGTGTCGGAGTAGCCGTTCCGTAAATTATGGTAAGTCTTAAATTATCTTCTCTTTTTTGGACTGCGGTAATTGTATGTGTGGTATTGGTGGCGCGCGCACACACACGGGAAAACCACCTAGTTCAAGTGACGATCCTCACACGGCAAGTAGTAAGTAGAAAGTCCCAAGAGAAAGCAGAATGATTCAGCAGCAGATTCGGCAGATGCTGGTTTGCGCCCTACCATGTAACCGGCAGCAGTAACCTTGCAATGAAGTACAAACTAAGCAAGTATTTCTTCCGTATCAAAGAAGCTGAGTGTGTAGGGCGAGTTTCGATTAACGGCATTTCTTCTTCAAACCTAACCTTTGCGGAAAGCTTACATGTATTTACTTACACATATGACTCATGCAACATACACGGCACTATGAATTTGCCCTTGCTGGGGCGGTTATGGTACTCGTTGGGTGTCTTCTGCTCTTCGTTTTGCTTGGGGTCATTGGGATTTTCAGCGTTCTGCCGGGCTTGCTGGTTGGGGTTGGAATAATATTCCTTGCGCTCGGGTTCGTTAGGCTTAGTCATCATGATACTGTTGGGAGAATGTATGTAACGTACGGTGTCGTGGCGCTCGGTATCGGTGCGATTTGGTTTGGCTGGGCGATCCAATTGATCGTCGCCCAGTATGCGTTGGCTCTATTACTGATTCTGTTCGGCGGTATCTTTCTCTTGTACTCTACTGCGACTAACATTCCATTCCTAGGCCGGAGACAAACGACAACAACACAGACGACAACCACAACAACACAAAAACAGCAAAGGGTCTGCAGCAATTGTGGAGCCAACCTGGGACCAAAGGATGGGTTCTGTGAAAGGTGCGGTGCGACCACTGGAATTTCAGGGGTTGGCGGAAGTTGACCACGAATGCTTGCACGGCCACATTAAGGGCCCCCTAAGCCCCATAAGCAATCACTCCACTATTTGGAAAGACTCGAATCCTTCTTATTCTCTTCTGAGCGTTTCCTTCCAGCCTCTATTCGATTCGCAACTTATGCATGCGGATGAACAGGAGTCTACTGTCGTGGACAACTCTTGAGACTATGCAAGTCTTGCATCAAGAAAAGAGAGAAGATAGGAACAGGGTTTTGCCTGTTTAGTCTAGGCTGTAACCGTTAGTTTGTTCTCGACCTCAGATACGCCGGGAGCACAATAGGCAGCGTATTCGGCTTCATCATAATCTGCCCAAGAGCCAACGTTGCCATGTAGAATTACCTTGCTACCTGAAATTTCAACCTGAATCTTGTCGGCATCTCGAAGCAACCTGGCATTGCGCTTAAGTGCGTCTTCGATTCCGTTCTTCACCTCGAACGCTTTCACCGTCGGCACCGGCGGTTTAATAGTGATCCTGTTGGTGACTCCCGAAATCCCCCACAAGTGACGTACGCTATCCTCCGCATACTCTTTTTGGTGATAGTGATTCACATCGCCACTCAGAGTGATCCAACCGTTCTGCACCAACACCTTGACGCGGTCACGCGGAACCCAAACATTCCAGTCGATAGTGTTTTTCGCCGACCGGGCAATATCTTCGTCAGTGCGCTTGTAAGCGTCAGGGAGCCTGACCTTGATCTCTTCAGTTAATCCCTTTACGCCTGAAATCCGCCTGACAGCGCGCTCGGCAGCCCACTTCATACTGTAGGTGTCAACATAGCCGTTCAACGTAACCACTCCATCCTTGACAGCAACACCAATCTCCGCCGCATGAATCGTCGGCTCCCACTTGAGCTCAGTCATAACATCTCGTTGCAATTCTGAATCCTTCTTCACAACAATTCACCTCCCCCATCGTGATTCTAACTTCTACTTCTGCTCGGAAGTTCATTGCGCTCTTCCTCTTAACACCACTCTATAGTGCTGGTTAAAACACATTTCTTGGCTCAACAGCTTGAATAATAGAGTTCCCGCATGAAGCAATTAATCTCTGGAAAAATCATTAGTGCTGCTCCTGGTGCGACGATTCCTTCGGGGCAGACACGCTGTCTTGCTTTCTGCGATCCATGCTTCCGTTCGATGCGTTCGTAGAATTCTCGCATGCGAGGGTCGTGTTGTCTTGCGGAAGAGCGTGAACAGAAAGGGACACGGCTGAAGGGGTAACCGCTAGTGAAGGTCAAGAAACCCAAGAGAACGTCCCTATGAAAGCAGAATGATTCAGGAGCAGGTTGGGCTGATGGTAGTTGGCGCGCTACTATGTGCGCTATGATTTACTTTGCGATGAGGCGCCCAATTATCGTAAGCATGATGCCCAGCACGTACCCCAACGTCGATGAGACATATCCTTTGAAATATTCATTGATTGGTATTCCTTGGTGCCAAGCGAGGCTCATGGGGATCATGAAACCGAACAGACCTAATCCGGCACCGAGCATTACCAATGGCTTTCCTATTCTTGGAACGTGCAAAATCAAGAGGCCACTTATTATGACAGAGATTCCACCAAGGGCGGCTATGAATATCAGCACCTTGAAGATCGTGGCGAGGATCGGGGACGCGTCAACTGTTGGTTGAATGTACTTCAGGATTTCCTCTAGCAAAGGCTTCATGCCGGTGGTTCCTGCGACCACAAGAAGAGCACCGCCCACAATGCACAGGATACCGGCTGTTTTGTTCCTGGGAGTCACAACCTCCACTTCCCCTTAGTGTGTTTGGTCCATATCGTTTTGATGGGATACCTTTGATTCCTATGCTGCTCTTGAGCTAACAACCTGTGTTTTCGACGCTTGCAATTGAATACGAGAAAAGACGACGACCACCATCTGTGTTTCTCGAAATCGTCAGACTTTCACAACAACACAAGAGTACAATTGATAGAAACTCTCCAACACTTTAGTATCTAATTAGTTGTACACGGCGAATACCGGGGACGGGTTTGAAGACAAGAGTAACTCTCAGAAGGCGATTGAATGCCTTTGACACTACAAACCTTGTGGTTGGCGCAACTATAGGTGCCGACATCTATGTGGCCGCGGCTCTCTGTGCGAAACTTCTAGGGCCCACATCTATTCTAATTTGGTTAATTGGCGGTGTGATGGCGACTGTTGTAGCGCTGTCGTTCGGATATTGTGCCGCTATCTTCCCGAGAGTTGGAGGACCATATGTGTACGCGAAAGAAGCGGCTGGACAGTTTAGCGGGTTTATGGTGGGGTGGGCTCTCGTGCTCGCTGAATGGTTCTCTCTAGCCGTCTTCCCTGTAGCTTTTCTTCAGTACTTCCTTGCGTTCGTTCCGAACCTAGACTCAGTAACCCAAATCCTACTCAAAGGCGCGTTCATGCTGATCATTTTCGTAACTAATGTGATTGGCGTGAGGGAGGCGAGTAAGTTCAATGATTTCTTGACCATTGCTAAAGTGACACCTCTGCTTCTACTCATGTGTTTGGGAGGTGTATTTCTCGCATTACAACCGCAGATGATATCCTCGCGTTTCCAAGCTTTTCCTGACGGTAATTTACAAAATGTTGGCCAAGTGTTGGTGATAGTCTTCTGGGCGTATGCAGGTTTTGAGTTGTCCACTCTTCCGGCGAATGAGATTCAAGATGCAAAGAAGACAATTCCGCGGGCACTGACGATTGGGATGCTCATTGCTGCTTTGATCTACATGGCTACTAACTTTGTAGTAATTGGTGTCGTAGATCAACATACTTTAGCTTTATCACAAGCACCATTGGTTGTTGCAGCTGCGAATATCCTCAGTTTCTCGCCTGTTTTGGCATGGATTGGGAGTCTTGTAGTAGGTGTTGGCGCGCTGATTTCGATTATGGGCGCTGATGAGTCAGGGACGATGGGGACGTCACGATTGACTTTCGCCATGTCAATTGACGGGTATCTTCCTCAAGCCTTCAGCAGATTGCAGAAATCATACCACACGCCTTACATTGGGTTAGCTGTACTATGTTCAACAGCCTTCATCGCGAGCCTTGTCAACTCGCTATCTGCATTGGTGAACAGCTCTGTCTTCCTTTTGTCACTCGCATATCTCGCAACCGGCATCTCGGCTCTCATTCTGGAGAGAAGACATCTAAGATCCTCACCTAAGGGGTTGTGGACTATACTCGTTCCAGCGCTGACCGTTATTTTCTCAATTGTAATGATGACACAAGTATCCAGACAGCAGACCTTGATCTCACTGGCACTCATTGCTGTCGGCGTTCCAGTGTATACATTCTTCGCTCCGAAGAAAGAGTTGTATGAAATGAGGGAAGCTTACTTATCGGAGGAAGCAATCCTCGAAAGAGCCTACCACCAAGAAGAGACATTCATGGCATACGTGTTGCGACACATCAAGTTGCTCATCTACAGAATCAGAGGAATCGAAACGGCTTGGACCATTCAAGAAGAACCTGAAAGCTGACAACACCCATATCCTCCTCTTCCTATTGAGATGGGTGCAAT
Source organism: Bathyarchaeia archaeon (assembly GCA_049517415.1). Lineage (GTDB taxonomy): Archaea > Thermoproteota > Bathyarchaeia > 40CM-2-53-6 > 40CM-2-53-6 > FEN-987. The sequence goes on from JBEKSC010000011.1 coordinate 44,048, forward strand.
ACAGTGCAATACCTTCGTGAATACTTGTGAGGTCAAGTAATCAAATGGTAAAGTGGCATCCAATCAGCAACTCGGAGAATTCAATGTGAACATCTTATAGCAGGGTAAGCACCGATTTGGGTAATTGCTTTCTTGGGAGCCTGTGACCCAAGGCGTAGAAGGTGAGTGGACCATCATCCATTACTCTTCATCTTAGCCTTCTTGAATTCTCCGTATTCTTGAAATGAATCAAACCCTGCATCCAAAAGCTCTTGTAGATTCTGTAGAGCCTCTTCATTAAGCGTAGTCTTCATGATTTCCAACGTTTTCTGCATTACCTGTCTTGCCTCTTCCTCATTCATCTAATGATTCACCCAATCTTCCTGCATCTATCTTGAGATTCTTTACAGCTATGACCAACGGTACTTAGTGAATAAGTCTATTCTTGTCGGAAATTAGGGTGGGTCATTACTTTGTGTATGCGCACCATTGATGCACACGCTGGCTGACGACTACTCGCGGCGGGTCAAATTACGACTGCCGCAACAACGATGATACGGGAAATCGAAAAGATTAGGCAGATATTTGCAATTAAATGAGAGAAAAGAGGATGAGCACAATCCGTGCTCAGTCTAGTCGGTTTAGTTTCGACGCTCGGATCAGCGGTAGTACGGATACGAACCGTAGCCGTACCAAGGGGAGTTATAGTTCCCTCCATAGTATGGATAACCATACGAACCGTAGCCGTAACCGTACGAGGGAGCGAATAGATAGTCCGATATGTGACCGTAATAATTGCCTCCAATAACTACATATGACATTTCTTACTTCACCTCCCCTTCTTACGTCCCAGGAATTTCAAGTTTCGACCAATCCTTGGCTAGCCAGTCATTGACAGCTTCCTCTATCGCGCCGCTGAGGTCTCCTTTCTTGCCTCCAAGTCTCTTCACAATTGCAAGTCGCAGTCGGCGCTCAACGCCATCCGAGAGCACTACGTAGATTCTTCCCAAAGATTATCTGGCCGCACTGTATATGCGCAAAGCACGATATAAACTTATATATTTATCCATGTAGCTATATAACTGCGATTAATTTCAGTAGGTCTTGGGAGGAAATTTAGAATGCGTGTACACATCGGGCCTTTTGGGATCATGCTCATTGTTCTCATTCTTTGTTTGATTCTTCGGTAGAACTGAAGCTTCTTCGCGGTTACGGGCGATTCCCAAAACTACTCAGAGATACTGCGGTTCCAGAAATACGTGAAGAAGGGATTTGCGCCTACAAGTAAATAGAATGACTTAGGGCATGCCAGAATCATTAGGGGACCCATGAGTTCCCTGAGAAGCACGGGATCTGCCTGGCCTCTTTTCATGCAGCTGCTCGCGTACCCATTTGGTAATGTCGGCTTCTGTAGCATGTTTCTCCAACCATTCTTTGATAGCCACCTCGATAGCACTGCTTAGGTCGCCCTTCTTTCCGCCGAGAATTGTGACAACGGCCAGTCGGAGTCTGCGTTCCGTTTCATCAGAAAGAACTATGTACATCTTACCCAAAGTCTACACCCCTGAACGAAGGCCACGTTCAGCATTAACGATATAAATATATAAGTTTATAAACACGATTCAACTATGGTAAATCTTGACTTGATTGATATGCGCAAGGTCTATTCTATGATAGCGCCTTTACTTGGCGTAAGTCTGTTTCGAATCCTTAACGAAATAGGTGTAAATCAGAGTGCAAGTTCCATGGTTAGTTCCGCGTACGCGTGGCTGCTGACCCTGAACCCAATCGTTCTGATAATCCTAGGCGTAATCGTATTCATTGCGGGCAAGCTAGCGAAATGGATCGGCGTCATAATGATTATCGTCGGAATAATCTTCCTAGCCCTGCCGTACCTATTGCACCTCATTTAGAATCTAAAAGTGGATTCTTGATGGCTAAAGCTTCCTTGGGGAAGCTTGCGTACCTTCTCGCATTAATCGGCGGAGTAATCCTTGTAATCCAAGGGCTCCTAAGTTTTGTGGGAATGGCTTTCATGATGTTCATGCCCTCGGTGCTTGGGTCTGTGGGTGGAGCCTTTTGGGGAATCATTGAAATCATCCTCGGAATCGTTGCCATCTACGGCTCTAAACGTGCTACCGACCTCACTTGGGATATTATTCTCATAGTCGTAGGCGTAATCGGAGGCGGCCTTGGTGGCATACTCATACTCATCGGCGGCATAGTCGGCTTAGCATCAAAGTACGTCTAAAATGATATCACGTGAGGTGAATCATTAATGGATCTATTAGTGGCCATAATAGTGGTTATCGTGATCCTCTGGCTACTGGGGTTCATTGCTGGTATCGGCGGAGGTCTAATCCACATATTGCTCATTATCGCAGTCATAGTGATAATAGTTAGACTACTTCAAGGACGTCGTATATTGTAATAGAAGCCCTTGCTATGAGTTATTCGAATAATTACTGCGACCAGTGCGGCGCCAACCTGGAACCCCAGTTCCAGTTCCATGAGAACCAGCCCATGCTATTCTACTGCCTTCAGTGCAAAGCCCCTAGAACCGTCGTGCCCACAGAACATAAGCAGCGAACCGACTACGCATTGGCTGATTGTCCCATATGCGGTTCAAAAATGAGCACGTACGAAGCGAACCCTTCAGGATAGAAAAGACCTGAAAAAGAGATTCAAGGGGTGATTCCAAAATGGCGAAGAAAAGTAGAGGAGGAAGAATGACTGCGGCTAAGAGGCGTGCCGCTAAGTCAACTGGTGGACGCGGTCCCGTGAGAAAACGTCGAGCAGGTCGAAACATCATGAGGACTTAAGAGTAAAGGAGCAGGTGAACCTGCTAGACCTCCTCAGCCAGGTAAAGTACGTTTAGCTCACAAGGAGCTAATCTTCCTCATCGCGGATAGAAGTTGTCTTCAGAATAGTATCGATGCAAGAAGGAGAAGGAATGCTAAACCTACGGCGAGGCCAGTGAAGAATCCTGCCACATGGCGAAACGGGTGGCCAAAGAGAACACCAGTCAACGTCGTGCGCACACCGCTCAAGTAATCCGCCAGTGGAACCAGCATACTCAGAAAAACAATCCACCAAGCATATCGACCAAGCATTCCTACAACCTCCGGACTGAACGAAACATTGGCCCCACCAATGCCGATTAGCCCGATTGCAACACCAAACACGAGACCGAATACCACTGCCATGGAGATCTTCAACACAAACAGACCCTGACCATCCTCTCCCTCCCTTCTCACTATTAATTGTAATACTGCGGCGGCTACAAACGCAATGATTGCAGTAGTAGAGTAAGGTAACGGTACCTCTTCGTCACCTACACCTTCCTGTCCGACGTTTATTCTGAAAGATTCAACGGCCTGATTCATCGACTTGTGTAGAAACCCTTATTGGAGCAAGCCTCTTGTTTTACCAGCCGAAAGATTTTGTCAGCTCAAGTGAAACAAGACATTAAGATTAAACCGAGTCTTGTGCCGTTCGTTTGGAAGGGGTTTTTGGTAGTGTTGTTGGGTCTCGTGGTTTTGGGTGTGAGCTTTCTTTTCAAGTCTTCACTTTCATCTGCCGGTTCTCTCCTCGGGTATGTGGCGTTGGGACTGATTGGCTTAGGTGTCTTGGGTATGTTGATTGGCCTTGTTCTTAGGAACGCGTTTACGTATTTGATTACTGATTCTGATGTTGTTGTGAAGAGGCAGTTGTTGCGTCGTAGTGTTCGGCGCATTCCCTTCGCGTCTATTAGTGATGTGCAGGTTTCGCAGAGTATTGTGGGTAGATTGGCGAAGTATGGGGACGTTGTTCCCGTGACAAAGAGTGGCTACGGCTTAGTTCGCGGGACGGAGCCAGGTGAAAAGATAGTCGCAGAAATGACCGGCGTCCCGAACCCGGACAAGGTAGCTGATTTGATAATGTCCAGATTACACGCCAGCAAAGTCACTTAGCACCCGCGACCTTTCGATTATTGGCGGCGAGTAAAGGGTACACGCATGACCTCCGAATCATGATCCATGAGTTGCTCGTTATCGCAGTGAAACAGGACCAGTCATACGGCCCTTCCTCTCTTATTCGCCATTCCCCGGGGTCTCACGTATGACCTAAAACGAATCCAATCGCTACATAATGAGTCGCGTTGGTGGGCAGCCTTATGTTACACCACCACTACTATCACCACTACTGGCAAAATGAAATGACTTTGATGAAATGCACCAACTGCGGCTACGTTCAAAACTACGCCGGCCGTCGCAATCTGACCTACACGTGCACCAACTGCAAACGCTCAGACATCGACCAACGCGAAGCCGCTAGCGCCTTCCTGAAAGTGAAGCGGAAGGAGGCGAAAAAAGAATGACAATGTCGTACTATCAGCCTCCTAAACAATACTACAACTATCAGCCGCCTACCCAGTATTATCAACCGCCTGCTCAGTACTATCAGCAGCCTACTCAGTACTATCAGCCGCCTACCCAGTATTACCAGCCACCTGCTCAGTACTATCAACCGCCCACCCAATACTATCAGCCACCCACCGAGATGTACTCCTATCAGCCGCCTACCCAGTCCTACTATCAGCCAGCTACCCAGTACTACAATTATCAGGCACCTACCCAATACTACAACTATCAGCCCCCGAGCGAGATGTACTCCTACCAGCCTGCTGCTCAGAAATACTCGTATCAACCACAAGCATACAGGGTCCAGTGACAGCTCTCTAGGCGTACTTTCTCACGCCTTTCCAGATAGCCCGAACCTTCTTTTTTCCCAAACGAAGCGGCTACCATTGATTTGAACTCCCCGACAGCTTCGTGATAACTGATTGAATCAATTACCGTAGGTCTACGCACTCCCTTAACTCAGAATTGGGTTTAGAGAATTCATGAGAAGCGCAGTTCCAACGTACTTTACGATCCGGTGATCTGTTCGAGGCGAAAAGACGGTTTGGTGCGGAGAGTGGGACATTCGCCGGTTTTTTTGGCCGGGATTCGGACCCAGTGGGTTTTTCTAATTCGATTTGGAGCGAGCGTTTTCATATCGGGTCGATATCTCATTTATTCGTGAGACCCATGCGCGAGAAAAACAGTTTTCGGAAGAGGACTCTACTGACGAAAATTGAAAACTTAATTGCCAAGAGGGAAGCGGAAAAAAACAACCTGTCATATGAGGAATACAAATTAGACGCACAATACATTCAAGGCTACATTGCAGGCTTGGAGGAAGCGCGACGAATAATGAAAGGCCTTCCGTCGGGCGGTTGGCGTCCATCCGCGGTTCATCAACGGCTTGTCGAGAAGAAGGAGAAGAATCTCGGACTTCTTCCTAACCGCAACCGCCTTCAATGATAATTCCTAACAAGAAGAACACTTTCTCACTACTTCGCTTCCGTATGCTCTGACGAACCGCATCTAGGGCAGGTGAGCTTGGGTTTGCTTTGCTTGCTTTCTCCCCGCTTGACCCACTCGCTTTGAAGGCCCTCTAATCCGCAGTTTTGACATATGAGCAATATGGGGTGGGCCAGGTCGAGATGCGTCTCCATCTCTTTCTCATGTGCCAACACAGCTGTGCTGCCAAATTGCATCGTGATCTTCTTGGCTTCCTTGCCGCCAACTAGAACAGTGTCTGTTCTGTCTGTTACATGTGTTCGTATTGTTTTGTCTCCGCGCTTTTTCTTGGTCTTGCCCCTAGCGGGGGTTAGGCCAATGCTTCCCCTTTTCGCTTCGCCTTCAAGCAAGGTTAGGTCAAACTCAACCTTCTTTCTTCTCTTGCGGCCTACCTTACTTTCCTTCCATCCCAAGATTGTTCAACGACTATTACGCAAACAGAGTAAATTTAGATTCCGGCATAGGATCCGACGCTCCAATGTAGATTTAGAGAAGTGAGACAGAAGTTAGTCTGCGAAGTCTCAGTGTAAGTTGTAAGGCATAGGTGGAGATCTGACATGCGTCTCTTTCTAAATGAAGATCGAATCTACCGAACCTCCAGGTGTGATCCTGCTTTCCCTGCAAACCTTCAGCAATTGTTACGTGAGTATTGATCATAGACAGAGATAACGAGAAAAAAATAGAGAGGCGGCGAGGAAGTTACTTTACCGGTATCCTCTTGCCGCGGGGTTTTGTCTTGAAAGGTAGGTTAAGTGTTAGTAGGCCGCTAGCGAATCTTGCTTTAGCCTTTTTCGGGTCTACCTCATGCGCTAGGGTATAGCCGCTTGAGTATTCGAAGTCTTCTCTGGGAGCCTCAACGCAGAAATCATCACTGCTCACATCGACGGCCACATTTTCTTTCTTCACACCTGGAAGTTCAACTTGGATCGTGAATTCTTTGTCATCGTGATATGCGGACCAGAAGTTTGGAACGACCTTCACCTTTTCTTAGCCAAGCAACCACACCTCCTTTTCTCTATTCACTCCTAGTGTTCATGTTCGCCTTCAGACTCTAATGTTCAACTGATACTTATCGTGTTTTTTTTATCGGGCTGCTGTTCAACCATAGGAGTTTTCTATTGGGTCTGAATTATATGAGTCCCGCCTAGGAGGTAATCAGCGATGTCTATGAATTTTGGAAGAATTATGGGGATTCCGATCAGGATTCACTACACGCTGTGGTTCGTTTTCATTCTTATCGCCTGGTCGCTCGCGGTTGGATACATGCCTCATCAGTACCCAGGCCTCAGCACGGTGACTTACTGGGCCATTGGCATTGCGTCCGCAATAATTCTCTTCGTTTCCGTCCTTGTGCATGAGCTCTCTCATTCTTACATAGCGAAGAAGAATGGGCTGCCAATTGCAAGGATTACGCTCTTCTTCTTCGGCGGTGTCTCTGAGATGACTGAAGAGCCTAAAGACCCAGGCTTAGAGGTTCGTATGGCTGTCGCGGGTCCCTTGATGAGTTTCCTAATCGCGGGCGTTTTGGGTGCACTTTGGTACCTGGGAGGATCCGCTCACGCACCGGTCGCGATAATTGCTGTACTCGGCTACGCGGCGCTAATCAACGGTGCTCTCGGCGTTTTCAATTTACTTCCAGCATTCCCGTTGGATGGTGGTAGAGTATTCCGTGGAAGCATCTGGAAGCGTTCGAACAATTTTGTCGGAGCCACTAGGACCGCTATAAGAGTTAGTGAGGGCATTTCGTTGCTAATGATGTTTGGAGGGTTCGTATTCATAATACTCGGAGACTTCGTTGATGGGCTATGGGTAATAGTGCTAGGTTGGTTCATCAGATCCGGGGCGCAAACCAGTCTCAAGCAAACGCTTGTTGGCGAAGCTCTTTTGGGGGTCTCGGTTGGCGACATCATGACTAGAGAGGTGTTGACTGTCCCGCCAGAGGTCACTGTTCAGCAGCTCGTCTCAAATTATCTCCTTGTGCACCGCCATGGAGGCTACCCTGTTGTGAAGAACGGTGAGGTTCTGGGCGTAGTCACATTGCAGTCTGTGCGGGCTGTTCCTAAGGAAAAGAGGGATTTTGTGACTGTTCGGGAAGCGATGGTTCCATTTGAACGCACGGTAATGGTGGAGGCTTCAGTCACCGCCTTGGATGCAATGCAGAAGATGGCTCGGAACAAAGTCGGGCGTGTCTTAGTGATCGACGGGGGTCGACTGGTCGGCATAGCAACTCGTGAGGACGTTGTCAGCACGATCCAGACGCGGCAAGAGCTCGAGCTGGGCCCTGGTCTCGGTCCCTCGGGTTTGCCCTCTTCCCAGTATCCTCGCATTCAAGCCGGGCATTGCGTCCAATGCGGTGCCCTTTTGCCCGCCGACGTCAAATTCTGTCCCCAATGCGGCGCTAAACAAAACATATCATAATTGGAACCTCCGGTCGAAATTGATACTTCTCGATTCAGCCGCTAAGGCACTACGGTCTCTGCTGTTGAATTCGCTCAAAATCGGTTGGTAGATTGCGATCTAACCTGTCTTCCAAGCCCTTCCCGGCTTACGTTAAAGTCTACCGCGTCCTGCCGCTAGCTTGACCCGCTCTACTGGCCATTTTCTTTCGTTTCTTCTGCCATTCAGGTTTCGTCAAATCAAGACCCTTCCATCAGGTTCAGTAACACGCCGCGAACTGAAGAGTCTTTCCTGTTATCCTTTGCCTCGGAGTGCGAAGCACAGGATTTTGCTTCCGTTATGCCATCAGGGGTAGTTCTCGCTATTCGGTGGTAAGATTTAGTTCCCTGTAATCTCAAAGATCAGCCTCAAGGCGTTATCGAGTCAAAGGCGGGAGCAACGGTCGCCCTAATCCCAAACGTTTGTAGAAGAGTCCTGACGTAGAGGTAATGGAATCAGAAATCGCAAACGGTGTAGAGAGAGTTGACTACAGAGGGGAACGAGACTCACACGATGTATTGTTCAAATTGCGGTAAGAAGATCGAAAAACCCGTTTTACACGAGGGGTACGCGTTCTGCTCAGATCAATGCCATCAATCTTTCATACAACCGCGACGTGGCCCGAACCCCTGACCGCATTTGGATCGAAATGGGAAAGGTTCTTTTCGCGCGCCTGCTTCAAATCTGTGAGATCTCGATTTGACGAAAGGAGTCTCTCAGCAGTAGCTAGTGTAGGGATGGGCTTTGAAAGGAAAAGAGAGACGTAGAGTCAGAAAAATGAGAAGGACCAGTCGCAGAAAGGAAGAGAGGAGAGAAAACAAGAAAAGAACAGAACGCGGGCTACCCAATCCTATGACAAAAAGGAATTACGAAGAAGAATCGCAAATTCCTAGCTGCGTGATATAATTGCCTCAAACTCAAGAGAATAAGACGAGAAGAAGAAAGCGATTGAAAACGAAGAGGGCTCACTACTAAAACGAAGGGTTGCTTCGAGCGCGACACGAGAAAAGCTGCATTATTCGGTCATCCTACGGGAAACGTTCGGATATTCTGAGTGGAGCATTTAGCGCCTACTGGATAGGGTTTTTGTCATTCGTCCGTAGTCGTCCTCGTATCTCTGGATGTCGTTTTCAGAGAAATCTCCAAATGAGATTTCCAGCAGTCGAACTTTCGATCTTCCCTCACAAAGCAGTCGATGTTTTGCTCCTTTTCTTACAACGATGCTCGATCCTTTCCGCAAAGAAATCCTCCTCTTTCCGATCTGGACATGTAGCCCCTCGTCGAGAGCTACCCAGAATTCTTTCCTGTGCGCGTGTGACTGTAGGCTTGTGCGCGCGCCAGGGTTAATGGTGAGCATCTTCACGGTCGAGCGTTCGTTCAAAGTGTATTGGTCGAACGATCCCCAGGGTTTGTTGACATGCCTCAACTTATTCAGCCGCGAAACAATCTGCTTCAAGGGATACTTATGGATAATGTGCTTGAGATGGTTTGGAAGTGGCCTCGATAATTGTTACGTCATTGCCTCGTTCAGTTTGTTTAGTCCGTTGGGAACATTGACTAGATGGAATCGGATAATTCGCCTGCCTGCTTCTACAAGAGCTTGGTTGTCTCCAATCGCCTCGGCTTGTTTCAGAAGTGAGAAAGTTATGGATGAGGCTGAGGACCCTAAGTCGTCTGGTATTCCTATATCTTCCGAGTCTCCGGCGGCTATCTGAATAAAAAGTCCGTGCCCGGCGTCGCCCTTGTGGAGTTGACCAGTTGAATGCAGGTAGCGAGGACCGTGGCCAAGAGTCGTAGCTAGCTTGTATCGGTCACGTATTTTCCTCCGTATTTCTAACAAGACCTTTTCCGTCTCGGAACTTGGTTCTAAATATGCTTGGATTGCGACATAAGCCCCTGAGGTGGCCTGGGTTAAGAACCCACGCAGGATTTCGCTTAGGAGCTTTCCGTGTATGTTACCGTAAACTAGGACGTCCCCTGAGAATAGATCTGGTTCCGTTACGGGTAAAGATCCGCTTGAAGCGAAGTCTGAAACCAGTTTTCTCGCCAATGCTTTAGCGTATTCCACGTTCGGTTGATCGAAGGGATTTATTCCGATTATGTAACCAGTAATCGCCACCGCCACTTCCCAAATGAAAAACTGGCTGCCCAGCTCGTAAATATCTTGCAACTGCAGGCGGACGACAGGTTGGTCTGCTTCCTCAAGCCTAGTGACCGCATTATCGTACTCCAAGTCGCCTTCTAGACGCATATACACGAAGAGCCTATCGTTACCGTAAACCTCAGGGGGACCGACGGGCTCTCCAATAACTGGGACTAAGCCTTTCCCTTCTTTGCCGGTGCTTTCAGCAATTAGTTGTTCTACCCACTCGCCGAAACTGGAAATTCTGGGAGAGGTGATCAGCGTAACCTTGTTTCTTCCAACCTTTGCCAGTTCGCCGAGAATTGCTCCAAGCAAAGCGCCCGGATTTTCCTTTATGTTTACGGATGTTTCACAAGCGTGCATTGCGGTGATAGCCTGGTCCAGGAGTCTAACGAGGTCTATTCCCAGTAGTGCGGCTGGGACAAGTCCGAAGTATGATAGTGCCGAATAACGGCCTCCAATGTTAGGATCGTTCAGGAACTTCGTTCGGAAATGATTGTAGTCAGCTATCTGTTCGAGTGGGCTTTTGGGATCTGTTATGGCTACGAAATGATTGCCTGCGTCTTCCTTTCCTGCAAAGAGGACTTCATTGCAATAGAAGTACCTCATTAGAGAAAGCGTTTCAACTGTGCCGCCGGACTTACTTGAGACGATGTAGAGCGTTTCAGCAGGATCCAGGAGCTTTGATTGGGCTGCTATGGCGTCGGAATCGACAGTGTCGAGAACACTAAGCCTTGGGTAATCCTCTTTACAGTCAAAGGTTTTCAAGAATACTCGTGGAGCTAGGCTCGAACCTCCCATACCTAGGAGCAACGCATCTTTGTACCCAGCCTTTCTTATCTCCTCCACGAATTCGTTTAAGCGAGGGGCAAGTTCCTTCATTATTTCGGCGGTGTGTAGCCATCCTAGCCGATTACTGATCTCGGTTGGTACGGTTTTCCAGACTGTGAAATCATGAGCCCAAATGCGTTGGAGAATCTTCTTCTCAGCCATTGCAGTTAGCGAAGCGTTCACAGTGCTCTCGTACGGTCCAAGTCTTGCCGAGATCCGGCTCCATTGTCGCTTGGTAATTCGTTCACTCATTCGTCCAGAATCACCAATCAACACAGCTTTTCAACGGTATGAATCCTTAAGAGAATACTATCAATAAAAAGAGGACGCAGACCACTGAACAAAAGAACCCATTTCTACCGGAAAACATTCGAGAAATTAGCGATCGGACTACCCCTCTGAGTCCCGACGGTTGGCAGTCAAGCGAAAAACCCGCAGACGTAGGAGGTGGAAGAGGATTTATGTAAGAGGCCTTACCTTGGGTAACAAGTCTGATGATCTGATATGTCCACACAAGGTATACCGGTTATGATTCTGAGAGAAGGTTCTCAACGTACAACTGGAAAGGATGCGCAGCGAAACAACATACTCGCCGCTAAAGTGATCACTGAAACCATCAAGACCACGCTTGGCCCCCAAGGGATGGACAAGATGTTGGTATCTGGAATGGGTGATGTAGTCATAACAAACGACGGAGCCACCATAATGAAGGAACTGGATGTTCAACATCCTGCCGCCAAGATGCTTGTTGAGGTAGCGAAGAGCCAGGACAGCGAGGTTGGGGATGGTACGACAACCGTCGTCGTTCTCGCTGGCGAACTCTTGACGAAGGCGGAGAAGCTTCTAGACCAGGAAGTCCACCCAACCGTCATCGTTGAAGGTTACAAGAAGGCTTCAGAGAAAGCTTTGGAGATCCTCCAAGGCCTTGCAATTGACATACAACCTGACGACGAAAAGATGCTCAACCTCATTGCAATGACCTCGATGGGCACAAAGGCAACTGTAGGAACGAGTGAGTACCTCGGAACACTGGCCACGAAAGCCATCCGTCAGGTCATGGAAGAGAGAGAGGGCAAGATTACCGCTGACATAGACCGAATCAAAGTCTTGAAGAAAAAGGGCGAGAGCATGGAGCAAAGCGAACTCGTCAAAGGCATCGTCGTCGACAAAGAGGTCGCACACCCTCAAATGCCAAAACAAGTGACAAACGCTAAAATCGCCTTGCTCAACGCGAAACTCGAGATTGAAAAGACCGAGTTCGATGCTAAGATTAACATCAATTCTCCAGACCAGATGAAAGGCTTCCTCGACGAAGAAGAATCAATGCTCCGCGAAATGACGGAAAAGGTAGCGAAGAGCGGTGCCAACGTGATCTTCTGTGAGAAGGGCATTGACGACATGGCACTACACTTCCTCGCCAAGAAGAACATAATGGCGGTTAAGAACCTCAGCAGCGGCGACATGGAGAAACTCGCCAAAGCCACCGGCGGAACCATACAAGCCAGCACAAAAGACATACCCTCCGAAGGGCTCGGTGAAGCAAAACTCGTCGAAGAGCTGAAGATTGGAGACGACAAACTCATCTACGTTCGCGACTGCAAAGACCCCCACTCGGTCACCGTGATGATCAGGGGCGGTTCCGACCATGTCGTAGACGAAGCCGAACGCTCCTTCCACGACGCCCTCTGCGTAGTCAGAAACGCCGTCGAAGACGGCAAGATTGTTGCCGGCGGAGGGGCCCCCGAAGCTGAAACGGCCAAGCAACTTCGCGACTACGCTCTAAAAGTGGGAGGCCGCGAACAACTCGCCATCGAAGCCTACGCCGAAGCACTGGAAGCCATCCCCCTCACGATAGCTGAAAACAGCGGACTTGACCCAATCGACATAATGGTCGAACTTAGATCGAAACACGCGAATCCAGAAAACAAATGGTTTGGCGTCCAAGTCAAGACCGGCAAGATCGCTGATATGCTCGCGGATAAGATTGTCGAACCACTCAGGGTAAAGCAGCAAGCCGTTAAATCCGCCACAGAAGCCGCCTGCATGCTCTTGCGAATAGATGACATTCTCTCATCAAAAGGCGCGAAGGAAGGCGGTCCACCAGGAGGCCCCGGCGGAATGCCGGGAGGCATGCCAGGCGGAATGCCCCCAGGCATGATGTAACCACCTTATCCTGATAGGCCGAAGACCGCGAAAACGCAACCGATACCCGATGGCATCGCCAGAACGGCCTCTCTCTTTCTGTAGAGAGGTCATTCTCAGTATTGTGAGTTTACGTTCTCGTAAGGAGACTCTTTGTGTGTCCGCACTGCAGCGGCATTCGGTTATGGGGTGGGCTAAATCTTGCTACTCTGTGGTTCGCCCGTCGAAGTGCTCTTCACCCGCCATTGCTTCGGCTTTCGTATGGCGGACCACACCATCCTTGTGTTCAGGTGGGGAGTAAATCGTGTAGAGTCTAAGCGTCGCTCGCTTAGAGGTGTTGATTACATTATGCCTAGCGCCAGCGGGGACGATGATTCCATCCCCGTCCTTAACACGGTGTTCTACGCCGTCAATGACTACTTTTCCTTCTCCGCGTTCAAATCGAAAGAATTGATCTCTATCCTCGTGTGTTTCTGCACCAATCTCTTCTAATGGTTTAAGGCTCATGAGTACGAGTTGACTGTGCTTCCCAGTATACAACACACGCCGAAAATCCGCATTCTTCCTTGTCTCTTTCTCAATTTGGATGACGTATCCTTTCATTTTCCCTCACACTAATTCACCAACACTTCGTCTTCAATTTATCGTATGCGATGCATTCTTGGAAGAATCTAGAACTATGTCAAGAAACCCAAAAGAAAGTCTCCATGAAACCAGGATGATTCAGCCGCAGATGGGGCAGATGTTGGTCGTAACAGAGGGTAATAAGGTAACGTCAAGTCGGTAATGTAACATTGACGGTTGGTAGTTTCTCCTGTAACAAACTAGTTGGTGGCTAGGTACCGTTACCACAGGAAAGAAATAGTAGAGCGGGCGACGCGCCCTTTCGTTACGAGTCACCTACTCAACTTAGGCTAGAAAGCTAAGTTAGGTAGAATCTGCCGCAGCATGAAGGGGTAGCTGGGATACCCAATCCATCCGGCACCAGCATGGAGTAGGAAAACGAATTCCACTAGATTTATCGTTGTTATTTTCACCTCACTTGTCGCTGTATCGCGGAAAATTCAGTTAAGCCTTAGTCTCATGCTTTCCGTAGGATATTGTGACTCGCGGTGCCGAATTGTCTTACGAGCGAGTCGCATGTCATCATGCGGATACTTGTGCATGCTTTTATCTAATGGACGACTTGGCGTTCTCAATCGCCCAGATTAGCCCCCGAAATCAACCGATTTTATCCATCACCTTTTTTCCGTGCACTAACGGTTGCACACCATGCAGCTTAGGTGACGGTTTTATCGAACCTATAGAAACTATGGTAGGTGACGAAGAGGTAACGTTATCGTCAAGTCCTCGGTTGAAAAGCATATTTCGAGCCGGCGAATCCATTGCACGCAATCATCATCGTTACTGGCATTGTCCAAGGCGTAGGGTTCAGGCCATTCATCTATAGGATCGCCAAGCGCCAAGAACTCCGAGGATTCGTTCGGAACCGCGCTGATGCCGTCGTCGAAATCAGCGTGGAAGGCGAAAAGTCTCGAATCGACGCGTTCCTGCACTCACTGAGGGAGGAAAAGCCGCCCCTTGCACGATTAGATAGCGTACAGGTCGAATACCCTGAAACCGAATTGGGTCTAGCCGACTTCACCATTGAAAAAAGCAGCCAAGAGCGAACCAAGAGCGGTTCGGTCATCCCGCCCGATATCGCAATCTGCGACGACTGCCTCAAAGAGCTGAGGTCCCCCGGAGATAGGAGGCATCGATACTTTTTCATCACCTGCACAAACTGCGGCCCCAGATACACAACGATTGTCGGGGTTCCCTATGACCGACCCAACACAACCCTGAACCAGTTCCCAATGTGCCCCAAGTGCCGAGTCGAATACACAAATCCCGGAGACCGAAGGTTCCATGCCCAGACCATAGCATGCCCAATCTGTGGGCCTAAAGTCACCTTGCTCAACAACTCTGGGAACCCAATGGATGTCGTCGAGCCAATCAGAGAAGCCGGAAGATTACTCTCAGAGGGCAAAACTTTGGCCCTCAAGGGAAATGGTGGATTCCACCTTGCGGCTTCGACACTTCAAGACGACCCCATTGAAAGGTTGAGGCGAAGTAAAGAGAGAAGAAGCAAACCTTTCGCGATAATGGCACGTAGCCTTGACTCTATTCTAGCGTTCGCTGAGGTCCGTTCTTGCGAACGTGAATTACTCGAATCCTACGTTCGACCCATAGTTCTGCTGCGCCGCAAAGAGCCTTTCCCGCTTTCCTCTCTCATCTCGCCGGGACTGGATACCGTAGGAGTGATGTTGCCCTACACGGGGATGCATTACCTGATTTTCGATTCGACAAGCGACCCAGCGCTCATAATGACGAGTGCCAACGCACCTAACGAACCAATAATCACTGACAACAGGAAAGCGATTCAGAGACTCGGCACCGTAGTAGACTACTTTCTAGTTCATGATCGAGAGATTGCGCAACGGGCAGATGACTCAGTAATCCGATTCATAGGCGATGAACCTACCCCTATTCGACGGTCACGAGGATACGCACCCGTCCCGATAGTTCTGTCAAATCCATCTAAGATGAGAGCTCTTGCGTTCGGCGCAGAGCTGAACGTTACTGCGTGCATGACTCTTGACAACAAGGCATACTTGACTCAGCACATTGGAGACACAGAAACGGTCGAGACAGCGAAATTCCTGGAAGCCGCAGTGGCACATTTGGGTCGGCTTATCGGATTCGAACCAGAAACCATAGCCTGTGATCTTCACCCGAAGTTCACGACCACCAAGATTGCCGAGCGTATGTCGAAAGAACACAATGTCCCATTGCGAAGAATCCAGCACCACCATGCTCACGCGGGTTCACTTATGGCGGAACATTCCTTGGACGCAATAGTTGGCATCGTTTGCGACGGCTTCGGATTAGGCTACAAGAACGAAGCTTG
This sequence comes from Bathyarchaeia archaeon, assembly GCA_049517415.1. GTDB lineage: Archaea > Thermoproteota > Bathyarchaeia > 40CM-2-53-6 > 40CM-2-53-6 > FEN-987. The sequence continues at coordinate 59,916 of JBEKSC010000011.1, forward strand.
GGGAGGAGAGATCTTCGTCTGCCACGCCTCCCAAGTCAGGAGAGCCGCACATTTAGAAGAGCAACCGATGGTTGGCGCAGATCTAGCGACTCGATATCCCGCGAGAATGGCGGCAGGCATTCTCAGAGATGAACCCACTATTCAGGCTTGGCTGAAGGCTAATGCATCGCACTTGCCTCACGGTGAATCTGAGATCCCTATTGTCATGCGCCAGCTTGACAGAAAGGATTTCATCTGGACTTCAAGCTGTGGGCGAGTTCTGGATTCGATAGCCGCGATTTTGGGCATTAGTTACGAAAGAACGTACGAGGGAGAACCTGCCATGAAACTGGAAGCTTACTCAAGAGGAGGCGCGGATAGACTGAACATCAAACCCGAGATCGATGGCGAAGTTATCAAAACCACAAACATGGTTCACAACATATACGATCAGAAAACGAAAATCGCTCTTCCGGATCTGGCATTCTCTGCGCATGCATACCTGGGTCGAGCTTTGGCAAATGCTGCCATCACGATAGCGGAGGAAGAAGGTATCAAGGTAGTGGGCTTTTCTGGCGGTGTGGCTTTGAACGAGATTATCTCGCTCACGATTCGGAAGCTTGTTTCCGACGCGGGATTTCGCTATGTTAGTAATGTGGCGGTTCCCCCTGGAGATGGTGGAGTATCTTTCGGTCAGGCTTACCTAGCCTCACTCCAGTAACCGAACCAATCTAACGCCAATGAGCCAACGTTCGCTTGGCTTCTTCAATATCCATGACTTTCAGTACGTAGCCTGCGTGTACCAGAACGTAATCTCCGACCTTTGCGTCGGTTAGTGCGATGTTTGCCGTGACTATTGTTCCACCGCCTAGATCGACTTTCGCGATTTCGCCTTGTATTTGGACTATTCTGCCGACCTGTGCGAGGTCGTATGGGTCGCTCATGCTGAAGGCTGACCTGGCAGCATTGGTAATTGTTGTATAAACTAATAAGTAGATGAGGTCGACAATCGACTGACAAAGACAATGTGCTTAGCCTATCCAGGAAAAGTTGTCGAGCTAGACGGTGATTTTGCTAGGGTGGATTTTGGCGAAGGCACAATCAGGGAAGGGGTCAACGTCTCGCTTGTCCAAGCCAAGACGGGCGACTACGTACTAGTTCACGCGGGATACGCGATCCAAATCGTCGATGAAGCTGATGCCCGCCAGACGCTGAAATATTGGCAACAAATTCTCGCAGTTGTCCCGGAGGATCGCGTAGCCTACGAGGGTCAATTGAAAGGTGGGCTCTGATGATTCTGGAGGGATATCGGGATCCGGTACTGGCAAAGAAGCTGCGCGTCGAAATCGAACGGCTTGCCCAAGCCATCCAGGAACACGTCTTAATCATGCACGTTTGCGGCTCTCATGAATGGGCGATCACACATTTCGGCATCCGGGCTCTACTGCCGGATAATGTCGAAGTCCGCGCAGGCCCCGGATGCCCAGTTTGCGTTACACCCGCAGCTGACATCGACGCCGCGGTGCGGTTATCTCTCGAAGGGAAGACAATTCTCACATATGGGGATATGTCGCGGGCGAAAGGATCCGGTATGTCTCTGTTTGAGGCTAAGGCGTCGGGCGGAGATGTCCGAGTTGTGTACAGTGTGCACGATGCCGTTAAGATGGCCGAAGCCAATCCCGGGCGTGAACATGTATTCTTCGCAGTCGGCTTTGAGACGACAGTGCCACCAACCGCTTACGAGATCTTGAAAGGCCCTCCACCGAATCTCACCTTCTTGACATCATATCGCTACGTTCCACCCGCTGTGGAAGCAGTTGCAACATCACCGGACCTAGCGGTTAGCGGATTCATGAACGCCGGTCACGCCTCCACAGTGACCGGTATGAAAGCGTACGACCCTTGTTTCCAGAAAACACAGAAACCCATGGTCTTTTCAGGATTCGAACCCGTCGACGTTCTGATCTCCCTAGCCATGCTGCTACGTCAGATCGCGAACGGTGAACCGAAGATGGAGAACGAGTATACTCGCGCCGTGACCTGGAACGGAAATGAACGGGCACAAGCAGCTATGGATAAAGTCTTCGACCGAGTGGACGGATATTGGCGTGGCGTAGCCACAATCCCAGCCTCTGGGTTTAATATGCGAGAGGAATTCCGAGAACATGATACGCGTTCACGCTTCGGTCTGAAGGAGACACCGGAAAGCGAACAATTCGTACCGCAAGCGAGATGTGGCGACGTAATTCTCGGAAAGATCGATCCGCCCGAATGCCCTCTCTACATGAAGGAATGCACGCCTGCCTCCCCGAAAGGGCCCACCATGGTTTCAGCGGAGGGGACCTGCAAGATATGGGCCGATCATAAGATTCTGGCGAGTATGCGTTGTCGTGTCTAGTTTAGTTCAGCAGATTCTCGGAACTGGATCGCCCGCTGGAGGTGCAATAATTCTCCTGCCGCCGACAACAGTCTCCGTGGCCACTAGATCGAACTCTGAAGTCGCCTCTCCAATGATCGCAGCGTCCCTCCCTTGCAGTGTATCCTTCAAAGCGGCGAGCACCGCCTGAGCTTTCTCAGGTACAACAGCGGCGACAAGTTTCCCTTCATTTCCGATCTCTAAGACATCCAGACCTAACATTTCACAAGCAGCTCGAACTCCCTCCTTCACAGGAATCGATTGCTCTTCCACAAGGATTCCAACATGGGATTTCTGGCTCCATTCATTCAGGAGGTTAGCTAAACCTCCTCGAGTGGGATCTTTCATCGCCACGATCCCACCTATCTCGAGCATTCGGTTCACCGTGCCTTTGAGCGGCGCGGCATCCGACTCGATTCGAGTTTCGAATCCATATCCCTCTCGAGCCGAAAGAACCGCGATTCCATGGTCCCCAATTGTTCCGGACAGTATGATCTTGTCGCCTGTTCGCACATTGCTGTCGAGTAACCATTGAGCGTCCAAGGTACGGTGCCTCTTTACTTCAAGTAGATTCTTGTCGAGCAGCAGGTTGCGCTTTCCGACCCCGGACGAATTGATCACGAACTTGTCGAGTGCTCCTCTCTCCATGACTTTCGTGTCTCCAGTAATCACAGGGACTCCCGCCTCGTCGCTGGCTTTCCTCATGCTTTCGAGGATCTTCTCAAGTTCGCTCAGGTCGAATCCTTCCTCAAGTATGAAACCCTCCGCTAAGGCCAAGGGATCCCCACCGATCATGCAAATGTCATTTACCGTTCCGCTAATGGCGAGTCTTCCAATGTCGCCTCCAGGGAAGAAGAGCGGCTTCACAGTATAGGAGTCAGATTTCAGAACTATTCCTTGAACGACGGCCGCGTCATCAAGTGCATCCAGAGGGACATCCACCTTTGCGCCGCCAAGATGCTTCAGCATGTACTTCTCGATCAAGGACTGCATTACTGTACCACCGGCGCCGTGTGCCATCGTCACGAGATCCGTTTTAGCCATGGCGAAATCGACCTAGGCAAAGTTCTGAGTTGTCCGGCCTTTATAGACTTGAAACGCGACGCTAGGGGGATCTTGTCTTCATGCTCGCTGTGACGGCGTGGGCGATTCCGGTTTGTGTGCATTAGTAATCCTAGTTCCGTGCGGCCCGTGTGACCTTAACTCGATGACGAATTGAGGCCTTAAATCGACATTGACACATGCGAAATTACTGGCAAACTACGGCGATATGAGCGGAATTTTCAGCTTATACATGATGAAGGAAGGCGGTGGCCTTCCCGACCCGCTACTACCATCCAGTTTTTGTCGCTGGGGTGTTTTTCCATTCTTGCCAAGCGTGGAAAGCAGAAGCATGTGTATTAAGGGCAGTTTCTTTCCAAATCGTAGAGAGAGTAACATGTCTAGCAAGAAGGCAGACTTAGCTGGTCCTGGGATTGGCAGTTACGATGAGCTTGAAAAGATTCTTCCACAAGATTACAACTCGCTCCTATCCCCGAAGGATACGCAGAAGGCTATCTTTGCGGTTAAGAGCTTCATCGAGGAAAACCTTTGCAAAGAACTCAACTTGATGATGGTTCAAGTTCCGCTGATTGTCGATGTTGAGAGTGGTGTAAATGACATGCTCGATCGGGACGGTTCACGCACCCCGGTCCAATTTCACATCTCAAACGACTACAACAAGCACCCAATAGATGCGCAAGTGGTCCAAGCTGCAACTAAGTGGAAGCGCGTTGCGCTGAAGCAATTTGCGATGAAAGCCAGCGAGGGGATCTGCACCGACATGCGTGCGGTGCGCAAGGACTACTTCCTAGACCACGATCACAGTGCCTACGTGGACCAATGGGATTGGGAGAAGGTGATGACTGAGGATGAACGAAATTTGGATTACCTTAAGGAGACCGTCCGCAAAATCTGGAAAGTTCTCAAGGGAGCTCAGAACCAAGCGGAAAGGCTCTTTCCCCAGCTTAAGACAGCAAAATACCCGAGCCTCCCTGATGAGATTACATTCCTTCATGCCGAAGATATCCTCGAAAAGTACCCGGACATGCCTCGGAAGGCGCGTGAGACTGCGATATTGCAAAAGTACCCTGCAATATTCATCATTGGAATTGGGTGGGTGTTGAAAGATGGTTATCCGCATGAGATGAGGGCTGCGGACTATGATGATTGGATTACGGAAACAAGGTCTGAGGACGGAAGGCCTATGCATGGCCTCAACGGGGATATTCTAGTCTGGAACCCTGTTACAAAGCGCCGCCACGAGCTAACGTCCATGGGCATCCGCGTTAACTCTAGCTCACTCAAGAAGCAATTGGAGGTTACTGGGCAACTGGACTTCCTCAAATTCCCATACCATCAGGCCATCGTCAACAAAGAATTGCCGCTCAGTATTGGGGGCGGCATTGGTCAATCACGAACGTATATGCTCCTACTGAAGAAGGCACATCTAGGTGAGGTTAGCGTCACGGTTTGGCCAAAGATCCTGAAGGACCTGTGTGATAAGAAGAATATCCACGTATTACAGTAAGCCTCTGCTACGAAGCGAAAGCTTGGAAGTGTTTAACGGTCTCCGCCATTTCGCGTAACCGTTTGTCTACTCGGCCGTAAATGGAGTTCTCCTCATAGTTCCCGTTCGGCAACCTCTTTCCTGCTGGGACCCCTGTGAGAAGTTCTATGCCTTCCTCGATGGTTTTCACGGGGTATATGTGAAACTTTCCCGCCTTCACGGCGTCCACGACTTCCTGTTTCAACATGAGGTTCTGAGTGTTGCTTTGCGGAATAATCACGCTATGCTGCCCGTTTAGGCCCCTCGCCTTGCAGATTTCGTAATAGCCTTCAATCTTCTCGTTGGCGCCTCCGATTGGTTGAACGTCGCCATTTTGGTTAACTGAGCCGGTTACCGCGAAGCTCTGCTTAATTGGAACGCCTGAAAGTGCCGAAAGCAGCGCGTACAGCTCCGTGCTTGACGCGCTGTCGCCTTCAACTCCTTCATAATTCTGCTCAAAAACAATCCTCGCTGACAACGTCAACGGCTTGTCGTAGGCGAATTTTGTAGCCAAGTAACCAGCGATTATCATAACGCCTTTGCCGTGTATGGGGCCGCTCATGTTAACCTCTCTTTGGACATCAATCAATCCCCCTTTTCCCAAGCCAACGGCAATGGTAATTCGTGATGGGGCGCCAAAGGAAAAGTCACCTACGCTCAGAACCGACAAGCCGTTAATCTGACCAACCGTTGCTCCGTCCGTTGAAATGAAAATTACATTTCGTTGAATGTATTCTCGGATTTTGTCTTGTATTAGGTTTGAACGATAGAGTTTAGCTTCGATTGCTTTCTCAACATGAGATGCCGTTATGTATTTGACATCTTCTTGGCTGGCATAGAAATGTGCTTCGCGCACCACGTCCGCCACAAGCCCAAACTGCGTTGAAAGCTTGTTTTGGTCTTCGGCTATCCTGGAACTATGTTCCACCAATCGAGCCACTGCTGAAGTGTCGAGGTGTTTCAGGTTTTCGTTTACAACTAGAGTTGTGAAGAATCCTGCGTAACGTTTGAGACTGCTATCCGATTTCTCCATGGTGGAGTCGAAATCCGCCTTTACTTTGAAGAGTTCGCGAAATTCGGGGTCGTACGCAAAGAGAAGTTGGTATGTGGAGGAGTCCCCGATTAGTACAACCTTTACATCGAGAGGTATCGGCTGGGGGGAGAGGCTCCTTACATTCGCGTAGCCTATTCGTTGAGGCAGTTCTTCAATTGTCGCCTCTCCTGCCTTCAACGCACGTTTCAAACCCTCGTAAACATTCAGGTCGCGAAGTAGGTGCTCGGCGCGAACAATCAAAAACCCGCCATTCGCCTCATGTATAGCTCCGCCACGGATCAGAGTGAAATCGGTTGTTAAAGTTCCGAGCTGACTCTCTTTTTCAATTCGGCCGAGCAAATTATCGTAGGTTGGGTTTTGTTCTAGAATTATCGGGGCTCCTTGGACGCCTGAATTGTCAGCGATTACATTCACATCGTAGACTCGAAAGGCCAATTCATCAGCCAAGGCTTCCTGCACATCCTCTTTCCTGTCTCCGCGCCGAGTCCTGAACCTTTCCAGATCCTCAACGATGTGTGTTTGAATTTCATTGAGGAAATCCGTAATCTCGCTGTGTTGTTTATACTTCGTGAGTAGATTCGACATCAAAGTTTCAATTGCATACAATGTTACGTCCCGATCGAATTCGATCATCTCATCTCGCGCTTTCAACTCGACATCGCGGAGTTCTCTGAGAAGAGGCTGAAGTTTTTCCCTGACTGTCTCGCGTTTTTCCGTGAATTTCTGTTGTGTTTCTTTGGGTAGTGAAAGGAAGTCCTGTTCGGACAATGCGTGACCTTTCTCAACGGGGACTAAGGATATTCCGAGGGCTGTGAGCTGCATTATGAATCCCTCGCCCTCAGCGGCCTGTTCCATGCGTGTAATCACATCCTGCCTTCGCTGATTCATTTTGCGCGCCATTTCGTCTCGTTTTGTGGCGTAATCATCCCCTTCGAATAATTGCGAGATCGCGATTCGCGCAGCTTGGACGAGTTCACGCATGTCCTGTTTGAGTTCCTTTCCCAACCCTAGGGGACAGCGAAGCACCTTCGGCTCGTATTCGTCCTCGAAGTTGTGAACATAGCACCAGTCTTGGGGTGTGGGCAATTTCTTAGCTATGTCCTCAAGGAAGTCGGTCGTTGTTGTTGTCTTTCCGGTAGCTGACGGGCCGGCCGCGAATATGTTGAATCCGGCTTCTTTGATGTTAAACCCAAACAACAATGCTTGGTAGGCGCGCGGTTGGCCAACTAGTATGTCAAGAGGCTTCAATTCCTCTGTGGACTTCGCTCCGATGAGCTTTGGGTCGCAGGTCCACCTCAGGCTTGTGGCTGGAAGCTCGGACGGCAAGAGAATTCAGCAGGTCTTCCGAAGAGCGTAGGCTAATTACTTTACTGAGTTGCTGTAGCCTCCTGATAGTTGACGGGGCAGGTTACGGGTTTCGTTCACCGCAGGTGCCCTAGCGTTCTTTCCCCAGATCCCACAAACGATGAGCCGGAGACAAAGGCGTCGATTAGGCTGGGGGTTTCACTTCGTCGAGCCTGACGGGGCTGTGGGTTTTTGGGTCAATCCAAATGAAGGGGTCATCCCATCTATCCGTGAGCTCGATCTTAACGAGGTGGTCGCACCGGGGGCATCTTGGTCCTCTTGTCTCGAAAATCGTGTCCGGGCACTTGCAGTTGCAGTCAACGTGTTCCAACAGAATTTTTCGGCCCTCATACCTAGGGATTCTGGGTGGGCTGCAAGCTTCGCAGAAGGTTTCCACTTCCTTTACGACGAAGTTTAGCGTGTCGAGGCCTATTACGCTAGAGAGGTGAGTGAAACTTACGCACGACTATTGCAATTTGTCAGGAATTCGTCGGCCGCTTGAGCTCTCTACGCGGAGGCCGTAATGCTCACGTATTTTTTCAGCCAGCTTCAACATATCAAAGCCGAAGACCTCTCTCAACTCGTCGAGCGACAGATCCTCGCTCTCCGCTATTTCACTCACCGTCACGTCTCTGAACAGCTTTCGTTTTCGCTCTAGCACATCGCGAACATGCTCCTCCACAGTGCCTTTGACGACGAAGTTTACCGCAAGAACCTTGTTGGTCTGGCCGATTCGGTGCAGACGAGCTATGCGCTGTTGCAATCGGGCTGGGTTCCAAGGTAAATCGTAATTTACTACGACATCGGCGGCTTGGAGGTTCAATCCGAATTGTCCCGCGTCCGTACTGGCGAGGACACGGTATTCTGTTTGCTCTATGAATTGTCTCAGATGCGTGGTTCGGTCGTCGCCGGAAAGCTGACCGTGGTATACAAGTGTTGGAATTCCTAGGCTCGAGAGTTCTTCCTGGATCAGGTTAACGACGGCTACAAATTGTGAGAACACAACTATCTTGTGGCCTTGTTCGGTAAGCTCATTTACCAATTCCTTTAGCTCAACCAATTTCGCGTTTTCTGGTTCGAGGTTTGCTAGTACGCGGATAAGTTTCTTGAAGATGGCTGACTCCCGTAATGTCCGAGCGTCCTCTGTGTTTTCTCGTTGCTTGCGGCGTAGGTAGCCTGCTATCATGCTGATGTCTGCACAGGCTTCGCGCAAGAGCGTGTAGAATCTGAGGCGGTTTGCGGTGAAGGGGTTGGGTCCTTCCTGGTCGCTGGTGCTGTAGGCATACTCTTCTAGAACAGTTTCGCCTAAGCTTTCTTGGAGTATGTCATAGATCATTTTCTGGTTCCTTGCCGGTTCCGTATACACGTATTGAGTCGTAAGTGCCGGCAGTTGCTTCAATACCTGGGCCTTCGTTCGCCGAATAGAAACCAGCCGTAACTCCCTTCTGAGTTCAGGTAGGTTTTCAGGGTTAACAATGGGGCGCGAACTCAGCCATCCTTGACCAGAAAGTTTCAGCGTGAACCTGGCTAGGAAGTCTTCGTTGTAGCGTCCAAAGAAGCCGGGTTGGACAATGTTGACGATGTTGTAAAGTTCCCCAAGATGATTTTCGAGTGGCGTGCCGGTCAAGGCGATAACGTTTCTGACGATGAGCTTCTTCGCCGCTTCACTTGTTTGCGTATCCCAGTTCTTTACCCGAGTTACCTCGTCGAGGATTAACGTGTCGAAGTTTTTTTGAAGTATTAACTCCAAATCAGTTCTAAGCAACTCATAGTTCATCACGATGAGCGGATCATTGTATAGTTCCATACGTTCGCTTAGCGTGCGCCGAGATGAAACCATCGTTGGTTCGAGGTTGAATTTCTCAACTAATTCCCCATGCCATTGTTCAACTACCGCATTTGGGGTAACAATGATGGCCCTCGAGGCTTTCTTCTGCTTGATAAGTTCCAGCAATGCTGTGGTGGCGGTAATAGTTTTCCCGAGCCCCATCTCGTCGAAGAGGCAAGCTCGGCCGTTGTTTCTTAGGATGAATTCTACTGCTTTTCGTTGAAAGGGATAGAGTGTAACGTTGATTTTTCGCGGAAGCTTAATGACGGCTAGTCGAACTTCGGTTTCGGGGAAGTTTTGGAGTAGGACGCGTACACCCTGATTTTCGAAGGCGTGTTTGGCGAACTTGACCGATCCGGCTTGCCTCAGTCTATATGCGTCGTAGTATGGACTCCAGATGACATATGTTTTGAAGGTTCGGTCGTCGAGAATTTCTTTCAATGAATCGTCCTTAAGTGGTCTGACCCATACGACGCCGTCTCTGTCGTACTCAAGAATTACTGATCGGTGTTCCCGGATTAATTTGAGGGCGCGGGGCGAATATAGCAGCCTTAGGCCTGCTTGGCGGTAGGTCTCCTTCGCGACTTCGGGGTTAAGGGTGAGGGGGTGGCGAAAGAATCCAGCCTTGAAAGGCGTAATCTCAACCAGCGATCCGAAGCTAGGTTGAGGCACGTGAACTTCAGGTTGAATGGCCATTGAGGGCTGAACTAAGACACGTTGTAAGCGTACTCGTTCTGTCTTCCTTTCTGGCATTGCCCCCAAGCCCTCTGAACGCCTCGTCTAAGTTCAAAACCAACGACTACCAAAAAACCACAATATGAGTGTCTCGGAAATGTGGCCCATTACGTGGAATGCGGCCTACCTTCCTCGGGGGGCAGGTAGACGGCGAACAATCCCCCAGAAAAGCATACGGTACTCTGCGTTCTGCCTTCTCTACAAGAATCAGCCTTACATCAAGATCCATCCAAGCTATCCTATCGAACTTTGCTTTTTCTCATGTCACCAATTTTAGCGAGCCTCGACAAATCAGTTGGGATGCTATTGTACTGATTTAAGTACGAGGCTTCGCTACGCTGCGTTGTAATAGAATTCGGATTCCGATGAGTCAGCTATGAGTTCGCCCTTGAAAACATATTCTTACATTCTCGCAGTCATAGAACGCGGGCAGATAGCAGACGTTGTCAAAGCGGTTAAGGAAATTAGCCAGATTGAGGAAGGGGCACTTCTAATCGGCAAGTACGAATTGCTCGTGCGAGTGTCGCACTATGATCGTTCTGATTTGTACAAGTCCGTTTCACAAATCCGAGATACGCCGGGAATTAGGGCCACAAGCACTCACATACCTTTCGAAGGTTTCACGAAAGAGTACACTGTTGACGAGAATGACGCCCTAACGATTTCACTGTTACGGGCACAGGGTTCACTCCCCGACGTTTTGTCCCAACTTAAAAAACTGGAACATGTTGTTGAAGGGCATATCATTCCAGGGGATTGGGATCTACTCACGATTCTTCACAGCAAGAACGTTAGCCAGATTCTTGAAAAAGCCGTAAACCAATTTGAGGGAGTACAGGGTGTTTCTAAGACCGAGACTCTGATCGCCCGGCAATACTTCCATAGGATCCAGGACGAGACCGTGTCCGTCGGAACGTACGTACCACAGTATGCGTTTGACCAGTTGAAAGACAGTAAAGTCCTAGGAACGCAGAGCACTTCGTGACGGAAGGAAAAAGCAAGCTTAAGAATTGCCTGTTGTGGTTTCAAACCCTTTGTAGTGGTCCCGAGTTGCCAACCGAAATGAGTAAAGAATCACAGGCCAAGGCTGGGAGCCCTCTATCTATTCAACAGATGCGGAAGGAGCTGGAGCAAGTTACTGAGGAGAAGGAGCAGAGCGAAAAGAAGGCGGCTGAGTACTTGGACCGTTTACAGCGCCTTCAGGCAGACATGGAGAACTTCCAGAAGATCGCAAAACGCCAGGTTGACGCCGTAACTAAGCAGGCCTCTGAAAGACTGCTCGTCAAATTGCTGCCGGTTCTGGATGCTTTGGAACAGGCTGGAAAATTGAGCCAATCTGGTGACTCGATGCCTACGGACGAGATTGGGGTAGGGCTAAAGATGCTACATCAGCAACTCGCAGAAGTCCTCTTCGCCGAAGGTTTAGAGGAAATTCCGTCCGTGGGGGGCCTACTGGATACGGAGCGACACGAAGTTGTCGGCTACTTGGAAGCTGATGACAAGCCTGAGAACACAGTTGTTGAGGAAGTCCGTAAAGGGTACTTTTTGAATGGGAAAGTGATTCGGCCGAGCCTTGTCGTTGTTGCTAAAGCAAGAAGATCTGAAGCAGAGCCTGAAAGTGAGACGGGGGGAGACTCGAATTGAGCTCCCATAATGTTTTTGAACCGATACCTAGTTCCTTGTTACGTCAAGTAACTATTAGGGATGCGAAATATGCCAAAGATCATAGGAATTGACCTCGGAACCAGCAACTCAGCAGCTGCGGCAGTAATCGCTGGACGACCAACTATTATCCCAAGCGCTGAAGGCACTTCGGTGGGCGGGAAGGCGTTTCCGTCATACGTGGCGTTCACCAAAGACGGGCAACTGCTCGTGGGAGAACCCGCCAGGCGACAAGCTGTCTCGAACCCTGAGGGTACGGTTCAAGCAATCAAACGCAAGATGGGTACTGACTATAAGGTCAACATTTTCGGGAAAGAATACACTCCGCAGCAAATCTCCGCTTTCATCCTTCAGAAGATTAAGCGTGATGCGGAAGCTTTCTTGGGGGATAAGGTCGAGAAAGCTGTAATCACTGTCCCAGCATATTTCAATGACAACCAACGCCAGGCCACAAAGGACGCTGGCGCGATTGCAGGCCTTGAGGTTGTTAGGATAATCAACGAACCAACTGCCGCATCGCTAGCCTATGGTCTTGACAGGGCCGAGAAGGAACTCAAGATAATGGTCTTTGACCTGGGAGGGGGAACCTTGGACGTTACGATGATGGAGGTGGGTCGGTCTGATTCCCAGGCAACGCCAGTCTTTGAGGTTCTATCAACTAACGGCGACACTCAGCTCGGCGGTACGGACATGGACAATGCACTCATAGACTACATAGCTGGAGACTTCAAAGCGAGCACCGGGATAGACCTGCGCAATGATAAGGTGGCTATTCAGAGAGTTCGCGAGGCGGCTGAAAAGGCGAAGATCGAATTATCAACCGTGCTGACCACGGACATTAACTTACCATTTATTTCCGCAGACGCAGCGGGTCCAAAGCACCTTACGATGAATTTGACTCGGGGTAAGTTGGAAGAAATAGTGAGGCCAACGATTGACCGTTGCCGCGGCCCCACGGAGAAGGCTGTTCAAGACGCCAAGCTCACCCCGAAGGACGTTGACAAAATCATTCTTGTTGGTGGGCCGACGCGTATGCCCATTGTTCGAAAATTCGTTCAGGAATACATGGGCAAAGAAGCGGAAAGCGGTGTCGACCCGATGGAATGCGTCGCCACGGGGGCATCAATACAGGCGGGCGTGATCGCGGGAGAAGTTCGCGACCTGTTGCTCCTCGATGTTACCCCTCTATCCCTTGGTGTTGAAACTCTCGGGGGCGTTTCCACTAAGATAATTGATAGGAACACTACGATTCCAACGAGGAGAAGCCAAATCTTCTCGACCGCGGCCGACTTCCAGACTACGGTCACGGTGCATGTTCTTCAGGGAGAGAGGCCGATGTCAGCCGACAACGTTTCTCTAGGAATGTTCAACTTGACCGGCATTCCACCCGCACCGCGTGGAGTACCACAAATCGAAGTGACATTCGACATAGATGCCAACGGCATACTGAACGTAACTGCAAAAGACTTGGCCACTAACAAAGAGCAGAAGATCACGATAACGGCTTCCACAAAACTCTCGAAAGACAACATTGAGAAGATGGTCAAACAAGCGGAGCAATTCGGGGCAGAAGACCAAAAACGTAAGGAAGAAGCAGAGGTTCGAAATTCAGCTGACAACCTCATCTACAGCGCAGAACGACTAACAAAGGAACTCGCGGGCAAGATATCAAAAGAACAATCTGAACAGGTCATGAGCCGCGTTTCGGAGCTTCGACAAGCTCTGGCGGGTAAAGATGTTGGGGCGATTAAGCAAAAGCTCGAAGCACTCCAGAAGGTCATGCAGGATGTTGGAACCGCTGCTTACCAGCAAGTGGCCCAGAAGCAAGCCGGACCAGGCGGACAAGCCGGCCCATCCGCATCAGGCCCGCAAAGTGAAAACCCTGCCCAACCGGTCGATGTAGATTACAAAGTCGTAGACGACAAGAAGTAGCAATGATACCGCGGCCGACCAATATTGTCGAAACGTGACTACTACGATATACTTGGTGTGCCGCGCAATTCGAGCAAGGACCAAATCAAGAACGAATACAGAAAACTTGCCCTGAAATACCACCCTGACCGAAACAAAGAGCCCGGCGCTGAAGACAAATTCAAAGAGATATCCGAGGCTTACGCCATCCTCTCGGATGATGATAAGCGGGCACAATACGATAGCTATGGCCACGCGGGCATAGATTCACGGTACACCACGGAGGATATTTTCCGAGGAGTAAACTTCGACGAGGTATTCAGAGACATCGGTTTCGGGTCCGGCGGATTCGAGTCAATCTTCGACATGTTCTTTGGCGGGCGCGAAGAGCGTCGCCCAACGAGGGGTGGCGACCTACGTTATGATCTCGAAATATCCTTGGAGCAAGCCTACTCTGGCCTCGCCACTGAAATAGAAGTCCCTAGACGAGAACGCTGCTCAGAATGTAACGGCACGGGTGCGAAGTCTGGGACTTCGCCAAAGAAGTGTTCGGAATGTGGAGGCACTGGCCAAATCCAACATGTCCAAACTCGGGGATTCATCCATTTCGCTCGAATTGAGCCCTGCCGTAAATGCCGTGGTAGAGGAACGATAATCGAGAAACCTTGCACTGTGTGCCGTGGGGTGGGAATCGTTGAACGCCACAGGCGAATCAACATAAGGATTCCCCCTGGTGTCGATACTGGCTCTCAGTTAATCCTACGTGGCGAGGGGGACGCAGCTAATGGGGGCGGGCAGAGGGGGAACCTGTACGTCGTCGTTAACGTCAGGCCGCACGATGTGTTCAGAAGGGAGGGGAACGACCTTCTCTCCAATATCGAAGTGAATTTCTCCAAGGCTATCTTAGGCGGTGAGGTCGAAGTACCAACATTAGACGGGCCTGCGAAAATAGTGATGCCCCCCGGAACACAAACTGGAGCGGTTTTCCGCTTAAGACGAAAAGGAATGCCGAGCCTTCGCGAGAACGATAGAGGAGACGAACTTGTCGCAGTTCGCGTGAAGACTCCTTCGAAACTAACCTCAAAGCAACGCGAATTAGTCGAAGAGCTCTCGCGAGAGGGCCTCTGAGCTCAGTTACGATTAGAGTCTTCTAACGAGTGACAAGAGCTGCTCGTGCACTTTCGGTCCACCCGCTAATATTGAGCGCGTGAACTTCCTCCAGCTATTGCCCGATGAGTCTGTTACTCGGCCCCTCGCTTCCTCTAGGATTAGACAACCGGCAGCTGTTTCGTAAATCGGTGACCTTTGAAAAACCGTTACGACTCCGTCGAACCTCCCGGAAGCTACGGAACACAAGTTTAACGCAACGCTTCCCGGAGACCGGAGCCTGCGCGTATAGTCATAGAGGCGCGCCTCGAATCCCAACGGATTAGGGATCGAGGGTTCCCTATCCCACCATTCGAAAATGAGGGAGGAATTTCTCAACGATTTTGTGTTGGAAACATGTATTCGCTTACCATTCAATTGCGAGCCTCTTCGTTGGCAACCGGTGTACATCTCATCCAAAACAGGGTTGTATATTGCGCCTGCCACTGGCTCTCCCTTTAGCAGCACGCCGATTGACACTGCAAAGTATGGTATCCTCTTTGCGTAATTCAACGTCCCATCCAGTGGATCCAGCGCCCAAACGAGATCGCGCGAACCGTAGTTTATGATACCTGCTTCCTCAGAATTCACTGTTGATTTGATCCTGCTTCGTCTTATGTTTTGCAAAATGATTCTTTCGGATTCTGTGTCAGCATTGGTAACGATGCTACCGGGGTAATCATACTTCCGCGTAATGGAGAGTTTTTTCGAGCTTTGAAACAGTTTCAGGAGCTTCTTTCCCGCCTCCTCAGCGCTGGCGGCGGCTACCTGTAGCAAGTCTTCAGGGTCGGTGGTCATGTCATTCAACTCGCTGCGATCGAACCCTCGACTACCCAGCCTGAAGGCCGTCGACCAACGCAGTCTGGCCCTTACTGAGCCAGTTCTCCATAAATTCGGTTATTAAAAGCAGCAAGCCGATGATGAGCATGAGGGCTCCTACTGTTGCTAAAATTGGAACGCTTACGGAGGCCGCGTAGCGAGTCAGCAATGAGTCGATTGCGAGGCCAATGCAGGAGATTCCCAGCGCCATCAAGATTATTGCAACAACAGCGCGCGTTCGCAAATGGAATCTGGCCAAGCTCGCAAGTGGAATGCTTTAAACTTCCCCTATTCCATGGACGCTTCCAGGCGGAGTAAATGGATTGGTTTCCTGAATTTGTTCTCAAGTACCTGAACTTCACGGGAAAATGCTACCGGCACTGCGATAAACCTACGGCGATGACAGTTGTTTCACAGAATTCAACCAGCCTAGTTGGTGCTTACCTTTGCCCGGAAGGGTTTGTTTCACAAGTTGTATACTTTAGCACCCAACCTGACCGCGAATGGTTTGAGAATTCGCTCCGCGAGCAGGTCGGAGAAGAGAACGTGAATCACAGAGATTTGCGAGTCGCTTCGCGCCACGGCTGGGAGCTTGGAGGAGATGCGCAAGAAATCCTTGATTCCAGGTTGGGGGAAGGCGCCGGCGTCACGGAAATTTATTGGACTAGATATCCTAAAACTGAGGAGCAAAAGCAGCAGGCCGTTTCCCTTTGCGTGGGGGACGGATCAAAGGTTGGTTGTATGAAGTTGTTCATGCATGATCGAAGCTCGACAGAGCGGCTCTGCCTGTCCTGTAGAGCGAAGTTCGGAAAATGAACCTACCCGGCCGACTTAAGCAAGCCTGCATAGTACTTACTCGCAAAGAAATTGTCCCATTGAGCACTTGTGACCTGAACTCCTTCCGAGAACCCGGTGAAAACGTGCTGTATGCTCCCGTCGTCTTGCTCGATGAATACTTGGGGTATAAGGTAGTCCTCCGCACAGTCACCCTGTTCCTTTACCAGTATGTCCGCCTCCTTCGCTTGGTCAGGTGAGTCTATGTCTAGAACACGAAGCTCAAAGTTCAATTCCCTCGCCATCCGCTGCGTCGTCTCAAGGGACAGCGGAACGCAGTGTGGGCACCACTGGGCTAGAACAATCGTTATCATGCGCAACACAAGCTACTCCACAAGGCGTTTACTACTCTTAGCTTTAATTCATTACGAAAGCCCCTCAAAAAACTAGGGATTCGCATGCATTCTGGCAAGACGCTAATCATGTCCGATTTCGACGAGACAATCGTCAACATCGACACCGCCGAATTTGCACTGGAGCGTTTTGCTGATCCAAGTTGGAAACGGATCGAAGAGAAATTTGAGAGCGGCAAGATTACTTTCGAAGAGTCTATACGAAATGAATTTGCCATGCTCAAGGTTAACGAACAGCAGATCCTGGAAGCGCTGGACAAAGTCGTAGTCTTCAGGCCAAATTTCGATAAGCTCGTCGAGTCTTGCAAGAAAAAGCGTTTGCCATTGACTATCGTGAGCGCCGGACTCGAGTTTTGTATACGGCATTTCCTAGGGCGGCAGGGCTGGTTGGAGTTTGTGGAAGTATATGCACCGAAAGCCACGTACACTCCCAACGGTTACGAACTGACCTTCCCTGAATTGTTGGGAACCGGGGCAATCAACTTCAAGGATGACCTAGTCAGGTATCGCAAAAAACAGGGCGACAGGGTGTTCTTCATAGGTGATGGAACAGGGGATTTCCCGGCTGCGAGAGCGGCTGATTTTCCATTCGCAATCAAGGGCTCTAGATTAGCAGCGGCATGTCGTAAGGGAAAGGTCACCCACAAGGAAATCAGCGACTTTCAAGAAGTTGTTGACGCAATCGACGAATTGAAGGGCTGAGAACTCACTCAGACAAGTTTTATTTGGGCATCGAATACGGGTCTGTCCGGGGTTTTGTGTATTGATCGTAATTGGAGGTTCATCGGCCGAAACTCTAGCGTCGAAGGTTGCACAAGAACTCCATCTAAAATCAGGATCATTGGATCTCCGACGGTTCCCAGACGGGGAGAAGTATCTCCGAGTGCTCGATGATGTCAAGAACGAAAACGTCGCCGTCATTCAATCAATACATCACACGCCTGACGAATTACTTTTCGAATATCTACTGCTCGTTGATACACTGAAAGATTTAGGAGCTAGCAAGGTTACCGCGTTCATACCATACTTCGCCTACGCTAGACAGGATGAACGCTTCAAACCTGGCGAAGCGCTAAGCTTCAGGACTGTCACAAAACTCATGGAAAGCGTCGGGACCGATGAGGTCTACACGATCGACATGCATCACCATCGCGTCCTGAAGTCTTCGGAGGTCTTCAAGATACCATCACATAATCTGTCTGCAATGCCTCTTCTCGCCGATTACGCTAAGAAAGCGGGGGAGGTACAGAAGCCTCTAGTGATTGGGCCGGACGCTGAGGCTGAGCAGTGGGCGAAAGTCGCCGCCGACAGGCTCGGGACTGACTACGATGTTTTCGAGAAAAAGCGGCTTGGAGATGACCACGTGGAAGTCCGCCCAAGGAGGTCGGACGCCAAGGGACGAGATGTGTTAATCGTTGATGACATAATCAGCACCGGAGGAACGATCGTAGAAGCTTCGAAAATACTTTTGTCACAAGGGGCGAATAAAGTCGCCGTTGCCTGCACTCACCCGATCCTAGCGCCCGGCGCACTTGAAAAAATACGACAGGCGGGAGTGGTTAGCGTCGTCGGGACCGACACCGTTCCTAGCCCAATCAGTCGTGTAAGCGTGGCCCCGTTGATTGCGAGTGAACTCAGAAAGGCAGGAATGAAGTGACAAGTTCCAAGAGAAACCTCTGGGTTACGTTCGACCTTTGGGGAACGCTCTTCATCGACCGCCCTGAGTTAGACGACGCTCGGAACGCAATGAGATGTGAAAGGATGTGCCGAATACTTTCGGAATCCGGCAATAGAGTTTCGGAAGAAGACGTGAAGGAGGGTTACGAGCAGACCGCTACCCAATTCCAAGCAATTTGGCGGAGCAACAAAGAACTCCATACAATGGAGCAAATTCGTCTAATCATGAATGCCGCACGCCTAAGCGACTTTGCCTTGGATTCTGGGACAGCTAGGAAACTTGAGAGTGCGTATGTTGACCCAATTTTTGATTCTCCTCCAGAGCTTAATGGCGATGCAATCAAAACTCTGCAGGGAATGCGCAACCAAGTTCGCGGAATCGGATTAATCAGCAACACGGGCCGAAGCCCGGGTACAGCCTTACGCGAACTGCTCAGGAAGTATGGCGTGTTGGGGTTCTTCGATTCAACGGTTTTCTCAGATGAAGTGGGTTCAAGGAAACCGGATCGCCAGATATTTGAGAAAGCAGTAGCCGCGCTTGGGACGGACCCAGCTAAGGTTGTCCACATTGGTGATGACCCCGAGGCGGATGTTTGGGGTGCTAAGAACGCTGGCATGAAGGCTCTGCTGTACGACTATCCCATACCAGAAGGCTTCAAGAATCGGCCAAGCTCATTGTTCGCCCTGTCTAGGTTTGATAGGCGAGTTCCGGATTCTGAGATCAGACCGGATGGCAGGATTAGTTCGCTGAGAGAAGCCCTCGACTTTCTGGATGCCCAAGATTGATGCCAACGGGGGCCGTCTGTTCAGGCGAGGTATTTCAGTAGAGTTTCGCGGTTTGGACTTCCGCGTGTTTCGGTTCGTGTTGCCTTTAGGCTTCCTGCCACGTT